>NZ_HG315671.1:198850-838850 GCF_000723205.1 Formosa agariphila KMM 3901 | reverse complement strand
CAGGATACCACTATCGCGCCAATCTTTACCTACCCTTGAGGATCACCCTCTATGGTCACTCTTTCCAAAGTGTTCTACTTTTTCATGGTCTGAATATCGTGGTCCTACAACCCCAGCAATGCCGTAACATTACTGGTTTGGGCTAATCCGCGTTCGCTCGCCGCTACTTACGGAATCACTTTTGTTTTCTTCTCCTCCGGGTACTTAGATGTTTCAGTTCTCCGGGTTTACCTCCCTAAGGATACTATATCTTCAATATAGTGGGTTGCCCCATTCGGATATTTGCGGATCAATTTGTATGTGCCAATCCCCGCAACTTTTCGCAGCTTATCACGTCCTTCATCGCCTCTGAGAGCCTAGGCATTCCCCATACGCCCTTATTTAGCTTATTGTACTTTTTGCTTTTTTAATGAGTTTGTTATTAGTTAAAAGCTCGTAAACTTTAACTAACAACGAATTATTATTGTTTAAAATATATCTTATATAGTATGTGCAATACTACATAATCAAATATCTTAATGTATTTTTATGTATCTTTTTCAATATGTCAATGAACGTTTATCAATGTATCAATTTTATAATGTATTAATGTACCAACGAATTGTTACATCTTTTAATTAATTAATTTTTACATTAATTCGTGGAGAATATCGGAGTCGAACCGATGACCTCCTGCGTGCAAGGCAGGCGCTCTAGCCAGCTGAGCTAATCCCCCAATTACTAGTAGATAGTAATTAGTAGTTAGTAGTTAGTACTTATAACCACTACTCTAGCTTCTAGAATTTCCTTTACTTTTATACTTAGTAGTCTCAGGCAGACTCGAACTGCCGACCTCTACATTATCAGTGTAGCGCTCTAACCAGCTGAGCTATGAGACTCTAACTATAATAGTTTGTATTTTAAATTAACAGCTAAGAATAAACAATCTCTTTTCCTTGTTTACTATTTTCCAATAGTCGTCTTTCTCTAGAAAGGAGGTGTTCCAGCCGCACCTTCCGGTACGGCTACCTTGTTACGACTTAGCCCTAGTTATCGACTTTACCCTAGGCCGCTCCTTGCGGTGACGGACTTCAGGCACTTCCAACTTCCATGGCTTGACGGGCGGTGTGTACAAGGCCCGGGAACGTATTCACCGCATCATGGCTGATATGCGATTACTAGCGATTCCAGCTTCACGGAGTCGAGTTGCAGACTCCGATCCGAACTGTGATAGGGTTTATAGATTCGCTCCTGGTCACCCAGTGGCTGCTCTCTGTCCCTACCATTGTAGCACGTGTGTAGCCCAGGACGTAAGGGCCGTGATGATTTGACGTCATCCCCACCTTCCTCACAGTTTGCACTGGCAGTCTTGTTAGAGTTCCCGACTTGACTCGCTGGCAACTAACAACAGGGGTTGCGCTCGTTATAGGACTTAACCTGACACCTCACGGCACGAGCTGACGACAACCATGCAGCACCTTGTAAATTGTCCGAAGAAAAAACTATCTCTAGTCCTGTCAATCTACATTTAAGCCCTGGTAAGGTTCCTCGCGTATCATCGAATTAAACCACATGCTCCACCGCTTGTGCGGGCCCCCGTCAATTCCTTTGAGTTTCATTCTTGCGAACGTACTCCCCAGGTGGGTTACTTATCACTTTCGCTTAGCCACTCAGACCGAAGTCCGAACAGCTAGTAACCATCGTTTACGGCGTGGACTACCAGGGTATCTAATCCTGTTCGCTACCCACGCTTTCGTCCATCAGTGTCAGTTGATTATTAGTAATCTGCCTTCGCAATTGGTATTCTATGTAATATCTATGCATTTCACCGCTACACTACATATTCTAACTACTTCATAATAACTCAAGACAACCAGTATCAAAGGCAATTTTACAGTTGAGCTGCAAGATTTCACCTCTGACTTAATTGTCCACCTACGGACCCTTTAAACCCAATGATTCCGGATAACGCTTGGATCCTCCGTATTACCGCGGCTGCTGGCACGGAGTTAGCCGATCCTTATTCTTACAGTACCGTCAAGCTGCTACACGTAGCAGTGTTTCTTCCTGTATAAAAGCAGTTTACAACCCATAGGGCAGTCTTCCTGCACGCGGCATGGCTGGATCAGGCTCTCGCCCATTGTCCAATATTCCTCACTGCTGCCTCCCGTAGGAGTCTGGTCCGTGTCTCAGTACCAGTGTGGGGGATCCCCCTCTCAGGGCCCCTATCTATCGTAGTCTTGGTAAGCCGTTACCTTACCAACTAACTAATAGAACGCATGCTCATCTTTTACCGATAAATCTTTAATATAATTGTGATGCCACAACTATATACTATGAGGCATTAATCCAAATTTCTCTGGGCTATTCCCCTGTAAAAGGTAGATTGCATACGCGTTACGCACCCGTGCGCCGGTCGTCATCTGTGCAAGCACAATGTTACCCCTCGACTTGCATGTGTTAAGCCTGCCGCTAGCGTTCATCCTGAGCCAGGATCAAACTCTTCATCGTTAAATTTTTAAGTCTTTCGACTATTACTTTTAACAACTAATGGAATTAAATGTTGGTACTCAAAATGGTTTATTCTTTTTTGTTGATAATAACCGTTTCCAGTTATTATCTACGCTGTCAATTCAATATGTTAATGAACTTATTTCTCTGTGTTTCTTAACTCGTTTCCTCGTTAAGCGGGTGCAAATATAAAACCCTTTTTTTAATCTCACAATGTTTTTTTGAAGGTTTTTTTTTGAACCCATTTTTAAAACGTTTTCAACTCCAATAAAACAATTTGTAAAGAACTTTCTTTTCTAAAAACGTTGCCGTTTTTAGCGGGTGCAAACTTACACCCTTTTTTGTTACTAACAAGCTTTTTTTATCTTTTTTTGAAACTAATCTAAATCTAATAAATAAAACTCTGCTAATGAACATTTTGCCTAACTAAACTACCGTAGTTGTGTCGCTAAGCGGGTGCAAATATACCACCTTTCTTTATTACCAAACTAATTTATTATAACCTTTTTTTGAAATAATTTGTAAATACATTGTTATTAATAGGTTACAATTGGATTTATTTTAAAATATCAACCATCTACTTGCTTTAAAATACAAAATACACCTATGAGAACGGCTTATCTGTATTCTTTAAATAAGAATACCATGCATAAAATACTATAATATATGTAAGTTATTACCTCTACCCCCTACTCTATTATAATATGTAAACGTCTTATTAGATTAGAAACAAATCTCCATGGTTAAATACGTTAGTTATAGTATTTTTAGGACATCGGATTTTACATATAATTTAATACGTTGCAAAATCATCATTAAACAGATATTATTTTGAATACAGATATAGACATTATTATAATAGGAGCAGGTCCCATTGGTATAGCTTGTGCCAAAACCTGTAAAGAAAACAACTTAAGTTACCTTATAATAGAAAAGGGTGCGTTAACAAACTCCATATACAACTACCCTTTAAACATGACGTTTTTCTCTACTTCGGAAAAACTAGAGATAGATAACATTCCTTTTATAAGTAACAACCCAAAGCCCAAACGAAATGAGGCTTTAGAATATTACAGACGTGTAGCAACTACAAATGACCTACATATTAATTTATACGAAGAAGTTAAAAACATAAACAAGGAAGAACACGGCTTTACTGTAGAAACCAGTAAAGCAACTTACAAATCGGAAAAAGTAATTATAGCAACTGGGTTTTATGACGTACCTACACAGTTGAACGTTCCAGGCGAAGACTTACCCAAAGTAAATCATTATTATAAAGAAGCACATCCTTATAGCATGCAAGATGTTATTGTAGTAGGCGCGAGTAATTCCTCTGTAGATGCTGCTTTAGAAATTTACCGTAAAGGCGGACGCGTAACTATGGTGATAAGAGGCAGTGAAATAGGCAAAAGAGTTAAGTATTGGGTAAAGCCTGATATTGTGAATCGGATTGCTGAAGGAGCGATAACAGCACACTTTAATTCTGAAATTGAAACCATACAAGACCATTCGGTTACTATTAATACACCAAGCGGCACAGTCAACCTTAAAAACGATTATGTTTTAGCGCTTACTGGATATCAGCCCAACATTAAATTACTTGAAGATGCAGGCATTTCGTTTTCTGAAGATGGAAAATACGTTCCGAATTATAATGAAGAGACCATGGAAACCAATATTAAAGGGCTGTATCTTGCTGGTGTAATTTGTGGCGGTCTAGAAACGCATAAATGGTATATCGAAAATTCTAGAATTCATGCGAAGCAAATTGTGAATCATATAAAATGGAAACATTAGTCAATCTTCAAGTATAGCGTTCACTTTTTACATTATATAGTGTATTATGATTAGTATTACAATACACTCACAAAAACTGCCCATACATAACATGTAGAATACCTGCATTAATCTATGGGCAGTGATTTAATTAAAACTCAGTTTAGCGTATCGCTTTTTCGTTCAATCTACTGTCTGCCAATTTATCTAATTTATTTTCGGCATTGTAAGACTCATCTGTCCTTTGCAATTTTTCAGCAATAGCATCAAAACCTAATGCTTTAGCATAACGTAATGCTGTACCGAAAGCAGAAATATCGTAATGTTCTGCAGGTTATGCTTCAGCAATACGTCCTGCGTCCATCATATCGAGTACCATGTAAACCAACAACAGATAGCGCCTTAAACAAGACTCATCGTGCTATTCAAAAATTACAAACCTTTATAATAGAATAAACAAGTATTCCCTCTTAACAACTAGAAAAGGGATTGGGTTAATAATATAATGCGTTGCAGTTAAGGCATAACGGTAAACCGTTGTAATTTTATCTTATAGTTAGAGCGAAAATCGCACTACTTCATAAATTTAAAAACACGAGATTATGAGAAGTTTACTTTGGTTAATTGCAGTTATTTGTATTATCGTATGGATTTTAGGATTTTTTGGAATCGTTGCCGGTATAGGTACAGGGAGCTTAATTCATATTCTTCTAGTCATTGCCATAATCGCTATTTTATATAACATTATTTCTGGCCGTAGTTTATAAGATTTTAAACCATTTCGCTTTTTAACGCAATATATATGTTTGAAGAACCCTTGTTAATATATTTGGCCGATGACGACGCAGAGGACCGAGAATTAGTTGTTGATGTTTTTAAGGATATACGACCAAGTATTAGTATTACCGAATTTGATAACGGTGTGACTTTAATGGATAATCTTTTAAATCCTGCCAAGCCATTACCACAAGCCATTTATCTGGATTTAAATATGCCTTTAATGAATGGTATTGAATGTTTACACGATATTAAAGATGAGAAAAAGTTACGTGATATTCCCATTTTTATCTATTCGAACAATTTGGAAACTACTAAAATAGAAGCCCTACAAGAAAAGGGCGCCAATCTATATATAGTGAAACCAAATTCATTCCAAAACTTAAAAGTGTTGTTATCTAAAAGCTTGCTTTATTTGGAATCTATTAAGGCGGACCCAACTTTTCCATGGGAATTTGTAATGACTGTAGATTAACTGCACGACAATCCGCCACAATTTCCAAAGCTTCTAATTTATGTCCAGCTTGTTGGGGCGCAAATTATATATAGAATGACAGTGGCTGTTGTGCGCATGCTCATCTAATTATGTTACCAGTACCTCTACCTTATATTCTATAGGAAACGCACATGAGTTTGCAATAAAACACAATTTTGATGCTTGTTTATGTAAATCTTCTGCTTGTATTTTCTGAGATGCATGGTCTATCCAAACTTTAGGCTGTAAAACCATTTTTGTAAATGCACCACTTCCATCAGGATTTAAAGTTAAACTGCCTTCAACCTTATCTTCATATTTTAAAAGCGTAATACCTGCTTGTTGACAGACATACATATACGACATAAAATGACAAGACGAAAAGGCTGCCATTAATAATTCTTCCGGATTGTATTTTGTTGCATCACCTTTAAAAGGCTTAGCTGCCGAAACTTGAATCTCTTTTCCATGTTCTAAAAAGACTTGGTGCGTTTTTAAAGAACCGCCTGATTGCTTTTCAGTTTGAGCAGATTCTAAATCCCAATGGTTTTGTATTTTAAATTGAAAGGGTGTAGGCATAGTAATTTGGTTTTGTAACAGTGCAATGATGAAACTCACAGACGTGTTTTAGTGAGAAATTAATGGCATTTTTAATACTTGTTTTATCTCAGTACTTAAATGTGGGTCGTTTATTTCGGTTTATACGTTTCTCAAACCCATTTATGTATCCATCTTTTTCAATGAATTTATCGATTTTACAATTATAATGAATCATAGTGCCTTTTTGTAAGTTTATTCAATCATCGATCATAGGCATTTGAAATGTATCGTCATTGAAGCAATTTCTCAATAGCTCCATTGTGCTCCTAATCGTTGCATACTATTATTACTATGTTCTGTTCTCTTTCCTCTTCTTCCAATTTACTAGAACAGACAAAGCACTATCGACCAATTCTCCTTTATAACTTACTTAAAACAACTACTAATATAGCCATGCACCTAGCCGTGTATGGTTTCGCTTTTTCCGTAGCTTTTAATTAATTCGCCTTCAAAAGCGACTAATTCTTGCCAGCGTTTATCCACATCAATGCCTTCTCCGTATTGTCTAGCAAATGTGATAAATGTAGTGTAATGTCCAGCTTCACTAATCATTAAATCGTGGTAGAATTTAGATAATTCTTCGTCCTTAATGCGTTGAGATAGTAATTTAAAGCGTTCGCAGCTTCGGGCTTCTATCATTGCCGAAAACAATAAGCGGTCCACAAAACTTTGTTGCCTATTTCCGCCTTTATTCATAAACTTATAGAGTTGGTTTACATAATGATCTTTACGCTCGCTCCCTAAAGTATAGCCTCGTTTTTTAATGATATTGTGTACCATTTGAAAGTGCTCTAGCTCTTCTTTAGCTAATTCTAATAGTGCAGTAACTAGGTCTTCATGCTCACTATTATAAGTGATAATTGTAATGGCATTTGTGGCCGCTTTTTGCTCACACCAAGCATGATCTGTAAGTATTTCTTCAATATTACTTTCTACAATGGTAACCCAACGCGGATCGGTTTCTAGTTTTAGGTGAAGCATGCTCATGGATTACTGTTTTTTTTGTAAAGTTAATTATAATAGGTGTAATTGTAATTACAACAGCGTTATTAATCGTAGCATGGCGATGCGTGGTATACTGATACAACGCAATCTTAAAGCTGTGATTTTTATTTGGTTTCTTACCGTAGTACTTTGTTAGTGGTAGGCATTAATCCGATTTCTATCCATAAATCGATACGAATTCCATTTCCGCATTTTCAAATTGTTCTTTAAGTGCTTTTTCCGATTCAGGTTGTATTTCCGATTCGTTATTCAACGCATTGACTAAATTCCGTTTTCCACTTTTTAGCGATTGCGTAAATTCAGTCAGTATTTTATTCCGTAAAATTTTTCAACTCCGATTTATTAAGCAATTCAGCAACTTGTTAAATTTCGTATTCAGTTTAGTTTTTGATTATTTATTCTTTTCTTCACTTTCACGAACTATTACAAAATAGATAACATAAAGCCAACCCAAAATTCCGTGTAATATTGCATAAAGAATGGATTTATTTCTGTCCCAAGAAACTACAATAGCAATTGCGCTTCCAATTCCAATTCCATTTTTAACAGCAGTTCTTGTTATTCCGTTATTTCCGGTTTGTTGGCTAAAACATTCTAAAGAAAATAATAGTATAAAAATTAAAGTCAGTTTTATTTTATTCATTCGATTTTTGTTGCATTTTTGAGTGAGCCACAATGAATGGCAACTCCTTTATACCAAATAAACCTTGATTTATCCCAGCAAAGAAGCCTATTAAAGTTAATACCTCTAAAAATAGTACAATTCTTCCAAATTTAGGGTAATTGCTATCATGTGTTTAAAAGTAGACGAATGCACTTGCGCTTTGTTTTAGTTTCAAAAACACTTTTTATAAAGCTATGAATACACCTGTAAGTCCTTGTAAATTACCTAAAATTTAAGTGTATAAAAACAAAAACCGCCTTTACAGACGGTTTTTTAATTAAAGGTGAACTATTTATTTTGGGCTTGTGCAACGATTACCGGTGTTACCCACAGTTATTTTTCTATTATCCAATTAATAATCATATTGAGCGGTTCTTTATCCATATCGTAAAGTGATGAGCCAACTTTACCATTTCTATTGGTTAAATAATGATTCAGACTATCAAATTCTCTTATTTCAATATTAGGATTTCTAAAAGATTTTACTAAATCAACTTCTTGCTTGTGATTAATAATTTTATCCTTTGTTCCTGTAAGGTATAACGTTTTTATAGATAGATCCTTAACGGTATCTTCGAAATTAGTTCTAGCCATTTCTACTAAAAAAGTGTCATGTAACAATACTATAAATCTTTTATTAAATCCTTTTTCTCTGATATATTTCTTTATTTCCTTTTTACTAGAATTAGGTGTGCTTTTACTTATTAAGTCTACATATCCTTTCAAAAATGACGTAAGTTCTGTTTTAGTTTTTCCCTTGCGCATTACTTCTGGAAGACTATTTTCATAATTCCTATCAAATTGGTTAATTAGAAAAGCTCCATTTTTTATAATTGGTGTTTCAATTAAAACGACAAAATCTAAATCATTATTAATAACATTAAGAGTTGCAATTCCACCAAGACTGTGTCCTATTATCCCAAATTTTTTATTGAAAAATTGTTTTTTTAACTCCTTTAATGCGTAGCTTAAATCCGTTGACAAATCTCTCGCTAACTCAGAATAATCTCCTTCAGATTTTCCAATCCCACGCTCGTCAAATCTGTAAACAGCAATATTGTTTTTTAAAAATTCTTCTGCTAACACAAAATGAGAGTGTCTTGTGTCTCGTCCACTTCCAGGTACGATAATTACTATTTTTTCAAAAACAGTTTTTGGTGTTATTAAGGTTCCAGAAAGTTTTAAATTTTCATTTGTATTTTCAAAGTCAATTTCTTTAAAATCATAGTGTTCTTTATTGCTAATTTCTTTTTCATAATCATAAATATTCTGAGAACTAACGATAGCAAAGCAAAATAATGTAATAAGCAAAAAAGTTTTTTTCATAATTGTGGGTAACGGTCTCGCGCTAAAAGAAGTTACTGATGAAAGCGAACTGCGCATTTTCGTCTAGATAATTATCCTTCGTAAAAACATTCATTCAATTACCTGAAAATGAGCAATTTTTTTTTAGCGTGTGTTATAGACAGCTTAGTTATGATATTGGAATGTAAATATTAAATTCTGTGCCAGTATTTGGGCTACCTTTAACATTAATAATTCCATTATGATTTTCAACAATTTTTTTTACTATTGCTAATCCTATACCTGTTCCGCTAAAATCAGTCTTAGTGTGCAATCTTTGAAATAGTTCAAAAATCTTCTCACTATATTTTTGATTAAAACCAATTCCGTTATCAGTAAATTTTACATGACAATATTTACCATTTGGTAAATTCTTATTTTTATTTGAATCAATGATTTCTGAATTCACTTCAATTTTTGGGACACGTTGGCTACTTGAATATTTGAGAGAATTTCCTATTATATTATAAAAAAGCTGTCGAAGTTGGAATGGAATTGCCTTTGTTGAGCACATTTTATCTGCTACTATAATTGCAGATTTTTCCAATATTTCTTCTCGAAGGTCTTCAGTTACTTCTTTTAAAATAACATTTAAATCAACCATTTCAAACTTTCTATATTTTCGCGTTGATTGCGAATACGATAAGAGATCATTTATTAATAATTGCATACGCTCAGCAGATTGTCTGACTTTATCAAAATAGTATAAACCTGTTTCTGACAATAGCTTTGCTTCGGATTCTTGAATTCGGGAAACAAAGGTTTGTATTTTTCGTAATGGTTCCTGAAGATCATGACTTGAAATATGATTGAATTCCTGTAATTCTTTATTTGACTTTTCTAAGGCTTCGTTTTTATATTGTAATTCTAATGTTCGTTCCTTAATTTTCTTTTCAAGTTCGTCATTAAAACCGAGTTGTTTTATCAAACTATTTCTGCTTGAATCTAGTTGTTCAACAACTTCAAGGTGAAAAGATATTAAATCTACAAATAAATTAAACATTCCAATTATTTCTGGTGTATTTAGCTTATTAGGGCGAGGATCTATAGCGCATAATGTTCCAAAAAAGGTATTATCTTTTCTTAAGATTGGTACCGAAATATAGCTTTGGAAACCATATTGTGCTGGAGTATGATGACATTTAAAATTCTCATCTTCACTGACATGATTAATAATTACTGCGTCACCACTTTGTCGAATTTCATTGCAAATTGTAGTTTCAATGACAAGTTCACCACCTGGTTTTAGCCCAAAGCCAATGTCGTCTTTAACAGAACAAGCAATCCATTTATCTTCAGTTACCCTAGCAACAGCCGCAAATCCCATTCCCGTTATTTGACATACAACGTCTAATAAATTTGGAATAATTGAAATCTTTGCAATATTCTCTACGTCTTGTCTAAATATTTGATCTAATTGGTCCAACTTTATATACTTTAATTTTTAATAAATATAGATTTAATTTCTGAAAAATTGAAATGACTATTTTTTTTGATAAGTTGCCTACGTTGATGTATAAGAATTGTGCGGTTTTATATGCGAGGGTTTTCCGCATGAAAATCAGACGTAACAAAATTGCATTAACCTTTGATTAAGCACTAACTACCGCATTATTTTTATACGGTGTGCCTCTTGCAAAAGTTAAGAAAAAAGGGTTAATGCGATTGTATAAAAACAAAAACCGCCTTAACAGATAGTTTTTAGTTAAAGGTGTACTATTTATTTTGAGCTAGTACAACGGTTACAGGTGTTGTAACAAGTTTTATTCTATTAAACCGTTCTGTTCTGATTTAGTAACGATATAATTAATGAAGGAACTACACATAACTAACATCAAAATAGCGTCTTCTTGTTGTAAGTTATCCTTTTCTAGCATAGCGTGTCTAATACCATCACTATCACTTGTGTAGCCATATATTTTTAGAAACCCTTGCATCAGACCATTATGAATACTAATCTTTTCATTGATTTTAGTTAAAGAAGTTTTTAGACTATCTTTTTTATTTCCTGAAATTATTTTACATAAAGCTTCCAAAGCAGATATAGATTCTTTGATAGAATTTCTGTAATCGGGTTCTTTTTTATCTGATAACTTACTTATTGCTGTTTGAATATGAATTTTAACAGTATTTAATTCACTTTTCTCACTTTCAATAATTTTATTGATTTCAGTTAATTCATTTTCATTAGTAATTCGTACTATGTTTTTACTAATTATTCTGTAACCTGATAACTCTTTTTTTAGACTATGATTGAAACTATCTATTAATAGTTCAGGATAAGCTGGGTCTGGGTTTTGAATAATAAACTCTATAAAATCATAAACCTCATACCATTCACAGTCAAAAAAATGTTTTTTGATTTTAGTTAATAAATCACGTTTGTAGTAAGGAATATTATCAATAGTAAGATTGTAAAATTCAATCCATAAGGTTTTAAAAAAATAATAATTACTTGAAGACTTAGTGTGTACTGTATTTTCTTTGTTAATTATTTGTTCAAAATAATTAACAAAGAAAATACAGTACACAAACGGTTTCTTAAATCTTTATTTATAGTTTCAACCTGAATAATTTCATTAATATTTGTTTTCCCAATTCTTTGAGAGAATTTCATTAGCAATTATTTTAATTTTTTCTTGAATTTGTTACAACTCCTCAGATACAAACAAAAGTTACCCATTTTAGGTTTCAGCCTCCGGTTAACTCCATGTTTGTATGGTGTTTATAAACCTCTAAAATATGATTTTTAAGACATCTTTAACGTCATTTCTTGCATAAAAAAAAAGATTATCCTTATACATACTAAAAACACCTAGTGTTTACACCTTGCAACTTGACTTTAAATTTTTCCTACAAAATGTATTGACACCTGCATAAAGACCAATTGGGGCATCTTTTATGGTATTTAACCCTTGAAAAGGCTCAAAAAATGGTTGAAAATGGAGTAAAACCACCCCAAATGCGAGCCTTGTTTTGCTAGGGGTTTTGTTCGAGTCTTGTTCGAGTCTTCTCCAGTACCTCTTCGCCCCTTATTTTAGTGTGTTTTTAAAAAACAGACCCATTCCCGAAGAAAACCAGAACGAAACCCGATTAACACCAAAAAAAAGAGAGTTTTACCACTAAAAAAATTATTTTATTCCTACATGCAAACAATCTATTACTTACAAAAAAATCTTGCAAAATCAGTCAAATGACAGTGTATACAAGTAAATTAAACCATTAGCAATGTGACACTTAACCAATAGACTTAATAAATCCCCAATACATAGATTTTAACAATCATAATCAGCATTCCAACGATACCACCAACAATGGCACCGTTTAAACGTATATACTGAAGATCTTCTCCAACCTTACTTTCTATTTGTTTTACCAATTCTACATTCGATAATTTCTGTAAGCTTTCGCCAACCAGCTCCCCTATTTTATGATGATGGGTATCGATAAGCTGAAGTAAAGTAGATTTTAACCACAAGTCGGTTTGTTTAATCTTTGAATCATCATTCTGAAAAGATAGCAACATGGTGTTTACCTTATCACGGATTAACTCGGTGTACTCGTTTTCGTCTTCGAACAGATGCGCTTTAACCATCACTTTTAAGCGTGTTAACCCTTGTTTTACAATGCCAGAATCCAGTAATCGTTCTAAAAATTGTTCTCCAAACTGATTCACATCGGCTTGTGCTTTTTCATCTCCAGAAGTTAAACGTTCACCATAATCGTAAAGCTGCGCATCTAAAGCAACAATAATTTTATGTTGTTCGGGGTCTTCTTGAATATCGTGTATAAGTTGAATTAATTGATCCTGAATACCTTCGGCAATGCGTTGTGGTTTTATTGCTCCGAATAATTGACCTGCTCCAACAAGCCAACCTTTAATTTGAGAACCTTCTTTTTGTTTGTTAACTAAGACTTGAACTTCGGTAACTAAAAATTCTAAAGTAGAATCTGAGGCTATTTTGTCCTTTAATACATCTAGAAATACTTGAAGAATACCGTAATGATCTTTATTCTCAACCGTCTGCTTTAATAGATTACCAAGAGGTGCTGCTAAATTATTACCTTTTAAAGCTGGTCTTATAATGCCTTCTAGCGTATGAACAACATCATCTTGATCTAATTTTAAAACCAAAGCTTCTAATTCCGGTTTTAAGGTTTTTCTTATGGCTTCCTGATTATCGTCTTCCAATAAATAATCGACTATAGGTTTTGCTAAAGATACCGTAGAGATTTTATCACGAATCATATCCTTAGACAACCATTCGTTATTCACCAAATCGACAATTCCAGCCGATAACTTCTCTCGACTTTTTACAATAATATTGGTGTGCTTTTTAACTATAGGAATAGGAATTTCCTGAAACAAGGCACGAACAGCAAACCAATCGGCAACACCACCAACAACTGCAGCTTCGAAACCAGCTAGTAAAATGTCTAACCAATCGCCTTCATAGATATGAAAATATTTTAAAACCAAACAACCCACCATGCAAATTACCGCAATGGCCAAGGAGCGATTTCCTAATCTATTTTTTTTCATTACAATTTCTATTTACAAGACAAGGTTATAAAAAAAACTGAGAATTGAGCGCTCTATTCAATTTAATACAAACTGAATAAGAATGAATTCAATTTAGTAATAAATCTATTACAGTTACACCTTAAACTTATAGGCATCGAACATGAAGGCTTCTTCAAATCGTGTTAATCGAGAATCGAAAGCATCTGCAAAAACAACATATTGGCATTTATCTACACTTTCTGCTAAACGACAAACCTCATCGTACGTTTTTTGTCTGATTAAGAACTGAGCATCTTCAATACAAATTAATTGTACATCGGCTAAATGAATACTATTTAAGAAATACAATTTATTTAATCGCTTAACAGTCGCAATTAAAATGTCTGTTCCTACATAAATTTCATCACGTTGCGCTTCTATTTTATGTTCGTCGTAAATACAATACACACGTAAATCTGTTCCCGAAGAAAACACTTCAAACTTCTCTTTTAAAGCCAAGGCTTCTGCTTTATCCTTCACTAAAACAATAGCTCGAGGCGCATCGCCAACAGCTTCTCCTTTTAATTTTTGAATAACACTTAACACAATAGCCGTAGATTTACCACTACCTTCTGCTCCTATTCCGAAAACATTTGCTCCACTTTTTATAGTAGACAATACTTTTTTCTGAAGTGGTGTTGGACCATCAAATTCTAAATGGTCAAGCGTTTCTTTAAGAACAGGAAGTATTTTTTTAAAAGACATAAATTTCAGATTAATTTGAAGCTACAAAGAACGGTCTTATACTAACTCTAGCCTAATTTGAAAGCGATTTTCATAAATATACAATATCAACTTTACTTTTTTATTCTGATGTATCCTCCTATTTTTGTCTCATGAGTAATAATACAGTTCCTAATATTTTACCGCCAGACGACGAGCAATTACAACTTCAAATTTCTATTGAAGCTGTAACGCAAGAACGTGATACTATACATCATCAAATTCAAGCTTTCGAAGATGTATTACAATTACATCTTACAGATTACATTATCGAAGCTCAAGAATTAAACACCTTATATAAGCAACAAAAACGAGCTAAGAAAGACAATCGTTTGGCCCAGAAGCAACGTGGTAAGAATTATAAAGCGCCAAAAGGATTACAACCTCAGAACCAAAAATTGTCTTCGGATTCAACTCCAGATTTAGAAACACTTCAGCTAAAAAAACGATTATATAGGGAAGCCATGTTACATGTACATCCAGATAAATTTAGTTTATCTCCTAATGAACAGGAATCGGCTACTGAAATTACAACACAACTGATACATATATATAAGCATGAAAATTTAGAAGCCTTACAAACCCTTCATGCTCAAATATTTTCTGATAGTTTAGACATAAATCTGAATATAAAATCTAAAGATATTCCAACCATAGGTAAAACAGAAGCTTTACAACTCACCTTAAAACAATTAGAAAAAGAGTTAGAAGTTTTAAAAGCCTCAGAGCTTTATGCTATAATTTCTACTTATAAAAACCCGCTACATTTTATAGACGAACTTATTATATATTATAAAGATAAAATTGAAAAATTGAAGAAGCGTACACGGACTAAAAAAAACTGATTTCTATAAAAAGCAAACTCACAATAAAAATTATATTTGTTTAAAAAAAATCAAACCATAAAAACACTACACATGAAAAAAACTTACATCAGTTTATTGCTATTCACTCTTTTTACAAGTATTGGATTAGCTCAAGATTTTAATGTGAATCTATATGGATCTTACACATTCCAAGATAGATTTGACTCATACTACGATTATGGAAGCTATTATGATGGAAAAATTGAAGATGGTTTTCAATGGGGAGCTGGTTTAGAATTTAAGACGAGCCCATATATGGGTGTTGAATTATTATACTTACGCCAAGACACTAAAGCACCTACTTACTATTTAGACGAAGGTTTTTTTGTAAATGAAAGATTTGCAGACTTCGATTTAGCTATTAATTATGTTCTTATTGGAGGTAATCGTTATTTTGGAGCTACAAATTCTCCTTTACAAGGATTTGGAGGATTAATGGCAGGTATGGTAATTGCTAATATTGAGAACCCTGATAATGGCAATACCGAAACAGCTACTAAATTTGCTTGGGGTGCAAAATTTGGAGGCGTTTACTGGATGAACTCTAAAGTAGGTATAAAAATGCAAATGCAATTATTATCGGCAGTACAAACTGTTGGAGGTGGACTGTATTTTAGTGGTTATGGGCCTTCTGCAGGATTAAGCACCTACTCTACAATCTATCAATTTAGTTTAGGTGGTGGTTTAGTATTTAAAATGAACTAAACCTGAGCACAACAAGTCAACTTACTTTATACACCATAAAAAAATCCCGAGCAGTGTTGTTCGGGATTTTTATTATATGCTAATCTGTATATCTCTTTAAGAGCATACATCTTTAGTTTTAAACTCGTTTTTTGTAAAGCAGATGAACCACTAAAATCAAAATAGAAAGTACCAATCCTAAAACAGAAACACCTATCCATTTGTAATGTTCCCAAGCCAAGGCACCTAAGGTTGTCCCGATAGCACCACCTATAAAAAAGGACACCATATAAATAGTATTAACACGGTTTCGTCCTTCCGGATTTCTAGAAAATATTATATTCTGATTGGTAATATGAAGCGCTTGCATACCTAAATCGACTAAAATCACACCCACAATTAAGCCAAAAATTGAATGTCCGGACACAAGAAAAACACCCCAAGACACAATTAAAAGTAATGTTGAAAATAGAATAATACGGTTCTTTGGTAATTTATCATTCAGTTTTCCTACCACGGTTGCACCCAATGCGCCTACCATTCCTAACAATCCGAATAATCCAGTAATGGTACTTCCGTACCCAAATTCATCTTCCATTAAGAAAACTAAAGTTGTCCAGAACACACTTAAACCCGCAAAAGACAACGCGCCTCGAAGCGATGCCAAGCGTAATTCTGGTTCGGTTTTAAAATAGAATACAATAGACTGAAACAAATCTTTATAAGTTCCTTTAAAATCAGGATTTAGTCTTGGTAACTTAAACCGAAGTAAAACAAAGAGTAAAACCATTAAGGCGGTCGCCCCAAAATACATGGTTCGCCAACCAAATTGTTCTCCTATAAAACCACTAATAACACGACTTCCTAAAATCCCGATTAATAAACCACTCATTACAATACCAATAGCTCGGCCACGGCCTTTATCGTCGCTTAACTGTGCGGCCATAGGCACAAAAAGCTGGGGCAACGAAGACGTGAAACCGATAAAAAAACTACTTACAATAAGCACCCAAAGGGAACCTGCTGTAGCGGCCACTAATAATGAAATGACCATAAGTATAAAATCGAATTGTAATATTTTATGGTTCGATAATTTATCGCCTAACGGCACAATAAAAAATAAACCAAAGGCATACCCCAACTGTGTGCTCAATGCCACATGACTGACTTGAGATTCTGTCACACCAAAATCTACGGCTATTTGATGTAGCAACGGCTGGTTGTAGTACAAATTTGCAACTACTAAACCAGCCGAAAAGCTCATTAAATATAATACTGAATTACTAAGTTTATTCATGGTATATAATATGAGACCAAATTAAGCAAAAATTGACCATTTGAATATCTCTATACCTACAGAATTATAACTTAAATACGCTTAAGACGAATTACAAATCGCATACTATTCATTCCTAGTATTAAAATCGGCATCGGTTAGTGTTTTCATAAAAGCAACTAAACTCGCCTGTTCCGATTCAGATAAATCTAAAGAATCAAAAGGTAAGGTTTGATACTCTTCTTGTATACCAATCCCTTTTCCGCCTCCACGATTATAAAAATCGACCACTTCTTCTAATGTATTATACACGCCATTATGCATATAAGGCGCCGTTTTTTCTATGTTACGTACAGTGGGTGTTTTAAAAAAGTGTTCCCGTTCCTTAGTTTTATAAAAATTATAACGCCCCAAGTCTGTACTTACAATAGCATTAATAGTATCGTTATTTTCAGGAACTCCTAATAACTCTAATTCAGTATCGGTGTAGTTTGGAGGTACCGTGCCGTTAAATAATGGTGGAAAATGGCAAGTTGCGCAAACCGCTTTACCCATAAATAAATTGAATCCGTCTTTTTCTTCTTGCGTTAGAGAATGCTCTAATCCATTAATATTTTTATCGAATTTAGAATCGAAACTATTTAATGTACGGACGTAAGATGCTATGGCATGTCTTATATTATATTCTACTCTGTCGTTATTATATAAAGTTGTTATTGAGGTTTTATACTCTGAATTATGCATTACGCGATTCACTAAAGAATCCATAGGTAAATTAAATTCGTCATGATTTTCGGCAACGCCCACAACTTGCCCTTCTAAACTACCTGCTCGCCCATCCATAAAAAAAGATTGTTGGTATGCGGCATACGTTAAGGTTGGAGAGTTTCGTGTTTGTCTGTTATCGAAAGTTTTTCTTCCATCTGTAAATGCTAAATCTGAAACATGACAACTTGCACACGCCATCGTCTTATTTTTAGACAATAATTTGTCGTTGAATAACTGCTTCCCAAATTCTGCCTTTTCTTTAAGCTTTAAAGTATCACTTTTATAATCTGTAAAATATGAAACATTTAATGTGTTCTCACCAAAAAGAGATGTCGCGTTGTTAGTTAAAGCCATTTCGAAAGGAAATGTCACCTGCCAATCATCTTGAGTTTGTACTAATAATTTTAGTTGATTATCGGTATGGTTTTTAATAAAATTGAAGCGGTCAAAACTTTCAAAATCGTGATTTAAAGTAGCTATTGCGTTTTCGAAAGACGACTTTAAGTCGTTATAAATAGCTTCCGAAGAAAATTCATCTTTAAAAACGTCTACTACATACAATAATGTCTTATAGGTATACTGACTTTCTGTTAAGGATTGCCCCAATACAGGAGAATCGAAACCTGTAATTCCTGTAGTTGCAATCCGAACTACTTGGTTTCTCAATAACCAAATAATGTGATAATCCTTTAGTGCGATTGCCGTATTTCCTTGGATTAATTTTAGTCGACTACTAGTCATTTTAACCACCTGGTGTAATGCCAAAGTATCTAAAGGTTCTTCATGAAGTAACTCTTCAATAACTTGAAATCCGAAAGGTGTTCTAATTTTAATATCTGTGGCATCTTCCTCTAGCACTTGCAAGATATTTGGTGCATTTAATGACTTATAATTGTTTTGGTCTACAAATGCCAAAATAGGCTCTAAAGCTTTAAAGTGATGTCTTGCACTTTTATAAGCTTCAATTTTATCTGATGTAGAATTTAAAGTTGAAATAGAATCTAAAGCAAGAACACTTTGCTCGATTTCAGATGTGAAAAAATTTAAAATGTGCTCGTTAGTCGTTAACTGCTGATTTACAGTGTCAGGCTGTTTTTTACACCCCATTTGCATGAAAAGCAAAAGACATATACCTATAGTATATGTCTTAGCTTTCATAAATAATATGTTATTCATGAATTTATTTTTATCTTATCTTTCTAATCCAGTTATTTTGAATAAAACAGAACCTTCGTTAGTAGCAGTCGCTCCTTCTAAAACTGAATTTGCTTTTGGGTCTGTAAAAAATGTTCCATCTGGAGCATTCCAACCATGGTTTTGAGTCATTACCATAAAAGTGTTTTCACCATTATTTACAACATCTGTAACATCAATCATTCCTGTAATTTCCCACATTGAAGATGCTGTACCGTAACCTATAGATTCTGCATAGTCTTGGTCGCATTCTAAAACAGTTTTAATTTCTCCTGTTGACAGGTTATACTGATATAATTTTGCAAAACCAGAAATTGCTGAATTTAAAGATGCATAACCGTTCGGGTCTTCTTGAATGTATGCATAGTTTTCTGTAACTAAAATGTTATCTGGCGAGTGGAAACCATCTGCTTTACCACCTACAATATCTCCATCTAAAACACAAGTGATTTTAGCAGGGCCTGTTGGGTCTTCTTCATTTAAGACTACTTTATACACACGACCTAGTAAACTTCCTTTACCTACTAAATCTGCACTGTAACGTCCTGTTACACAAAAGTAGATTTCTCTTTGGTTAGCAGCAGAACCTCTTCTCCAGTCGATATCTTCTAATCTAGAGAATCCCATAACACCTTTAGCTTTAGCTTCAGCATCTAATAAATCGATTTGAGTTTCTTCTAATTCAACAAATTCTGCTTCGTATTCTGTTCCTTCAGCCATTTGCGCTTCAAAATCGATACCTGCACTTGTTACTTTTAATCCGTATAATTTACCATTATCGAAATTTCCACGGCTTCCTACATACATTCCTAATTGACCAGAAGGTACTGAATTGTCTGAATGGTCATCGCCAATAAAAACAACTGTTTTACTTGGATACGCATCTTTACCTATTGGCACAGCATTTTCTGTAGACCATTGTCCTAACTTAGGTAACATAATTGCAGTATCTGCATCATCGGCAGATTTGTAAGGATTTGTAGCAAATACACCTTTAGATGAACCTCCCCATTCTCCTCCTGAAAGATATAATGGTCCGAAACCATGCTCTTCTTGAGTAATTAAAGTTCCTGAACATTGTGCAGTAAATGCCGTTGCGAACGCATTCACAATATAATCACCATGTATAGGTTGTAAATCGGAGTTTAATTTTATGCGTGCAATAGAATAATCGCCTTCAATATTGTTTATTAATGTAAAGCTACCATCATTTTCTGCTAATAATCCAGCACCATCTGCAAGAGAACCGTATACGAAATCTGGAGTGCTTTCTAATCTATCTTCAGAAGATAAAATAGTTGTAATGTTAATTGATGAGAATGCACTTTCTACTTTTAATAAGTTTGGCGTTTTTGATTCGGTTAAAGGAATTAAGTCTTCAAGCGTTAAATCTTCTCCGTCTTCACCATCTTCTCCGTCTACACCGTCTGCTCCATCTACGCCATTAACACCATCTTTTCCATCTTCAACATCACAGCTTACTACTAATGTGCTGGTTGCTGTTAGTACAAATGATAAAAGAAAAATTCTAATAATTTTGTTCATAATTTAAAGTTTAAGTTGATTTTTAGTTGTGAACAAATCTATTATTAGCACCGTGGAATCTTGTTACCTAAGTAAGGTAGTTTGGTTAATATATCGCTATCTAAATGTTACCTGCATTAACACAACATTACCGGATTAACGGAAAACACACGCTAATATTAATTGAAAATTAATCACGCTTTTTAAAGTGTAATGCCCCATAGAATTTCTGTACTTTTTAACACGCTTATAATAATCCAATTAACTGTTGTATAAATACTTTTTTAATAGTGGACTATGGAATTCACTTAAAGCCTCATGATTCTATTTAATAAATCGCGTTTTTAAACCTTTTAAAACACAAAAAACCTCAAATCGGATAGATTTGAGGTTTTTCACAGGATTAATTATACTTTACTATTACATGTTTCTTCGGTATTGTCCGCCCACTTCGAATAATGCTTCTGTAATTTCTCCTAAAGAACATACTTTACACACATCCATTAAGGCTTCAAAAATATTTTCGTTATGAATAGCTTTATGCTGCAGGTCCTTCAACAATTCCGCAGTATCATTTCCTTTATGAAGATTTTCTAATGTTTTAATCTGAAATTGTTTCTCTTCTTCCGTCGCACGAATCACTTCTTTTGGAATCACTGTTGGCGATCCTTTAGAACTTAAGAAGGTATTTACACCAATAATAGGGAAATCGCCATTGTGTTTCAAGGTTTCGTAATACAAACTTTCTTCTTGTATTTTACTACGCTGATACATGGTTTCCATAGCACCTAAAACGCCACCACGTTCGGTAATTCTGTCGAATTCTAACAGCACAGCTTCTTCGACTAAATCGGTTAGCTCTTCAATAATGAAAGACCCCTGAATTGGATTTTCATTTTTAGCTAATCCTAATTCTTTGTTTATAATTAACTGAATGGCCATAGCACGACGCACCGATTCTTCGGTTGGTGTGGTAATCGCTTCATCGTAAGCATTGGTGTGTAAAGAATTACAATTATCGTAAATCGCATACAATGCTTGAAGACTGGTACGAATGTCGTTAAAATCGATTTCCTGAGCATGTAAACTACGTCCAGAGGTCTGAATATGATATTTCAGCATTTGAGCTCTTGAGTTGGCGCCGTATTTTAATTTCATCGCTTTAGCCCAAATTTTACGCGCTACACGTCCGATTACCGAATATTCTGGGTCGATACCATTAGAGAAAAAGAACGATAAGTTTGGTCCGAATTTATTAATATCCATCCCACGACTTAAATAGTACTCGACATACGTAAATCCGTTAGACAATGTTAATGCCAATTGCGTGATGGGGTTGGCGCCTGCTTCGGCAATATGATAGCCAGAAATAGACACCGAATAAAAGTTACGTACATTATTATCGATAAAATACTCTTGTACATCTCCCATTAAACGCAATGCAAATTCTGTAGAAAAGATACAGGTGTTTTGCGCTTGGTCTTCTTTTAAAATATCGGCTTGCACCGTACCACGAACTTGAGCAATTGTTTTGGTTTTAATATCTAAATACACATCGGCAGATAATACTTCGTCTCCGGTTACTCCTAAAAGCATTAAACCTAATCCGTTATTTCCTTCAGGAAGTGCTCCATTATATGTTGGACGTTCTACGCCTTTAGCTTTATAAATGGCATCTATTTTAGCTTCAATATCTTCAACTAAATCATGCTCCTTAATATATAACTCACATTGCTGATCGATGGCCGCATTCATAAAAAAGCCAAGTAACATGGGCGCAGGACCATTAATCGTCATACTTACAGACGTCATGACATCGGCTAAATTAAAACCAGAATATAGTTTTTTAGCATCGTCTAAACAACAAATACTGACTCCGGCATTACCAATTTTTCCATAAATATCTGGACGTAAATCGGGATCGTTACCATATAGCGTCACACTATCGAATGCTGTAGATAAGCGTTTTGCAGGTAACCCAGCACTTACATAATGAAAACGACGGTTGGTACGTTCTGGTCCGCCCTCTCCTGCAAACATACGTGCAGGGTCTTCACCGGTACGTTTAAACGGATACAGACCTGAAGTATACGGGAATTCTCCAGGCACATTTTCTTGTAAACACCAACGTAAAATATCGCCCCAAGCTTGATACTTTGGCAAAGCGACTTTTGGGATTTGTAAATGTGAAAGTGACTCGGTATGTGTCTCTATTTTTATTTCCTTATCTCTGACTTTAAAGGCATAAATCGGATTTTTGTATGTATTGACTTTAGCATCCCAACCGGTAATAATTTCCCAGTTATACGGATCTAAATTTAATTTTACGCGATCGAATTCAGCAATAAGCATTTTAATGAAATCTGTTTTATCTTCGTGAACTTCCTTCAGGATTTCATCTTGATCAAGCCCTAGTTTTCCAATGAAAGACTTTTCGACTGCGCTCAAAGTGACATCTCCTACAGAACAGATTGTTTTATAAATCCCGTATAATTTCTGAGCCACTACAACCTGATTTTCGGCTGTTTTATCGTACCCCCGATTATTTTCAGCAATTTCAGATAGGTAACGTGTTCTTGAAGGCGGAATGACATAAATCTTCTCACTCATTTCTTTCGAAATCGAGATACTAGTTTTTAAATCGGCATCTAATTTTTCCACCAATCCATCCATCACAGCTTTGTACAGCGTGTTCATCCCTGGATCGTTAAATTGGGAAGCTATTGTTCCGAATACCGGCATGGTATCTGGATCTGCGTGCCACATATTATGGTTACGCATATATTGTTTTTTTACATCGCGAATGGCATCTAAAGCCCCACGTTTATCGAATTTATTAATCGCCACTAAATCGGCAAAATCTAACATATCGATTTTTTCTAACTGTGTCGCCGCTCCAAATTCAGGAGTCATCACGTATAACGACAAGTCGCTGTGTTCTATAATTTCTGTATCGGATTGTCCAATCCCAGAGGTTTCTAAAATGATTAAATCGTATTCGGCGGCTTTTAAAACTTCAACCGCTTCATTTACATGTTTAGACAGTGCTAAGTTAGACTGACGTGTAGCCAAACTACGCATATACACACGAGAATTGTTTATGGCATTCATTCGGATTCTATCGCCTAAAAGTGCTCCTCCAGTTTTTCGTTTTGAAGGATCTACAGAAATTAATCCGATGGTTTTCTCTGGGAAATCTATAAGAAAACGACGTACCAACTCATCGACTAAAGACGATTTACCAGCACCTCCTGTTCCTGTAATTCCCAGCACAGGAACCTCTTTTCCTGTGTTCTCCAAAGGAGAAAAGCTTGCTTCGAACAAGTCATGAGCATTTTCAGCAAAAGAAATTAACCTCGCAATGGTTGTTACATCTTTATCTTTTAAAGATTCTGATATTTCTTTCCCTTTAGGAAGGATTAAAGATGGACTTTTAAAATCTGACTGCTTAACCAAATCGTTAATCATCCCTTGTAAACCTAGTTCCCGTCCGTCGTCTGGCGAATAGATTCTGGTAATACCATAATCCATAAGTTCTTTAATCTCTGAAGGTAAAATTACACCACCTCCGCCACCGAAGATTTTAATATGTCCCGCTCCTCTTTCCTTCAAAAGG
Source organism: Formosa agariphila KMM 3901 (assembly GCF_000723205.1). Classification (NCBI taxonomy): domain Bacteria; kingdom Pseudomonadati; phylum Bacteroidota; class Flavobacteriia; order Flavobacteriales; family Flavobacteriaceae; genus Formosa; species Formosa agariphila. Next base: position 814,501 of record NZ_HG315671.1, on the reverse strand, counting down.
TCGAACATGTATTTAAAATATTCGTTATGTCCGCCTTGATATGAGGTTAAGCAAATGGCATTCGCATCTTCTTGAATGGCTGTATTCACCACTTCATCTACACTACGGTCGTGCCCGAGATGAATAACTTCTACTCCAGTAGACTGGATGATGCGACGCATGATGTTTATAGATGCATCGTGCCCATCAAAAAGGGACGCTGCGGTTACTATTCGTACTTTATATGTTGGCTTGTAAGGTTCTATTTGTTTCATTTTCAATAAAAACTATTTAATTGAGCGGCAATTTACGGAATATTCAAAAAAAACTAAGATTTAAGTTAATTTATCTAAAATGTTTTCAATTCGTGTGTAGATATTTTATTCTGAGTATTTTTACAGACTTTTAGAACCAAATTTAATGAATAAGATCACGCTTTTAATGCACTGCAACGACCAATCTGGGATTATTGCAGCTGTATCTAATTTTATCGCTCAGCAAGGAGGGAACATCGTATATATTGATCAACACGTAGACCGTGAACAAAATATCTTTTTTATGCGTCTAGAATGTGAGTTCGATAACAACATCCTAGATTTAGAAGATTTAAAAGATACGTTTAAAAACGGATTGGCTAAACAGTTTGTAATGAAGTGGCGCATTTACACGTCTGAAGTGCAACCTAAAATGGCCCTATTTGTATCTAAGTACGACCACTGTTTATACGATATTTTAGGGCGTTATAAGTCGGGTGAATTAAATGCTGAAATTCCTTTTATTTTAAGTAATCATCTAGATTTAAAACCTATTGCCGATAGTTTTGATATTCCGTTTTACCACGTTCCTGTTACTAAAGACACAAAACCTGAAGCTGAAGCTAGACAATTAGAGTTATTAAAAAAGCACCAGATTAATTTTATAGTGCTTGCACGTTATATGCAGATAATCTCTCCTAAATTGATAAACGAATACCCAAATAAAATTATTAATATTCACCATTCGTTTTTACCTGCTTTTGTTGGCGCAAAACCATATCATTCGGCATATAAACGCGGTGTGAAAATTATTGGTGCAACGAGTCATTATGTTACCGAAGATTTAGATGCAGGTCCAATTATAGAGCAAGACGTAACGCGAGTTACGCATAACCATGCGATAGAAGATTTAATTGCAAAAGGACGTGATTTAGAAAAAATAGTTTTAGCGACAGCAATTAAACATCATATCAACCGAAAGGTTATGGTGTTTAATAATAAGACACTTATTTTTTATTAATTACAATGTTTCTGATCTAAAGCTGCTCTTAATAAATCCTGTAATTCAGGTTTACAGGATTGTTGTATATAGGTGAGTTGTAAATTGGACAAAAATGTTCTTAGAATATAAACTTGAACATCGGTGTCGTTTAATCGTAATAATTCATCTTGCCAAATTGAGAATAGTGACTCAATTAATTTTGAATTTTCGGCATAATTTAAATTTATCTGATAACACATGCTCTTAGCATAGCTTTTAAATAAAAGCGGATGATTTATTAAGCGTTTAAAATACTGGTGACTTTTAGCACGGACTTCATCTATAGAATTTATATCTGATGTATAATAATCGGTGATTATTTTTCCGCCCTTGGCTAAAAGAATAATAAATGCATTTTCTATATGGGCTTTATTATTTTCTATACTGTTATAATATACATCTAAACCAATATTAGTGTTTATAACCAGTACATCGCACTTAATCATATTTACTAAATAGGTTCTTAGCAGTATAACTTGTTCGTACGAGACTATAAGCTCTTTTTTATATCCTTTACTTGAAAAACTAACCAATTTTAACTGTATCATTTTCGTTTCTATTTTATAAAACTGAATAGTTTCAACACTTGCACTAAATCTACTTACTTAGTCATTTAAATTACGCATATCTGTAAGAAGTCCTCATTTTTTAACATCGAATTGGTATAAATTTATGCATTTTTATAAAATTATACACATATTTTTGCACCTCAAATCTTAAAAACAAACCTTTTGAAAAGAATTATTTTCACATGTTTACTGCTATCTGCACTAAACACTTCCGCTCAATCTTTGGGTGATTTAGTCAACTCCTTTAAAAAAGCAACATCATCTTCAGAATCCTCCTCATCAGAATCCACTTCGTTAATAAACCTATCTAATACCGATATTGCCGCAGGACTGAGAGAGGCTTTAAATTTAGGTATTGAAGATCAAGTAAATAAATTAACCCAAACCGACGGATTCTATAAAAATGACTTAGTTAAAATTATGTTACCCGACGAATTACAGAAAGTTGATGCGGGCTTGCGTAAAATGGGGCTAGGAGATTTAGCCGATGAAGGCATTAAAGTTTTAAACCGCGCCGCAGAAGATGCTGTAAAAGAAGCCACACCTATTTTTGTTGATGCTGTTAAAGACATTACTTTTAACGATGCCAAAAGCATTCTATTAGGTAATGACGATGCGGCAACAACTTATCTTACGTCTAAAACTCAAACTTCGCTTTACGAGAAATTTCACCCTGTAATAAACGAATCGTTTAGTAAAGTGGGCGCCGATAAAATTTGGAGCAGTTTAATTTCTAAATACAATAGTATGCCATTTGTATCTAAGGTAAATCCTGATTTAACAGATTATGTAACTACCGAAGCCTTAGATGGTGTTTATACAATGATAGCAGTAGAAGAAAAAGAAATTAGAGGCTCTACAGCAGCACGATCTACAGAACTATTACAATCTGTATTTAAATTACAAGATTAACCCCAAACGCATTAAAGATTTAAATATATCTTGTGTGTGCAAAGCATAAAAGTATCACTAAGAAATTAGTGATACTTTTTTTTTATAAAATTTTATGATTTAGAGTATAAGCGTTTCATTTTTTTTAATGTATATTTAAAACACTAAGTACCAATAAGATGAACAGAAGTATCCTCCTTAAAAAAAACCAGAAAAAGCTCAACAAACGTTATAAACAACTAATGGAGAGGGCGTACAATTTTCGCCAAACAGATGCTGCAATCAGTGATATTTCAGAATATCAAGCGATTAAACTTCTAAACAAAATTAATCGACTTAATTATTTGTATCGTGGTGATGCCAATCAATTACCAATGCAATAGAATATTATCATTTTATTAACTAAAACACCATATTCTTTGGCACGGTTTTTACATTAATGTTATAAACAATTATAATATTATGAAAAATCAATTCAGTAAAGTAGGACAAGTAAAACCAAACTTAAAAAAGATATTAAAGGTTGAAGAATTACAAAATCTTTATAAATCTTTTGTTGAAGAAGCCTACAATGTGATGCAAACCGATGGTAGTTTAAGTGACTATTTATATTTTGAAGCTTCGAAGTTAGAACAAGAATTAATTCGTGTTAAAGCTAATAACTAACGGTACATTTCGCTGAGCGTTTTAAAATAGACGTACGCCTTTTGTAATCGAGACCCATACCAAGAGAACATTTCTCCATCTACTAAAACAACTTTGGAATTTGGAAAATACGTTTTTACTTCGTTAATATGGTTTTCTTTAAACGGATAAGGCTCACTCGACAAAAACACCAAATCTGGTGAAGTTTTCATGGTATCTAAATCAATCTCTGGATAACGGTCTCGTGTTGAAAATATGTTATCTAATTTATTTTCTATTAATAAATGATTGATAAATGTATGATTAGCAGCAACCATCCACGGTGATTTCCATATAAAGTAAGCAACAGTTTTTAAAGGTTTTATGGCTATAAAATCTTCAAATTCGGCCTTACTTTTTTTTATGCCTTGTATTATACTATTGGCTTGTATTGACGTGTTAAAAAGTTCGGCATACATATTAATTAATTCTAAGCTATCGTTTAGCGTATAAATATCTGATATATGAACAGGCGCTATGTGCTCCAATTCAGTAATCATGTCTTTCGCATTTTCCTCCTTATTACATAGAATAATATCAGGATTTAAAGCTCTAATTTTATCGTAGTTGACTTGTTTTGTACCACCAACACTTGTTTTTGAAGCTAGTAAATGTGTGGGATTCACACAAAATTTGGTCACCCCTACAATTGAATGTTCTAATCCTAAATCGCATAGTAATTCTGTCTGACTTGGCACTAAAGATACAATCCGTTTAGGCACAGCATCTAAGGAAATTGTGCGTTTTAATTGATCTTTATAGACAGGCACGTTTAACTAGTTTGCGTTTAAAATTACTTCCATATCTTGCTGTAAGCACTTTGCACTTTTAGCAGCTGCTTCTGCAAAATCGGCTCCGTTAGATGCATAAATAATGCCGCGAGATGAATTTATTAATAAGCCAATAGTATCGGTCATACCGTATTTACAGACCTCTTGTAAACTTCCACCTTGAGCACCTACACCAGGAACTAATAAAAAACTCTCTGGAATAATTTTTCTTATATCTGTTAAGAATTCTGCTTTAGTAGCACCAACAACATACATTAAGTTTTCTGAGTTCTCCCATGTTTTAGAGGTTTCTAAAACTTGTTTATACACTTCTTTCCCATCAATGGTTTTCGTTTGAAAATCGAAAGCACCTTGATTAGACGTTAATGCTAAAAGAATGGTATGTTTATCTTTAAACGCTAAAAATGGTTCTACAGAATCTTTCCCCATATAAGGTGCAACAGTAACACTGTCGAATGCTAGATCTTCAAGAAAAGCTTTAGCATACATGCTGCTTGTATTCCCAATATCGCCACGTTTTGCATCGGCAATAGTAAATATTTCCGGGTGATTTTCGTTTAAATAGGTTATCGTTTTCTCTAAAGCTTTCCACCCTTTTAAACCATAAGCTTCGTAAAAAGCAGTGTTCGGTTTATAAGCCACACATAAATGATGTGTTGCATCTATAATCGCTTTATTAAACTCGAAGATGGGATCTTCTGTTTCTAATAAATGCTTTGGAATTTTATTTAAATCGACATCTAATCCAATAGTTAAAAATGATTTTTTTAATCGGATTTGCTCTATAAGTTCTTGTGTAGTCACGTTTAAATACTTTAAATTTTGAAATGCTTAAATTGCAATTTAATATAAAAAAAGCCTCTAAAAGAAGAGGCTAAAAGTTTAGATTACATCGTCGTTAGCTTTTAACTTTTCAGTGTTTTCAGCCAATTGTAATTCATCTATTATTTTCTGAATATCTCCATTTACAATATTTCCAAGATCGTAAAGTGTTAATCCAATTCTATGATCGGTTACACGACCTTGCGAATAATTGTAGGTTCTAATTTTAGCACTTCTATCTCCAGAAGTAACCATAGTACCACGTTTTTCGGCATCGGCAGCATTCTTTTTCGCCAATTCCATTTCGTATAAACGCGAACGTAATACTTTAAATGCTTTTTCTTTATTTTTATGTTGAGACTTCTGATCTTGACATTGCGCCACTAATCCTGTTGGTATGTGTGTTAAACGCACTGCCGAATATGTTGTGTTTACCGATTGACCTCCTGGACCTGAAGAACAGAAAAAATCGACTCTTACTTCTTTCGGATTAATTTCAATATCAAACTCTTCTGCTTCTGGGAATACCATTACTGTAGCCGCACTTGTATGTACACGCCCTTGAGTTTCTGTTTGTGGTACACGCTGAACACGGTGTACACCGGCTTCAAACTTTAAAGTACCATATACATCTTCACCTGAAACTTCAAACTGAATTTCTTTAAATCCACCGTTTGTTCCTTCACTATAATCTACTGTATCTACTTTCCAACCTCTACCTTCACAGTATTTAGTATACATTCTAAATAAATCTCCAGCAAAAATACTCGCTTCATCACCACCAGTTCCGGCACGTAATTCTACTACAGCATTCTTAGTATCTTCTGGATCTTTAGGAATAAGCATTACTTTTATTTCTTCTTCCAATTCAGGTATGCGAGATTTAGCTTCATCATATTGCATTTTGGCCATATCAACCATTTCTGCATCACTCCCATCCGCAATAATTTCTTCAGATTCTTTAATGTTTTCCGTTAAGGCAATGTACTCCTCACGCTTATCCATTAATCCTCTTAAGTCTTTATATTCCTTATTTAACTGTACATAACGCTTTTGATCTGTAATAATATCTGGCTGAATGATTAAATCACTAACCTCATCAAAACGTTGTTTTACTATTTGTAACTTGTCTAACATCTACCTTATTAAATTGTGGTGCAAAAATACGATAATTTATGAATACTCCATATCAATATTAAAGACATAATTTGATGTTGAAATTTAAAAATTCTTTTTTATTGAGATTTAAAGCGCCAATTAAAACACTCCTTTTTCTGCATCTACCTAAAATTATAAGAGTTTGAATTGACATGAATTACCTATAAAGTTTAAGTTTTATCCATAAAAAAAGCGAGGACAAACCTCGCTTTTTATACTAATATTGTTTAGTTAAATTACATCTTAACCACATTTAGAAGACCCACAATCTTTACAAGTAAGACAACCTTCTTGATAAATTAAATTTTCAGAATCACAGTTACTACACGTTTGTCCTTTAGCATGTGTACCATCGGCTACGAAACGTTTTAACGCTCTTACAACACCATTTTTCCAAGTATTAATAGATTCGCTATCTAATTGTAAACTGTTAATTAAGTCTACAATTTTATCGATTGGCATACCATGACGTAATGTACTAGAAATTAATTTTGCGTAATTCCAGAACTCAGGGTTGAATTTATGAGACAAGCCTTCGATAGTGGTTTTGTACCCTCTTTTATTTTGATATTGAAAATCGTAACGTGTTGTCCCGTCTTCATTTTTATTTTTAATAATTAATCCTTCATTTACCCAACGCGGAATTAATATTCCATCTTCATCGTCTGTTAAACCTGTAAAAACTTCGTAAGGCTTATCGTCTATTAAACCAATAAAGGCAATCCATTTTTCTTTATTATTCTGAAAACGTACTACATCGGCTTCTAGTGTATGAGGTCGTTTTGTAGGAAAAGTAGTTAACATGTCAATGTTTTCTTCCTCTTTCTTCTCGTCGTTAGAAATTAAAACTCCAGCACGAGATCCATCACGATATACGGTAACACCTTTACAACCAACTTCCCAAGCTTTTAAATATAACTGACCTACTAAATCTTCAGAAACATCGTTTGGTAAATTAATAGTTACACTAATTGAATGATCTACCCATTTCTGAACAGCACCTTGCATAGACACTTTACTTAACCAATCGACATCGTTTGATGTTGCTTTGTAGTAAGGCGATTTTTTAATTAATGCATCAATTTCTTCTTGTGAATAGTTTTTAGATAAATCTAAGCCGTTTACTTCCATCCATTCTTTAAAACGGTGGTGGAATACAACATATTCTTCCCACGAATCTCCAACCTCATCTACGAAATCTACACGTACATTTTTATCGTTCGGATTTACTTTACGTCTACGTTTGTAAACCGGCATAAACACAGGCTCGATTCCAGAACTTGTTTGCGTCATTAAACTTGTTGTTCCTGTTGGCGCAATTGTTAATAAAGCAATGTTACGACGACCGTACTCTAACATGTCGTAATACAATTTACTATCGGCTTCTTTTAAGCGTTGAATAAATGGATTATTTTTTTCTAATTCTGAATCGTAGACACCAAATGCCCCACGATCTTTTGCTGTATACACAGAAGCTCTATAGGCTTCAATTGCTAATTTTTTATGAACTTCAACAGAAAAAGCATTTCCTTCCTTACTTCCATAACGAATACCTAGCGCTGCTAACATATCACCTTCAGCAGTGATACCAATACCAGTTCTTCGCCCTTCTTCTGCTTTATGTTTAATATTTTCCCAAAGTTGTTTTTCTGTTGCTTTTACAACATCTAATTCTGGATCTGCAGCAATCTTAGCTAAAATACCATCGATTTTTTCTAATTCTAAATCGATAATGTCATCCATAATACGTTGCGCAACGGCAATATGTTTACTAAACTTTTCGAAATTAAAAGACGCATCCTTTGTAAAAGGTTTATCTACGTACGAAAATAAGTTGATTGCTAGTAAACGACAAGAATCATAAGGACATAATGGAATCTCACCACAAGGGTTAGTTGAAACGGTTTTGTATCCGAAATCAGAATAACAATCTGGCACAGATTCATTAATTATAGTATCCCAAAATAATATTCCTGGTTCTGCAGATTTCCATGCATTATGGACAATTTTTTTCCAAATACCATCTGCTTGAATTGTTTTTGTGAATTTTGGATTATCGCTGAAAATTGGATATTTCTGAGTGTATTCACCGTTTAATTTAACAGCTTTCATAAACTCATCATCTATACGTACAGATACATTTGCTCCTGTTACTTTACCTTGCTCTAATTTAGCATCTATAAAATCTTCTGAATCTGGATGATTTACAGATACCGACAACATTAATGCACCACGACGTCCATCTTGAGCAACTTCTCTAGTAGAATTTGAGTAACGCTCCATAAACGGTACAATACCCGTAGATGTTAATGCTGAATTTTTTACCGGAGAACCTTTTGGACGAATATGAGATAAATCGTGACCTACACCTCCACGACGTTTCATTAATTGTACTTGTTCTTGGTCGATTTTCATGATTCCTCCATAAGAATCTGAATCACCACTATTTCCTATTACAAAACAATTTGAAAGTGATGCAATTTGAAACGGGTTACCAATTCCTGCCATTGGACTTCCTTGAGGAACGATATATTTGAAATCTTTAATTAAATCGAAAATTTCTTCTTCAGATAATGGATTTGGATAACGAACTTCTATTCTAGCAATCTCTTTCGCTATTCTACGATGCATATCGTTTGGCGTTAACTCGTATATATTCCCATCGGAATCTTTAAGAGCGTATTTGTTTAACCAAACCCTTGCCGCTAAATCGTCGCCTTTAAAGTATTTTAAAGCCGCTTCGAAAGCTTCATCTTGTGTATAGGTTTTTCGTTGAATAGGTAAAGAATCTACATTCATTGTCTTGGAGATTTTTGTGATTACTAAAATAATTTTCAGACCACAAATATAGACAAGAATTCAACACAAATTGCAAAATAAAAATTTAAAAGTTTTCAACAATAAATCTTAAAAAATTAACTATCAAGCACTTAACTTTTTATCAACAATAAAAAGTTAACAAATAAAAATAATTTTATAAATGACTTATAATCAGAAATCAACAACAAAACCAACACCTAAAAGCTGTCTCCATTGTACTTTAGCACCGCCCTGTGCGTACTCGTCGGCGTCTTCATCTATAACAACTACAGTCTTAACATCGTTATCATATTTAAGCTGAGAACCTAAAGATGCTTTTATAAAGTTATTCACTTTAAAATCGACAAGGACTTCCCAATCGACATCAATGTTTCCAAAACTATTTAAATAGTCGGTATAAAAATTGGCTGTACTTTTTAACGAGACGTTTTTAGCCACATCCAATTCGTAATAATTGGTTACCAATATCCCTAGTTCCTCTCTTACCTTTTCTCCAGGCACCAATACATTACCTTCGTCATCATAAATTGCAGGACTAACACCAAAAGCTCCGGCATTTGCCAGATTTTCATCAAGTACAAACGTAGACTTAAAAGTTAAAGGAGACACATATAGCGATAAGCGTTTAATATCCTTACCGTATTCCATACCTCCCCCAAAAAACATATAACCTGGAGCCATAAATTTAGAAATCGGGTTAGAAGTATCGGGATAAGAATATCCGTTAGCAAATTGTGTTTTAAAATTTAAACGTGCAGAATAGTACCATTTAGAATTTTTAGACCGCCTATATCCTAAAGATGAATTTAACTCGAATAAGTCGTCTGTTTTCTTTAAAGGCTGACTCTCTTGCTGGTTAATACCATAACGTGAGTTAATACTACTACTCCACACAAAATCACGATACGTATAATCTAAAGTTGATTTAACACTTAAAATAGCAGAAATAGAATTACTACCCCCAGAACTCCAATTCACGAAAGCAACTTCGTTTAAATCGATACCTCCTTTGTTCTTGTTTTCCCACTTAGGTGTAGGTTCTACTACAATATTTTTTTTCTTTATATATAAGGAATCAGGTTGTGCAATAGAAAATTGAACAATAAAGCACAACAGAAAAAAAATATTATATTTCATACTAGTCTAATCTCTAACCTAATTTCAAAAAAAACTTCTATTTATTATTCATACTCAAACAATCCAAATTCACTCTTAATAGACAGACGTTTCTTTTCGGAAGCTTCTACGCGACCAATAATTTGTGCATCTACATTAAAAGATTTAGAAATGGCAATAATATCTTGTGCTACATCTGGAGACACATAAAGTTCCATACGATGTCCGCAGTTAAAAACTTGATACATTTCCTTCCACTCTGTTTTCGATTGTTCTTGAATCAATTTAAATAACGGAGGAATTGGAAATAAATTATCTTTAATAATATGAAATTGATTTACAAAGTGCAATATTTTAGTTTGCGCGCCACCAGAACAGTGAACCATACCATGAATATTCTCTTTATTATATTTCGATAAAATGGCTTTTATAATTGGCGCATACGTACGCGTTGGTGACAACACTAACTTCCCTGCATCTAATGGAGAACCTTCTACCTTATCGGTAAGTTTCATCTGACCAGAATACACTAAATCGCTAGGCACAGCAGCATCAAAACTTTCAGGGAATTTTTCAGCTAAGTAGTTGTGAAACACATCATGTCTAGCCGATGTCAATCCGTTACTACCCATACCTCCATTATACTCCTTTTCGTAAGTTGCTTGACCAAAAGATTCTAGTCCAACAATAACGTCTCCTTCTCTAATGTTAGCATTATCTATAACATCTTCACGTTTCATACGTGCAGTTACCGTAGAGTCTACTATAATAGTTCTAACCAGATCTCCAACATCGGCAGTTTCTCCACCTGTTGAATGAATAGTAACTCCAAAAGATTTTAAATCTTCGATTAATTCTTCGGTACCATTTATTATAGCCGACAAGACCTCTCCAGTAATCACATTTTTATTACGACCAATGGTTGAAGACAGCATGATGTTATCTGTAGCTCCCACACATAACAAATCGTCTATATTCATGATAAGCGCATCTTGAGCAATACCTTTCCAAACAGAAACATCTCCAGTTTCCTTCCAATACATATAAGCCAAAGCACTTTTAGTCCCGGCACCATCGGCATGCATAATTAAGCAATACGCTTCATCTTGCGATAAGTAATCTGGAACAATTTTACAAAATGCCTTAGGAAACAATCCTTTATCAATATTCTTTATTGCGTTATGAACATCTGATTTTGAAGCTGAAACTCCTCGTTGCGCATACCGCTTACTGACTTCTTGACTCATATGATTTTTTTGTTGAGAATGATTTACAAAAGTAAGCATTGTAAATTAGTTTTTTGGGATAATTTAAAGGAAAAAAAGAGGCATAAAAAAAATCTTCAAACATCCGTTTTAAGAGGACAATTGAAGATTTATAAATTGTTTTACTTAATTTTCTACTTGCGACACTTCTTATTTATAAAGGTGTGCTAGCGAATTTTCTGGCTGGGCTGGCTGCTCAATAATAGTTTCATTTACCGCACTTTTTTCCTGCGAATCACTTTCCGCTTGAGAAAAAACCAAAGTGGCAACTAAGAGCAACAGCACACTTACAACGAGCTGTTTCATAATTAAATTGTATAGATTAATAGCGATGTAAAGATATTGATTTTATATGTAATCTACTCTTGTGTGAACCCCTAATTATCGTCCGAATAACAAGTTTTCGATTAAGCACATTTATGACAGACAAAACGCATTCTTACTTACATAACCCTACCACCAATTGTAAGATTTTACTTTCCATAAATTTTGCCAAATCATCAAAATCCACACATATCGGAACCTAAAAACGGAGGTTCACCTTTTAAATTAAGCTTCATAAGGGCCGATATACTAAAAAAGCCACCCTTAACAGGCAGCTTTTTCTATACTATATATAATGTATATACTACTTAATAAAAAGTAGTTCTCTATACTTTGTTAATGGCCACAATTCATCATCTATCAATAACTCTAATTTATCGCAATGGTAGCGTATATCTGCAAACATTGGATTTATAACATATGAATAATCTAAAGCTTTCTTTTCTATATCTTCTTCCTTATTAATAGTACGCCTAGCATCAATCATTTTAGTGACTTTAGAATTTATGGATTCTATATGACTAGAAATATCTTCGATTAGTGCCAATTGTTCTTTTGCAACTGTTTTAAACGATGTACCATAAATTTCCTTTAACCCTTTTACGTTCTCTATTAAAATATTTTGATAACGCACTGCTGTAGGTACAATATGACTTCTAGAAATATCTCCTAACACCCGACTTTCAATTTGAATACGATGTATATAATCCTCCATTTCAATTTCATATCGTGCTACAGACTCAACCTTGTTCATAACACCTAATCCATCAAACAAATCTATAGTCTTCTTAGACACTCTAACTTTTAATGCCTCTGGTGTAGATTTATTATTACTCAATCCACGTTTCTTAGCTTCAACTTCCCAGGCTTCTCCGTACCCATTACCTTCAAAAAGAATGTTCTTAGACTTTTTAATATACTCACGCAGTACATTAAATATAGCATCGTCTTTCTTCATATCTTTCTTATCGATAAGCACATCTACTTCGTCTTTAAATTCAATAAGCTGTTTTGCAACAATAGAATTTAAAACTGTCATCGGGTTTGCACAATTCGCTTTAGACCCTACAGCTCTAAACTCGAATTTATTTCCTGTAAAAGCAAAAGGCGATGTTCTATTTCGATCTGTATTATCTAACATAATTTCAGGAATCTTTCCAACAACATTAAGCTTAAGCTCTGTTTTCTCTTCTGGTGATAATTTACCACTCGTTACGTTTTTAAGCTCTGTTAAAACTTTTGTTAATTGCTCGCCTATAAAAACAGAAATAATAGCAGGAGGCGCTTCGTTAGCCCCTAATCTGTGATCATTACTTGCAGATGCAATTACAGCTCGAAGTAATTCTTCATTATCGTGAACCGCTTTAATTGTATTGATAAAAAAGGTAAGAAACTGCAAATTACTCATTGGCGTTTTCCCTGGCCCCAACAAATTGACACCTGTATCTGTACTTAAACTCCAGTTATTATGTTTTCCAGAACCATTAACACCAGCAAAAGGCTTTTCGTGAAATAATACTTTAAAATGATGACGCTCTGCCGTTTTATGCATTAAATCCATCAATAATGAATTATGGTCTACTGCTAAATTAGCCTCCTCATATATAGGAGCTAATTCAAACTGATTTGGAGCCACTTCGTTATGACGTGTTTTTACCGGAATTCCTAACAGCATACATTCGTGTTCTAAATCACGCATAAAAGACATTGCTCGATTTGGAATCGTTCCGAAATAATGATCTTCTAACTGCTGTCCTTTAGCAGAAGAATGCCCTAATAATGTACGTCCTGTAGCAACAATATCTGGTCTAGAAGCCACTAGAGCTTTATCTATTAAAAAATATTCCTGCTCCCAACCTAAAGATGCATTTACTTTTTTTACATTCTTATCGAAATACTTACACACAGCTACCGCTGCACTGTCTACAGCCTGCAATGCTCTTAAAAGCGGAGTTTTATAATCTAAAGCTTCTCCTGTATACGATACAAATACTGTTGGAATACATAAGGTTGTTCCATAAATAAATGCAGGAGATGTTGGGTCCCAAGCTGTATACCCACGAGCTTCGAACATATTCCTAATTCCTCCGTTTGGAAAACTAGAAGCATCAGGCTCTTGTTGCACTAATTCTCCCCCACCAAATCGTTCTATAGCAGCACCTCCTCCAATAGTTTCAAAAAAGGCATCATGTTTTTCTGCCGTTGCACCAGTTAGTGGCTGAAACCAATGTGTATAATGCGTAACACCTTTAGTAATTGCCCATTCTTTCATTCCTGTAGAAATATGGTCTGCGATTAAACGGTCTATTTTAGACCCCTTTAAAATTGCTCCCATAACTTCATCAAAGGCTGTTTTATTTAGATACTGACGCATTGTAGATTCATTAAATACATTTGAACCAAAAATACTCGACCGTCTCTCCTTCTCCTCTAAGTACAAAGGAGTTCTATCTAAAGTCTGTTTTAAAGCATGAAATCTAAGTATCGCCATTCCTGTTATTTTTTTTACAAATATAAAAATTATAAGTCGTGTTTTTTAGCAAAAAACAAATACCCCTAAAAAAGACAGGGTATAACTAATAATTCCGTAAAAATTAAGAATCAACCCCACTATTTAACATGGTTACTGAAAATTTAATATTATATTTGTTTCTGACATTATTAACTATTATTAAAAAAATATGGCTAAGATTAAATTAGAGTACATCTGGTTAGATGGATACTTTCCAACTCAAAACTTGAGAAGTAAAACAAAAGTAGAAGAGCATGAAGATTTTAAAGGAACTTTAGAAGAGATCGGAAACTGGTCTTTTGATGGGTCTTCAACACGACAAGCTGAAGGAGGTTCTTCTGACTGTCTATTAGTCCCAGTCGCAATTTATCCAGATCCAGACCGTATTAATGGATGGTTAATTATGACTGAAGTTATGAATGCTGATGGAACTCCACACGTATCTAACGGTAGAGCTACAATTGATGATGATGATAATGATTTCTGGTTTGGTTTTGAGCAAGAATATTTCATCATGGATAATAAAACACAAAAACCTTTAGGATTCCCTATCGGTGGTTATCCTGCTCCTCAAGGAATGTATTACTGTTCTGTAGGTGGTAAAAACACTCACGGAAGAGACTTCGTTGAAGAACATGCTGATTTATGTATCGAAGCTGGTTTAAACTTTGAAGGAATTAACCAAGAGGTTGCTTCTGGACAATGGGAATACCAATTATTCGCTAAAGGTGCTAAGAAAGCTGGAGATGAAATTTGGATTTCTAGATACTTATTAGACCGTTTAACAGAAAAGTACGGATACTACATAGAATACCACCCAAAACCATTAGGTAAGGATATGGACTGGAATGGTTCAGGTATGCACGCTAACTTCTCTAACAGTATTTTAAGAACATGTGGAGATAAAGAAGTTTACGCAGCAATCTGTGAAGCTTTCAGACCAAGAGTAAAAGAACATATTGAAGTTTACGGTGAGTTTAACGACCAACGTTTAACAGGTTTACACGAAACAGCAGCTATTACAGATTTCTCTTGGGGAATTTCAGATAGAGGAGCTTCAATTCGTATTCCATTAATTGTAGTCGAAAAAGGCTGGAAAGGATGGTTAGAAGATAGACGTCCTGCTTCAAACGCAGATCCATACAAAATTGCAGCGGAAATTGTTACAACAGTTAAAGGTGCTAAATTATAATTTTTAAGTTAATTATTTCCTTTAAAAAGCCATCTGAATATGTTTCAGATGGCTTTTTTTTATACTCAATCTAAAGCAACTCCATGCTTAATTACACTTCAAAATGGAGTTGTCATTCTAAAATTTAAGTAAACGACGTCGTATTAAAAGGACTATGTTACAAAATATTTAAAGCACACAACTGTAAATAAGTACTCATAAAAAGCTATTAAACAGTTTAATAAATGAAGAAAAACAGACCTTAGAATAGTTTTTTTAATTGATACATGTTCAGCCTCTCAAGGTCTTCCTAACAGACCTAAGAACTCAATACAGCTTGTTATTACCTAAACAAGCCTTCTTACAATGAACTGTATTAAATATTGTTAATAGATAAAAATATCACTGTTATTTGGCAAAAGTTGAAAACAAAAAGACTACATAGGCTACAAATATTAAACCTCCTTTTAACCGGCCTAATTCAAACTTCTTTGGTAAGAATACTAAAGGAATAAGTACTGCAGAGAATCCTAGCATCCAGAAAATATCGTTAGTTAAAATTTCTGGGCTATTCACATTTATTGGCTGAATCATAGATGTTAACCCTAATACACAAGCAATATTAAAAATATTAGAACCAATTAGGTTTCCTAACGAAATGGCTTTTTCTTTCTTAAGCGCAGCAATAACAGATGCTGCTAATTCTGGCACACTAGTACCAATAGCAACCATAGTAACAGAAATTACACGTTCGCTAACACCTAAAGATGTCGCCATATCTATGGCACCTCTTACTAGCCATTCACTTCCAAAATAAAGTGCTGCACCACCTATTAATAACCAAATAACTATTTTAAAATTAGAAGTTTGCTGTAAGCTATCATCAACTTCATCTACAGCAGAATTATCTTTAGCAGAACTTCTTATTAGTACAATTAAGAAAATAATTAGCGAAGCAAAAAGAGCCGCACCTTCCCAAAATTCTAAAACTAAACCACTTTGCAGAAAGAAATAAAGCACTATAGACAATAACATCATTACAGGCCAATTTAGTTTATAAAATCCGTGGTCTATAGCTAAAGGAGAAATCATAGCCGTGATTCCTAATACTAATCCAATATTAGCAATATTAGAGCCAATAACATTTCCTAAAGCAATATCTGGAGCTCCGTCTAAAGCAGCCTGTAAACTTACTAAAAGCTCTGGTGCAGATGTCGCAAAAGACACCACCGTCATACCTATTACTATTTTAGAGATATTTAGTTTAAAAGATAAAGCTACCGAAGAGCGTACTAAAAACTCACCTCCTACTACTAATAATATCAAACCTAAAATAACCCAAACTATACTCATTGCTTCCTAATTTTATGCGAATATAGTACAGAAATACGAATTAGATTAATGCTTCTACCGATTCAGTTAAAAATTATAGCAATACCTGTAAAACGAACAAAATAGTTATATAACTACTATTTTAGTTTTGAAACTACAAAAATAGTTATATATTTGATTCAGTTAAAACTTAAACATTGAATCCATGCAAAAACTAACAAACAAAGAAGAAGAAATTATGCATATTTTATGGAGGTTAGAAAAAGCTTTTGTGAAAGATGTTTTAAAAGAAATTACAGACGAAAAACCACATTACAACACTTTATCTACCATAATTAGAAATTTAGAGGAAAAGGGATATGTAGGTTACACAGCATACGGAAAAACACATCAATATTTTCCAGTGGTTACCAAAGAAGCCTACAGAAAACGTTTTATGAACTCTGCTATAGAGCACTATTTTAATAATTCGTATAAAAATATGGTTTCCTTTTTTGCTAAAGAAGAAAAAATTAGCGTTGAAGAACTGAAAGAGATTATAAACGTAATCGAAAAAAATCAATAAAGATGGACTATTTAATAAAAGCTTCAGCTGTTCTTGCCATATTCTATTTAGTCTATATTGTATGGCTACAAAAAGAAACCTTCTTTATAGGCAACCGTTGGTATTTACTAATCGGACTTATAATTTCAGCACTTACACCACTTGTGGTAATCCCTATCTACATTAACCAAGTGCCACAAACCTTAGATTTAAGTCAGTTTACAACTGTAGAGTCGACTTCAAAAACCTCTAGCTTATCTTGGACAACAATCGCAAGTGTAATCTATTTTACAGGTGTTGTGTTTTTTCTAATTCGATTTATAATTGAAAGCCTCTCACTTAAAACGTTTTTAAAATCTCAAAATATAAAATTAAAAGATGGTTTTAATATGTCTGAAACCATTCAAGACATTTCTCCGTTTTCATTCTTTAAAACCATTGTGTATAATCCGAATCAGTTTACAGACACAGAACTCACACATATTTTAAATCACGAAAAGGTACATGCTCGAGACTATCATTCTATAGATATATTAATTTCAAAATTAGCAACTATTGTGTTTTGGTGCAATCCATTTATTTGGTTGTACAAAAAGGCACTCATTCAGAATTTAGAATTTATAGCCGATTATAAATCAATACAGCAAACGCATTCAACAAAAACATATCAAAACGTATTACTAAAAACATCGGTGCTTACTCATCAAATGCCACTGACAACTAATTTTTATAATTCATTAATCAAAAAACGAATCCTTATGTTAAACACTTCAAAATCGAAATCTATTTACACATTAAAGTATGTACTTATAATACCTGCTTTAGTTATTTTTATGATAAATTTTAATACTAAAACGATATATGCACAAAGTGGCAGTACAGCTTCTGATGCTGCCCCATTTAAATCAACAATTAGTATTCTTATTACCAAAGACCATAGCGATGAAATGTTAGAATCTTTAGAAAATGTCTTATCAAGTAATAATATAGATTTAAAATTTAAAAAAATTAAGAGAAATTCTTCTAACGAAATCATTGCCATTTCAATTACAGCAAAATCTGATACGGAAGAGACAAACTACAAGACTGATTCTAACAGTACTATTTCTCCCATAAAAATAACTTATAGCGATACAGAGAAATCTATCCTTATACAGGTGGTAGCAGAAGATGATTCACAAGTTATGTTTACATCGTCTAAGAATGCATCTAAAGTTAAAGCAAATAACAAAAATTCATTTATAATCCCAACAAGTGACGGCTCGAGTATTGTTATAAAATCATCTGGAGCAGAATTTAACGACAATGATGTTATGTATATAAGTGATGATGTTAAAACCACTCAAAAGACTACAGAAAAATCTAAGTGGGACTTCCAGATTTCAGAAGTAGAATTCTCAGAAAATTTAGACAGCATAAAAGACGAAAAGACATTTAATATTCCAGAAAATTCATCGGTACAATTAAAATCTAATTTACAAGAAGAACCTCTGATACTTGTTGATGGTAAAGAAATTTCAAAAACAGACATGGATAACATAGATCCAAATTCTATAGAACAAGTAAATGTGATAAAGGATGAAAAATTAACCGAAAAATTTGGAGAAAAAGGGAAAAATGGTGTTGTAGAAATCAGTACCAAGTCTAGTAAAAGCAATTCAAATCCTTGGAAAATTAGTCCTGAAGTAACAGAATTAAGTACTACAGGACCTCAAGCAAATGTAATCTATATTATTGACGGCAAAGAATCCACTCAAAAAGAAGTGGACGAAATAAATCCTGATACTATTGAAAGTATAAATGTTATAAAGGACAATAATGCTACTGCAAAATATGGCGACAAAGCCAAAGATGGTATTATTGAAATCACACTTAAAAAAAATTAATTATAGGATATTTAAACCTGTAATGAATAATGAAAATAGACCTCACATGTATTTAAAACGGTGAGGTCTATTTAATTTACACCTATAAAAATTATAGGGGAATTGACATGAATTTCATAAAACCCATTTTCTAATTTAAGATATCCTATTATCTTTGAAGCATGAAAATATACAATCCCAAAGAATGGTTTAAGGCCGTATTTTATGTCACCCAATCCGATACATTAAAAAAGCTATATCCATATCTGTTATTAACGTCCGTATTTTCGGGAGCTGTAGCTTATCTAGAACTTGAATTTTTAAATCTATCTGCAAAAAGTTGGGTCAACAACATTACTATCGTTCATAGTTTATTAGGTTTTGCGCTGTCTCTTTTATTAGTTTTTAGAACAAACACCGCTTACGACAGGTGGTGGGAAGCTAGAAAACAATGGGGTTCGCTTACCAATGTAAGTCGAAATTTAGCCTTAAAACTTAATGCGCTTTTAGAAGACGATGACATTGCTCTACGTCATTTCTACAGAAAAACTATACCTATGTATTCGCAAAGTTTATTTGCTTTTTTAAGGTCAGATTACACCACCTTTATGTTAGACGAAAATGAACACCCCGAACTTGGAGATGCCTTTAGCAGAAAAAAACATGGTCCTAATCAAGTTGCTGCTTTAATTTTTAAAAAGACAAATGAGCTTTATAAAAACAACAAAATTTCTGGAGAACAATTTCTTTTGCTAAATAACGAATTAGAAGGTTTAACAAACATTTGCGGTGCCTGCGAACGCATTAAAAACACACCCATTCCACATTCTTACAGCACGTTTATTAAAAAATTCATTGCACTATACGTAGCAACTCTTCCTATTGGTTATGTGTTTTCTTTAGGTTATTTTGTAATACTGGCTGTACCTTTTATTCTGTATGTATTAGCATCGCTAGAATTAATTGCCGAAGCTATTGAAGATCCTTTTGGAAATGATTTCGATGATTTACCAATAGAAAAAATGGCAGAAAACATAAAGAAACACACGCAAGAAGTGTTACACCCTTAGTATGAAAATTGTTCAATTTGAAAATGTGCTCATCTGAAGATTTGAAAATTAGAAATAAGAATTGAGAGTCAAAAGTATAGATGGTTTCAATTCAACAGTCTGACCGACTAACAACTAATACCTACCAACTATTAACTAAAACCTCATTTCGATACACTGTAATTCCGCTCCGCTCCATTACAGCACTCAATGAACGTCACAACATAATAATCATACAATTGACACTAAAAACTAACAACTACCCACTAATAACTATTAACTAAAACCTATTTTTAGAAATTGTAGGATTTAGCCATTTCGATTTTACATCTTTAGTTTGACTCGCTTCTGGTTTTAATTTCAAGTGATTTAAATACGCTGTTCTCGCCGAGACCAATCCTTTCTTAAAGGCTGAAGCATTATAGCTCGATTTACCATCCTGCAACATACGTCTTTCTAACTGATTGTATTGAAGTAACAAATCATCGTTACCATAGCGCTTAATAAAACCGTCCATACTTGGTATCTCCGGATTCAGTTTAAGTAACCAAACTTTTAAGGCGTTTAAAACAGCAAATTGATGATTGTGGTTAATCTCACGTTTTAATTTTTTAAAGGCATAAGCTTCAGACGCTCTATAAGCTTTATAGCGCTTCGTTCCGAATCTAATTGCCCAACGTATAAATTTGTACACCAAAAACAAACCAATAAGTCCGAAAATAAGATATTTTATAAAAGTCTTTACTGGCAATCCTAAAATTAAAAACGGTTGGTCTTCTTCAGGAACTGCAGCAGTTTCTGCTTCTAATTCACGTTTAGCACTAGCCAACATGCTCAAATCTGGGTTTGGCGCAACATCTATGGTAACAGAGTCTATATATTTTTTATAGAACCTATTGTTGTTGTAATTCCAATACATAAACTCGATACGAGGTAAGGTAACTTTCCCTTCTTTTTCGAACAAGTAATTAGCGGCTTCAGTTTGACTCGCCGATACGTAAGTTTTAGTTTTATTGGTATTTACAGAAGGACGTTTAGGGTAAATACTAACGCCAGAAACACTATCCCAAACTACAGCTGGAATAAACTCTCCCAAAGTCCCCGAAGCCGTTCTGCTAATACTACGTTGTAAAACATCGCCGACTTTAACTTGTTTAACATTTGGGTTCCAGTTTTCATGAATCGTTAAATTACTAGACACTAACCAATTATTAGGGTTGTAGCCCATAGGCACACCTTTTACCGAAATGGTTTTAGGTTTAGTGTGTAACACGTGCTTAATCCCTTGGTAACCACCTTCTTTAGGCGATTCGACATGGATTTCTAATTCTGGAATACTAATTGAGCCTTCCTCGGTTGGAAACACATTATAAATAAAATCTACTCCTGCAAATTTCTTGTTATTTATAGTTCTAGAATTGGTAACCGATCTAAAAAACACGGTTAAAGCGCCTTCAACCTGAATATTTCCAACATCTATCCCAGAGGTAAACCAAGTACTAGAATATACCGAAACCGTCATTTGAATAGGCTGCCCAATATAAGCTTCATCATGATTGGTCTGAACATAACTCAATAACTGCTGACTGAAACCAAAGTAACAATTCAGCAAGAACAAAAGGCATGTTATTTTATATTTCATTACCATGAGGTCTGAGTTTTTTCAACGTCCACCTGTTGTTTTTTTACTTGATATTTAAATTTTCGAGTTAAAAACAATGCAGGATCATCATCAACTTTACGCATTAATATATTCTTTGGAATTGCACCTTTTCCAGATTTAAAATCGTCTGGAAGCTCATCTAATTCTTTTCCTTTTCGTTTACCTGTTGCCGCTTCTTCTTCAGCACGCTCCTTTTCCATGTCCTTTTTGGTCGCTTTTTGTCCACCACCACTTAAGTCTTCCATAGAATCGTTTTTCTTATTCTTGGCATTAGGTTTGTCTTCTTCAACCTCACTTTCATCAACAGACATTCCAGATTGTTTTGCCATAGCTTCCTCTAAACTCGTAAGATTCTGCTGCGCTTGTGCCATCTCTGGATTATTTTTTACAACACTTTCAAAAACAGCATGAGCTTGTTCTAAATCGCCTAACTTCACATATGTTAAGCCTAAATTATATTGTCCACTGGCAGTTGAATCTTGTTGAAACGCTTGCTTTGCTTTAACGTAATTACCGCCTTTATAATACGACACCCCTTTTCGCATCGGGTCTTTAAAACCTTCCGCAGCAGCGAGATAATCTTTAGTATCGTATTCTTGTTGCGCTTGATAAGCTTTAGTATACCATAAATCTTTATACTGAAAAGCTTCAGTGTTATCTTTATCTTTAGATTCCGGATTGTCTGACGTACACGAAGACAAACTAACGAGTAAAACGACACCTAATAAACTCCATCCCTTTCTGAAACAAAACAAGAATAAAACCATTAAAGGAATCACTAACAAATACCCTTTGTCTTCCCAATCTTCGTCTTCATTTTTAGGCTTTTCTTCAAAAATAAGATGGTCACTAATATCTTCTGCCAATAACGTAACATCACTTTTATCCAACGTCATATCTACAACCGTAATACCTTCTATACCGCGTAATGCGTTTACTTTATCTGCTTGTAAAGCAGAATTCACCACCTTTCCGTTATCTTTTAATGCCACTTTATGATTATAAAACGATGGCACGTGCCCACCCGTTGGTGTAGCCATAGGATAAATATTTAAAGCAACATTATGTTCTTGTACTAGTGCACTTAGCGCAGGAGGATCTATACCGTCTAAATCATCTGTAAATAATAAAATTTTACCAGGCGCTTTATTATTAACAAAAAGGGTATCTAGTTTTTGAAGCAACATTCTAAACCCTGTACCACGTTGTGGCATCATATGCGGTTGTAATCCATCTAAATTATCTGAAATAATTTTATAATCTGTTGTAAATGGAATTACGGTATGTGTGGATGCAGCAAACACAATTAAAGCGGTTTCTGCTCTAGGATTAGCATCTAAGAAATCGTTTATTTTAAATTTAGCACGCTCTAATCGGTTTGGAGATACATCTGTAGTTAACATACTCTGCGATAAATCTAGTGCGATAACTAATTTAGAAGCAACCTTTTTTGCTGGCGCCTTTTTTTCACTCCAAGTTGGTCCTAAAAATCCAATAAATCCAATTGCAAAAAGCAGTAGAATAAACAGGTATACAAGGCGAGATTTCCAAGTTGTTCCTTTCTGAATAACATAAGGCTGTAAATGCTTTGCAATGTGTTTTTTCCAGGCATTACTTTCGCCATACAAAAAGATACACAACAAGATAATTATGGCCACAGGAAGTCCGTACCAAAGATACTCGGCTCGTAAAAAATGGAATTTTTCCCAATCTATGTCCTTCCAAATCTCCATATTATTTAGGTCGATTTAAATCGTTTTATAATTAGAATAATAAAGCTGATTGCTATAGCCAAAGCACTCAATACTAATGCCACGCCTAACGGAATGTAATACAGTAAGGTTTTTGGTGTATAGCTTTCTTCTTCGTATTCTATAGGTTCAAGTGTATCTAGTTCTTTGTAAATATTTTGAAGCGCTTCGGTATCTTTTGCTCTAAAATATTTACCGTTTGTCATTTCTGCAATGTCTTGTAAGGTACGTTCATCTAAATCCGAATCACGTGAGGTTGGATCACCAATACCAATGGTATAAATAACAGTAGAATCTTTTTTAGCCAAATTTGCGGCATCTAAAGGTAAAATTTCCATGCCAGAATCTACACCATCTGTTAAGATTAACATGACTTTATGCGGAATCGTATCACGCTGAAACATGTCCATTCCCTTAACAATTGCTTTCCCAATGTTTGTCATTTGCCCAGCCATACCAACATCGGCTTCGTCTAACATGGTGCTAACAGTATTTAAGTCTGATGTAAATGGGGCTTGCACATAAGCATTAGATGCAAAAAACAGCAACCCTAAACGGTCACTTTTTCGTTCTTTCACAAAGTCTTTCATAATATCTTTAACTGCTGCCCAACGCGTAGTTTGCTTACCGTCTATAGCCCAGTCAGTGTTAGCCATACTAAACGAAATGTCTGCTGCAATTAAAAAATTACGTGATGTTTTTATTTTCTTCTCTGGCTTACCAACTAATTCTGGCGATGCCAAAGCTAGCAATAATAGACTCCAAATCCCGTACATTACCAACCAAGCCAAAGCACTACGTTTTTTTACGAATGATGCCTTTTTAGGTTTTTGGTCGGACACCTCAGCTGCTCTATTAAAATACGGAAATCGTAAGGCGCTACTTCGGTTTTTTATAGCCGGCAACAACCAATATACCAATAATGGTAAAGGCAGTAAAAATATAACCCACGGATATTCGAAATGGAAGTTATCTGGCATGTTGTTTAATCCAATTAATGCTTTTATTACTAAATTTCTCTTTATTAAACGCTGTAGATTCTGAAACCTCTTGCTTATAAACAGCTTCTAGAATTACAGCTTCATCATCTTTAAAATTAGAACCATTTACTTTACTATCTAAAAACTGTAACCACGCTGTACCGTATAAACGCGCTACTTCTAACCTGCCAAAGGTGTGCAAAGCAGTTTGTTTTAACTGAAACATAACAGCATTTATATAGGCCGCAGCATCTAAATCTGTTTGCTTTTGTAAATCTTGAATGTAGGCCACAGCTTCACGTAAATACTGCTTCTTTTTATAATTTTTATACAACCTATATGCTATATAAATAAGTAAAATAGCTACTAATGCAAATACAATTTTCCAACCAATCGTTTCGTAAGTAAACGGCACTGGAGTCGGTTCAATAATATCTCCAAGAACTAAATCGGAGGCATCTTGTAACACGGTTAATGTATGTAGTTTTAATGCGAACATTACTTACTTGGGTTTGTATTGCGTAAACACATTAATTAATTGCTCTTCAATCGGGTCGACTGTATTCACTTTAAATAATGTGATATTATATTTTTCTATTTCTTGTTTAAAACCGTCATAATTCGTTTTAAAATCATCTTTTAAATCTTCTGAAACGCGTTTTTGTTTTTTAGAAATACTGATTTGTTTTTCGTTGTTTGTCAGTGTAATTTTATCTTTCGGGAGCGACTCTTCCATAGGGTCGAAAACCTTTACTAAAACCACATCATTATGTTGCGACAGTAAACTTAGATATTGAATGGTTTCTGAATTATAGCGATAAAAATCACTGATAATTACAACTAAGTAATCGTGGGTAATAATATTCTGAAGCTTAGAAATCACCCCCTTTAACGCTTCAGAGAAATCAAATTTCTGTTGGTTGTAAATGTTGTTATTGGCATCTACAATATGTTGGAAAAATTGAAGCATATTACGCTGATCTCGCTTTGGTGTAGCCAAATCGTAACCATCGCCTTTAAAAACTAAACCGCCTACACGATCACCACCTTTCATAATTTTATAGGCAGCAATAGCTGCAATTTCGCCTGCGATTACAGATTTGGTTTTGTCTACAGATCCAAAGCCCATAGTAGGTGATTGATCCACAAATATAAACGCTGGTTTTTCCTTTTCTTCAGTAAAGACTTTAGTATGTGTAACACCTGTTTTTGCTGTTACTTTCCAATCGATATTACGAATGTCGTCGCCAATAACATAAGGTCTAGCTTCTTCGAAATCTAATCCTCTTCCGCGTAAGCGTGATGCAAATCTTCCCGACAGCACACTGTTCGATTTTTGCGACCCCACTTTAAAATTAAGCACGGTGTTAAGCCACTCGAATTTTAATAAATGTTCGAGCGTTAAAAAAACAGAGTCTGTATTCGATTTTGAAGCCATGTACGTTTAGTTTTAACTATTATGCAACAACAGCTACAACTTCTAAAATCTTCTCTATAACTTGATTTACAGTGATACCTTCGGCACGGGCTTTATAGCTTAGTGCTACACGATGTCTTAACACATCTTTTATTACCGCTTGAATATTATCTGGAGACACAAAATCTTTTCCGCTCATCCATGCGTTTACACGACTACAGCGATCTAGAGCAATAGTTCCACGCGGACTAGCACCAAAGTCGATCCAATCTGCTAAAGCTTCATCAAAACGTTCTGGATAACGTGTAGCAGCAATTAAGCTCACCATATATTTTTCAAGCTCTTCGCTCACTTTTACCGTATTTATTTCATTTCTGGCATCAAAAATATGTTGCTGAGAAATGGTTTCTGGTTGTGTTTTATTTGCTTTTGAAGCTACTGATTGCTCTTGTTTATTTAAACGAAGAATTCCTAATTCTGAAGCATCGTCTGGATAATCGATAACCACGTGCATGATAAAACGGTCCATTTGTGCTTCTGGTAACGGATAGGTTCCCTCCTGCTCAATTGGGTTTTGTGTGGCCATAACCATAAAAAGAGGCTCCATTGGATATGTACTTCCAGCAACTGTAACTTGACGCTCTTCCATGGCTTCTAATAATGCCGATTGCACTTTTGCAGGCGCACGGTTAATCTCATCAGCCAAAATAAGGTTACTAAAAATAGGTCCTTTTTGAAATATAAACTTTTCTGCTTCGTCTGGTTGATAGATTTCAGTACCGGTAATATCTGTTGGTAATAAATCTGGTGTAAATTGTATTCTGCTTAAATCGCAATCTAAATGTTTAGATAAGGTTTTAATAGCACGTGTTTTTGCTAAACCCGGTAAACCTTCTAACAGCATATTACCATCGGCCAACAAAACCAATACAATACGGTCTATTAAATTATCTTGCCCAATAATTGAGGCTGACATTTCTTTTTTTAAAGTGTTGATGGCTTCTAATGCTGTCATGCTTTTTGTATTAAATTTCTTATAAAGTTAAGAAAGTTGATGTGAATAAAATAACACTTCAACTTTTAATGTACTAGTAAAAATACAAATTAGTCTTTAATAAATCTTATTAAAAAAGAGACAAAAAGTAGACAGTAAAAAAAAAAAAAACCGATATACTTCTAAGAAGTATATCGGTTTTAAATTAATCTATAAATATTTTAATGAAGTAAAAAAATAGTTTATTTCTTACCTGCTTCTGTTAAAGCATCCATAGTATCTCCTAAATTAAAACTTGCAGCTTTCATACGTGGTGGGTATTGCTCGAACGTAGAAATAAATTTACCTACATATTCTGATGCTGGTAATAATAAGAATACGTGATCTAAATACCAGTCCCAATACGTATTAGACGTTGTGGTAGCAAATTCGTAAGGATCTCTTCTTAAATTATAAATCCAAGGAATTCTTGTTGTAACCATTGGCTTAGACCAAGTATCTAAAGTTCCTTCAGAATCTTGATGCATAAATGTTACTTTCCAATCGTGGAAACGCAATGCCATTAATTCACCATCATCAGAGAAATAGAACAATTCTTCACGCGGACCATTTTCTACTTCACCAGTTAAATATGGTAAGAAGTTATATCCATCTAAATGTACTTTAAATGTTTTTCCGTTTGCTTTATGTCCTGTTAATAATTTTTCTTTCACTTTTGGATCTCCTGCAGCTGCCACATAAGTTGGCATCCAATCTAAACCAGACATGATTTCGTTAGACACAGAACCTGCTTTAATTTTACCAGGCCAACGCACCATTGCAGGGGTTCTCCAACCACCTTCCCAGTTGGTGTTTTTCTCTCCTCTAAACGGATTAACTCCAGCATCTGGCCAAGTGTTTTTATGAGGTCCATTATCTGTACCATAGTGTACAATTGTATTATCTGCAATACCTAGTTCGTCTATAACTTTCAAGAATTTCCCGATATGCATGTCGTGTTCTACCATTCCGTCTCCGTATTCATTTTGTCCAGAAATACCTGTTAATTCTGGTTTCACATGCGTTCTAAAATGCATACGCGTACCATTCCACCATACAAAAAATGGTTTTCCAGAAGCTACAGATTTTTTAATGAATGCTATAGCTGCATCAGATGACTCATCATCTATAGTTTCCATACGCTTTTTAGTTAAGGGTCCTGTATCTTCAATTTTACCATCGGCAGTAGAATGTATTACACCTCTTGGTCCGAACTTCTTAGCGAAATTAGGGAACTTTTTAGGGTCTGGATAATCTCTTAATTCTGGTTCTTCTTCAGCATTTAAGTGATATAAGTTTCCAAAAAACTCATCAAAACCATGGTTGGTTGGTAACATTTCGTCACGGTCTCCTAAATGGTTTTTACCAAATTGTCCAGTAACATAGCCCATAGGTTTTAACAACTCGGCAATAGTAGGGTCCTTTTCTGAAATCCCTTGAGCAGCACCTGGCATACCCACTTTACTTAATCCTGTTCGCAAAACACTTTGCCCCAAGATAAATGTTGAACGTCCAGCAGTACAGCTTTGCTCTGAATAATAATCGGTAAAAATCATTCCTTCATCTGCAATACGGTCGATGTTTGGTGTACGATACCCTACTAACCCCATAGTATAGGCGCTAATGTTAGATTGCCCAATATCATCGCCCCATAAGACTAAGATGTTTGGCTTTTTCTGTGCAAATGCGGAAGAGGCTATCCCCGCAGCAAGCAACAGTGTAAATAGTTTACTTTTTTTCATAAAAAAAATTATTTGGTTAAACATAAAATAACGTCAAGATGTAATAGACATTATTTAAAAAAAATATTGATTAGATAAATATAATTAAATTATAATTTTTTAAAAGCCTATTGTGCTATTTTTTAAATCATAATAGTCTGATAATATTATTTTTACACTTTTCGAATCATACATATCAGTGTAAATAAAAAATCTCCGAAAGCAAAAGCTTTCGGAGATTTTAGATAATCAGTAATATATAAAAAGTAGTATAAGTCTTTTTATATTACAAACTACGTATTATTAGTTATTACCTGCCTTAGGATTTTCTAACATAGTCATTGCTCTTTTAATAGATTTTTCCATACTAAGAGATTCTCCACCTTGAGATGGTGGGAAATCAGCAAGCGACTTTAAATGTGCTTTTAAATATGGTACAGCAGCTGTTGGTGCCCATAATTTTTGAGCAACAAATTTACGCCCTGCATAACCCCATTCTTCAGAATCTGGAGTCATTTTCTCCATAGGGTCCATTAATAAGTTTATAATATATGGTATACTAGGATACGATTTTTCGTCAAACCAATTTCCTCCATGTTTCACACCAATATGCATTTTCCATCCATCTACACGAACGGCCATAAGATCTGATTCGTCGTAGTAAAACATTTCACGTCTCGCAGATTTATCAGTTTCTCCTGTCCATAATGCTAAGTTGTTGTAACCATCTAAGTGTGTTTTAACTGAAATATTCCCTACTTTTTTACCTTTTAAGAAATCTTCTTTTAAGTTAGGTAATCCAGCAGCCGCAGCTAAAGTAACATAAAGGTCTTCATGACTTTGAATACCATTGGAAGATGACCCCGCAGGAATATGTCCTGGCCATTTTACTAACATTGGTACTCTAAGTCCACCTTCCCAAGTGGTTCCTTTTTCTCCACGGAATGGCGCATAGCCACCATCAGGCCAGTACATCAATTCGTTTCCATTATCTGTACTGTATATAACAATTGTATTATCAGCAACACCTAAATCATCAAGTTTAGTTAAGATTTTACCTACTAACTCATCATGTTCAATCATTCTTGCACGCACTAAATCTTCTTCTGCACGACCTTCATCTACAGCAGCTTGAATGTATTTATTAGTACTATGAGACCAAATATGAATCGCCGTTGTATTGTACCACATAAAGAATGGCTTATCCCCCTTACCAACACGATCTAAATATTCTAAAGCATAATCTGTAACTTCAGAATCAATAGTTTCCATTCTCTTTTTAGTTAATGGCCCTGTATCTTCTATACGTTGTTTCCCTACTTTACCAAATTTAGGATCTACAGTTGGATCGTCCTTATCTGTTGCCCAAGTGTGTAACACTCCTCTTGGCCCATATTTTTCTTTATAACTTGGATCTTTTTGCCCTGGATAATCTAATTCTTCTGGCTCTTCTTCTGCATTTAAGTGATATAGGTTACCGAACCACTCATCGAAACCATGATTTGTTGGTAAAAATTCATTTCTATCTCCTAAATGGTTTTTACCAAATTGAGCAGTTGAATAGCCTTGCGTTTTTAAAACTTCGGCTAATGTTGGGTCTACTTTCTGAATTCCTTGTGCAGAACCAGGAATACCAATGGTTGTCATTCCTGTACGAATTGGCATTTTCCCCATAATAAATGCAGCTCGACCAGCTGTACAACTTGGTTGCCCATAATGGTCTGTAAATAGCATACCTTCTTTTGCTATCCCATCAATGTTTGGCGTTCTTCCCATCATACCGTGGGTGTAGGCACCTACATTCCACATTCCGATGTCATCTCCCCAAATCACGACAATGTTGGGTTTTTTCTGCGCAGATGCTACGGATACTACAGCAAGTAATAACACCGCGAAAAGATTAATTTTTTTCATAAAAATTTAAATGTTAGTTAATAATTAATATAGGGTGTAACCTAAATATTACACCATACCGAATGGAAGTTACAATTTTTTTATAAAAATTTTATTACAATTTCGAAAAAAACACTGTTACAACCCTATGGGTAATACAAAATTCACTTTAAATTAAAGTCCATTTTATCCAATACGTAAACAAAAAAAAACTGATACAATTTTTCAATTGTATCAGTTTAATATATTTAAAAAAAATAAATCTAATTTCTAGAAGGCGTTTTTAACGTTTCTAAAACTTGATCTACACTTAAAGAGCTACCTTTTCTTGATGGGAATTCTTTAAATGTGCTTAAGAATTTACCAACATAGTTTTGCGCTGGTACCATCATCCACATTTGGTCTGCATAATTTCTTATGTATAACGCTGCGTCCATAGATACTTCAAACGGATCGTTTCTTAAGTTTAAGATAATTGGCCAAGATGGAGATTTTCTGTATGCTTCGTTAATAGACCCTTCCATAATAGAGAAGTGTAATTTCCAATCGTCGTAACGTAATGCGTTTAAGTTACCTGCAGCATCAAAATAAAAGATCTCATGTCTTAAACCTTCACCTTTTTTAAGTTCACCTGTTAATAATGGTAATTGGTTGTAACCATCTAAGTGCGCTTTAAACGTTTTACCAGAGTAAGATTTACCTTTTAATAATTCTTCTTTTACATTAGGGTTTCCTGCTGCTGCTAATAACGTAGGCATCCAGTCTTCCTGAGAAAAGATATCGTTAATAACAGTTCCTGGCTTAATGTGACCTGGCCATTTTACCATAGCAGGTACTCTAAATCCACCTTCCCAAGTTGTTCCTTTTTCTCCTCTAAATGGAATGGTTCCACCGTCAGGGAATGTAAACTTCTCAGCACCGTTATCTGTAGAGAATACAACAATAGTGTTGTCTTCTATACCTAATTCGTCTAATTTATCTAATACCATACCTACACCATCATCTAATTCCATCATAGCATCAGCATATAAACCGTAACCAGATTTGTGTAAATATTTGTCAGATAAATGTGTCCATACGTGTGTACGTGTAGAGTTAATCCATGCAAAGAACGGCTTATTAGCTTTTGCATTCTTTTCGATGAATTTTAAAGCAGCTCCAATAAACTCAGAATCTGCAGTTTCCATACGCTTAACCGTTAATGGCCCCGTATCTTCTACTTTACCATCGGCAGTAGATTTAAGTACTCCTCTTGGTCCGTATTTTTTACGGAATTCAGGATCTTTCGGATAGAATTCTGTTTCTGGCTCTTCTTCAGCATTTAAGTGATAAAGGTTACCAAAAAATTCATCAAAACCATGGTTAGTAGGTAAGTGCTTGTCTTGATCCCCTAAGTGATTCTTTCCAAACTGCCCACTTGAGTATCCTAGTGGCTTTAATAACTCAGCAATAGTTGGATCTGCTGCATTAATACCATGATCAGAACCTGGCATACCAATAGTAAGTAATCCTGTTCTAAACGGGTGTTGTCCTAAAATAAAAGACGCACGACCAGCCGTACAAGATTGTTGCGCGTAATGATCGGTGAATAATGCACCTTCATTTGCAATACGATCAATGTTAGGTGTTGTTCCACCCATCATTCCGTTGTGATATGCGCTAATATTCCACATACCTACATCGTCACCCCAAAATACTACAATATTGGGTTTCTTTTGTGCAAAAGCACTTAATGAAATACCGCACGCTAGTAGTACGGATAAAATTCCAATTTTTTTCATGTAAAAGTTTTTTAGTTAAAAAAAGATTTAATCATAATAGACGAAAATGATTTTCACTTAATACCGTAAAGCTAATATATTATAAGATAAAATAAATGGACATTTAGTGGACATTAAAATTTTCCGATGTAACATTCTAATCGTAAGGCTTTATCTAAATTCATTTTTTGCTTTAGGCGATATTTTTTCTTCTTCAATCCTTCCTTAGATATGTTTAACGTTGTACATATTTGCTCTGTACTCATTTTTAATTTAATTAGTCCACAATAATTTTGTTCAGATTTGGTAAGATCTGGATGCTTTCCTAACAAATTTTCATAAAATGTTTCATGAAGATTATTGAATAAAAACTCGAATTTTTGCCAATTGTCTTCAGAGAATATGAAGGTACTATTAATTTCTTCAGACAACTTTGAAACAGCTTTTAGCACGTCTTTATCTTTCGCGTTTTGTTTTAAAGCATCTAATTTTTTAGAAATTGAAGTCAAGACAGCTTCTTTTTGTTTGTCTTTTAAAGTTAATGTTAGTAATTCTTTTTCTTTTCGTCCACGCTCTAAACGTTCTCTTTTTAAATCTTCGTGCGCTTTAGATAAATCGCTAATATCTGTCCCTAAGCCCATAAAATACATTTCAGATTTGTATTCAAAACGATAGCCTTCAAACACGTGTGGTATAACATCTCCTTCTTTTGTAACGATACTGCCATAGACTTGTTTAACATGGTTACGAATCTGAATAAATTCTAATGCTTCTGTAATAGCCTCATGGTCTTTATCTTGAACAAAAAAGTAAGGTTCTTTATTGAGAGCCTCTTCGGCATCGAATCCTGTTATCTTTTCATGTTGTTTATTAAAAGCAAATAACAAAAACTTTTGCCCCACTTGTTTATAGACATAAAAAATACCAGGAATATTGTCTATTAACTTTTTACTAAAAAAATCATGTTTAACAAATAAATCCATGTTATTCACTAAAACGTCATTCATTATGCTTTACTTTTTATGTAATTACTAAACGGCTTAAAGGGAGGGAGATTGTACTTTAAACACCTATATTTCTAATTATCTAAACATTTATTTTAGAAGACACTCAATAGCGATATCACTAAAATAATCTCTTTTAAGTTCTAAAACTCTAATGTATCTATAATTATTAAAACTTATACTTCATATTCTAAATATATAAACAGCTATAAAACCAACAAAAAAAAAGATGATATAAATTTAATTATATCATCTTCTTGTGTACAATATAGTATTGAATGTAACTATCTTGGATAGATTGCACTCCAATCTGTTTTCATACTTACTACAGTCCATTTCTTAGCTATAGCTTCGTCTAAACCTTTATCAAATTTACCAATAGAAGATGTTCTGTCGTAAGCCCATTCGCGAGCTGCATCGGTATGGTGAATATATAACTGAAATGACTTATAGGTATTAGAATCGGTGTATTGCAACATTGCTAAATCACCATCAGAATTTCCTGCAGCAAACACTGGTTTTTTACCAATATATTTATTGATACTTTCTGGCTTCCCTCCTTTATCGTCGTTATGATCTAATTCTGCTAAACGGTTTATAACAGGTACGCCATCTACAATTTCAAATTTAGTTTTAACAGTACTTCCTATAATTTGCTCTGTAGGAATACCATAAACATCGGTTAAGAAAGCACGCATAAATTCGATACCTCCACCAGATACTATATAAGTTTTAAACTCATTAGCTCTTAAGTAAGTTAACAACTCTAACATGGGTTGAAAAATCATATCTGTAAAAGGCACTTTTTTAGTAGGATGCACTGCTGTTTTACTCCATTCTTTAACCATTTTTTCGAAGTCTGTACTAGTCATTCCTGCATGAGTAGTCATTACAAGTTTTATAAGACCTTCCATTCCAGAAGCTTTTAAGGCTTCCATATCATTTTCTAAAACAGCTTTAAATGGCTGTTCTGTTTTCCATTCTGGATGATCTTTAGCCATTTTTTTAACACGATCTATAGCAAAGAAAAACTGAAAATAAGCAGGCTGTTCACTCCATAATGTTCCATCATTATCGAATGTAGCAATACGATCTGCAACGGGTATAAAATTTGAACTTTTAGGATTGGTAACATCACTAACATAAGCAATAATTGCTTGTTTATTAGCTGTATTATTCCAAGACTTTAAAATCTCTGAAGTTGAAGTATTCGACGCCGACTGCGCAAATACGGGGCTCACTTTAATAAAAAACACAAAAAAGCAAAGCACAAATAACGTGTTAATATTTGTTTTCATAACGTATGGTTTATTGATTAATAATTTAATAGTTGGTTGTAAAAATAGTGTTTTTTAATATTTCAAATAGATTGAAAATTCACTTTTAAGGAAAGAAATCACAGTGGCAACCTAATTTTTCTTAAATATTCTAAGCGCAATACACTGTATTATGCTGAAAATAAATTAAGAAAACGCTATTAAACCCTGAATAAAAAAACTCTTAGTATTTTAAAACGGAAGCCACATGGTTAGGTTTTAACTTTTCGGATCCCCTTAAAAATTCTAATTCCATAATAAAGTTACATTGTACAATTTTACCACCTAAACGTTCTACCAGTTTACAAACCGCAGCAGCTGTGCCACCGGTTGCCAAGACATCGTCGTGAATTAACACACGGTCTCCAGGTGAAATAGCATCTTCATGAATTTCTAAAACATCGCTACCATATTCTAAGGCATAGGTTTCAGAAATGGTGTTATAAGGTAATTTTCCAGGTTTTCTTACAGGAATAAATCCAACACCTAAAGCTTTTGCTATTAAGGTCCCAAAGAAAAAACCTCGTGCTTCCATGCCCACAACTTTATCTACTTTAGCACCATCAATTTGCTTCAACAATTCTTGCAAACACAAATCTGTACCTTCTGGACTATTTAATAAAGGCGTTAAATCTTTAAAAACGATTCCTGGTTTCGGAAAATCGTTAATATCTCTTATAAAAGGTTCTATTGATTTCATTTTACTAAGATAAAAAAAGAGATGGATTTTTAATACAGAACAGTAATCCGATTCTTATAAATAGAAATTGTTCCTTACTTTTGTGTTATCCTACTGCAAAAATCATGAGAACTAACTACCACATTATAACCCTATTACTAAGCGCTTTACTTTTTTACAATTGCGACAGTACACCAGAATTCGAACTATTAGAAGGCGATTTTTTATTTCAAGATGTAGATTGCGGTCCGTTTTGCGAGGCTATTGAAGCGGTAACAGAAGGCGTTGATCATTACAATTTTTCGCATGTGGGTTTAGTTATGAAAAACGAAGCGGGGGAACTTCAGGTTATGGAAGCGGTTTCTGAAGGTGTAATTTTAACGCCGTTAAAATCATTTTTAAAGCGTAGCCTCAATAAAGATCATAATCCGAAAGTAGCCGTTGGACGTTTAAAACATGAATTCAATCACTTAACACCAGACGCAATTACTTTTATAAAATCTAAGATGGATGCCAAATACGATGCAGTCTTCGATTTTGAAAACGACAGTTATTATTGCTCTGAACTGATTTACTTTGCCTATAAAGCCGCTAATAATGGCACTTCGATTTTTGAAGTTGCCCCAATGACATATATTGCTCCAGATACCAATGAAACCTTCGCCATATGGGATACGTATTTTTACAACTTAAATACACCCGTACCAGAAGGCAAGCCTGGTATTAATCCTGGAGGCATGTCTCAATCTCCTTACCTAGATATTGTTCATCTCTATGGTCAACCTAGTAAAAGAGAACCTTAATTTAGTAGGTGTTCTAAAACGTTATAACAGTCAACTTTAATTTAAAAATTATGCAAACTGAAATTGTACCGTGTTTATGGTTTAATACAAATGCAAAAGCTGCGGCTACATTTTATTGCTCCGTTTTTAACGATTCAGAAATTTGTTCTGAAAACGACATGCTCCTACATTTTAAAATTAACGGGAAACGTTTTACAGCATTAAATGGCGGACCTGAATTTACTATAAACGAAGCGACTTCTTTTTTTGTGTATTGCGGATGTAACGCCGAAATTGAACGTATTTACACCGCATTGGTAGAAGGCGGCACCATTTTAATGCCTTTACAGGAATACCCTTGGTGTAAAAAATATGCTTGGGTTAAAGATAAATTTGGTGTGTCTTGGCAATTAGATATCGACCCCATAAATGCGCCACAAACCATAGTGCCATCTTTATTATTTACAGAAGATAAGTATGACAAGTTAGACGAAGCCTCTACGTTCTACCAATCTCTATTTCCTAAATCCATGGCTTTGCTAAAAATGCCTTATGGCAACTCCACGCCAAATGTTAAAGCAGACACCACACGTTTTACCCAGTTTAAATTAAACACCAATATATTTAACATAATGAGTAGTCCTATTCCACACGAATTTAATTTAAATGAAGGCGTGTCTTTTACAATGTATTGCGACTCTCAAGAAGAAATTAACACACTTTGGGAACAGCTTACGAGCGACGGCGGACAAGAAAGCCAATGTGGTTGGGTAAAAGATAAATATGGTGTGTCTTGGCAAATTGTTCCAACCGTATTAGAATCACTACTATCTGATGCTAATCGTGCACCAAAAGTTATGGAGGCGTTTTTAAAGATGAAAAAGTTAGACATTGAAACCCTTTTAAAGGCTTAGTGTTACACCAATACATCAATCTTAAACTGACATTCCTTACTTCTTACTGATTGCAACGTAATTTAAACAGACCTCCTAATTATTAATATGACGTTCGGCTCAACTCATAATTGAATCCGTTTTCCAGAACTTAAGAAAGACTGATTCCATAATACATACACTTAAAACGTCTAAGACTTTTCCTCATGAATAGCACAATGTCCATTCCTTCTTTTTAGAACTAAAAATACAGGCTAATAATACATTTAATTCAGGAAATAGTTTCAGAACCCTTTTGTTCGTTGTATTTTTACTAGACACAACTCTAAATACAATGAACATGGATATTGCAAAATATATAGACCACACCCTTTTAAAATCTTCGGCTACAGATCAAGACATTAAAACACTATGTGAGGACGCTTTAACCTATAAGTTTTATGCTGTTTGTGTGAATAGTTTTTATGTGTCATTTGTAAAACAATTATTAAAAGGAACCGATATAAAAGTGTGTGCAACCATAGGTTTTCCTTTAGGTGCAGTTACCACCCAAACCAAAGTTTTTGAAACTAAAATGGCTGTAGAACAAGGCGCTGAAGAAATTGATATGGTGCTAAATATTGGTATGCTAAAAAGCAATGATTTCGATTTGGTTTTTGAAGACATTAAACAAGTAAAAGCAGCTTGTGGCGATACAGCCAGTTTAAAAGTGATATTTGAAATTAGCGAGTTAACCGATGCCCAAATTATAAAAGCGTGTACACTGAGCATAGCTGCCAATGCAGATTTCATAAAAACCTCGACAGGATTTTCGTCTAGCGGTGCCACGCTTGAAGCTGTTGCACTAATGAAAAAAACCGCCGCAGGCAAAGCCAAAGTAAAAGCTTCTGGAGGTATTCGCGATTTAGAAACGGCTTTACAGTTTATTGAAGCTGGTGCCGATCGTATTGGGACATCTTCTGGAGTTGCTATTGTTGAAGCCTATAACGCACAATAATTCTCCTCTAAAGCGATTTCTTAATTAAATTTTATTACCATGAGTTTACATATTGAAGCAGAAAAAGGAGCTATTGCCGAAACCATTCTATTACCAGGAGATCCACTACGTGCCAAATGGATTTCGGAACATTACTTAAAAGATGCAGTCTGTTTTAACACGGTTAGAAATATGTTTGGATACACCGGAACGTATAACGGCAAACGTATTTCGGTAATGGGCACAGGCATGGGAATTCCAAGCATCTCTATTTATGCAACCGAACTCATTACAGATTTTGGTGTTCAAAATTTAATTCGTGTGGGTAGTGCTGGCTCGTATCAGGAAGATGTTAAGATTCGTGATACCGTTATTGCCATGGCAGCCTCGTCTTCTGGAATCAACAAAACCCGATTTAATGGCGCCGATTATGCCCCTACGGCAAGCTTCGAGTTGTTTCAGAAAGCAGTAACCACTGCCAACGCCAAACACATTGCAATTAAAGCAGGAAATGTATTCTCTAGCGACGAGTTTTATGCAGACGACTTCGAATCGTATAAAAAATGGGCAGACTTTGGTGTGTTATGCGTAGAAATGGAAGCCGCAGGCCTATACACCGTAGCCGCAAAACATAACGTTAACGCTTTAGCCATACTTACCATTTCAGATTCTTTAGTTACTGGCGAGCGTACCACAGCTAAAGAACGCGAAACCACATTTAAAGAGATGATAGAGATTGCTTTAGGCTTGGCTTAAAACAGCCTAACCCAGTGCTTTTGTGTAATTAACTATAAGTCCGCTTATCTTAAAATTTTCTTCACACCTTAACCATTAAGTCTGTAATTATCCGATTGCAATCAGCCTACACACTGTTTTTAAATAATTCTCACGATTATGGTTATCCGTAAAGGGATTTGGTTGATTTTTGGTATTTTAGGTGGATTAATTTTAATAAGCGCTTCTTTACTGGGATAGACTTAGGTTTGTTTGGAGTAATAGGAGT
The DNA here is from genome assembly GCF_000723205.1 of Formosa agariphila KMM 3901. Classification (NCBI taxonomy): domain Bacteria; kingdom Pseudomonadati; phylum Bacteroidota; class Flavobacteriia; order Flavobacteriales; family Flavobacteriaceae; genus Formosa; species Formosa agariphila. The sequence continues at coordinate 775,442 of NZ_HG315671.1, read as the reverse complement.
TGGCAGTAATTTGAGCAACAAACTAAAAAATAAAAAATGTTAACAACAGCAATAATCATATATATAATTTTCGTTTTATAAGAGTTCCCTTATGGCCTTTAGAACTTTTAGGAGGTAAAGCAGGAGGTCTAGGTTGGATACTTTTAATAGTTTGGTTATTTCTCCTGATTAAAGAAATTATTAATAGCTAATAAATATTTATATGAAAAAAAATATATGAAAATTCTTGCTTTTTACTTTTAGAAAATCAAAACTTATTAGGAGCTGTTATAAGCAAAGACAACAGTAGAAATATTGAATTTAAAGATGGACGTTATAGATTTGAATACATCATTGGACAGTTTTACATTGATAGTGGTCAAAAAGTACTTTATGACTATCAAACTTTTTATAAGAAAAGCTGTGAAATTAGAAAATTATATATTGACGCTGTTCCGAGTTTGGAACTAACTATGAATGAACTTTCTCAATTATTTAACACTTATTTAAGCGGTAAAACAACTGAAAAGATAATGACTGGCAAATAACTACTACCAACAATGTACTGTGGTAAAAAGCAGGTACAACCCCGATTGTAGTCTTGCCTACACCCTATTTAAATTTCTTAACCAAAGCACAATTAAATCTGAATTTAGACATATAGTAACGAGAGACTTATAACGAACAAGACAAAAACAACTGTATTTTATTCGATTTATTAAAAACCACTCCTTTCACTTTTATAATTATTTTGTAAATTAGTGTGTATAAAAGTAGAGTCTGTGGTTACTAAACTAAATAAATGGATAAAAGCCCCCACTAAAAAGCAAGTCATATTATTTACTTTAATTTGGCTATTTGGAGTATTACTACTTGTGTTTTCTGTTACCGGTAATTTTAAAGAAAATATCATTCAAAAGGAGAATATTGCAATCTTATTTTTAATTATATTATCGTTTTCAAAATTATTTCAAGTCTATAAAAATTATTTTAAACATTCTAAATAATTACTAATTCAAGACCAAATGATTATAATAAACAATAAAAAAAAGCGACCAAACAGAAACTTAATTATGGCGATTATTTGGGCACTTTTCGTGATAGCTAAACTCCTGTTTTCAGAAACGAACTCCTTAGACTTACTTGACTACGGCTGGCTCTTTTTATCTGTTTTATATTTTACACTGTACTATTTTGAGCGTTTTAAACCTTATATAACAATCGATAACGACGTTATATGCCAATACACTCCGTTTCCAAAACGTATAGCTTTTAAAGATATCATTAAAATAAAACATTCTGGAGGAATATACACTATTGATTCGCCTTCAAAAAAAATGACAATTGACTTAGAGTTAATTACCGAATCCGACTTCTCTAAACTAAAGTCTGTTATAGAAGAACTTCACCCTCAAACGAACCTAGCTTAAAATCATGAAACGCATACACTTTATTCGCATAGATAAAAATCCATTACAAATTATATTACTTATAGTTCTTATTATAGCTATGGTTATTAGCATATTTAAACCTTTCCATCTAGAAAATCCTAAAATTTATAAATACATCTATATAACAGGAATGTTTCTAATGATTGTAGTAAATGGCCAGTTATTTTGGTTTAAAAACGCCGTACAATGGAACAAAAAAGGAATTGTTATAAAACTAAATGCTTTCTTTAAGAGTACGAGTATTTCTTTTAACCACATAAGTGATGTCGAGCTAACAGACAATACATTAAAAATTTCAAGACATAATAAAAAAGACTCTACATTCGATTTAAAAGATATTGAACCTTCAGATTCGAAAAAAATATTCGATATTATAAATACAAATCGCATAGTAGAAAACAGCACTTTCTATTAAGAAACCTACTAATGCTAGTAAAGAAAACAATAGAAAGAGACAGAATAATAGCTGTAATTAAAATCATATAAAAAAGTTGCTTTTAATATCTGAATCTACAGATTATTGTGGACCGTATTAATCGCAGTAATATTCGATAGAATTCAGAAAAATTTAAAGTGAGTGAATTTATAATAAAAAAAGTCTAAACAAGGAATACTATTCTAAATTATTAAAAAAAGGAAATACACCTAAGTAGTGAACCTCAAAGCAAACACCTTAACTGTTCTTACTATATTGGATGCTTGGGTTAATAGTGCGCAACCATAGCTAAGAATGAAAAATGACTTTTAAATATATGGTAGAAATTACTTTAAGATAAGCGTAAATCTTCAATTTAAATCATAGAAAGCATAAAATATCTCATTATTTAGACTCACTTATTATTAATGGATAGAATAATGTAAATTGTGCATTATAAAACTTAATACTATGTTTTCTAAATTATATACTTGGGTAAAATATCCAACCCAAAAACAAGTTATTCTTCTTACTGCTGTTTGGCTCGTTGGTTCGCTACTTCTTATAATTTCTCTTACAGATGTTTTCAAAGTCAGTTTATTTCAAAAATCCAATGCTGTAATCACATTTTTAAATTTGTATTTATTTTTAAATTTATGTCGTGTATACAGAAACTATTACATTATAAACAAACAATCTAAACTCAAAAAATCATAAAATGATTCAAAAAATTTACAAGAAAAAGAAACATTATAGAAATCTTATTTATGGTTTTGTTTGGCTGTTATTACCCTTATCAAACTTCATATTTAATGAAAATTACAATTTAAGATGGAGTGACTATGCTTGGTTTATACTAGCTATACTGCAAATAGGACTTTATTTTTTAGAACATAAACTGACCTATATAACCATTACAGAACAGGTTATTTCTAGATACGCACCATTTCCAAAACACATGGATATTAGCGACATCATAGAAGTTAAAAAGCTCCCAACTAACTACATTTTAAAATCAAAAGACAAGGAACTTAAAATAAACCCTGAATATATTAACGACAACGACCTTGCTATGTTGAATTTGTTTTTAGACGGATTGCAGCTGAAATCGGCTTAAAATTTAGCGACACACGGTTTACCTAAACCTATCTGGTAGACCGTGTGCTCTTTTCGCTTTAATTATAGGTTATACTATTTGCTTCTCTAACATTATTCAGGAATGTCTTCACCTTCAATTCCTAAGTGTTTTACTAAATCAGACGGATTTGTAATTACTAATCGATTTTTTCCATTAATAACAATACATCCTTTTAAAACTTCTGGTTGATGTTGTAGTATCTTAATCCAATCTTCGGAGCTAAGCATCGCACCTTTATCTCCAAAATTCTTAACAAAATTCGGATGATCTTCATCGACTAAATCTCCAATGTTCACTCCTAAATTAGAAGCAATTTCTGCCCATTGTGTTCCCGTAACCTTAGTTTTAGAAATATCTATAGACAGTAACTTCTTGTCTGATGCATTAGCATAAGCCAAGGTTTGTTTCCCTACAGACGTTTCTGAATTATATATTAAGGTCAACTGTTTATTATCTTCTGCTAAAACTCCCATAATATCCATAATTTTTGTTTTTTTATATTTTTATATTCTTTTTCAATTTCTATAGACGGCATCTCGTCCATCTTATTTTTTTAAGGTCAGTAATGTAATTTCAGGCCGCATTCCTAATCGTCCAGGAAACCCTAACCAGCCCAATCCGCGATTTACATATAAATACTGATTGGTTTCTTTATACAATCCAGCCCAATGTTTATATTTATATTTTATAGGACTCCAGGTTTTATTTTTAATTCGAAGTCCTGCTTGCATGCCGTGTGTATGTCCTGCAAGTGTTAGCGCTATATTGGTATCTGCCACAACTTCTTCACTCCAATGGGTGGGATCGTGAGACATTAAAATTTTAAAATCTGATGCCTGTAAACCGTCTATACTCTGTTTTAAATCGCCATATTGTTTAAATGGTGGAATGCCCCAATTCTCGACACCTACGACATGTAATTTCTCATTGTTTTTAATAATTACATCCCATTCATTCATCAGTAATTTAAACTGGATTTTATCGTAAAACTGCTTCAACGTTTCGAAGTTCTTTTGTTTATCTTCTTCAGAATGCCAAGAACTATAATCGCCATAATCGTGATTTCCTAAAACCGCATATTTTTTAATGTCTGGAGACAACTTCAAAAAACAATTCTCCCAACCGTTTAATTCCCATGCGTAATTATTAACTAAATCGCCAGTAAAGCAAACCACATCGGGTTTTAAGTTATTAATAATTTGTATGGCGCGGTCTAATACTTTATAGCGATAATTAAGACTTCCTAAATGCAAATCTGAAATATGTACAACACGTAATCCGTCAAAAGCGTTTGGTAAATCGTCATGATGTACAGTAATGTGATACGTTTTAAAATAATACACCGCTTTAAAAACGGCATACACTATAGCTAGAAACGGCAAAATACCAGCAACAACTCCAAAAACGGGAATTATCCACAACGATTCGGTTACAGAAAACATCTTATTTGTTAAACTCAGTATCGTTATAAAAACCACAAAAATAAATTTAGGAATAAACGATGACACTGTCAATCCGTATAACGATGAGATAAGCACCTGTTTGCGTTTTACATCGATATGATCTAAACGTACTTTTAAAACCAAAATGGCGGTTACCAATCCGATTGAAAAAAACACAAACAAACCGTTAATGAGATGCTTATAAAAATCTACAGTCACCCATTGTAACACCGATTGCAACCAATAAAATGAAACAGCATCTACAAGTAAAATAGCCAAACAAAGCAAAATAATTACCGACAACGGATACGATTTCATAAATCAAACTTTAAAAGATTAAAAGTATAGGCTCGAGTGCTAACAAGTTAACTCATTCCAATCTTATTGTAATTCGAAAACACGTTTTTTATTAAAATGCCCACTTCATTAAATTATCGTCAGAAAAAAGACCGAAAAACAAAAACTACGTAAAAATACTTAGTTTTTGTTTTTTAAGCATTTTATTTCGTTATATTCGTCAGGACATAACGCTTTAATTTATGATATCGGTTCAACAAGCATTACACATTATAGACACGACTAAAATCGTACACCATATTAAAAAGGTGAAGATTTCTAAAAGTCTAGGTTTTATATTAGCAGAAGACATTTTGGCTCCTATTAATATGCCATCGTTTAGACAATCGGCTATGGATGGTTATGCAATTATTTGGAGCGACAACACCGACTATAAAGTTACAGAAGAATCTAAAGCCGGAGATGCGAAACACATTACGCTACAACCTTTAGAAGCCGTACGTATTTTTACTGGAGCTAAAGTTCCTGATACTGCAGATACTGTAGTTATGCAAGAACATGTTAGCAAACATGCAGACGGTATACGTATTATAAAAATGCCACGACAAGGTGCTAATGTTAGACCTGTAGGCGAACAAGTTCATGCGGGAGATAAAGTATTAACAGAAGGCACGCGATTAAACGAAGCTGCCATTGGATTTTTAGCTGGATTAGGCATCTCAAAAATTGCAGTATATAACACTCCAAAGGTATCGGTATTAGTTACAGGTAACGAATTACAAACACATGGAAAACCTTTAAAAGACGGTGCTATTTACGAAAGCAATTCGGTAATGCTTAAAATGGCATTACAGCGTTTTGGCATAAAAAAAATTAAAATATTTAAAGCCAAAGATACTTTAAAAGCGACTAACAAAGCTATAAAAAAAGCTCTAGATTACGGAGATATACTATTAATCTCTGGAGGAATTTCTGTTGGCGATTACGATTTTGTAAAAGAAGCGTTAGATTATAATCATGTAAACGAATTGTTTTATAAAATCAATCAGAAACCAGGAAAACCCCTTTGGTTTGGTAAAAAAGACCAGCAATTTGTATTTGCACTTCCTGGAAATCCTGCTTCAGCATTAACCGCTTTCTACGTCTACGTATTACCTATTTTAAAAAAATATTCTGGATTTAGCGATTATCATTTACCAAGATTACAGGCAAAGCTAAATTCAGCATTTAAAAACACAACAGGAAAAACACTATTTCTTAAGGGCTATTGTAAAGATGGGAACGTAGGTATTTTACCAAGTCAGCAATCGTCTATGTTAAACACCTTTGCCACTAGTAATGTTTTGGTAACAATTCCTGAAGATGTAGAAAATTTAGAAGCTCAAGAACACGTAACCTGTATAAATTTAGATGGCTATGGAAATTAAAAGTAGAATTTGGATTGAAAAAGATGGCAAGCCTTTTATAGGGTACGGAAAAATAAAACTGCTAAAGAAGGTAGATAGCGAACATTCTATTACCGCAGCAGCAAAAGCACTAAACATGTCTTATAAAAAGGCTTGGAATTTATTGAATGATATGGAACAGTTGGCAGACGCCCCTTTATTAGTTAAATCTATTGGAGGAAAATCTGGAGGCAGCTCGACATTAACCGCTTACGGAAAACAACTTATTGCAGAATTTGAAGACTTAAATGACAAATGCGAAACTTTTTTAAACAACGAATTTAAGCCCGTTACTAATGGAATTTCTTAGCACCAACGTATTCATCATATTTGCTGTTATTCTGGTATGCATTTCATTTTTGTATGCATCGGTTGGGCATGGTGGTGCGAGCGGCTATTTGGCGTTAATGGCTTTATTTTCATTCCCTATTGTAATTATAAAACCAACAGCATTACTCTTAAATATTTTTGTTAGTGGGATTTCGTTTTGGTATTTCAAAAAGAACAAACACTTTAATTGGAAACTCTTTTATCCGTTTGCCATAACTTCAATTCCCGCCGCTTTTATTGGCGGGTATCTTACTATAAACACGACTTTATACAAACAAATTTTAGGTGTGTTTTTAATTATTGCTGTTTTGCGTATTCTAGGCATTTTCAAAAAAGAGCAAGACACTCAAAAATCTGTAAATCTACCGCTTGCTTTATTAATAGGCTGTGGTATTGGGTTATTTTCTGGTATGATTGGTATTGGTGGCGGCATCATTTTAAGTCCGATAATATTACTACTAGCTTGGGGAACTACCAAAGAATCGGCTGCTGTTTCGGCCTTATTTATTTTTGTAAATTCTGTGTCTGGAATTATAGGGTTTTTATTAAAAAACGACAGTTTCCCAACCGAATCTTTTTACCTGATTCCGTTTGCATTAATTGGCGGAACATTAGGCGCTAAATATGGGAGTCAAAAATTTTCGAATATAAAACTAACGTATATGTTGTCGTTCGTTTTGTTATTGGCATCAATTAAATTATTTATGTTTTAATGAATACACAAAAACACATATCGGTTTATATTCTTTGTGGCGGAAAAAGTTCTCGCATGCAGACAGAGAAAGGCCTAGTGGTGTTTAATAAGAAACCGTTTATAGAATGGATTTTAGATGCTGTAAAACCCATTTCAAATCATATATTTCTTATTACAGAAAACACAGATTATAGTATTTATAAGTATCCACTAGTTGCAGATATTCACAAAGATAAAGGTCCTGTTGGCGGTATTCACACCGCATTAACGCATACAAATACTCAACAAAATTTAATATTAAGTTGCGATATACCAATGATATCGACACATATTTTAAATCGGTATTTAATCAATTCAAAAGTTATCAATTCAAACATTGCTTTTGTGTCAGACAGTACCAGAGATTACCCATTAATTGGCATGTATAGCACTAATAATCTTGAAAAATTTGAAACAGCTATTCAGCAAAATCATTTAAAATTGATGAGCTTAATTCAGTCATCAACTTATCATCGCATACAAGTGGCATCTCGAGATTTTGATGCCCTTTATAATATTAATACCCAAGACGAATTACAAACTTTAATACAGCGTAAATTATGAAGAAAGCAGATGTTCAACCTAAAGTAACCTTAGTTGGCGCAGGGCCAGGCGACCCAGATTTACTAACATTAAAAGCTGTAAAGGCATTAAAAAAAGCTAAAGCGGTGTTATACGATGCTTTAGTGAATGAAGATATTTTAGAGCATGCTCCAGACGCGGTAAAACTATATATTGGAAAACGAAAAGGCAACCACAGCTATACACAAGATCAGATAAATGATTTGTTAGTAACTTACGCCCAGAAATACGGCAAAGTAGTTCGCCTAAAAGGTGGTGATCCGTTTGTATTTGGTCGCGGTAAAGAAGAAACCGACTACCTTGAACGTTACGGCATTAAAACGGCAATAATCCCTGGAATTACCTCAGCAATCGCCGTTCCTGCTTCGGTTGGAATACCTGTAACACAACGCAGAGTTTCTGAAAGTTTTTGGGTAATTACCGGAACAACATCTAGTCGCTCACTCTCTAACGATGTCAAATTAGCGGCACAATCTAGCGCAACGGTTATAGTTTTAATGGGCATGTCTAAACTTTCGGAAATTGCAGACATTTACAAAGCTAACGACCGTGCAGATATGCCAATAGCAATTATACAAAATGGCACAAAAAAAGAAGCGAAACAGGCTGTTGGAACTATTGAAACTATTGTAGATTTAGTAGAACAACAACAACTCTCGTCTCCCGCAATCATTATTATTGGTGAAGTTGTAAACGGACATAAAAGTTTACTAACCTATTTTAATGAACAGTTTATGGAGGACGATTTTATATATCAAAATTTAAACATAGAACCAATAATAAAATAACATGGAACGTAACGAATTATACCCAATGTTTTTAAAAGTAAATCAGCTAGACGTCCTTATTGTTGGCGGTGGAAATGTTGGTTTAGAAAAATTAAGCTTTTTATTAAAATCGAGTCCAAATGCGAATGTAGATGTAATATCTATAGACTTTTTAGACGAATTAAAAACCTTAGCAAATCAGCATCCTCATGTAAATTTAATTCAGAAAGCTTACGATATTTCAGATTTAGAACAACGTCATTTTGTAATTGGTTGCACCGATAATTTAGATGTTAATCTTCAAATTAATCAAGATGCTAAAGCCAAACATTTACTTGTAAATATTGCTGATACACCAGACCAATGCGATTTCTATTTAGGTGGAATTGTTACCAAAGGTCATGTAAAAATAGCCATTTCAACTAACGGAAAATCGCCAACAACCGCTAAACGTTTACGTCAACTTTTCGAAGAAGTGATTCCTGAAAATATCACAGAATTGGTATCCAATTTAAATCTGTACAGAAAAACATTAAAAGGTGATTTTCAAAACAAAGTAGATGAAATGAACAAAATCACAGAAGGATTCGTCTCTAAAAAAAAATAAGCAAATGATTACTATTAAATATTTTGGTATGCTTGCAGAGCAGACCCAATGTAGTGAAGAACAACTGGAATTTAAGCCGTTAACGCTTTCAGAATTGGTTCAAGATTTAAAAGTTAAATACCAATTTAACTCGGCGTCTTTCCATGTGGCATTAAACCATAAACTGATTCAGGGTTCTGAGGAGATTACACTTCAGTTTCAAGATGAAATCGCTTTATTGCCTCCTTTTGCAGGCGGATGATTTTAGATGATTTAGAATAAAGTACTAAATATTCGTTACCCTGAATATGTTTCAAGGTCTCACATAAAATGCTTTATTTCTTAATACTTATGGAGTGCTGAAACACCTTCAGCATGACATATAATTAACTATTTTAATACGGACTATTTATAAAAGTAAAACTCATGAAAAAGAAAACTGTATTTATTGAAGGTGCCATTTCTCCTAGCTTTATTTCAGATTCTATAGCAAAGCACCAAAGTAAGCATACAATTGGCGGACACAATATTTTTTTAGGTCAAGTGCGTGCCGACGAGATTGAAGGCAAAACCGTAGCCGCCATAGATTTTACTGCTTACGAAGATATGGCGTTAGAGCAAATTGCAGAAATTCGTGAAAAAGCATTTAAAACCTTCGATTTAACCTGCATGCATATTTATCACAGTTTAGGAAAAATTAAAGCTGGAGAGATTTGTTTTTTTGTATTCGTATCGGCTAAACACAGTAAAGAAGTGTATGCTGCAACAGAATATTTAGTGAATATTATAAAAAAGAAAGTGCCCATTTTTGGAAAAGAAATCTTTGAAGACGACACCCACCAATGGAAAACTAACATTAAGTAACATAACATGGTAGACATTACCCACAAAATAAAAACATTACGTACCGCAACCGCTACGGCTATTGTAAAAGTAAGTAAACCTGAAACGATTGAAACTTTACAGAACAATTTGGTTCCAAAAGGAAACGTGTTCGAAATGGCTAAAACGGCTGGTCTTTTTGCTGTTAAAAACACACATACCGTTATTCCAGATTGCCACCCCTTGCCTATCGAATTCACATCTGTCGCCTACACTATTGAAGGTTTAGAAGTTCATATTATTTTCAATGTTAAAACCATATATAAGACTGGTGTTGAAGTAGAAGCCATGCACGGGGCATCTGTAGTTGCACTTACCATGTACGACATGCTGAAGCCAATAGACAAGCAGATTGAAATAGGGACCATTAAATTAGTTGAGAAAAAAGGAGGAAAGAGCAGTTTCAATAACAAACAAATTTCAACTTTAAATGCGAGTGTTATCGTGTGTTCAGACTCAATTTCTGATGGAAAAAAGGAAGATTTTGCAGGAAAGGCAATTATAGAAAAACTAGAGGCTAATGACGTTTCTATTCAGAATTACGATATTATTCCAGATGAAATTGAATTGATTAGAAATAAAGCCATCGCATTATCTGAGACTAATAACCTCATCATTTTCACTGGTGGCACAGGGTTATCGTATCGCGATGTTACACCCGAAGCTTTAGAACCTATTTTAGAGCGCCGTATTCCAGGTATTGAAGAAGCCATTAGAAGTTATGGTCAAGACCGTATGCCTTACGCCATGCTATCTCGTAGTGTTGCAGGAACTATTGGAAATTGTCTTGTTTTAGCTTTACCAGGCTCTACAAATGGTGCTAAAGAATCTATGGACGCCGTATTTCCTCACGTGCTTCATATTTTTAAAATATTAAGAGGCCAGCAGCATTAATATGAAAAGCGAAACCAACATATTAACCGACAATTTTGGACGCCATCATTCGTATTTACGTATTTCGCTAACCGAAAAATGTAATTTGCGTTGTACGTATTGTATGCCAGAAAACGGTGTGCCATTAACTCCTAAATCTAATATAATGACAGCAGATGAGATTTTTAAAATCGCAACTGTTTTCGTAAAACATGGTGTAACTAAAATTAGATTAACGGGTGGTGAACCTTTGGTAAGAAAAGATTTTTCTAAAATTCTAGAACGTCTATCCACCTTAAACATAAAACTTTCTATCACGACAAATGCGGTTATTGTAGACCGATTTATTGATAACTTTAAAGCCTCTGGACTGCAAGATATTAATGTAAGTTTAGACAGTTTACAAGCCGATAAATTTACATTTATAACCCGAAGAAATCAGTTTAAAGCTGCTTACAACAATATTATTCTGTTGTTAGAACAAGGCTTCAATGTAAAAATGAATGTGGTTTTAATTAAAGGATTTAATGATGATGAAATTATAGATTTTATTGCATTCACAAAACACCTTCCTATTGCAATTCGTTTTATAGAATTCATGCCTTTTGATGGTAATAATTGGAATAAAGAAAAGCTTGTTACCCAAGCTGAAATTTTAGAACAAACACATGCACACTTTGGTAGACAGGATGTGATTTCACTTGAAAACGAAGCCAATTTCACCTCTCGAAATTATCAGATAAAAGGATATAAAGGTACTTTTGGAATCATCAGTTCGGTGAGTAATCCGTTTTGCGATAGTTGTAACCGCATTCGATTAACCGCTAACGGAAATATAAAAAACTGTTTATTCTCGAACCAAGAAACAAATCTTTTAGAAGCCTACAGACAAGATAAAAATATAGAACCGCTTATCTCTAATTTAATTAAAAAGAAATATGCAGTTCGTGCAGGGATGACCGATTTTGAAACACTAAACAATCCAGAAAACCATACTAATAATAGAAGTATGATTACCATTGGTGGCTAATCTTGCCACACACGTTGCGTAATTTTATTAAAATTTGATTTTGGAGCTTCGCATAGTGAACATTCATAAGTTTCTGGCAGAGCTGAGAATGGTGTATTAGGAGCAATGTGTTGCGTTTCATCGCCATACATTTCGTTGTAAACGGTAAAACAATCTTGACATTGATACACCTCAACATCTTCACACTCGTTGTCTACTTTAGCTAATTTTTCTTCGTCGCGTTCGGTTCCTAATTGCTCAAAATACAACTGACTTAATTCCATAAGCAAGCCTGGTAATTCCACTTGATCAATATCTTGCACATGCGTGATATATTCTCTAGAATTAGGGTCGAAATTCTTAGCGTATAATAAATTATAAGTATCTCTTATTTTAAAATCAGGCAAACTTGGTTGCTCATTTTTTTCGATAACTATAGATGTGAAGTAATAAGCTTTTTTAGTATATTCTGTAATCGCGAATGTTAAACCATAAGTACTAATATCGTTCTGATCGAAATTAGTTACCAAATACTTCTTCAATTTTAAAGCTTCCTCTTTACCAACTGGCAAATGCCAATTTAATTCTAACATGGAGTGACGCACATTGATTCCGAATTTCCCTAAGAATTTTTCCCAAATCAATTTAGATTCATTCGGAATGTCTTTCACGATAAACGACTTCCAAGGTGTTATAGAAATTTTTCCAATTTTACAATCCGAACACAAATCGCACATTGCTTTCAGAAACTCTAAATCGTATTTATTATTCCTCCAATACAATCCTAACCAATACTTATCGTTTCCAATTCTATTCATCCCTTCATAATACGGAAACGGATAAAACGGTACTTTTAAAGGCTTGTCTATAGTTCTGTTATTGGTATCGATTGCATCATTTACTAAATCGAAAATCATTTCGACACTTTCTGGTTCTTCTTGTAAAAGTCCTTCAATTGTGGTTTGAATTTTAGCCATATCCCAACTGTAAATTAAAGCCGGATATACTTCTGCTTCTTCCCATTCTGGCAAACGTACATACAAGTACCAATAATCTTCATGTTCTGAGGCTATAAAATTTAAATGTCCCGTAAACAATGGCACCAAACGCTGTCTAGGATCTGTAATATTAACTTTTAATTGCGGGTGCGTTCTAAATTGTTCTAAAACATATAAATACTTATCGCCTGTTAACCATGATGTACTTGAAAAAATTCCAGCACTAACATAAGACGATACAATATTTACAGAACCTTCGCCGTGAGCGGGTACAACTTGCAGGTTTTCTATAGATTCTAAAGCCTGCGTTTCAATGTTTTCTGAAATTAAAATATCTTGTCTAGACCCAAAAGAAATCGTGTCTAATCCTAAACCTTCTGCTGTTAAACAAATCGATTTTAATTCTCCTGGCGATAACACGCCTCCTTTTACAATTAATCTAGATAACGTTTTCATCATGCTAAAACTTTATGATTATTTAATATCTCTTTCACTTCCGTTTTACAACTTCCGCATCCTAATCCTGCTCCCGTTTGGTTACATAATTCCGTGAAATTTGTACACCCATTAGTAATGGCTTCTGTTATATTTCCTTCTCCAACTTGACTACAAGAACACACTAATTTACCCAGCATTGGTTTGTCGTTAGATGCGCCTCGCAACAATTTATCACGTTTATCAGACAGTTCTACTTTACTTTCTATAAGGGTTTTAAATTCTGCAAATTCGTTCTTATCGCCCATCAATACTGCACCTACTAATAAGTCGTCTTTTACAATACATTTTTTATAGTAGCGTTTAGACATGTCCATAAAAATGATTTCTTCGTAACTGTTATCATTTTCTGGTACAGACAAATTTCCTAAACTACAAAGATCAAGGTCGCTAAACTTTAAAATATTCATAGAAACAGAACCTTTATAAACACTACTTATATCACCTGCTAAATAATTTGCAAGAATAGCGGCTTGCTCTTCTGCCGCAGAGGTAATTCCTAAAATATTATTATTGAATTCGGCAATTTCTCCAATGGCAAAAATATTTGGATCCGACGATTGTAAATGCTGATTTACTTTTATACCACGACCACAAGCCACACCGCTAGACTTTGCTATTTCTATATTCGGACGTGTCCCAATGGCATAAACAATAGCATTAGACTTAAATGTTTTTCCACTTTTTAAAGTGATATTTAATGCGTTTTTAGTGTCGTCGTCATCAAAAACAGTACTTACTTCATTGGAAAAGTAAATCTGAATTCCTAACTCTTGCACATGTTTGGCTAACAATTTACAAGAAATGGCATCTAATTGGCGTTCCATTAAATTAGACGCTCGCTGTATAATGGTTGTATTTACATTTCTATGTTTTAAAGCGGCCGCAAGTTCTAAACCTAAAAGTCCACCTCCAACAATAGTAACATGCTGATCTTCGGCTTTTAAATTTGTTCCGTCTAAATATGCTTTAAAACGATCGGCATCATCTTTAGACCGCAATGTAAATCGGCCAGGAAGATTTAGTTGTACATTATTAGGTACAAAGGAACGACTTCCTGTAGCCATAATTAACTTATCGTAAGCATGATGATTTCCATGATTATCTGTCGCTAATTTATTGTCGCGATCTATTTCTACAATATAGGTATCTGAATATAATTCGATTTGAAGTTTCTTCAGTTCTTTTTCTTTTATTTTTTGAAGTTGTTCCCAAGTAAGTTCTTCGGTCACATATTCAGGAAGTAAAACCCGATTATAAAACGGATTTTTTTCTTTTGAAAATACAACAATTGCATCCTCTTCGCTATGTTCTCTATAATTTTGAATAAAACGAAAAGCCGCAGCTCCTGCACCAACAACAAGTATTTTCTCCTTGTTTTTCTTATATTTTGAAACTGAAACTCGAGTATATTTAAAGTCAGGTTCCTTAGACACCGGATCTACAATGGTATGTGTTAAATTGTTTGCACGGTTTAAATCGCTTTGCAATTGTTTCCCCCAGTGCATTGGTAAAAATACCACACCATTTTTAACGCTATCGGTAACTTTTGCACGAACCCGAACAACACCTTTTCCACTTTTTACGTCTACAACGTCACCATCTTTTATTTTATTTATAAAAGCATCTACAGGACTAATCTCTAAAACTGGTGTAGAATAATGCGTTTTTAAACGCGATACTTTTCCAGTTTTGGTCATGGTGTGCCATTGATCTCGCACTCGTCCTGTTGTTAAAATTAACGGATAAGTTTCGTTTGGCAAATCGGATGTATTATTTACAAAGTCAGGCACATTAAACACCGCATTTTG
Organism: Formosa agariphila KMM 3901; assembly: GCF_000723205.1. NCBI lineage: Bacteria > Pseudomonadati > Bacteroidota > Flavobacteriia > Flavobacteriales > Flavobacteriaceae > Formosa > Formosa agariphila. The sequence continues at coordinate 760,209 of NZ_HG315671.1, read as the reverse complement.
CGACGGTGTATAGAATTTTTTATCTTGAAACAAACGCGGTGTCCCACCTTGTTCTGATTCTGAAACTGGCCACTGAAAAGTACCTTCGGTTTTTAATCTATCGTAATTTAATTCTGAAACATCAATGTTAGAGCCTTTAGTCATCTCTGCATATTCCTGATAGATTTCAGCAGTAGAATTATAATTAAAACCATCGAATCCCATTTTCTGAGCGAATTCACATAGAATTTCAACATCAGGTTTTGCTTCACCAGGCGCCTCAATACCTTTAGGTAAATACGAAATACGACGTTCCGAATTTGTCATTGTCCCTTCCTTTTCTAACCAAGCAGCTGCTGGCAATACCAAATCTGCATGCTCTAAAGTATCCGATCGGTTCGAAATATCTTGAACCACAACAAACTTAGCTTTCTTTAAAGCCTTTTCTATTTGATGAGCATTTGGCATACTCACCATAGGATTTGTACATACAATCCACACCGCTTTCATTTTACCAGATTCTAATGCATCAAACATTTCGGTAGCAGTATATCCTGCTTTGTCTGAAATTTTATCAACCTTCCAAAAATCGGCAACTTCTTGACGGTGTTTTTCATTAAATAAATCTTTATGTACCGCTAATAAATTAGCCATACCTCCTACTTCTCGTCCCCCCATAGCATTAGGCTGACCTGTTAACGAAAACGGACCAGAACCAGGTTTACCGACTTGCCCAGTAATTAAAGATAAATTTAAAAGTGAATAATTCTTATGCGTCCCAATCGCGCTTTGATTAAGCCCCATGGCCCACATACTAATAAACGCTTTAGACGTTCCAATAATTTGAGCTGCTTTCTTAATTTCATCTACAGTAATCCCACAAATTTTCGCCGCTTCTTTTAAGGACGTAGAAAGCACTTGCTTTTTATATTTTTCAAAATTATCTGTATGATTTTTAATGAAGTTTTTATCAATCATACGACGCTCAATTAAACGTCTTCCAATAGCATTATATAAAATAACATCTGTACCTGGTAAGATTTGAAGGTGAACATCTGCAAAATTAGCAGAATCGGTTTTCCGAGGGTCTACAACCAGAATTTTTACATTTGGGTTTTTCTCTTTATGTTGCTCAATGCGTCTAAACAATATAGGATGACACCAAGCTGGATTTGCTCCAGTAATTAAAAAACAATCGGCTAATTCGATATCTGCATAAGAAATTGGCACAGAATCTTCACCAAATGTTTTCTTATACCCAACAACTGCCGAGCTCATACATAATCGCGAATTGGTATCGATGTTATTTGTTCCTAAAAACCCTTTAGTTAATTTATTAGCAATATAATATTCCTCGGTTAAGCACTGCCCAGACACATAAAACCCAACACTATCTGGACCGTACTTTTGAATAACCGATTTAAAAACTTTTGCTGCACGATCCAAAGCAGTATCCCAACTTACGCGTTCTAAAGGATGCGACTTACTCCATCGCATTTGCGGATGTAATAATCTGTCGGACACATCGTTTGCTACATAGTGCAAATTCATGCCTTTAGAGCATAACATCCCTCGGTTTACCGGATGGTCTTTATCGCCTTCCACATAAACTTTGTTGTTTTCATCCTTCTTAACAATGATACCACAGCCTACACCACAGTACGAACACGTTGTTTTAATATCTTTTTGAGGCATCATATGTACTTAATACATTTGTCTATTCATTTTAAATGTAATAAAACTATTATTACATCACTGTATTTTTTAATCGTATTTTATATGGACTGTGTTGTCATTTGAGTGTCATATTCCTCATCATATTCTTCTTCAGTAACGTTGTCTGTTGCTGTAGCAAATTTAATAGCTAATGTTCCTACCGCAACTACTATTACAATACCACCAATTAATAAAAACCCACTAGATACTGCTGCCGAAGCTGCTGCTGCCTGAGCTGCCTGAACTGCTTCTGCGCCCATACCTTCACTTGCTGTTATTGCTGCTTTTTCTGCCACAGCCGATTTAGATTTTAATAATATAGCGGCTAAAAAGGCTCCAACATTCCCTCCTGCTCCAACAATTCCTGAGATAGAACCTATTGCTTTTGAGTTTACAAATGGTACAACCGAGAACGTAGCTCCTTCTGCCATTTGTACTGACAAACTAAATAAGATTAAAAGCGAGATTCCCACTACTATTCCAGTAGCTGTAGAGAATAAGGCTAACATAACACCTTCTATAGCTAATATTGCGGCAAGGAATAAAACACGCCCGCGAACGCCTTTTAGTTTTCCGAATAAGTCTCCGAAGAAACCTCCTAATGTTCTAGCAAAAATATTCATTAAGGCAAAAGATAACACGATGTTTCCAGCTGTTACACGCTCTAATTGAAACGTATTCTGAAGATAATCGTCCATAGTTCCATAGACCGTTAATTCAATTCCGAAACAAGCTGCATAGACAAAGAATAATATCCAAACACGGTAATCTTTAACCGCTTCCATAAAACCAACATCATCTTTCTTGGTTTGAGGCATATTACCCGATGCCTTTAAATCTTTATAATTCCCATCTAAAGTGTCCTGCGTAAAATTATAATATACAAGTCCCATTAAAAAGCAAACCACTCCAGCTATAATCATTGAGTATCTCCAAGCTTCAGATTCTGCTGCTCCAAAAGCTACAACTGCTGCTGCAATTAAAGGCATCCCTAAACGGTTAGCACCACCACCTAAGTTTCCCCAACCTGCAGAAGTCGCATTCGCTGTTCCTACAATATTAGGTGCAAACATAATTGATGTATGAAATTGTGTAATAACAAATGATGCTCCAATAAACCCAATAAAGAATCTACAGATTAAAAATTGAAGAGGTGTTTGTACAAACCCCAATATAATTACAGGTATTGCTCCTAAAACAAGTAACCAAGAATAACATAAACGGGGTCCATATTTATCGCAAAGCTTACCGATTAATAAACGAGCGAAAACAGTACCCGATACGGCAAGAATAATGGAATTCCATTTTTGAGACGGCGTTAGCCCTAAATCTTTTACAACATCTGGCATGAATGGTACGATACCAAACCAAGCAAAGAAGCATAAGAAAAAGGCAATTGATGTAATCCAAAACGTGCGAATTGGAAGGCTTTTAAAATTTAAAAGATCTAATTTTGTAGCTTTTGTAGAACTCATAATAATTGAATTTATACGTTAGTGTGATAAAATTAAGTATTAATACTTAATTACTACGTATTAAATTACGTATATTTTCAATTATTACGTACCTAATAAAATTTTAGGTTTAAATTATTAATCTTTCAAAAAGAGGGCTTAAAAAGCTAAAATATAATGATATATAGTTCTAAGTATTACACTAATTGATACTTAGATGCTACTCGTGTAAGCTCTATAAGGTTTTTAACATCTAATTTTTTCATTAAATTAAATCGGTGTACTTCTGCTGTTCTTTTGCTAACATCCAATTCTTCAGCTATTTCCTTATTACTCTTTCCGTCTAACACCAAAGCTAAGATTTGCTTTTCGCGTTTAGTAAGTTTAAAAATAGATTCTGGTTTTTCTACAGTTTCGGATGGAATCCCTCTATTCTTGGTCATACTATTCACAATTATAGAAGACACGTCTCCACTAAAATACTTACCTCCAGAGGCAATCATTTGAAGTGCTTTCATAAATTCTTCTTTACTTGACCCTTTTAACAAATAGCCATCTGCGCCTGCATTTATAGCATTTAACACGTATTCTTCTGAGTCGTGCATAGAAAGCACCAAGGTTTTTACGGTATTATTACTTTTCTTTAAAGCAGCCACAACTTCGATACCGTTCATTTCTGGCATACGTATATCTACAATTAAAACATCTGGATTACTTGCATTTACAACTTCTAAAGCTTCCTTACCATCGGATGCTTCATCTATAACACAAACACCGTCTTGATCTTCTAATAAAGACTTAATACCATCACGCACCAAAATATGGTCGTCTGCCAACACTACATTTATCATCTACTTATAACTTCAAAAAATTAATACGTAGCAAAATAATCAAAAATTAAGTAAATACCGTGAATTATATCGGGATATTTAAGGTGATTCGTGTCCCTGTTTCTTCAGAAGAATGTAAAAACAGGCGACCATTAATATAGTTAATACGCTCATTCATAAAAGTCATCCCCATACCACCAATACCCGTTCTAATGTTTTTTGGTCTGTTAACATCAAACCCTTTACCATCGTCGTCTATAGTAATACTTAGCATATGTTCGCTATGAGAAATCGACACTAATATATACGTAGAATCTGCATATTTTATAGCGTTATTTATGGCTTCTTGAGTTATTCTATACATGTTAATTTCTAACAAAGAATCTAAACGTCTATTAAAATTTGTACGATTGTAAAGCTCGATATTCTTCCCTGTAAGTCTAGACAATTCTTGAGTAAGCTTAGATAATGCCGGCACAATACCATAATCGCTTAATTCTGGAGGCGTTAAATTAAAGGTTGCGGCACGCACACCTTGAATGATATCTCCCGTTAAACTTTTAAGATGTTCTATTTTGGAAGCTGCCTTTTCGAGGTCGTTTAAATTTACACTTTCTAAATTATACTTAAGCCCCGTTAACATTTGTCCTATACCATCGTGAATATCTTTTGCTATTCGGTTTTGTTCCTGCTCTTGATTTTCAATAATCTTTGATGAGATTATTTTTTGCTGATTCATTTTCTCTTCATAACTCGACTTAGTTAGAGATTCTAAATCTAATTGCGTTTGTTTCTTTTCTGTTATATCTGAAGCGATGATGAGAATCTCAGATTTTTCGATTTGGGAATGAATCGGGATTAAATACATTTCTAGCCAAATGACTTCTCCTTCTGTTTTAGATGCTTTAATTTCTCCTTGCCAACCTGTTTTTTTATATGTTTTCAATATATGTTCAATATATTGTTGATCGTTTTTCCCTGTAGATATTAACTCTGAAAAATTAAGGTTGATATTGAATTTAGTCTGATTGAATAATTTTGAAAACTTATCGCCAATATGAATAATTTCTCCCTCTGAAGTCACACGAGCAAACAACAGCGTTTTATCCATAGCCTGATTTAGAATACGAAGTTCTTTAACCGATTTTTCGTTTTCTTCGCGCAACACATCGGCTTCATGTGCCGTTTTTATAGCATGAGATTCCGATCGTAATAATTTAGAAATGGTTTGTCTTACCATTCTAGCTGTCGGTTTAAAAATAAATAAGAATTCTAAAAACAAGAGTAGAAGCGTAAAAATCATTAAAAGTAATTCCCAATGGCGTAAGAGATTTACTTTATCGTTTGCCTCAGAATCGTATTGATTCACGATAGTATCCATAATCGTTAAAAACTGATACTCGTTAGCTGTAACCTGTTTTTCGTAAGGTTTTAAGGTTTCAAAATCTATATTCGGATTATTTTCTAAAGCGGTAACAATATGCTGAGATGCTTCGAATATGACAGAAAATGGAGTTTGAAGGCGATTAAATAGCGTTACATTTTTTTCGCTATTCGTTCCAGAAAGTTTTAAGCTGTCACTACCTTCTTGCAGCGCCAAATGAGAAATTTTCCAACGGTTAATCGTTTCTTTTAATGTGTCTTTTAAAACTAAACGCTCTTGAAAATTGGTAGCATTTGCTATTAAAAGCACTTCTTTACTTAGTTTCTGACTAAGCATACGTTGCCGCCCAGCAACATTTATAATGGTAGAATCTTCTTGCTGATTACTTAAGAAATCTCGAATTATAATTTGGCTTATAATAACCGAGCAAGCAATAGCACCTAAGGCAAAAATATATAACCGACGGAGTCTATTAAACGTACTAATATCTAACGAATTCCTCCCGCGATCATTCATTTAATAACGATGTTTATGATAAAGCTTTTTCAATAAGTTTAAAGCTATCTTCAGAATACGTTAATGTCATTGCTTTCTTATGTGCTGCATCAGACATTTTATTCCATGTTTTTTGTACGATGTCTATTAGTTTTTCGTCGTCGTGTTTACTTGCAAATGCTTCAAAATAATGTTGTAAAAACACCAAGCACACAACATCTTCTAATGTTTGTGAATCTGGATCTTTTTTAAATGATTTTTTACTCATTAAAAACTGAACACGTTCCACAAAATCGGCTTCATAACCTACAGATTCTAAAATTTCACCTGCAATAGTTCCGTGTAATTTTTTAAGATCGTTACGCCAGTTCATGTATCCAGCTTTTGTCATTGGATAGTCGTTTCTTGGAATTTCCCAACGACAAATGTGCTGTGCACGCGCTGCAATTTGTAAAGCCTCGGAAGCTGTAGGCATATAATCTAACAAACACTCTGTCATGCGTTGTGAATACAACAATTCTTTTGGAATTGATTCGCCATTACTGATTTCACGATTTAAATCTTGAGCATTTTTCTCATCAATTAATGCTATAGCCTGTTCGAATTTTGTATTCACAATTTTAAAGTTTTTTGATATCTACCAAATCTATTCAGAAAATCCGATATACACAAAGTTGTCTTCTATTTTTACAGGATAAATTGCTATAGGATTTAAATCGCCATTTAAATTTTCGCCAGTCTCTAATGAAAATGTTTTTTTATGCAACGGACAAGCAATCTTAGGCGTTCCTTTTTGATCTCCTAACATCCCTCGAGACAACACCATTTCTTGTTTTTCTGGTGATAAATTCTGACAAGCATACCAGGTATTCAATCTCGAAAAGTTAAATACAGCAATTTGTAAATCTTTATATTTTACGCATGCACCACCATCGTTTGGAAATGCTTCTGTTGAAGCTGCTTTAAACCAAACCTTAACATCTTCTTGAGTCGTTGTTTTGTACTTAGATATTACTTTTTCCATAATTATGTGTTTTAAAACGTTAACGTTATTTAGTTATAGGACGACTTCTTTGGTGTCCTTTTCCCAATGTTTTGGCATTTTTTGATCACGTAAAGGCACAAAAACTAAGTTATCATCTCGCTCATCTGAATTTACGAAATGACTAAAGCGTTTTTTCATGTCTTCGTTTTCTATGGCTTGTTTCCACTCACATTCGTAAGCATCAACTAAAAACTGCATATCTTTCTCTAATTCATCAACAATATTTAAACTATCGTCGATTACAATTTTCTTAAGTTGCTCTATACCGCCTTCTAATTTATCTAACCACGCTGCTGTTCGCATTAACGGTGCTGCGGTTTGTATATAATACATTAAATAGCGGTCTATATATTTTATTACCGTGTCGTTATCTATTTTTTCGGCTAATAATTCGGCATGTCTTGGTGTTGCTCCACCATTACCACCTACATATAAATTCCATCCACCTTCTACAGCAATGACTCCGAAATCTTTTCCACGCGCTTCGGCACATTCTCTGATACAGCCAGAAACACCACCTTTTATTTTATGAGGCGAACGCAATCCTTTATATCTATTTTCTAAAGCGATAGCGAAAGAGACACTTTCGTCTAATCCGTAGCGACACCATGTAGATCCTACACAACTTTTTACAGTACGTAACGATTTTCCGTAAGCATGTCCACTTTCAAAACCATTATCTATTAATTCTTTCCAGATTGCAGGTAAATCGTTTAGCTGCGCACCAAAGAAATCGATACGAGCACCACCTGTAATTTTTGTATATAAATTATATTTCGATCCAATTTGACCTAAAACAATTAAACCTTCTGGAGTAATTTCACCTCCTGCAATTCTCGGCACCACGGAATAGGTTCCGTTACGCTGAATGTTTGCTAAAAATTTATCGTTTGTATCTTGAGTAACATCTTCTTTATTTGGCGTTATGTTATATAAACTCGCAAAGATTGAAGACACTAAAGGCTTACACGTTTCGCATCCATGCCCTGTACCACATGTGTCTAGCACCTCGTTAAACGAGGTTAGTTTTTTCACTTTTATAATACCGTATAATTCTTGCCTGCTATATTCAAAGTGTTCGCAAATCACATTTTTAACCGTCTTACCAAGCGACTTCAACGTTTCATTAACTAAATCTGTAACCATGGGTTTACAACCACCACAGCTTGTACTCGCTTTAGTTGCTAAAACCACGCCTGCTAAATCTTCGCAAGAACCATCTTTAATAGCACCACAAATCTGGCCCTTACTTACATTCTCACAAGAACAAATCTGAGCTTCGTCTGGCAAGTCTAATGCGCTACCAAACGCACCACCTTCTGTGGCTGGCAAAATTAGTTGTGCAGCATCTTCGGGAATTGCCATTCCATTTAAAAACACTTGATGTAGCATATTATAATCTGATGCATCTCCTACAAGGATTCCTCCTAGCAAAGATTTACCATCTAAACTCACATTAATTCGCTTATATAAATGTTGCGTTTTGTTTTCGAAAATCACTGAATGTCCTTTAGACGCCGGCATAAACGGTTCTCCAAAACTGGCGACATCTACACCAATTAACTTTAACTTGGTAGACATATCGATTTCTGCTGGCATTAAAGCCTCTTCGTTACCCATAATCTGACTTGCTGCAATTTCTGCCATATCGTAGCCAGGAGCCACTAATCCGTATATCATCTGGTTGTATAAAGCAACTTCTCCAATAGCAAAAATATCGGGATCAGATGTTTGCATTTTGTTATTCACAACAATTCCGCCACGAACTCCCATTTGTAAATCACAGGTTTTTCCTAACTCATCTCTTGGGCGGATTCCAGCAGAAATAATTAACATTTCTACATCTAGCTTATCATCTTCTCCAAACTCCAATCCTGTAATATACTCATCACCTAAAATCTGATTGGTCGCTTTACTTAAATGAATATTTAACCCAATAGACTCTAACTTTAGCTGCAACACTTGGCTACTTCTAGAATCTAATTGTCTTGGCATTAATTTGGGCGCAAACTCTACAATATGAGGTTCTAACCCCATATCCATCACCGCTTTACCAGCTTCTAACCCTAACAAACCACCACCCAAAACGGCGGCTTTAGCATTTGGATTACTTGCTTTTAATTTAGCAGCATAGGCCAGCATACCTTCTAAATCTTCGATGGTTCTATATACAAATACACCTTCTTTTTCCACTCCTTTAATAGGAGGTACAAATGCTGAAGATCCTGTTGCCAATACTAAGTAGTCGTAGGTATACTCTTTATCATCAACACATGTAATCGTTTTCTTATTTCTATGAATATCTGTAATACGTACATCTGTAACTAACTCTATGTTATGTTCTTCATACCAAGATCTTGGAGCCATCTCTAAGGCTTCTGCATCCTGATTTTCGAAAAACTCACTTAAATGAACACGATCATATGCAGGTCTTGGCTCTTCCCCAAACACAGTTATATTAAATGCTTCACTTCCTTCTTTGGCTACAAATTTTTCACAAAACTTATATCCTACCATGCCGTTTCCTACAACTATTACTTTTTTCATATACGTAGTTATTATTCGATTACTTATTTCAAAAGTAAGTATTAATACTTAATTATTTTACTGAAAGTTTAAGATTTTTCAAATTAATACGTATTTTTACCAAAAACTAAAACAAAGGGCATCTAAATTATTAATAATGAAATTCTAATTAATAATAATAGAAATCGTTATTTTTAAGATACACAAAACCCCTTGCCATTCTTTAGATTTTTGAGCATCGCACACTAGAATTAATCCATATTATTACAAGGATTTTAAACCTGATTATTAATCTATTTTACTATATATTATGACTAAAATTACCCTTCTAACAGTTTTACTTTTAACACTATCAGGAAGCTGTTTCTCTCAGTTTTCTATTGATGGTGAATTGAGACCACGTGCAGAGTACAGACATGGTTACGGCACTCTAATAGCAGACGATGCAGACCCAGGATTTGGAATATCGACAAGGGCACGTGTTAATTTAGGATATAAAAAAGAAACATACGAAATCTATATTGGGGTTCAGGATGTGTTTGTATGGGGAGAAAACAGACAGCTTTTAATAGAAGATGCAAACAATTCATTCTCTATTTTTCAAGCTTGGGCTAACCTTAAATTTAACGAAAATTGGTCTACTAAATTAGGTCGTCAAGTTATTTCTTACGACGATCAGCGTATTTTAGGAGGCGTAGATTGGACACAACAAGCAAGAAATCACGATGCAGTTCTAATTCAATTAGGAAAAGAATCTTTAGTCTTTGATGCTGGATTTGCTTACAACCAGGATTACGATAGCGCATCAGGATTTCAAAACTCAGATAACACCTATTACACAACAGGATTTTTCTCATACAAAACCATGCAATACGGGTATGTAAAAAACACTTGGGATGCTTTTTCTGCTAGCTTCTTATTTATGAATAATGGATTTCAGGAATTTGACATTGACAACAAAGCTGATGGTGTAAGCAACCTACAAACGTTTGGTACGCACCTAACCTACTCAAAAAACAAATTTGATGTAGCTAGTAATATCTACTTACAAACAGGACACAGACAAGGCGATATTAAAGTGAATACAGGATTATTAGCTAGCATTGACGCACATTATAAAATCACACCTAAATTTAAATTGGGTGCTGGATTTGAATATATAAGCGGAAAATCTCAAGATGAAGATGCTAATGAAACAGGCGCATTCTTTCCACTATACGGAACAAACCATAAGTTTAACGGATACATGGATTATTTCTACGTAGGTAATCATGCCAATTCTGTTGGTTTAGTAGATATACATATAAACGCGAACATCTCACTAGGAGTAAAGTCGACTTTAACTGCAAGTATTTTAAACTTTTCTGGTGCTGAAGAATTAGCAAGTGGTGAAAAAAGTTTAGGAACAGAATTAGATTTAGCTTTTAGCCATAAGTTTAAAGAATTCTCTATTGCTGCGGGATATTCACAAATGTTTGCTGCAGATGGCATGTACGAACTTAAAGGCGTATCTGAAGACTTAGCAGCAGATTCTCAAAATTGGATTTGGGCAATGCTTGTCTTAAAACCTAAGTTTTTATAATATTCAATTTCACACATAGTTTCAGTATCGATACATGTATTTATACACTCTAATTCGATTGTTACATCGTTAATTAAATATATTGTTCATACACGCTAAAACATGAAAAAGCCTTCTAAACTTACGTTTAGAAGGCTTTTCTATAATCATTAAGATGATACTACTTATGCAGCAACGCCTTCACCTTCCGTTAACTTTCTCTTCTTTTCAGAAGCAGCTAATGTATCGTACATGATTGGTGTTGCAATAAATAATGAAGAGTAAGTACCAACTACAACTCCAACTATTAATGCGAACATAAATCCACGTATTGAATCTCCACCAAATGTAAAGATTGCTAATAACACGACTAAAGTAGTTAACGATGTATTTAACGTTCTACTTAGCGTACTACTTAAAGATACGTTTACAACTTTGTTTAAGTTCCATCCAGTATGTTCTTGGAAATATTCACGAATTCTATCGAAAACAACCACGGTATCATTCAGCGAGTAACCAATTACAGTTAAGATGGCTGCGATAAATGCTTGGTCGATTTCCATGTTGAAAGGCATAAACTTATAAGTTAAAGAGAATACACCTAATACAATAATAACATCGTGGAATACAGCAGCTACTGCTCCTAATGAATATTGCCATTTTTTGAAACGTAATAAGATATATAAAAATACTACAATTAAAGATCCTAATACAGCCCAGAATGATTCTTTCTTAATATCATCTGCAATGGTTGGGCTAACTTTGTAAGATTTCATTAATCCAACTGTTTTATGCTCGTTGTCGCTAATAAAGTCTTCGTAAGAAATACCTGTTAAATGAGGCTCTAAAGCAGTATATAAATCTTTTCTAATTTGCTCATCAACCTCAGCACTTGTTTCGTCTACTTTGTATTTTGTAGTAATTTTAACTTGGTTAGCGCTACCAAAAGTTTTAGCATCTGCACTACCGAAAGCATTATCTAAAGTTGGAACTAATTCAGAAGGACTAACAGCTTCGTTAAAACGTACTTGAAAGTTTCTACCTCCAACAAAATCTACACCTTGATCTAAACCGTTTGTAAATAAAGATCCTAAACTAATAACGATTAAAGTTCCTGATAAAATATAAGCAAGCTTACGTTTTTTAAGGAATTCAATATTAATGTTTCTAAATAAGTTTTTAGTAATTCCTGTAGAGAAATCTAAGTTTCCACCACGGTTTACGTACCAGTCAATTAATAATCTAGTAATAAAGATAGCTGTAAATAAAGACGTTACAATACCAATTAATAATGTAGTTGCAAATCCTTTAATTGGACCTGTACCGAAGATAAATAAGATTAGAGCAGTTAAACCTGTTGTAATGTTTGCATCTAAAATAGAAGATAATGCATTACTAAATCCGTCTTGAATAGCTTCTCTTTGGCCTTTACCATTCGATATCTCTTCTCTAATACGCTCAAAAATTAACACATTTGCATCTACCGACATACCAATAGTTAATACAATACCGGCAATACCAGGTAATGTTAACACAGCTCCTAAACCAGATAATACACCAAAGATTAATAAGATATTTAATGCCATTGCAATATCTGCAAATCCACCAGCTTTACCGTAGTAAAACAACATCCAAACTAATACTAATACTAACGCAATAACGAAAGAAATTTCTCCACTATCAATTGCTTCTTGACCTAAAGATGGTCCTACAACTTCACTCTGGATAATATCTGCAGAAGCAGGTAATTTACCAGCACGTAATACGTTTGCTAAATCGACAGCTTCGTTTAATGTAAAGTTTCCTGAAATTTCTGAATTTCCTCCTGCAATAGCTCCAGTTGTAACACCAGGTGCAGAGTATACAATATTATCTAAAACAATTGCAATTTGACTTTGTTGAGCAAATGCTTTTCCTGTTAATTCTTCCCAAACCTTAGCTCCTTTTGCATTCATTTGCATAGAAACAGATGGCTTACCTAATTGGTCGTATTGTTGTGTTGCATTTGTAACAACAGCTCCACTCATAGGTGGTACATTTTCTCTATTACCAATTAAAGCGTATAAACTTACAGCATCACTATTTTTTTCTGGCATTCCAAAAGCAAATTTTGCATAGCGTTGCTCTGCTGGAAGTAAAGCTCTAACATCTGGTCTGTTTAAGTAATCTAAAACAGTTTGCTTGTCTTTAATATCAAATTGAGCAATAACTGGTCCACCTTGGTAACCTTGTCCAATAATTAAATCTAATAATGGGTTTGTTGCCGCACTTGTAGAATCTGTAACAGCTTCTCCTAATAAGTCATCAATTTGTGAATCGCTTTCAGAAGTTTCTGTAGCTGCATCTTCTGTAGTTTTTGTGTTTTCAGCAACTTCAGATACTAATATATTGTTTGCTTCAATAATAAAAGGAATAAATTGTTCTCCTTTATAAGCATCCCAAAATTCTAATTGAGCCGTACTTTGTAATAATTTCTTAGCACGCTCTACATCTTTAACACCTGGTAATTCTACCAAGATACGTCCAGATTCACCTAAACGTTGAATATTTGGAGATGTTACCCCAAATTCGTCGATACGCTTACGTAGTACTTCGAACGCAGATGTAATAGATTCGTCAATTTTTCTATCAATAATTGGCTTCACTTGGTCGTCTGTCATATCGAAAGTAATTTCTTCACTTAACGATCTGTTTGCAAAAATATCTGGAGACGCTAATTTTGTATCACCTTTAATTTTATCGAACGCGATGTAGAAATCCTCTAAATATGTATTCTGACTGTTTTTCTGAAGTTCTGAAGCATCATCTAACGCTTTGTTAAATGCTGGTTCGCTAGTATGATTAGCTAAACCTTTTAAGATATCTTTTACAGACACCTGAAGAATAACATTTATTCCCCCTTTAAGATCAAGTCCAAGGTTCATGGCCTTGTCTTTTACCTCATCGTAAGTGTAATCTGCAATACCGAGATTAAACACTTTTTCTGTTGATAATGAATCCAAATACCTAGCCTCTTTTGCTGAGTCTCCATTTGAATACGCTTTTGCCGCGTCGTCGATACTGTTTGCCTTAAACGTGAACGATAATTGGTAAATACTTACCAAACCGAACAAGACTGCAAACAACTTTACTAATCCTTTATTCTGCATTATTTAATTATTTATTAATACTATTGTGACTATTGAGAACTGTACCTAAGACAGCTCAATATGTAATTTTTGTTTGATATAAGTGAATCGAAGCTACAGCCTGAATAGCCTAGCTAACTGTTGAAATGATTGTAGAAATCTTAACTTTATTTTTTTAAGGTAATTAAAGCACATCATGAACACTTAATTATGACGACACTTTGAACTAAGAAAATTCGAACCTTCCTAAACAAAAGGGCCAGCCCGAACTTCTGGAATCTTTTTAGAAGTATTATCTATTGCAAGTGCAATATCTTTGTAAAACTTATACGCGACTTTAATTGAAGGCACGTCGATAAAATCTGTAGTATATACTATACCATGACCATCGTTTAACTGACTAAAATGATGACTACTCGCTTTTAATTCAACTGCAACTTTACCCGCATGATGAAATGCCATATCGAATCCGTTGTGGATCTCGAAAACATCAAAATTATAAGTTGGATTGTGTTCTTCTGAAGGAGACTCTTTTTGTTGCGAAGTAGAATTTTTAAAAGCTAATGCTTCATCTTCAGATAGTATTTTTTTAATACTATCGATATCTGAATCACAATAATACGTGATTTTTAAGACACCATCTTCATCTTCGCTAACTTGAATATTTTCAGCACCAATGTTTTGTAATTGTTGCTTAACTAACGAAATGGCACGCTGTGCATTGTCTTGCAATGCAACATTACCAGAAAGTTGCAGAACAATTTCCTGATTAGGCACAGTGCTTTGTTGTTGACTAGCAACACCAAAAAACAAGGCTACAGTTATAAGTAAAGTACTAAAGTACCATTTCAAATTCATGCGCCAAATATATGAAAATTTTAAGATTACGTTCTATGCTTGCACATTTATTATTAACAGCGCCTTAGCACAGAATAATAGCGCAAAAAGCGACGTAAATACAATACCGAAAACTGAGCTGTTTTTTTTATTTAACAGGAATAGACAACAACGGAATATTTAAACCAGATGCCATAACTCGTGTTTTACTTTTATGAATTAAAGATTCCCAAAATCCATATGCTTTTGGAATCATAACCAGTAATTCTGAATCTGATTCTTGAATTTGAGAGTGTATTTCTTCAATAATCGCATCAGATTTTACATTCTTATATAAATAAGTAACATCATTAAGTTCATTATCGATATTACTAATGGTTTTCGCATTAAGTTTTAATTCATCAATTTTCTCATCAACATAAAACACAGTGACTTTAGAATCTAATCCATTTGCAATCTGACGTAATCTTGCTAATGTTTTCAATGGCACATCTTTCATTAAATCGCAAGCAAAAAGAATTTTCCTTATTCCTTTAAATTTAGCATGAATTGGAACAGCTAGAACTGGAAATTTTTTCATACTAATTAAAGTCGTTGTAGGATTGCCTATTAAATTTTGCTCTAAAGATTTATCTGACATTCCCATAACTAATAACGACGCATTATACTTTTTCATTAGCACATCTACTTTATTCTCTAACTCGAAATATCCACATTCATAGTCTACCTCTATTTCGAATTCTTCTTTTAAAGACTTAGCTAACTTTTCTAATGTAGCGACACTATTTTGCATCATATTATTTATCGATTTAATCGACAACAAGGTGTTAGATGCATGAAGCGGAATTTGAAACGCATTAAACATAATTAGCTTTCTATTAAAATGTTTAGCTAAGGATGCTGCATATAAGACTGCATTATCTGATAATTTAGAGAAGTTTGTTGTAACTATAATTGGTTCCATAACAAAGAGAATTTTCTCTTACTAAGATACGGAATTAATCCTTTTTTCTGAAATTATCCAAGCTCCTAATACCTGCAAAAAACCGAGAATAACAGTCCTAATAATAAAAAAAATTATAACTTTAAGAACCTTAAAACCAACATTATGACAATTAACACTAAGAAAATTTACAAAATTTCATTGCTATTCCTCGCTATTGTAGCTCTAATTTATTTTACAGATTTTGCTTTAGGCGCATTTATGGAAGGATGGAATAATCCGAAATAAGGGAAAAACATAACATATATTGCTATGCTTTAAAACACATAAAAAAAGGACTATCTTTTCAGACAGTCCTTTTAAAAATTTATGTTGGAATAGAGATTAAACCTCTAATAATCCATTTGTTTTTCTAACACCTTCAGCACTTGCTGCTAAATGCGCTTTTTCTTCGTCGTTTAATGTAATATCTACTATTTTTTCGATACCATCTTTACCTAATACAACTGGTACACCTAAACAAATATCTGTTAAGCCATATTCACCATCTAATAATGTTGAACAAGGGAAAATCTTTTTAGTATCGCAAGCAATAGCTTGTACCATTCCTGACACAGCTGCACCTGGCGCGTACCAAGCAGAAGTTCCTAATAATTTAGTTAATGTTGCTCCACCAACTTTAGTATCTTCTTTAACTTGATTTAAACGTTCTTCAGATAAAAATTCTGAAACTGGCACACTATTTCTAGTCGCTAAACGTGTTAGTGGGAACATTCCAGTATCACTGTGTCCACCAATTACCATTCCGTCTACATCGCTAATAGGCGCTCCTAAAGCTTCTGCTAATCTGTATTTAAAACGTGCAGAATCTAAAGCTCCACCCATTCCGATAATTCTGTTTTTTGGTAAACCTGTAGCTTTATGAGCTAAATACGTCATGGTATCCATTGGGTTACTAACTACAATAAGAATCATGTTTGGAGAGTGCTCAAGTAAACTTGTAGATACATTCTTAACGATTCCTGCATTAATACCAATAAGTTCTTCTCTTGTCATTCCTGGTTTTCTAGGAATTCCACTAGTAATCACACAAACATCACTACCTGCAGTCTTGCTATAGTCTCCAGTTACACCTGTGATTTTTGTATCGAATCCATTTAAAGAAGCCGTTTGCATTAAATCCATTGCTTTACCTTCTGCAAAACCTTCTTTAATGTCTAACAAAACAACTTCTGAAGCGAAGTTTTTAATAGCGATATATTCTGCACAACTTGCACCTACTGCTCCTGCTCCAACTACTGTTACTTTCATTATAATATATTTTTAGATTGAGATTATTTTTATGCACGTAAAATTAACGATTTTAATACAATTCACATACATAAGTCTGCGAATTATAATAAGATTATGAATTACACCTGCCTGATTTTAAATTTACTGTATTTTGCCACTTTCAACATGTTTCCATGTCTATTGTGTATTATAAAAAAGCACCTTAAAAATAAATTTAAGGTGCTTCTAAGTATTATTTACGCATCAATTTTAGCGTATACTGCATTCTTTTCTATGAATTCACGACGAGGTGGTACCTCATCTCCCATTAACATAGAGAAAATACGATCGGCTTCTCCACCGTTATCAATATTTACTTGTCTTAATGTTCTGAAGTTAGGATTCATTGTAGTATCCCAAAGTTGCTCGGCATTCATCTCTCCAAGACCTTTGTAACGCTGAATCGATGCACCTCCAAATTGTTCTACTAAACCATCACGTTCACTATCACTCCAAGCATATTCTTTTTTAGCTCCTTTTTTAACTAAATATAAAGGAGGCGTTGCAATGTAAATATGTCCGTTTTCAATAAGCTCCTTCATATATCTAAAGAAGAATGTTAAAATTAAAGTAGCAATGTGACTACCATCGATATCGGCATCACACATAATAACTACTTTATGGTAACGTAATTTTGAAAGGTTTAAGGCTTTACTATCTTCTTCGGTACCTATGGTAACCCCTAAAGCTGTAAAGATATTCTTGATTTCTTCGTTTTCGAAAACCTTGTGTTGCATAGCTTTTTCAACGTTAAGAATTTTACCACGTAAAGGTAAAATAGCTTGGAACGCACGGTCACGACCTTGCTTAGCCGTTCCACCCGCCGAATCTCCCTCGACAAGGAATACTTCGCATTTTGATGGGTCTTGCTCAGAACAGTCACTTAATTTCCCAGGTAAACCACCAATACTCATTACGGTTTTACGCTGTACCATTTCACGTGCTTTTTGTGCCGCGTGACGTGCTTGTGCTGCTAATATTACTTTTTGAACAATAGTCTTAGCATCTTCTGGATGCTCTTCTAAGTAGTCCGTTAACATTTCTGAAACCGCCTGACTTACAGAAGCAGAAACTTCTCTGTTCCCTAACTTGGTTTTTGTTTGCCCTTCGAACTGAGGTTCTTGAACTTTTACAGAGATAATAGCTGTTAATCCTTCACGGAAATCGTCTCCAGAAATTTCAAACTTTAATTTATCTGTTAACCCAGAGCTATCGGCGTATTTCTTTAACGTATGTGTTAAACCACGTCTAAAACCAGAAAGGTGCGTTCCACCTTCATGCGTATTAATGTTGTTTACGTACGAGTGTAAATTTTCTGAATACGACGTATTATAAATCATTGCTACTTCTACAGGAATATCGTTCTTTTCCCCTTCAAAAGCAATAACTTCTGTAATAATAGGCTCGCGGTTTCCATCTAAAAACTTAACAAATTCCTTTAAACCTTCGTCAGAGTGAAAAGTTTCAACATCGTGCTCTCCTTCTTCATTCTTCACTCTTTTATCGATAAGAGTAATCGTAATTCCTTTATTTAGGTATGCTAATTCACGTAATCTACTCGCTAAGGTATCGTAGCTATATTCTAAAGTTTGTTTAAATATGGTTGGGTCTGGTTTAAAAGTTACAACTGTACCTCTTAAATCTGTTTCTCCAATTGCTTTTACAGGATATAGTGACTTACCACGCTCGTATTCTTGTTGCCAAATCGTTCCATCTCTATATACTGTTGCTGTTAAATGCTCAGAAAGTGCATTAACACAACTTACACCAACACCGTGAAGTCCTCCAGATACTTTATAAGAATCTTTATCGAATTTACCACCGGCACCAATTTTAGTCATTACAACTTCTAGCGCAGATATTCCTTCTTTTTTATGTAAATCTACAGGGATACCACGACCATTATCTTCTGTCGTAATAGAGTTATCTTCATTGATTATAACTTTAATAATGTCGCAATGACCTGCTAAGGCTTCATCAATAGAGTTATCTACAACTTCATAAACTAAGTGGTGAAGACCTCTTACTCCAACATCACCAATATACATGGATGGACGCATTCTTACATGCTCCATACCCTCTAATGCCTGTATACTATCGGCCGAGTAATTATGTTTTTTAGCTTCTTCGCTCATAAAATATTATATGTTATATTTTTGATTTATAATCATAAAAAAATGCTGCATCCGCAACATTTTGAATACTAGCAAATATACGACTTTTAAGGCAGTTTAAAAAGAATTTAACGTAGGAAGGCTTAAAATTATCAACATTTGTTAATTAACCCAAGTGTGCTAAAAATGGCTTAAAACAGCCTTAAATTAAATATTCGTGTTTTTTAACACGGTGTTAAAATGACAAAAACCTCAAAATCTCTAATACATGAGATTTTGAGGTTTTTTATACACTAAAATTATAATAAAAACGTTTGTCTTAAGATTTACTTATACGCTTCTGTATGCACATTTGCTACTGCTCTACCACTTGGGTCGTTCATGTTTTTAAATGCTTCATCCCACTCTAATGCTATTTTGGTACTACAAGCAACACTTGCTTCTTGAGGCACACATAATGCAGCAGCATCGCTAGGGAAATGTTCTGCAAAAATTGAACGGTAGTAGAATTCCTCTTTACTTGTTGGCGTTTGTAACGGGAACTTATATTTCGCATTTGCTAATTGTTCGTCTGATACTTCTGTAGCAACAACTTCTTTTAAAGTATCAATCCAGCTGTAACCAACACCATCACTAAATTGCTCTTTTTGTCTCCAAGCAACACTTTCAGGAATCATATCTTCGAATGCCTTACGAACCACCCATTTTTCCATGCGCTCTCCGTTAATCATTTTATCTTGTGGGTTAATTCTCATAGCCACATCCATAAATTCTTTATCTAAGAATGGCACACGACCTTCAATTCCCCAAGCTGCTAAACTTTTGTTCGCACGTAAACAATCGTACATATGAAGTTTACTTAATTTACGAACTGTTTCTTCGTGAAATTCTTGAGCATTTGGTGCTTTATGGAAGTATAAATAGCCTCCAAATAATTCGTCTGCACCTTCTCCAGACAATACCATTTTAATTCCCATAGACTTAATAACACGAGCCATTAAGTACATAGGTGTACTGGCACGAATTGTTGTTACATCGTAAGTTTCTAGGTTATATACTACATCGCGAATGGCATCTAAACCTTCTTGAATGGTAAATTTAATTTCGTGGTGAATGGTTTTAATATGATCGGCTACTTTTCTAGCTGCAGCTAAATCTGGAGACCCTTCTAACCCTACAGAAAAACTGTGTAATTGTGGGTACCAAGCATCAGACTCATCGTCGCTTTCAATTCGTTTTTGAGCATATTTTTTAGCAATTGCAGATGTTACAGAAGAATCTAATCCTCCAGACAGTAATACACCATAAGGCACATCAGACATTAACTGTCTGTGTACAGCAGCTTCTAAAGCTTCTTTAATGTCTTTAATACTTGTTTCGTTATCTTTTACAGCATCGTATTCACTCCATTCTCTATTGTACCATTTTACAAATTTTCCATCTTTACTAGACATATAATGTCCTGGAGGAAATAATTCTATTTTAGTACATTGTCCTTCTAAAGCTTTTAATTCTGAAGCTACATAAAATGTTCCGTTTTGATCCCATCCTATATATAAAGGAATAATTCCCATGTGATCGCGAGCTACAAAGTATTCATCTTTTTCAACATCATAAATTGCAAACCCAAAGATTCCGTTCATTTCATCTACAAAATCAGCGCCCTTTTCTTTGTATAAAGCTAAGATAACTTCGCAATCAGATTCTGTTTGAAAATCGTATTTCCCAGCAAATTGCTTACGTAGTTCACGGTGATTGTATATTTCTCCGTTAGCTGCTAGCACTAATGTTCCATCAGGGCTAAATAAAGGTTGTTTTCCAGAAGCTGGATCTACAATAGCTAAACGTTCGTGCGCCATAATAGCTTTGTCATTACTAAAAATCCCACTCCAGTCTGGACCACGGTGACGAATTTTTTTTGACATTTCTAAAATCTGAGGTCTTAAATCATCCGCCTTTTGTTTCAAATCGAATGCACATACAATTCCACACATAATCTATATATTTTTAATTCTTTATATTTTAATTCTGAAGCAAATATGAGTATATCATTCACATTATAAAACAATAAAACCATAATTGATTACAATTTGAAACAAATAAACAAATTTTACATTAAAAACGAAAGCACTTAAACAAATCTTCCTTTCAAAATTTAAAAATTGTAAACTTTACTTAAAAGTATCGACCAATACCTTATCAAATTTTATATTTACCAAATAAAAACAACTTTAAAGATGAAATTACTTAGCGTATCAGCAATCTGTTTATTAGTAGCATTTAGCTTCAACACAGAAATGACAGCCCAAAACTTTAGCAAATTAGACAAAAGCCCAATGGATGCTGCGGCATTTCCAACAAGCTACAAAGACCCTAACAAAAAAATTAAGGTAGTTTACAGTAGACCTCAACTTAATAATCGTGAGTTATACGATTTAGTGCCTTTAGGAAAAGTATGGAGATTAGGAGCTAATGAATCGGCTGAAATTACATTCTACGAAGATTCTCACTTTGGGGATACTCCTGTAAAAGCTGGAACATATTCTTTATTCGCTATTAGAGGTGAAAAAACGTGGACTATGATTTTAAATAAAGATCTTAATGCTTGGGGAGCTTACTCGTACAACCCTAACCAAGATGTAGCGCGTTACAATGCTATTGCGTCTATAGATGCAGAATCTATTGAAGCATTCTCTATTGCTTTCGACGATCAAGAAACTATGTATTTAGCATGGGGAACAACTCGTGTTGCTGTACCGTTTAAGAGAAACTAAAACGTATACAAATATTAAAAAGCGGTTACCTATATAATATAGATAACCGCTTTTTTTATGTCTTACTTTTTTATTCTCTTTTAATGTCTCTATACATTCTTAAGGAATATTCAAATACTTATGTGTTTGCAACGACACTTTCCATTTCGGATTTGCCATAACATATTCTACAATTTCAGGAATCATTTTATCACGCTTACTCCATTCTGGTTGCATATATAAAATACAATCCTCGTTTACTAATGCAGCTTGTTCTTCGGCAAATTTAAAATCATCTCTATTAAAAATTATAACTTTTAATTCGTGTGCTTTTGCTGACACTTCTGCTGTAGGCAATTTCATTTTTTTAGGAGACAAACAAATCCAATCCCAAACTCCAGTTAATGGATAAGCTCCCGAAGTTTCGATATGAACGTTCAATCCTTTTGCTTTTAATTGCGTGGTTAACGCCGTCATATCCCAAGTTAAAGGTTCTCCACCAGTAACCACAATAGTATTACTATGTAAAGCAGCCTTTTCAACAATTTTAGACGTCTCTGTTGGCGGATGCAATTCTGCATCCCAGCTCTCTTTTACATCACACCAATGGCAACCCACATCGCAACCACCTACTCGAATAAAGTATGCAGCAGTTCCTTTGTAAAAGCCTTCACCTTGTATGGTGTAAAACTCTTCCATTAAAGGCAACATTTCACCTTTATTCACCAACTCTTGAATCTCTTTCTTCATAAGGCACAAAGATAGTTTACATAATTTTGTTTGGGTATAAAATGTTGAAAAGATTTAAAGCCTATTCCTTCAAGATTAGTATTTTTATAAAAAAATTAAGAATCATGACTGAAAACGACACGTTTTTAAAAGAGATAACCGAGGGAAATACATTTAAAGGAGACTATATAACTATGGGTTCTGCCATATTAAATGAGCAACCAATAAAAAATGCATTTGTAAACATCCCTCTTAAAACGTTAAACAGACATGGATTAATTGCAGGAGCAACAGGCACGGGAAAAACAAAAACGCTACAAGTTATGGCAGAGAACTTGTCGGAACAAGGTATTCCTGTTTTACTCATGGATATTAAAGGTGATTTAAGTGGATTGGCTAAACCCGGAGACGATAATCCTGCAATTAATAACCGTCACGAAAAAATTGGCCTACCCTATTCATCTAAAGGTTTTCCGGTAGATGTACTTACACTTTCCGACCAAGATGGTGTACGATTACGTGCTACAGTTAGTGAATTTGGCCCCATTTTATTATCTCGAATTTTAGATTTAACCGACACACAATCTGGAATTGTTTCTGTAATTTTTAAATATTGCGACGATAATAAATTACCCCTTTTAGATTTAAAAGATTTTAAAAAAATATTACAATACGCCACTCAAGAAGGTCGTGACGAGTTCCAAGAAGCTTACGGACGAATTTCTGCAGCTTCTACTGGAGCCATATTAAGAAAGGTAGTAGAATTAGAACAACAAGGAGCCGATTTATTTTTTGGCGAAACATCTTTCGATGTTCAAGACTTATTACGTATAGATGATGAAGGTCGTGGTTACATTAATATTCTACGATTAACAGATATTCAAGATCGGCCTAAACTGTTCTCAACTTTTATGTTGAGTTTACTTGCCGAGATTTACACAACTTTTCCAGAACAAGGCGACAGCGGAAGACCAGAATTAATCATATTTATAGACGAAGCACACCTTATATTTAATGAAGCATCAAAAGCGCTTTTAAATCAGATTGAAAGTATTGTAAAATTAATACGAAGTAAAGGTGTCGGACTCTATTTTGTAACTCAAAATCCAACCGATGTTCCTGAAGCCGTTTTAAGTCAGTTGGGATTAAAAATTCAACATGCCTTACGTGCCTTTACAGCAAAAGACAGAAAAGCAATTAAGTTAACTGCACAAAATTATCCAGATTCAGAATACTACGATACAGAAAGTATACTTACTAATTTAGGAACAGGTGAAGCATTAGTATCTGCTTTAGATGAAAAAGGAAGACCAACACCATTGGCAGCAACCATGATGCGTGCACCAATGAGTCGGATGGATGTGTTAACAGACAATGAATTATCTGAATTAATTTCAAAATCAAAATTAGTAAAAAAATACAACGAGACTATTGATAGAGAAAGTGCTTACGAATTATTAAATGAAAAGATAGCGCACGCTGAAGCGGAAGCAGAACACCAAAAACAAGTTGCAAAAAAAGCACCTGCACAGCGTAAAAGTAATGCCATGAATCCAATAATTAAGGTTCTAACAAGCGCTACATTTATTAGAAGTGTATTCGGAATTTTAAACAAAGTGATAAAAAAATAATTACTTTCGCAGCTTCACAATTTTACACAAAACAAGATAATCTTAAAAATGAAAAAAAACATATTAAGCCTAGCTATTCTAGCCATTACATGCTTTAGTTGTTCAACAAAAACTGACACTTTTGCTATTTCAAAAAACAGTATTGGGAACTTAACCTCAACAACTCAAATTAAAGATTTAGAAACCGTATTTAAAAACGACTCTATTGTTAAATTCAATCCTGGAGGAGAATTTACAACAAGCTTTAACGAAATAGAAATCTTTGAAAAAGGTGGACAAAAATTATTAACGCTTACGCCTAAAACACTAAACGACTCAACCTCTTTAGTAAGTAGCGTTCAGGTTTTCGATTCTCGTTTTAAAACAGATAAAAATCTTTCGTCAATAAGTACTTTTAAAGACATTCAGACTAATTATAAAATTTCAAGCATCGACAATTTAATTAATTCTGTTGTAGTTTCTGTAAACGAATTAAATGCATCTTTTACTATCGATAAAAAAGAACTACCTTCAAATTTAAGATTCGACATGAAATTAAATATTGAAGCGTCACAAATTCCTGACACAGCTAAAATCAAATACTTTTTCTTAAACTGGTAAGCCTAATAACTATATATGAATTCAATTGTCTCTAGGCTTCTAGTTTATATTGCTCGAAAAAAACTCGGGACAAATGAAACTGTTACCCCCACAAGTTTAAAAAAAGTAGTTCCTATTGTTAGGACACTACAGGTCGAACTACGCCATGCGATTAAAGAATATATCTTTATTGCAATTGGTGTAGTATCTGCTGGATTTGGATTAAAAGGTTTTTTACTTCCAAACCGATTTATAGATGGTGGAGCCACTGGAATTTCTTTACTTTTAGAACACCTAACAGGACTATCTTTAGGAGTTTTATTACTATTAGTCAATCTACCATTCATCATTTTAGGTGCAAAAACATTCAACTTAAAGTTTGCTTTAAAAAGCATAGTAGCCATAACATTTCTAGCCTTCGTGGTTCATAATGTAGACTACCCAACTATTACAGACGACAAATTATTAATCTCTGTTTTTGGAGGGTTTTTCTTAGGTTTTGGTATTGGAATGTCTATGAGAGGAGGCGCAGTAATTGACGGAACCGAAGTGCTAGCGCTCTTTGTTGGTAGAAAATTCTCTATGACTGTTGGTGACGTTTTACTTTTAATTAATATTGTTATTTTCTCTTTCGGAGCTTATATCTTATCTATTGAAACAGCATTATACGCTATCTTAACGTATATGTCGGCCGCAAAAACAGTCGATTTTGTGGTAGATGGTGTAGAAGAATATGTAGGGGTCACCATTATCTCAGAAAAGCATGAAGCCATTCGCATTATGGTAACCGAAGAGTTAAGACGTGCGTGTACTATTTACATAGGAAAAGGTGGATATCATTTAGAAGGTGGTGCGCAAGAAAAAGAAATTATTTATACCATTGTAACACGATTGGAGCTTGCTAAAATGGAAACAGAAATCGATAAAATTGATAAAAATGCATTCATAATCATGGGCGTTGTTAAAGATATAAAAGGTGGTATGATTAAGAAAAAACCTCTAAAATAGAACCTCATGAAATCTTACAAAATCATTACAAATCCGTTTATCGTACCGACAACAGATGGTAAAATTATAAAAGAACATTTTGGAAATGCAACTACTGGCGATTCAGACATTAGTATTGCACACATGACTGCACCTGCAGGATGGAGCGAACCTTTTCAAACTCCAGAATTCGATGAATTCACTTTTATAATAAAAGGCAAAAAGCAATTTATATTTGAAGATGAAATTATAGTCTTAGAAGCTGGTCAATCTATTAAAATTGATAAAAACACCCGAGTACAATATTCTAATCCGTTTGATACTCCCTGCGAATACATTGCCATTTGTACACCTGCTTTTTCGCCAGACCATGTTAATAGAGAAGATTTATGAAAACCCTTTTAATTAAAACGGTTGGAAATTATCTTAATCTATTAAGTTATATCTCTAAACCTTATGCCGCTAATAAGGCCTTAAACTTATTCGTCACGCCAAGAAAAGGTCGTGTTTTAGAACGTCATGTCGATTTTTTAAACACCGCGTTTAACGAAGAGCTTACTTACAACAATCATACTATTATGACCTATCGTTGGTTAGGTAAAAAAGGAACCATTCTATTAGCTCATGGCTGGGAAAGTAACTCGTACAGATGGAAACCTTTAGTTACCGAATTAAATAAAAAAGGCTATTCTGTAGTTGCTTTAGACGCACCTGCACACGGACGTTCTGGAAGTAAAGAATTTAATGCCTTATTATATGCCGAATATATTAATGTTGTTGCTCAACGTTTTAAACCGCATACCATTATAGCGCATTCTGCAGGAGGAATGGCAGCAACAGCTTTTCAGAATAAATATCAATATCCAGCTTTAGAAAAATTAATTCTTTTAGGGGCGCCTTCAGAATTTAAAGATATTATTAGCCGGTATGTAAAAATGCTAGGCTATAACAAACGTATTACTCATCAGTTAAACAAAACCATAATTAAACGTTTTGGTGTGGCTCCAGATTCATTTTCTACTGCCGAAATTTTAAATAACATCAAAACAAAAGGATTAATTATTCACGATAAAAGTGATACTATTATACCTTACAACGATGCTTTACTTATAAATAAAGGATTTAAAAACAGCACATTAATCACTACAGAAGGTTTAGGACACTCCTTAAACGACGCTTCTGTAAGAGACCATATTTACAACTTCTTAGAAGCCTAAACTTATCGTATCTTTACCACATGGAAACGGAATTAAAACGAATCAATAAATATTTAAGCGAAGTAGGCTACTGCTCTCGTCGCGCGGCCGATAAACTTATTGAAGCTGGACGTGTAACTATTAACGGTGTTGTGCCAGAAATGGGTACAAAAGTAGCACCCAGCGATGTTGTTGCAGTAGACGGTGAACCTGTAGTAAATACCAAAACAGAATCTGTGTATTTAGCTTTTAATAAACCAGTAGGTATTGTTTGTACTACAGATACACGTGTTGAAAAAGACAATATTATTGATTATATAAATTATCCGAAACGTATTTTTCCTATAGGAAGATTAGACAAACCTAGTGAAGGTTTAATTCTACTTACAGACGATGGCGATATTGTAAATAAAATTTTACGTGCGAGTAATAATCACGAGAAAGAATATATTGTAACTGTGGATAAACCCATTTCGCAAACGTTTATAGAACGCATGTCTAATGGAGTGCCAATTTTAGATCGGGTTACAAAAAAATGTAAAGTTGAAAAATTAGGGACTTACGAGTTTAAAATTATTCTTACTCAAGGTTTAAACAGGCAGATTCGTAGAATGTGTGAATACTTAACTTACGAAGTTGAAACCTTAAAACGTGTTCGAATTATGAACATAAAATTAGATATTCCAGTAGGTGAATATCGTGATATTACTAAAGCAGAAATGGAAGAATTACAAACATTAATAGGTGATTCGACCAAGACATATTCTCCTGCACACAAAAGCAGAAGACGTGAATAGTTACGATTGAAACACATGATCTAGATTGGTTGTCATTGTAAAATTAACTAGTTCGCCAATCGTTCTTAATTTGGCAGTATCTCATAAACTGTGTAAGTTTTAAAATCTCAGGTTAAATATTAATCTGAGATTTTTTTATTCATTAATTTTAACTTTTACACACTTATGAAACCAGAAGATTTATTAAACGAAGACTTTTTAAAACAATTCAAGAATGCACCAGAGCTAACATCCTTTTTAGAACAGTTGCACAAACGTGGTATTGAGAAGTTACTAGAAGGGGAACTAGATGCCCATTTAGACTACGATAAGCACAAAAAAAGTAAAGCAGCCAACCTTCGAAATGGTTACACTAAAAAGAAATTAAAATCCGTTTTAGGAGAAACAGAGATTCAAGTTCCTCGAGACCGTGATAGTTCTTTTAATCCTTTAATTGTAAAGAAAAGAGAAAGTACAACAGAAGGCATCGAAAATATTATTATATCGCTTTATGCCAAAGGCATGAGTAACAGTGATATTGAAGAACAAATACGTGAGCTGTACGATTTTAATATTTCTACATCCACTATTTCAAGGATTACAGATAAGATTACAGAAGATGTTATTGCTTGGCGGAACAGGCCTTTGGAGGCCACTTACCTAATTGTTTGGATGGATGGCATCGTATTTAAAGTTAGGGAAAACTCTAAAGTCATAAACAAGACTATTTATATTGCAGTAGGCCTGAGAACAGATGGCAAAAAGGAAGTCCTAGGATTATGGTTAGGTAAAAATGAATCTTCAGCCTTTTGGATGAGTGTTTTAACCGATATTAAAGCTCGAGGAACTCAAGATATACTTATCACAGCTACCGATAATTTAAATGGATTTACGGATACTATTAAAACTATTTTTCCGAAATCAACGACTCAAATTTGTGTTGTGCATCAAATAAGAAATTCGTGTCGTTACGTGGTCTGGAAGGACAAAAAGGAATTTACTCGTGACATGAAGCAAATCTATACTGCTCCTACAAAAGAAGCTGCCAAAGCTGCTTTAAATGACTTCAAAACTAAATGGGATTCTAAATATTCTTACGCCATTAAAAGTTGGGAAAATAATTGGGATGAGCTTACAGTATTCTTTGATTTTCCTATTGAAATAAGAACCATAATCTACACCACAAATCTTATAGAAAACCTAAATGGAAAGATACGGAAATACACAAAAAACAAACTCTCGTTTCCAACCGATGAAGCAGTTATGAAATCCGTGTTTTTAGCTTTGAGAGAAAGCACTAAAAAATGGACCATGCCAATCAGAAATTGGGGAGTGATACTAAATCAATTTTTAGCTATATTTGAAAACAGGATTAAGTTATAAATAACCTAACCCTGAAATTTTGAACTTACACACTTTTTAGGATAGTATCCTTAATTTAAGTTTTTTCTTAATATTCTTTTTATGTTGGTCTACAGTATGCTGAGAAATATTTAAGCTTTCACCAATTTCTTTACTTGTTTTTCCTGTAGCTACGACTAGCAGCACCTCCTTTTCACGTTTTGTAAGGTCTTCTAGTTTACTAAGATTTTCTTCGAGAGCAATAAAACCTTCTTCCTTTTTTCTGAAATTTAAATCGGCTAAATCTATAGTCATTTTTAACTGCATTTCGTTAAATGGTTTTAGTAAGTATGCATAAGGCACGGTTTCTTTTGCTCTAGTTAATATTTCAGTATTATCGTATGCTGTTAAATACACGACTGGAACTTCTTTAATTAGCATTAATTCCTCTATAATTTCAATGCCATCTTTAACATCATTTAAATTAATATCACAAATTATAATATTGAAATCTGTTTCAAGAAAGGCCTGTTTGGCTTGCTTATAATTTCGAGCAGAAACTACGACATTTTCACTTTCTTTTTCCAAGGATTTCTTAATATCCATTGCAACAATCAGTTCGTCTTCAATTAATAATATATGTCTCATATTAATTCTATTTAATTAACAGGGTAATTGTATCACATTTTCTACGCCATTATTAGTAGACACTTTTATTGTACCATCTAACTGCTGCACCATTGTATTTACTAAGTCTAAACCCAACGTATTAGTTCTAATAGCGTATACTGAATACCCTACACCATTATCGGCCACAGTAATTTTTAGTCCTTCTTTAGAATGCGTACAACTTATTTTTAAAATATGATTAGGGCTAACTGTTTTAAAGGCATATTTATAAGTGTTCGTTATTAATTCATTTAAAATTAACCCCAATAAAGTGGTATTTATATCGCAAATACAATCAGGTTCTAATTGAAAAATCAGTTTAAACTTTTGCGTTTCTTGATCGGATAATAGATTAATTATTTTCTTAGAGAAATTCTTCAGAAAAACTCCAACGTTTACAGCATCATCATTTGAAACCAAATCATTCTGAATATACGAAATGGTTAAGATTCTATTTTTGGCAATATTTAAAACGTCTTTCACCTCTTGCTCTTCAACATTTTTAGCTTGCATATTTAACAAACTAGAAATTATTTGAAGATTATTTTTAACCCGATGGTTTAGCTCTTTCATCAAGAATTCTATATTATTTTTTTGCTCTAACATCACCGAATGCGATGTATTTAACTCTATATTTTTCTGAATTAAATCTTGTGTTCGTGAATCTACAAGAGCTGCTAACTTTACTTTATCTCTTTTTAAGAGAGAGGTTTTCACCTTATAATACACAATTCCAGACAATAAAAAGAGTCCAATAACAAGCCCTTTAAACCAAGTATCAAGATACCAAGGCGGAATAATTATTAACTGAACAGTTTTAAATTTCGAATTCCATTGCCCCACATCGTTAGATACTTTTATTTTTAAGGTATACCGTCCTGGATTTAAATTTGTATAGGTTACATTTTTCTTTTTTGTAACTGGACTCCAATCCTCATCAAAATTTTCAAGTTTATATTGATACGAACATTTATTTGGGTTTAAATAATTTATTGCCGAAAAGTTAAAAGTGAGTACATTTTCTGCACTTTTAAACTGTAACGTATCTTTAAACATTTCGTTTCTTTCTATTGGCTGATTAAATAGTTCTACAGATTCTAGATAGACATCTGGTACATAAGGATTATCGACCACTTGGTTCGGATTTATAATATTAAACCCATTTATACCTCCAAAATACAATAGATCATTATTATCTTTAAAGAACGATTTCCCATTGAATTCATTATCCTGTAAACCATCTTCTTTTGTATAGTTTTTAAAGGTTTTGTCTTCAGGATTAAATACAGACAAACCAAAATTGGTACTCATCCAAACCCTATTATTGCTATCTATTATAAGGCCGTAAACAAAATCGTTTAAAAACTCTTTCTGTTTAAAATACAAATCTGATTTTTGAGTTTCTGTATTAATATGTGTTAATCCAGAGCTTGTGCCAACCCATATATGTCCTTGCTCATCTTCAGAAATAGCAAACACTCTATTATTCGTAATTCTTAAACTATCGTTCTTATTATCTGTATAATGATTTAGAATGTTATTAGACTCTATTTCGTAAAGACCGTTATCTGTACCCAACCAAATATGATTTTTAGAGTCGATTATAGCTGATCTTGCACGATCAATTTGTAAACCATCTAGCAAGACGGGTTTAAATGTTTCGGTAATAATATCAAATTCGTTAATACCTCCAGACCACGTACAAATCCAAAGTTTATCTTTAGATATTGGAATAATTTTAAGCACCTCGTTATCTTTTAAACTCGTTTCAGAATCTTCATGCAACCACTGTTTAAAAGTATCGTTAACAGCATCATATTTCATTAAACCAGCTGTAATACTACCCACCCAAAGGGTACCATATTCATCTTTGAAAAAATCGTAGGTAATGTCTCCTTTTCCCGTGTCGTACAAAAGAGATTCTTGAGTTTTAAGATTATATTTAACAGTACCAGCATACGTTCCTAACCACAATGTGGAGTCGTTTTCTTTTTGAATTGGAAATACACTTATACGCTGATTTTCATACAACTCAGGCAATTCAACTCTAAAACTTTCAAATTTATTTTGAAACCTATTGTGATGAAGCAATCCTTCGCCTTGCGTACCAAACCAAATATTACCTTTGTTATCGCCTAAAACTTGCGTAAAACTTACTGAGGTATATTGTTTGTTTTCTTTTAAATTTTGAAAAACAACCGACTTAAAACGATCTGTTATTGAATTGTATTTAAGAATTCCATTTTCTGAATTCACATAATATTCAAAATCGTTTATTTTATAAAAGCCATCAACACCTGTTTCTATTGTGGTTTTATTTAGGGTTCCTAAAGTTTTATTATAAACCTCAACACCTTGTTCTGACCCTATATAAATTACATCTTTACTATCTATAAAACATGATACAGATTTGCTATTAAATATTGGTAACGGTGAAATGGTATTATCTCTTAAACTCAAAACTAAAACCCCAGATTCCTTAGTAGCCAACCAAACATTATTTTGATTTACAACATGAATATCTTCTACTTTATTTTCAATAGATTCGTTTGGAAGACGTATAATTTCATGTGTTTTGAGCTTTCTATCGAATAGTATAAAATTATTTTTTACTGAAAATAATAACAATTCATTATTAAGCTCAAATACTTTATATGCGTTATTTAAATCGGGTGTATTGGAATTACTAAAGAGTGAAAAAAACTTGTTTTCAGACCGTTGATACCCTTGTATTCCTTTAGAATTTGTGGCGACCCACAGAGTATCATTAATGGTTACTAAACCACGAATATGGTCGTCTGAAATGGTAGTACTATCATTTGGATTTGAGATGTAGCTTTTAAACTCGTAGCCATTAAACCGATGTAAACCATCTTCTGTTCCTACCCATAAATAGCCCATGTCGTCTAAAGCAAGAGTTTTTGTGTTTAACTGTAAAAGTCCTTGTTCTTGCCCTAAATAATTAACTTGTAATGTTTCAGAATTTTGTCCATTTATATAACTAACCCATAAAAGTATTATACATACGACGTGTTTTTTTCTCAATGAATTGACTGTAATTTAGTTTCTTAGCAAACTAAAGCTAGTTAAAAAAACGTTACAGTTGAAATTATAACAAAAAAATAAGCATAACTACGTAGTTCGTAATTATGCTTATTAAGCTATTTATTTACAGTAATTTTATGCTTTAGAACGATGTCTTTCACAAGCTAACAATGTGTTTTTTAAAAGCATAGCAATCGTCATAGGACCAACTCCTCCAGGAACTGGTGTAATAAAACTTGCTTTCTTACTCACATTAACAAAATCTACATCTCCAGTAATTCTATAACCTTTTTCTGTCGAATCGTCTGCAACACGCGTAATTCCTACATCTATAATTACAGCATCATCTTTTACCATTTCTGCTTTTAAGAAATTAGGAACTCCTAAAGCCGAAATAATTATATCTGCTTGCGAAGTAATTTGTGTAATGTTTTTTGTGTGACTATGTGTTAGTGTTACGGTAGAATTTCCTGGAAATCCTTTTCTCCCCATTAATATACTCATAGGGCGACCTACTATATGAGAACGTCCAATAACCACTGTATGTTTCCCGCTAGTTTCAACACCGTAACGCTCTAATAATTCTAAAATTCCAAAAGGAGTAGCAGGAATAAAAGTTGTCATATCTAACGCCATTTTACCAAAATTTGCAGGATGAAAACCATCTACATCTTTATCTGGATTTACGGCTAATAACACTTTTTGAGTATCGATTTGTTCTGGTAAAGGTAACTGAACGATATACCCATCAATCTCTGGGTTTTCGTTTAATTCATTAATTTTATCTAACAATTCTACTTCGCTAGTAGTACTAGACATTTTAACTAAAGTAGATTCGAAACCTACACGTTCGCAAGCACGAACTTTACTACCTACATAGGTTAGACTCGCACCATCATTACCAACTATTATCGCTGCTAAATGAGGAACTTTTTCACCTTTGGCTTTCATTTTTTTTACTTGCTCGGTGATTTCGTCTTTAATATCGTTACTAACCTTTTTTCCGTCTAAAATTGTCATGTAATAGGGTATATTATTTATTAATTAGATTTTAAATCTTAACGCATATTCTTCATGGCCTGCATCATGCGCTTTCCGCCACCACCTTGCATCATCTTCATCATTTTGCTCATTTGGTCAAACTGTTTTAACAACTGATTTACTTGTTGTACAGATGTTCCAGACCCTTTACCAATACGTTTTTTTCTACTCGCATTAATAATTGAAGGGTTAGTGCGTTCTTCAACCGTCATGGAATGAATGATAGCTTCTATATGTTTAAATGCATCGTCATCGATATCGATATCTTTCATCATTTTTCCAGCACCAGGAATCATTCCAACAAGGTCTTTCATGTTCCCCATTTTCTTGATTTGCTGAATCTGACTTAAGAAATCATCGAATCCGAATTGATTCTTTGCAATTTTCTTTTGAAGTTTTCTAGCTTCCTCTTCGTCAAACTGCTCTTGAGCACGTTCAACTAAAGACACAACATCCCCCATTCCAAGAATACGGTCTGCCATACGTGATGGATAGAACACATCAATAGCTTCCATTTTCTCACCTGTACCAATAAACTTAATTGGTTTATCGACTACAGATTTAATAGAAATTGCAGCTCCTCCACGTGTATCCCCATCTAATTTGGTAAGGATAACTCCGTCGAAGTTTAAAACATCATTAAAGGCTTTTGCTGTATTTACTGCATCTTGCCCTGTCATAGAATCTACAACAAATAAGGTTTCTTGTGGCTGAATAGCTTTATGAATTTCCGAAATCTCGTTCATCATCGCCTCATCTACAGCTAAACGCCCCGCGGTATCAATAATTACAACATTATGTCCGTTAGCTTTTGCAAAAGCAATACCTGCTTCGGCAATAGCAACAGGATTACTATTTCCCTTATCGCTAAATACATCTACATTTATTTGTCCACCAACTACATGTAATTGATCTATCGCCGCTGGACGATATACATCACAGGCAACCAATAAAGGCTTCTTAGTTTTTTTAGTTTTAAGGTAGTTTGCTAATTTTCCTGAGAATGTAGTTTTACCCGATCCTTGTAAACCAGACATTAAAATAATGCTTGGTGTACCAGACAAATTAATACCTTCTGCATCACCTCCCATTAACTCGGTTAATTCGTCTTTAACGATTTTAACCATTAATTGTCCTGGCTGTAATGCTGTTAATACATCTTGCCCTAGTGCTTTTTCTTTTACTCTAGTGGTAAAATCTTTAGCAATTTTAAAGTTAACATCGGCATCTAATAAAGCACGACGTACTTCCTTCAAGGTTTCTGCAACATTAACTTCCGTTATACTTCCATGTCCTTTAAGAACGTGTAACGCTTTATCTAACTTCTCACTTAAATTATTAAACATAAACTTTCATCAAATTTTAAGAAAGGCAAATTTAATGATTTGATGTGTATTAATAAAGAATTGATTCATAAAAAACAAAATCTTACTTTTTAAAATAAAATCAGTTATTTATGTCCGAAAATCAGTGAGATAGAACACCTTAATTGGCTGTAAAATCTATCACTCTAATAATAAATCAAGAATTTAATTATCATAAAACCAATAATTTATTGATTTTTTGTTTGATATGACAGATAAATTCTTACTTTTGGTAAACCAATCTGGTTTTCCACTTTGGTTTTCCAGAAAACTAACTATTTATATAGTATAAACAAAGAAATAACTAAACGAGAATTACACGTTTTATAATTTGAATTAGTCTTTAAAAAAAATTACGGTATTGCAATACTCGAAAATCGAAAGTATTGAAATTAGTATTAGTTTGTTTGATTTGTTTGTAAAATGGCATACCGCCAACAGCTCTATTAGCAGCGCCGGAGGGCGCTGTTAAAGAGACTGTGTTAATACATCTCCCTTCCAATTCAAAGCTATGTTCTCTAGGAACTTCTTTTTGTTCTACTTTTAATGGTATACCATATGATTTTAAATGTTTTCTAAAAAAATATTCTGGTCCATTCTTACTGTTTCCTCCAGTAAACAAAAGTGTATCTATTTTAGGATAGTATTTTAAATAACTCACCACATCTCTTAACACTATATTTTTCATTCCAAGATCTGAGGCGTCTATTTTTTCACGTTCAGCGCTTTCAACTATATCACAAATTCCAATGTTTCTTGATTTTAAAAATACCTTACGTTGTAAAATTGCTGCTTCGGTAGTTTCAAAATCTAAGTTTAGATTGAAAATAGTATTTAAAATTGGCCATAATAAACCATCAATACTCCCGTAACAAAAATCTACATCTCCGGGTTTTAAAATACCTTTTGAAAATCGAGGGGGCGGCAAAGTGCCAACAATAAGTTTTGTTGTAGAATCTGGTATAAATGGAGCATAAGGATGCCGATGTTTGAACATTATCTTTGTAGTTTTGATTAAAATTAGTATTTTAAAATAAAAACTATGGGCAGAGGAGATAAAAAAACCAAACGCGGAAAAATAAGTAGAGGTACCTACGGAGTAAATAGACCGAGAATTAAGAAAAAAGTTAGACCTGAGGAAAAAATTAATATTGATAAAGACCCTACAGTAAAGCGGTAATTACTGCTTTACTTGTTCGCCAAAACGCTTACCAAATAAATATGCAACAAATACCGTAAGTCCTATAATTGTTATGGTACTAAACACATAGGCAGCATATAAAAACACATCGTCTTTAGAATTAAAGCAGAATTCTGAAAACAAACAAGCTTCTAACTTTTTTTTAGACCATACCGTTAAAGATAAGCTCACTAAAAAAGCAATCGAAATTACCGCCAAAACATATTTGAGGTTCGATTGCTTTTTTACTTTCCCAGTGGGCTTAAACGCTTCACGTTCTTTTTGGGTACGTTTATTATCTTGTAAAGACCAACTCGGTTTCTGTTGAGAATTGCTCATGGTATCTATAGTTTTCGTAGTTAAAGCCTTTTAAATCATCGACAGTTTTCGCATCAGTATCGATAATGTATCGGGCCATATATCCTCTTGCTAACTTTGCATAAGTTGCAATAATTTTATATTCTCCGTTTTTCAAGTCTTTAAATGTTGCAGTTATTACTGGCACTTTTAATGCCTTAACATCTACAGCTTTAAAATATTCGTTACTAGCTAAATTTAAAAATAATTCGTCGTCTTCCAAGTCTTCGTTTAAAGCCTTCACGATAGACGCTTTCCAAAACTCATATAAGTTCTTTTTAGAGCCAACAGGTAATTTTGTTCCCATCTCTAACCGATACGCTTGTATTAAATCGAAAGGTTTTAAAACCCCATATAGTCCAGAGAGTATTCTAACTGTATTTTGTAATTTACCTAACTTATCTTCAGCTATTGTAAATGCATCAAAACCACGATAAACATCTCCGCTAAAAGTATAAATAGCTTGTCTGGCATTGTCTTTTGTAAACGGTAATTCCCAGTCCTGGTTTCTTTCGTAATTTAATTGTCCAAGAGCATCAGATATTTTCATTAACTCGGACAAATTTTTTGCCGATTTATTTTTCAACACCTTATTTAAACGCTCTGCTTCCTTTAAAAAAACCGCTTCAGTGGAAACTTCTGTTGGCAATTGACGTTCAAAATCTAATGATTTCGCTGGAGATATAACTAATTTCATTTATATGGGAATTATATAATTCTACGTTCTAATTGATTTCAATTTTAAAATCATTCAAATTTACTATTGAAACGACTTACAAACCATAGACGATTACTGTTATTTCTTATTTTATCATAACATTTACTTATACATTATCTGTTTCTTGATGCTTTACGTAGTGTTTCCATTTTTCAATACACTGCTCCATATCTTCTGGAATTTCTGTGTTAAAACGCATAAACTCTTTCGTTCTTGGATGTTTGAATCCTAAAGTTTTCGCATGCAGGGCTTGTCTCGGTAAAATTTTAAAACAATTATCTACAAACTGTTTATATTTAGTAAATGTAGTTCCCTTTAAAATCTTCTCTCCACCATAACGTTCATCGTTAAATAAGGTATGACCAATATGTTTCATATGCACACGAATTTGGTGTGTACGTCCCGTTTCTAGTTTACATGACACCAAAGTCACATAACCTAAACGCTCGATAACCTTATAGTGCGTCACAGCTGGTTTCCCTTTATCTTCATCTTCACCAAAAAAAACAGTGTTTTGAAGTCTATTTTTAGGATGACGCCCAATATTACCTTCAACAGTTCCTTCTTCTTCCTCTACATTACCCCAAACAATAGCAACATATTCACGTTCGGATGTCTTCTCTGCAAACTGTAAAGATAAGTGTGCCATGGCTTCTTCTGTCTTTGCAACCACCAACAATCCGCTAGTATCTTTATCTATTCTATGTACTAAACCTGGACGTCCAGAAGAATTTTCTGGAAGGTTTTCAAAATGATAAATTAATGCATTTATTAAGGTTCCAGAATAATTACCGTGACCTGGATGCACAACCATTCCGGCAGGTTTATTCACAACTAATAAATCGTCGTCTTCGTAAACAATATCAATTGGAATATTTTCCCCTACAAGTAAATTCTCGTATGGTGGATGCGCAAAAAGTACTTTAATAACATCGTTACCTTTAACCTTATAATTGGATTTAACGGCAACGCCATTAACAAAAATATTTCCAGATTTTGCAGCCGCCTGAATTTTACTTCGGGTAGCATTTTCTACAAAATTCATTAAATATTTATCAATTCGAAGTGGCGATTGCCCCTTTTCTGCTGTAAAAGCATAATGCTCGTAAAGCTCGTCTTCAGCCTCTTCGTTTTGTGGTGTATAATCACTCATAATTTAATTTGGTCTATTACCGTTTCCTAATACTAAATCGATTTTAGATGTTTTAGGTAACATATCGCCTTTCTTTATATCTTGTCCTTTATGAGATACGTGTAAAACCATATCTTTTCCAATATTGTCTTCGTATCTAATAGTTCCTACTTGAAAACCTAAAGCCTCAAGCGTTGGTTTTGCTTGTCGAAATGTACGATCTGTTAATTCTGGCACCAACACTTTTCTATATCCCGAAGGATTAAGTGTAATGTATATTTTTCTATCTCTTTTAACTTTAAAACCTGCTTTAGGATCTTGTTCTATAACCGAAAATTTAGGATAATCTGGGTTAAAATTTGCTGAATCCTGAATTTGCATCACTAATTGGTTTTTCTCTAATTCGGCCTTTGCCACAGATATTGAAGTTCCGGTTAAATCTGGAACCGTTTCAAACTCACCATGATTTGTGGTGCTGTTTAACCATTTTAACATTAAATAACTAATCGCAAAAATAGCTACTATTGCTAACAGTAAATTCAGAAAAAATGTTTTACTCGTAAGGAATTTTATAAGGCTCATGAAATAGAATTTGAAAGGCAAAGATATAAAAACCGTTCTGTTTTTACTTTTGATTAATAAATGATATTTTAGCTAAACGATTATTTCCTTTAATTGTTATTCATATGAAAAAAAACATTGCCATCATTATGGGTGGTTATTCTAGCGAGTTCGAAATTTCTCTAAACAGCGGAAACGTTGTATACCAATCACTTAACCCTTCAAAATTCAATGCTTTCAGAATCCATATTTTTAAAAACAAATGGGTGTATGTTAACAAAAATGATGAAGAGTTTCCGATTGACAAAAATGACTTTTCGACAACTATTGATGGTGAAAAAACCAAATTCGACTGTGTTTTTAATGCCATTCATGGAGCACCAGGTGAAGATGGCTTCTTACAAGGTTATTTTAAGCTTATAAATATGCCACAAACAAGTTGCGATATGTACCAAGCAGCTGTAACTTATAACAAGCGCGATTGCCTAAGTGTTTTGAAACCATATGGTATAAAAACAGCCGAAGCCTTCTATTTAAATTTAGGCGATGTTATAAACGAAGACGCTATTATAGAAAAAGTAGGTTTACCATGTTTTGTAAAGGCAAACAAAGCAGGAAGTAGTTTTGGAGTTTCTA
Organism: Formosa agariphila KMM 3901; assembly: GCF_000723205.1. Classification (NCBI taxonomy): domain Bacteria; kingdom Pseudomonadati; phylum Bacteroidota; class Flavobacteriia; order Flavobacteriales; family Flavobacteriaceae; genus Formosa; species Formosa agariphila. The sequence continues at coordinate 720,170 of NZ_HG315671.1, read as the reverse complement.
AAGCGTATAAAAAAGAAGATTTAAAAGCAGCCATTGATGTGGCCTTTAAAGAAGATGATGAAATAATTATTGAATCATTTTTAGATGGAATCGAAGTTTCTGTAGGCGTGATTACTTATAAAGGTGAAACCAAAGTGTTACCAATTACTGAAATTGTAAGTGAGAATGATTTTTTCGATTACAAAGCCAAATACTTGGGGCAATCGCAAGAAATTACACCTGCTAGATTAACGGCCGAACAAGAAGACAAAGTAAACACTCTAGCAAAGAAAGTCTACGAAATTTTAAAAATGAAAGGTTTCTCGAGAAGTGAATTTATTTTTAAAGATGGAGAACCTCATTTGTTAGAGATTAATACCGTTCCGGGAATGACTAAAGAAAGCATCTTACCTCAGCAAGCGGCTGTGGCAGGGATCTCACTATCAGATTTATTTGGAAGTGCCATTGAGGATGCTTTAAAATAAAAAATCGTAAATTCACACAAACACCTATATTATAACCTATGAAACGTGCCATCTTCCCAGGATCTTTTGACCCTCTAACCTTAGGCCATTACGACATTATTACACGTGGCGTAAAAGTGTTTGATGAAATTATAATAGCCATCGGAATTAATTCTGATAAAAAATATATGTTCTCTTTAGAAGAACGTCTTCAATTTATTAAAGACACGTTTAAAGACGAACCTAAAGTAAAAGTAACAACCTACTCAGGTCTTACAGTAGATTTTTGTAAAAAAATGGATGTCGAATTTATTTTACGCGGACTAAGAAATCCAGCCGATTTTGAATTCGAGAAAGCCATTGCACAAACCAATAGAAAACTTTCGGAAATAGAAACAGTATTCCTCCTAACCTCATCTAAAACCTCTTTTATTAGTTCTAGCATTGTTAGAGATGTAATACGGCATAACGGAGATTATACACTCCTTGTACCGGATAGTGTAAGAGTAAAAAAAGCGCCATAATTGGCGCTTTTTTTATTAAAATTTATATTCCGAAAGTGGTTTAGGAAAATCCTCTGGATTCGCCGCCAAGTGATATCTCGGATCGTGAACATCTTCAATTATCACATCCTTAAATTTAGGATTGGCTTTGCACATTAGAATTTTACAATCTTCACTTAAATGTTTTAATTTAATAGATTTTCCTGCAGCTTCATATTTATTAACAATAACAGTAATAGCTTCTACAGCAGAATGATCACTAATTCTAGACTCTACAAAATCGATATACACTTCGTCTGGGTCGTTTTTAATATCAAACTTCTCGTTAAAGGCTGTTATAGAACCAAAAAATAGTGGGCCCCAGATTTCGTATGTTTTAATTTTTCCGTCTTCAGTAAAACGTTTTCTAGCTCTAATCTTTTTCGCATTTTCCCATGCAAAAGCAAGTGCAGAAATTATGACCCCAACAAACACCGCTATTGCTAAATCGAAAAATACGGTTACCACAGAAACGATAACAAGTACAACGGCATCAGAAACTGGAATCTTTTTCATAATTCGTAAACTAGACCAAGCAAAAGTTTCAATAACCATCATAAACATTACACCCACTAGAGCTGCAATGGGTACTTGCTCGATATATTTATCTGCAAATAAAATAAAGGTAAGTAGTGTGATGGCCATCATTACACCAGACAAGCGTCCTCTACCTCCAGCATTAATATTAATTACAGTTTGTCCAATCATACCACAACCTCCGGTTCCTCCAAGTATTCCACTTAGCATGTTTCCGGCTCCTTGTGCTACACACTCTCTGTTTCCATCACCTCTAGAATCGGTTAATTCGTCTACAAGATTCATCGTCATTAACGTTTCTATTAATCCTACAGAAGCCGCTAAGAATGCATAAGGCGCAATAAATTTTAAAGTATCTAAATTAAATGGTAAATGACTCCAAAGTTCTCCGAGGTTTAGTTTACTAGACAATTCATCGAAACCATTTAATCCAGCGCCTCCTCCATCTCTAATAAAGTCTCCTACATTAATAGAATTAAGTCCTCCGAAAATAGAAATTAAAGTCACGATTAAAATAGCTGTTAAAGCGGCAGGTACCTTTTTGGTTAACTTAGGTAATCCCCAAATAATAAACATGGTTAATAAAACAAGGCCAATCATAATATAAAGCTTATTGCCTTCCATAGTCGATTTTACAACCCCGTTATCCTTTACAGAATAAAAACCATTGTCCTGAACATTAAATACAACTTTCTTGGTATTAACATCGAAAACCTGATTATCGGACATGATAAACACTTCTTCTCCGGTGGCAATGTTGTTAATAGATTGACCATCTATAGAGAACAATTGACTACCAGAAATTAAATCGGTAACGACATTATCGTTCACATTATATACCAATTCTTTACTCTCGGTTTTTCGCATATTTTGTCCGAAAATATCTTTTGTATTCTCTTTAAACATCCCCAATTGTGCCATAAAAATAACGATGGCCAAACCGTTAACAAACCCTAGCATTACGGGATGCGGAATTAAACGCACAAATTTTCCAAGCTTAAAAATTCCTGATAATATCTGAATAACTCCCATTAACACAACAGCGGCCAGCAAATAGAAGTATCCCATATTTTCTACGGGCGTATCAAACAAGAGGCCTTTAGCATGTCCCTCCTGAATCATATGCACAAAAATAACAGCAACTGCTCCGGCTGCACCAGAAATTAAACCAGGTCGCCCACCAAAAAGTGCAGAAACTATTCCTATTATAAAGGCACCAAAAAGGGCTACAATTGGACTAATTTGAGCAACAAAGGCGAAAGCCACAACCTCAGGAATCATGGCTAACGACACCGTTATACCTGCCAACACATCATCCTTGGCATTTGGCGTTATTTTTCTTATAAAATCTGTCATGTTTCTATTTTTTAAAGGCGCAAAAGTACAGTTAAAATAAGTATACGCAAGTTCTTGCAATGATAATTTCATTAAGTTTGGCGCAAAACTATTAAGAATGAAATATTTCGCTTACGCTTTCCTTACCCTTCTACTAACGAATACGTTACATGCGCAAACCCAAAATAACTTCCTGACGCATTTCGAAAAAAGTAATGGTTTAGAAACCGCTACCTACGATGAAGTTATTCAATTTTATAAAAATTTAGCCTCAACTTATCCTCAGATTTCTATAAAAACCATGGGTAAAACGGACTCAGGACAGCCCTTACATATGGTGACTTTAAACTCTGATGCCATTTTTAATTTTTCTGAAATTCGAAAAGAGAAACGCATTCTACTCGTTAATAACGGTATTCATCCTGGAGAAAGCGACGGTATAGACGCCACAATGATGCTGTATCGCGATATTGTTCAAGGCAAAGTAAACATGCCAAAACATACAGTCTTAGTTACTATTCCAGTGTTTAACATTGGCGGAAGCTTAAACCGAAATTCGACAACAAGAACCAACCAAAACGGACCCAAAGCCTATGGCTTTAGAGGAAATGCAAGGAATTATGATTTGAATCGCGATTTTATAAAAAGCGACACTAGAAACGCTAAAGCCTTTGCCGAAATTTTTCATACCGTTCAACCCGATGTGTTTATAGATAATCACGTAAGTAATGGTGCCGATTATCAGTACACCTTAACGCATTTATTTACGCAACACAACAAACTTGGTGGTCATTTAGGGAACTATTTACATACTAAAATGATGCCTGAACTGGAACAAAATTTAGCATCGAAAGATTGGGACATCACCCCGTATGTAAATGTTTTTAACCAAGTTCCAGAGGTAGGTTTTAGTCAGTTTTTAGATAACCCAAGATATTCTACCGGCTACACTACCCTTTTTAACACATTAGGAATGATGGTAGAAACACATATGCTTAAACCGTACAAACCAAGAGTCGAAGGCACCTACGAACTCATGAAAAGCATGATTGAACTCATTGAAAAAGATTACAAGATTATAAAAACCTTGAGAGCAGAAGCAAACCAAGCGTTCTTAGAAGCTGAAACTTACGATTTAAATTGGACGGTAGACACCACTAAATTTTCCACCATACAATTTAAAGGATTTGAAGGCGAATATATAAGCAGTGCGGTTACGGGATTAAAACGTTTAAAATACGACCGTTCTAAACCTTTTACTAAAGCAGTTAAGTATCAGAACTACTTTAAACCCACAACTAAAGTCTCCATCCCAAAAGCTTATATAATTCCGCAAGGTTGGTATTCGATTATTGAATTGCTGAAATTAAATCAGGTAGAGATGACGCCATTACAAGCAGACCAAACATTTACAGTTGAAACTTATCATATTACAGATTTCGACACTAAAAAAGAGGCTTACGAGGGGCACTATTTACACTCCAATACAACGGTGACTTCAACAACAGAAACCTTACAATTTAGAGCGGGCGATTATTATATCGAAACCCGTCAGCCCGCAATTCGTTATCTTTTAGAAACTCTAGAACCTCAAGCTGTAGACTCTTTCTTTAACTGGAATTTCTTCGACACCATTCTTCAACAAAAAGAAGGATTTTCGCCTTACGTTTGGGAAGATTTAGCTTTAGAACTGCTAAACAGCAATGCAGAGCTTAAACACGAATTTGAAGCCAATAAACAATCAGATAAAGCCTTTTCCGAAAACTGGTATGCTCAATTAGATTGGATACATCAGCACAGTAACTATTATGAAAAAGCACATAAACGTTACCCTATTTTTAGAGTCAATTAAAAACAGTTATTTACAAAAAACTCCATTTTAAAACCTTTTGTTACGTGAAAATACATAGAAAGAAAAAGATAATTAAATATCTGAATATACTAGACCAGCCTATAAAATTCAATCCCTTTGTGTTTAGTTGGTCATTTTTACTTTGGGCCTTCTTAGGGCTAATTGGTGGTATTACCGCAGGAATTTATTGGATTGTTTTAGAGTTCTTGACGCATCAGGTTGCCTTTTTTGAAGGTTGGCAAGTTATTCCTGTTATGGCCATTGGTGGTCTTTTAGCAGGATTAGTTATTCATTTTATTGGAGACCCAGGAGAAATTCAACTTATTGTAAACAACATTCGTTTTAATAAAGGAAAATTAAATCCAAAGAATAATCCCTCGATGATTTTATCGTCATTTTTTTGTATTGCCTCTGGCGGAAGCTTAGGTCCGGAAGCACCATTGGTGCAAGTAACCGGTTCTATAGGTACTTGGCTTGGAAAAATATTTCGACTAAAAGGAGAAGCCCTACGTTCCTTGAGTATTGCAGGAATGGCATCTGGGTTTACAGCATTATTTGGAGCACCTCTTGGTGGTAGTTTATTTGCACTAGAAATTTTACATTACAAACATGCTGTAGAGTATTACCGTGCAATTATTCCCGCACTTGTTGCTAGTAGTTTTAGTTATATCGTGTTCGCTTTAATTGTTCATCTTGGCCTCGGTCCCACTTGGAATTTGTCCGCTTACGAGTATTCTGGGATTTTCGATTTTGGTTATGCCGTATTATTTGCAATTATAGCAACAGCTATTGGTTGGGCTTTTATTTATTGTGTAAAATTCTTTAAAATAGTGTTCGAAAAACGACCAATTCCTATTTACATAAAAACATTAATTGGCGGATTACTTTTGGGTGTAATTGCCTATTACATTCCAATTACTCGCTATTTTGGTCATCACGAGATAAACGAGCTTATAACCGAGCAATTTCCTTTAAAATTACTATTCGTTATCTTAATTTTTAAAATTATTGCAATTGCCATAACTGTCACATCGGGATGGCGTGGAGGTTTTATTATTCCCTTATTTTTTGTAGGCACCACTTTAGGTTTAATTATTCATCATTTTATACCATCGGTAAGTTTAACCTTAACTATTGTAAGCTGTATGGCTGCGATAAATGCATGTGTAACACGAACTCCAATGAGTACCACAATTTTACTAACAACCCTTACTGGATTTGGACATTTAATTCCTATTTTATTTGCGAGTTTAACCGGATATTTTCTAGCACCAAAAATTCCATTTATAAGCGCACAAAAGCATCAGGATTAAGACATTAAAATAATTATAAAAAAAAGTCTCGTAGTGTAAATCATAATTAAAAATAATATACATTTGATTCAAATTTATATCGCTATGCAGCGCTTTCGATGAACAAGTATATTGTTGTCAATCAACCTGAAAAATGGAATTTTTCGATTGAGAATATTAAAGTAATATCTTCACAAGAGTACCTTACTAACCCAGAATTTTCGCTACTAAAAAAAGCTAGGATTTTTAACTTATGTAAAGATTACTCTTACCAATCTAAAGGCTATTATGTTTCGCTTTTAGCAGAGGCACGTGGACATTTACCAATCCCGACTGTTAAAAATATTGTCGATTTAAAAGCTTTAAAACTGGTACGTATTGTTTCAGACGAATTTGACGATACCATACAACAAAGTTTAAAAAACATAAAGTCACAAGAATTTACCTTGAGTATTTATTTCGGACAGAATGTGGCTCAGAAATATAAAGAGTTAAGCTTGTTGTTTTACAAACATTTTCAGGTACCATTTTTACGGGTTAAATTTAATCATACTACCAAGTGGAACATTCAGAGTATTAAAGCGATTTCGGAATCTGAAATTCCTGTGGAGCACTTAGATAGTGTTCAGGAGTTTGCGAATCAGTATTTTTCGAAAAAACGTTACGATATTCCTAAGTTAAACAAAAGTGATTTCGATTTGGCTATTTTAGTAAACCCGAAAGACCCAGCGCCACCGAGTAATGCTAAGGCCTTAAAAAAGTTTATCGATTTAGCTGAAAAAATGAATATTTATGCCGAAATCATCGAGCCTAAAGATTTGTCGCGCCTATCGTCTTTTGATGCTTTATTTATTCGTCAAAGTACCGAAGTGAATAACGAAGCCTATGCCTTTGCTCGAAAAGCTCAAAAAGAAGGAATCGCTATTATAGATTATCCAGATGCTATCTTAAAATGTTGCAATAAAGTGTATATGGCCGAAGCGCTACAGAACGCAAATATAGACACGCCAAAAACCATCATTGTACATAAAGACAACAAAAACCAAGTGTTAGAAAGTGTAGGATTACCGTGTGTATTAAAAGCACCGGACTCGACATTCTCCTTTGGGGTAAAAAAAGCTAAAACCGAAGCCGAGTATAAGACGTTAGTTTCTGAAATGCTAAAGGAATCCGACCTTATTATTGCACAAGAATTCTGTCCGTCCGATTACGATTGGCGTATTGGAATTTTAGACGACAAGCCTTTTTATGCCTGTAAGTATTATATGGCAAAAGGCCATTGGCAGATTTATAACTGGAATGCCAAAAAGAAAGACGACCAAGATGGCGATGCCGATTGCTTACCTATTGAACAAGTGCCTAAAAACGTATTAAGAATGGCAATAAAATCGGCTAAACTTATGGGTAAAGGCTTATATGGCATAGACATAAAAGTGGTAAATAACCAACCTATGGTTATAGAAATTAACGACAACCCAAATATCGATTTTGGTGTAGAAGACGCGTATTATGGCGATTTGGTTTACACCGAAATTCTTTCAGCATTAAAAAAACGTTTAGATTAAAATGAATAAAAAATATCATCTTTTTGATGTTTACGGAATTGAACTAGAATATATGCTAGTACATCAATCCGATTTAAAAATTGCTCCGATTGTTGATACGCTTTTAACTAAAAAGAAAGGCAAATTAACTTCGGATATTGTGAATGGAAAAATTGCATGGAGCAACGAATTGGTTGCGCATGTGGTAGAGCTTAAAACCAACGGACCTACAAAAGATTTAAATGGTTTAGCTTCGCTATTTCATGAAAATATTAAGGAAATTAATGCCATTTTAAAACCGTTACAAACCAAATTATTACCAACGGCGGCACATCCTTTTATGAATCCGAAAACAGACACAGAACTTTGGAAACACAGTTATAGTGAAGTTTACGAATTATACAACCGTATTTTTAATTGTAAAAATCACGGATGGAGTAATGTGCAAAGTGTACACATAAACTTGCCGTTTTTTGATGATAAAGAGTTTGAAAAATTACACGCTGCCATACGTATTGTATTGCCTTTAATTCCTGGGTTAAGCGCGAGCTCTCCTGTTTTAGAAGGCAAATTAACCGGGTTTAAAGATACCCGTTTGGAATATTACAAAACAAACCAGAAGGAGATTCCTGAAATGGCAGGTCTTGTTATTCCGGAACGAGTGTTTACCAAACTCGATTATTTTGCTACGATTTTCGAACCGATAAAAAAGGCTATAAAACCTTTTGATACACATAACATTTTAGATCACCACTTTTTAAACTCTCGTGGTGCCATTGCACGTTTCGATAGAAATGCCATTGAAATCCGTTTGGTCGACATTCAAGAATGTCCAAAAGCAGATATAGCTATTTGTGCGTTAATTATTGAAACATTGAAACTGTTAGTCAATAAAAAACTAGCACTTCTAACTGCTCAAAAACGCTGGGTAAAAGAAGATTTATTTGTAATCTTAGATGACGCCATCAAGAATGGAGAAAATACCATCATTTCAAATTTAGATTATCTGAATTTGTTTGATATTGAAGATGAAACGACCATACAAAATGTTTGGAAACATATATATGATTTAGCGAAGCCTCAAATTCACAAATCACATCATAACACTATCGAAACCATTTTAAACGAAGGTACTTTAGCAACCAGAATTGAAAAGGTTTTAACCGATGATTTCACTGAAGAACACATTATAAAAGTCTATGCAGATTTAGCAGAATGTCTTCAAAATAACAACTTGTTTTTAAAATGAAACTGCTATTAACTTGCGAGCATGGCGGTGCTTATATTCCTAATCGATTTGAATCTTATTTTATAAATGAAAAAACCACGTTGCAAACGCATCGTGGTTTTGATATTGGTGCTTTAGATGTTTTTAAATACTTGAAACCACTTGCCAGTTTTTCAAATTTCAGCGAAACAAGTCGTTTACTTATTGAACTAAACCGCTCATTGCATCATAAAGATTTGTTTTCAGAATACACTAAAACAGCGTCTAACGAAACAAAACAACGCCTTATATCTGGTTATTATCTCATTTATAGAAATGCTGTTGAAGGTTATATTAAGAAACAAATCGATAAAGGTGAAACAGTATTACATCTTTCTGTGCACAGCTTCACCCCAATATTAAATGGAATTGAACGCCAAACAGATATTGGCTTGTTATACGACAGCGCTAAATCTGAAGAGAAAGCAATTTGCAAACAATTTAGTACTGAACTTTTAAGACTAAACCCGAAATTAAAAGTGAGATATAACTATCCCTATTTAGGAACAGCAGATGGATTTACAACATATCTGCGTAAACATTTTCCTGATAATTATTTAGGTATTGAAATAGAAATCAATCAGAAATTTGCATCAAAGAATGCAATGCCTCCAGTATTAAAACATCAAATTTATGACGCGTTAAAAGCCTGTTTAACGAATTAATTAATTTGCTAGCACAAATACTAACCATCATGGTGTGAGGTATTGAAACATCTTCAGAACCTCACATCATTTACTTTAAATGTTTATTATCTGTTAAACTAAAAATAACCAATAGTCATCCTGACATATTAAATAAGCGGACGAATGTTAGCATAAGAATTCTCTAAAGCTTGTATCGCTTCAACTTCGTTTAGCCATTCTACTTTTGTAATCCCTTCGTTAAGTTGTGGCCAAAGATTTCCTTTAAAATCGGTAGACATTTCAAACCAATGAGTCACCTTAATTTTAAACTTACCATTTCGTTTAAATATATGATAGGTCGTATGTAAAGGTTTGGTTATTTTTAATCCAGTTACACCAGTTTCTTCCTCTACTTCGCGCAAAGAAGTTTCTTCTATAGTTTCTCCAGACTCGGCTTTACCTTTTGGTAAATCCCATTTGTCGTTTCTATATATAAATAGAATATTACCATCTTTATTATAGACTTTTCCGCCTCCAGCAACAACATTTGGTAATTTTTTTAAAAACTTTTTTAATAGTTTATCCTCGTTTTTATGAATTAAACGAACCTCTTTTAAAGACGTATTATTTAATTCTTTTATGACTTTACCAATATGAACCGTATCTAATAAATAGTTCTTAAAATGTGTTTCTTTCTCAACCTCTGTGGTTAAAACGATTGGCTTTTCATTGACAAAAATCTTATACATAGTAAAAAATATCCTATATTAATTGTGGTAAAAGTATCATTTTTTACAGCAAACCTATTAACTTTAAAAAAATAATTTTAATACACAAGAACTATTATTTTAATTAATGTGTAATTTTGTATCTATGATTTTTAACAAACATACTGCTCGAAAAACTGCTGAAGTTTTGTTGCAAGTAAATGCAATTAAACTTAGCCCTAGCGCCCCTTTTACTTGGGCCTCAGGATGGAAGTCTCCTATTTATTGCGATAATAGGATTATATTGTCATTTCCACCTATAAGAAATTACATACGTGAAACCATGGCTAAAGATATTGAAAAGCAATATGGCAAACCAGATGTTATAGCTGGTGTTGCTACAGGTGCTATTGGTATTGGAATGCTAGTTGCCGAATATTTGGGTCTGCCATTTATTTACGTTAGACCAGAAGCCAAAAGCCACGGTAGACAAAACCAGATTGAAGGTTTTGCTCAAAAAGGTCAGAATGTAGTGGTCGTTGAAGATTTAATTAGCACTGGAAAAAGTAGTTTAAATGCGGTTAAAGCGTTAAGAGAAGCCGGCCTAAATGTAAAAGGTATGATTGCTATTTTTTCTTATGGTTTTAATGTTGCTAACGAAAATTTCGAAAAAGAAAAGGTCACCCTGCATACTTTAAGTAATTACGAGAATTTAATAGAGCAAGCTGTAGAAACAAATTATGTTTCGCAATCTGAGGTTCAAACATTAACCGATTGGAATGCCAATCCGAGTGAATGGAACGCTATTTAATTATCTAAAAAAACATACAAACAATGAATTTAGAATCTCCAGAAGTAACCATCGATAAATCATCTCAAGACGTATTTGATTTTCTTTCTGATATTAAAAATTTTGAAAAACTAATGCCTGATAACATTAGCAAATTTGAGATTTTAAGCGACGACAAATTTCTATTTGCTTTAAAAGGAATGCCTGAAATTATTTTGAAAAAAAAGGAAGTTATTCCTCCAAACAAAATAGTTCTTGGAGCCGCTGGAGGTAAAATAGATTTTTCTTTAGTAGGACATATTAATGAAACCGTAGACGGAAAAAGTAATGTTAAACTTCAATTTGAAGGCGACTTTAATCCTATGATGGCTATGATGATAAAAGGACCAATTTCTAAGTTTATAGAAACTTTGGTAACAAAAATGCCAGCATCTGTTTAATACAGCAGAGTGATTTCTTTTAAATCGAATTCTTTAATAATTTCATCTTCTAACAGTACTTTTAAATTACCATAGTCTGTTACACCAAGAATGAAACCACCAAACATACAACCTTCAGCATCTAAAAATGTTGAAGGTTTATTTTTTTTAAACAAAGCACTTTCATATTCGGTTCTCAGTCTATCGTATTCTCCACGTTCTAACCAACCAAAGCACTCTTTTAATTCGACCATGATATGATGAAGCACTTCATCTAAATTATAAATCCTTCCTATTTTATTCACAATAGAAGACGCTTTTGGCAAACCTTTAAAATCTGATTGATTAACATTCACTCCAATTCCTAAAATACTTTCTCGTAAACCATGCTGTGTTACTATATTTTCTATAAGTACGCCACATATCTTTTTGTTATCTGACAATATGTCGTTGGGCCATTTAATTTGTACCCGAGGGAGCATTAATTTTTTAAATGCTTTATAAATTGAAATAGCAGTAGCCATACTAATATAAAATTGCATCTCTACGGGCACAAAGGCAACTTCCTTAAACACACTAAACATAAGGTTTTTAGCAGGTTCAGACTCCCACACTGTTCCCATTTGTCCGCGCCCCATAGTTTGTTGTTTAGCAACAACTACAGTATAATCTTCCAACAATTCGCAGCTACTTAATTGCTTTAAAAAAGTATTTGTGGAATCGATGGCATCAAGTTTGATTATACGCATTTATAATATTTATATAAGCAGGATGAAAAGTTCTGCAATTTTTAAAGTATAAAGATCTAAAAAATAATAACTTTGTACAAATTAAATAAAATTAATGGCGAAAGAAAACATAAATGCAGACCTGCTAATTTCTACTATAATAAGTGGAATTGAAGATGTTAAAGGAAAAGAAATAAGTATTTTAGACTTACGTGAAATTGAAAATACGGTTTGCGACTACTTTATAGTATGTGAGGGAACTTCAAACACTCAAGTGAATGCCATTGTAAACGCTGTTCAGAAAAAAGTAAGTAAAGAACTTAAAGACAAGCCTTGGCATATTGAAGGACAAGATAATGCCGAATGGGTATTAATGGACTATGTTCATGTTGTCGTTCACGTTTTTCAGAAACATATACGCGAATACTATGACATTGAGAGCCTTTGGGGCGATGCAAAAACAACTTTAATTGAAACAAACTATTAAAATTTAATGGCAAACGACAAGAAAACTCCAAATAAGAAACCTAAATTAAATCCGTATTGGATTTATGGAGCAATAATAGCAATTTTTATTGCTATCCAACTTTTTAGTAGTAATAGCTTACAAGATGCTAGTGCTACAACGCCTTCTGAGTTTATGACATATCTTAGAAATGGCGATATTGAAACTGTTGAAATTGTAAATAAAAGAAAAGCAGAAGTCTTCTTAACAGAAGAAGCTTTACAGAAGGAAACGCATAAAGGCTCTAAACCTTCTACATTACTGCCTACAGCTTCAAAACTACCTAATTATAGTTTTGAATTTGGAGACTTACAGAACTTCGAAAATCAAATAAATTCAACAATTACAGATTTAGATTTAAAAACTACTGTAAATTATAAAACCGAACAGAACCTAATGGGTGATTTCCTTATGGGGATTCTTCCTTTTATTCTTTTAATTGGAGTTTGGATTTTTATAATGCGTAGAATGTCTGGCGGCGGCGGCGGTGGCGCTGGTGGTCAAATATTTAACATTGGTAAGTCTAAAGCAAAATTATTCGACCAAAATACAGATGTTAAAACATCATTTAAAGATGTTGCTGGTTTAGAAGGTGCTAAAGAAGAAATTCAAGAAATTGTAGACTTCCTTAAAAACCCTGAAAAATATACATCTCTAGGAGGTAAAATTCCTAAAGGAGCTTTACTAGTAGGACCTCCTGGAACAGGAAAAACCTTATTAGCAAAAGCTGTTGCTGGTGAAGCAAAAGTGCCTTTCTTCTCGTTATCTGGTTCAGATTTCGTTGAAATGTTTGTTGGTGTTGGTGCGTCTCGTGTAAGAGATTTATTCAAGCAAGCGAAAGAGAAATCTCCTGCAATTATTTTTATTGATGAAATTGATGCCATTGGTCGTGCAAGAGGAAAAAACAACATGTCTGGTTCTAATGATGAAAGAGAAAACACATTAAACCAATTATTAACAGAAATGGATGGTTTTGGAACCAATACAAATGTAATTGTATTAGCAGCAACCAACAGAGCCGATGTTTTAGATAGTGCCTTAATGCGTGCTGGTCGTTTTGATAGACAAATTTTTGTTGATCTTCCAGACATTAGAGAGCGTGAAGAAATTTTTGAAGTGCATTTAAAGCCAATCAAAAAGTCTGAAAGTCTAGACACCGATTTCTTAGCAAAACAAACTCCAGGATTTTCTGGTGCAGACATTGCCAATGTATGTAACGAAGCGGCTTTAATTGCTGCAAGACAAGGTAAGAAAGCTGTAGACAAGCAAGATTTCTTAGATGCCGTAGACCGTATCGTTGGTGGTTTAGAAAAGAAAAACAAAATCATTACGCCTAGCGAAAAGAAAGCGATTGCTTATCACGAAGCTGGTCATGCTACTGTGAGTTGGATGTTAGAACATGCTGCACCACTTGTAAAAGTAACGATTGTACCACGTGGACGCTCTTTAGGTGCTGCTTGGTATTTACCAGAAGAACGCTTAATTGTTAGACCAGAACAAATGCTAGACGAAATGTGTGCTGCATTAGGAGGACGTGCTGCAGAGAAAGTTATTTTTAATAAAATCTCTACAGGAGCTTTAAGTGATTTAGAAAAAGTTACAAAACAAGCAAGAGCTATGGTAACTGTTTATGGTTTAAGCGACAAAGTAGGTAACTTAACATATTACGATTCTTCAGGACAAAACGAATATGGTTTCACAAAACCTTATAGTGAAAGAACTGCAGAACTTATCGATAAAGAAATATCTGATATTATTGAGACTCAGTACGAAAGAGCAATAAAACTCTTAGAAGACAATAAAGATAAACTTACCGAATTAGCCGATGTGCTATTAGAAAAAGAAGTTATCTTTAAAGACAATCTTGAAAAGATATTTGGAAAGCGTCCATTCGATCCTGAATTGAAGCCTTTATTAGATAAATAAGTTATTAAATTATTAAGTTTAATAACTGCAAAAATCTTAAATTAACCGTTAGGTTAATTTAAGATTTTTTATCTTTGAACAAATCCTACATAATACAGATTAATAGCGAGAGTCTTAATGAGTCTATTTAGAAAGCTTTTTGGTTCAAAATCAAATAAATCAGAAGAAGAAATACAATCTGAAGACAGGGGCAAATATATGCCTGAAGTTAAACTACCCATTGACGAAAAGTTTACTATAAACTTTAAAGATAACGGTGGTAAGTTCTTGTATTGTGAAAATTTAGATGAAATTTTCCAAACACTAGATTATATCATCGAAGAAAATAGTTGGGAAGACAAGAAGATTCTTATTATTGATAATGATTTAAAAAGGCGCTTTGCCTCTTCTAGTTTAAAAATGGCTAATCCTAATGATACGGATGCTACTTATTTTTTAACTAGTTGTGAAAACTTAATTGCAGACGATGGTTCTCTTTTAATTACCTCAAAACAAATCGCTGAAAAGAAACTTGTAGACTTACCAGATAATTTTATTGTTTTCGCTACCACAAGCCAAATTGTTGGCAGTATTGGTGAAGGATTACGCGGCATAAAATCTAACAACTCTCAAAGAATACCGACAAATATTACTACAATAAAACACTTTAAATCTGTCGAAGAAAAAAACTTTATGACATACGGTAGTAATTCAAAAAACCTATACCTACTTCTTTTAGAAGACCTCTAATATGAAAGAAATTTTTACTAGAGCTATATTTGGTTTAATATACGTCGCTTTATTAATTGTATCTCTTTACAATGAACACGCCTTAGCCGTTTTATTTTTTATTTTCGGGATAATCTCTATTGCAGAATTTAAAAAACTAATAGAATTTAAAGCCTTCTACCCTTATGCTATTTTTATAGTAATGTATTTTGGTTTTGGTTACTGGCATATGCTTTCTCCTAAACTTCAAGGTTTTAATGAAGGCACACAAATACTATTGGTTTTATCTATTTTTGTAAACTTATTTTTAATTAAAGATTTATTTTCTAGAAAAGGTATTCCTCTGTTTAAGTTTAAACGATTTCTTTTAACGAGCTTTTATCTATCAAGTTCATTTATCTTTTTTTTACTAATTGCTCGTTTTAATAACGAATATCAACCAAGTATACTATTAGGTTCATTTATTCTAGTTTGGGTAAACGACACCTTTGCTTTTTTAGTAGGAAAGAACTTTGGAAAGCAAAAATTATTTGAAAAAATTTCACCTAAGAAAACGGTCGAAGGTTTTATAGGCGGACTCTTTTTTGCTTGTGTAGCTAGTTATTTTATTGCTACCTTTACAAACACCTTAAACTTCTCGCATTGGCTTATTTTGTCTATTATTGTGAGTGTTTTTGGAACTTTAGGTGATTTAGTAGAGTCTAAATTTAAACGTCAAGTAAATGTGAAAGATAGCGGTGTAATTATGCCTGGACACGGTGGATTATTAGATCGATTAGATAGCATTATATTTGCCGCACCATTCATTTATTTGTTTTTAAGAGTTATACATTATGTTTCATAAGGAAGGTTTTAAAATTATATTAATCACGTTTGTATCTGTGATTGTTTCGTTTCTAATCGTAGATAATTTCGTATCAATATTATGGTTACGATACCTTCTATTTTTTACTCTTTTAACATTTCTGATTCTAATTTTACAATTCTTTAGAAATCCAAAACGTAACGGAATTCTTAACGAAGACCAAGTATTATCTCCTGTAGATGGTAAAGTCGTTGTAATTGAAGAGGTTTTTGAAAAAGAATATTTTAACGACAAACGTTTACAAGTAAGTGTTTTCATGTCTCCTATTAACGTACATGTTACACGTTACCCTATTGGAGGAAAAGTTGTATTCAGTAAATATCATCCTGGTAAATTTCTAGTCGCTTGGCATCCAAAAGCTAGCGAAGAAAATGAGCGTACTACAGTTGTTGTTGAAAATAACAAACAAATTAAAGTATTACACCGTCAAATTGCTGGTGCTTTAGCTAAGCGTATTGTTAATTATGCTAAAGTTGGAGATGATGCAGTTCAGGCGAGTGATTCTGGTTTTATAAAATTTGGGTCTAGAGTTGATTTATTTTTACCTTTAGGAACTAAAATTAATGTTAGCCTAAACGATAAAGTTAAAGGTGGAGAAAGTATTATAGCCGAATTGTAATGACTTCTGAAGAATTAGATATTGCCTTTAAAGACGCAGTAGAGCGTATTAATAATCTTTCTGGACCATTTCCCGCAGATTTCCTTTTACGACTGTATGCATACTATAAGAAAGCCACTAACGATTACAATAGGCCAAGTTCTGCAAAGCCTATAATTAATGCCTTTAAAACAAATGCACTGTTTCAAGTTAAAGATATCTCTCGAGATGAAGCAAAGCGCATTTATATAGATCTTGTAGACAATTATTGTTTATACAGAAAGTAGCTCCTAAGAGCTACCTTCAATATAAATATATTACAACCTTATTTTATTTTACAATTCTTAGTTTTCTAAAACAAATTCTAATGGTTTTCCAGTTGAACCATTTGGAAAGCTAATTCCTAATAATCCAGATACTGTTGGAGCAATATCGATTATTTCTGTTTTCTGCAATGTGCTTCCGTGCTTAATTCCTTTTCCAAAAAACAATAAAGGTACATGTGTGTCGTGATTTAATCCAGAACCATGTGTAGACCCTTGTGTTGGATATGAAATTACAGCTGGGCTAAATTCAAAAAGTATATCTCCAGATCGCCTCTGATTGTATCCGTTTTTTAATAAAGCAGCTACACCTGTAGTAAAATCGTTATTAGCAATAACCGAAGCTGAATATGCCACATTTATATTCTCTAAAGTTATTAAGTGATTAGCAATCTCTTGCTGAACGTCTGCTAAGTTTAAGTTAAGTCCATTAACCTTATTACGGTCTAGAAATATTTGATTGTTACTTACGTTTTCAATTAAATCTGAGGCACCGTATTTTGTTGTCATAAAACGATCTAATTCCGCCGTGAATTCATCATCACCAAAATATCCAGATGGCACATCATGAGAATGTAAATATGCAGGGACATCGACAGCTCCATGATCAGCAGTTAAAAACACGGTATATTCACCTTTACCAACATAGCTATCTAAGATTTTAAACATACGTTCTAAATCTTTATCTAATCTTAAATACGTATCCTCTACCTCTTTAGAATTTACTCCAAAATTATGTCCTACATAATCTGTAGACGAAAAACTAACAGTTAACACATCGGTAACATCATCTTTACCTAAATCTTCACCTTTTATTGCTGCTATAGCAAAATCGGCTATGATACTGTTTCCATAAGGTGTGCCTTTAATGATATCGAAATTGCCATTTTCTTTACTTAATTTCTTTAAATCGTAAGGAAAACTTGCTGTTTCTTTTCCTGTAAATCCACGCTCAAATTCGTTTTCATCTATGCCACTTTCGGTATACGTCTTTATATTATAAAGTGTATTCCAATCTTTTAAATAAGATTTAGCAGTATTTGAACTATTAAACTTTTGTACCCATTTTGGTAAATCCTCTTGATAATAAGTGCTTGATATAAATACACCTTCATCTTTTCCGTGAAACCAATATGCAGCATTGGCGGTATGACCAGCAGGTAAAATTGCACCTCTATCTTTTACAGATATACCAATTGTTTTTCCTTCCATTTGAGTAAACAATCTGTTTTCATCTGCAAAAGTTGTTGTTAACATACGGCGTGGGGACATTAGTCCTGCTTTATCCTTTGTACCTAGAGGCACTACAGCTGCATCTCCTGCGCAATATACACTTTCCTTCGTTTCTTTGTCATACCAATTATTTCCAATAACACCATGATTCATTGGCGACGTTCCGGTAAATACAGAAGCATGCCCTGGAGCTGTTTTAGTAGGTATATAATTGAAATGGTTATTTTTACAATTAAAGCCTTCGTTTATCATGCGTTTAAAACCACCTTCACCATATTTATTATAAAATCGCGTTAAATAATCGTAGCGCATTTGGTCTACTACAATACCAACCACTAACTTTGGCTTTACGTAAATTTCTGAGGTTCCATTTCCTTGGTCTTTTTGCGCAAAACCGCTTACATAAAGCATGCAGGCTACAAAAAGTAAAATTGAATTTTTCATAAAAGATTTTTTATTTCTAGAAACGCAAAAATAAGGTTTTTAAAACCGTTCTTAATTTAAATAATCATTAAATAAGTAATAGTATTTTTTTACATTAGCATTTACAAATTATTCTATGAGTTACTTAAACAGTATTGGCGCTTACGTCTTAATGATCATTGAGATTTTCAAAAAACCAACCAAATGGTCGGTGATGAAAAAACTCATTCTAAAAGATATCGATGATTTAATTATTGGGTCTTTAGGAATCGTTGCGTTTATTTCATTTTTTGTTGGAAGTGTAGTTACTATACAAACAGCATTAAACATGGATAATCCATTAGTACCGAAATCATTAATTGGTTTTGCTACCAGACAGTCGGTTATTCTAGAATTTGCACCTACTTTTATTTCAATTATTATGGCAGGTAAAGTAGGGTCTTTTATTACTTCTAGTATAGGAACCATGCGTGTTACAGAACAAATTGATGCCTTAGAAGTTATGGGAATAAATGCTTTAAATTATTTAGTTTTCCCAAAACTAATTTCATTAATGCTGTATCCTTTTGTAATCTCTATATCTATGTTTTTAGGAATATTAGGAGGATTAGCCGCTTGTGCTTTTGGTGATTTTGCTACGGTAAACGATTATATTACAGGATTACAAGACGACTTTACACCGTATCATATTGTGTATGCCTTTATTAAAACTATTGGTTTTGCATTTCTATTAGCCACCATTCCATCGTATCATGGGTATTACATGAAAGGTGGCGCTTTAGATGTTGGTAAAGCAAGCACGGTCTCTTTTGTTTGGACAAGTGTTGCTATAATTACTTTAAATTTCATACTAACTCAAATCCTATTAAGCTAATGATAGAAGTTAAAGACTTACATAAATCGTTTGGAGATTCCCACATTTTAAAAGGGATTAGTACGACATTTGAAAAAGGAAAAACAAATCTTATAATTGGACAAAGTGGCTCAGGAAAAACGGTTTTCTTGAAGTGTCTTTTAGGATTATTTGAGTACGAACAAGGGAGCATAGCTTACGAAGGTCGTATTTTTTCGAAATTATCTCATGAACAAAAACGAGATATACGTGCAGAAATAGGAATGGTATTTCAAGGAAGTGCTTTGTTTGACTCTATGACTATTGCTGAAAATGTAAGGTTTCCGTTGCAAATGTTTACCAAACAAAGTAAAAGTGAAATGGACGACCGTGTTAACTTTGTTTTAAAACGTGTTAATCTTGACAATGCACATAATAAACTCCCGTCTGAAGCCTCTGGAGGTATGCAGAAACGTGTAGCGATAGCACGTGCAATTGTAAATAAACCGAAGTATTTATTTTGTGACGAACCTAATTCTGGGTTAGACCCAAAAACGGCAATCGTAATAGATAATCTTATTCAAGAAATTACAGACGAATACAACATTACTACAGTTATAAATACGCATGATATGAACTCTGTAATGGAAATAGGAGAAAAGATTGTGTTCTTGAAAGATGGTTTAAAAGCTTGGGAAGGCTCTAATGAAACCATCTTTAAAACAGATAATGAAACGGTAACAGATTTTGTATACTCTTCAGAATTATTTAAGAAAGTAAGAAAAATGTATATTGAAGAAAACCTTTAGTTTTTTATTCGGATAACAGATAATGTATCCAGTTTCAACTTATATTTCAACCAACGCTCTAACTTCTCTTGCTCCTTTTCTATAGCAGCTTCTTTTAACGTTTTATCTTTTTTCCAACGAACCGAAAATACAGGAAGTGTATCTATTTCTTTAAAATTAGAAGATATAACAGTTGAGTAACTAAACATATCAAGGTCTTCATAATTAATATGTACCTCTTTCATAACATCCTCAAAAGGAATAGCCTTTTCTTCTAAATATTGTAACTGCCCTACTTTTTTCTCTAAATAAGCAATCTTTTGCGTTTGCGACAGTAAATCTAGTGAGTCTCTAGTTCGCAACTGCTCCATATATTTAAAATTATCTACATCGTTTCTATTCTGATTGAATACAAAATGTGAGTTTTTTAATGCTGGATAATCATTTAAACGTGCTTTTAAAAGATCTATGGTTTCTTCTGGAATATACCCTAATCCATAAGTATTAAACTGTATTATAGATCCATCCTCTTTATTAGAGTACTTATAAACTACATTCTTTTTAACAAACTCAGATTGTGGTAAACCTTCCAATTCACGATCAAGATATAATTGAGCTTCACGTTTAAAGTTACTCTCTTTTAGAACATCTATAAATGTCCAAATTGCAGGAATCATAGCCACAACAGCCAAAAGTGAAGCAATTTGAGAAATACGTTTTCTTTTCTTAGAATTCACGTATTTTATCATAGGGAATCCTAAAATCTTAAGCGCTATAAATGTCGCTAAAGCAATAAAAATAGTATTAATCATGAACAGGTAAAAAGCTCCTGATGCATAACCAATTCCCTTAGAAAAATCGTTGAAAGACACTGCTAAACCGTAACCCACCGTACATAGCGGAGGCATTAACGCCGTAGCAATTGCCACACCAAAAATAACAGATGCAATAGTTCCTTTTTTTGTTCTAGCAATAATTAAAGCCGCCCCACCAAAAAAGGCTATAAGCACATCTCTAATATCTGGTTTTGTTCTTGCTAAAAGTTCTAAAGATTCTTCTTGAAGAGGAAAAAATTTATAAAATAAGAATGCCGTTAAAACACTCAGAAAAATCATTACACCGAAGTTAATTAATGATTTTTTAAGCGTATCGATATCATTAATTGCTACGGATAATCCTATTCCTAAAATAGGTCCCATTAAAGGAGAAATTAACATGGCACCAATTACAACCGCTGTAGAGTTAGCATTCAGTCCAATAGAAGCGACAAAAATAGAACAAACCAAAATCCAAGCTGTGGCGCCTTTAAAAGGAATATCTCCTTTAATAGCATCTATAGTGGCTTGCTGATCGGTGTCTTGTCTGAAATCTAAAATCTCTGAAATAAAGTTTCTAAGATTTTCAAATAACCCTTTGGCATCCTTTTTAATAGCCTCTTTAGATTCTTCTACAGCTGCGTCTTGTGCTTGTGCCTTCTTCTTATCTACTTCTTCTTCAGAAAAATTAAACTTATTCTCGCTCATATATTAACAGTACTTGTCTCCAAAAACGTCTTTTACTTTATTACGTAATTGTTTTATATCTTGTTCTTTTTCTTTTGGGTAAATTAAAAGAACATCATCTTTATCGATTATAATATAATCATTTAACCCTTCGACTACAACAATTTTATCACCTTTAGTTCTTATCATATTCCCACTAGCATCTTCAACTAAAGTTCTAGCATTAACAACGGCATTGTTATCTGCATCTTTATCTAGTTTATCGTATAAGCTACCCCATGTTCCTAAATCGTTCCAATCGAATTCTGCTGACAAAACATAAACATTTTTAGAGCTTTCCATTATGGCATAATCTACAGATATATTTTCTGCTTTCACATAATTTTCTTCTATAAATGAACTCTCTAAGTCTGTATTATACGCAGATATTCCGTTTTCAAATAATTGGAATAATTCTGGCTGATTAGATTTAAATGCTTTTAAAACACTAGCTACACTCCACATAAAAATACCTGCATTCCAAACAAAGTTTCCTTGTTTAATAAACGATTTTGCCGTTTCATAATCTGGTTTTTCACGAAATTGTTTTACTGGTTTTACTACATTTTCAGTTTCTGTATCGTATTCAATATAACCATAACCTGTATTAGGGAAAGATGGTTCTATGCCTAATGTCATTAAAGCATCATGTTTTGCACAAAAATCAAATGCAGTTAATACATTCTTAGAAAAAGCCTCCTCGTCTTCGATCCAGTGATCACTTGGAGCAACTAACATTAAAGCATCCGGATTTTCTTTTTGAATTTTTAATGCTGCATATAATATACAAGGTCCAGTGTTTTTCATTGCTGGCTCAAGAACCACTTGTTTCTGAGAAACTTCTGGAAGTTGTTCTAAAACTAAATCATTATAATCTTCATTCGTAAGAATATAGATATTCTCTTTAGGAATGAATCTAGATAAACGCTGAAATGTTTTTTGAATTAACGTTTCTCCTGTTCCTAACATATCGTGGAATTGCTTTGGAAAACTATTCATACTAACAGGCCAAAATCTTGAACCTACTCCTCCAGCCATAATTATGGCATAATTATTTTTATTCATTCCTTTTCTTATTAAATAACTTCTATTTCTGCATTTGGACTAAACAAGTATGTTTTACCCGTGTTAATTTCTATGCATTCAAAGCGCTTTACACGCTTATTTCCTTTTTTAAATTTTCTACCGTTGTAAATTTTAAATATACTGCCTTTTGGCGCTTCAAAAATATATGTTTTATCCGACTTTTCATCAAATTGTTTTAAAGCCAAAGCTAAAACATGGTCTGTATCGCTAGTTGCCTTTGGATTTATAAAGTGTTTAGCCAATAATGGTAACAATTCATAAGGAAATATATCTGGATTTATAAAGGGTAACATTAAATGCTGAAACGTATATTTCCACTCTTTACCATGTGGTTTTATTGTTACACCATACACCTTGAAAGCTTCAAAATGAGCAATTTCATGAATTAAAGTTATTAAAAAACGATATGGGTTTAAGTTTGCATTAACAGTAATTAAATGTCTGCCATTAGGTAATTTTCTATAATCGCCATGCCTCGTTTTACGTTCCTTTTTAACGATAAACTCTAACTTGTCATTATTTAATAATTCCAAGACTTTGGGAATCGCTTTTTCTGGTATATAATGTTGAAGTATATTTTGCATTATAATGCAAATGTAAAGGAAACTAACTTAATTGCAATATTAAAATACCTTTAAGCTTTATCCGATACATAAATTAATTAATCTCTAATTAAAGGCATCGTAGAACAACGTAATAAACCTTCTTGTTTAGAAATTTCTGCATATGGTACTTCTTCTACAGTGATATTGTTTGATCGCAACCAGGTGTTTAATCTTTTAAAATTTTCTTCAGAAATCACTACATTTTCAGCTATTGAAAAGACATTACTATACATATTATACATTTCGTCTCTTGTAATATGAAAAAGGTTGTCTTCTCCAAATAAATCAACTAAATATAAATAATCGTTTACATCTCTAAAACCGTCTTTATAAATAATACCTTTGTCTTTACCAACCGGTTGAAAACAACAATCTAGGTGTAATGCATTATCTCTTGCTTCTGTTTTTGATTTAGCTAAATCAAATTCTTTTACAGTTTTATCTGGAAATAAAGATTTTATAAAATTAACGCCTTCCATATTTGTTCTGGCTGTAATATGATTTGAATAGTCAGTCCCTTTATAAGTTCCTATAAATATATAATCATTCCAAAGCATAACGTCTCCACCTTCAATATGAACAGCTTCTGGTGGTGTAATAATATCGTTTGGATTAATCTGACTCATTACTTCTTGTAACGCCTCTAACTCTCGTTCGCGATCAGGAAGAATATTAGCCTTTATAAATTTGTTATCTATTACAAACGCAATATCTCTTGCAAAAATCTGATTACAATTTTCTATAATTTTTGGACGAAAAACGGTAACATCATACTTCTTAAAAACCTTAGCAACAGCTTCAATTTCTTTAAGCATGTCTTCTTCTTTTGGGTAAGTACCAGCTTTTATATGTTCTATTGATTTTGGATCGTAAGCATCTTCTATAGCAGGAACTGGTCCATTACTAATTGCTGTTCCTAATACTACCGCACGAATGCGAGACGTTTCATTTGTTACATGTAATGACAACATAGTTCTAAAATAAAAATGTCATTTTGAACATTTATAAAACATATAATATGTTCTAGAATTATTCAAAATGACATTTGATTAATAAATCGTTAAGTCCTAACGATTCTCAACTTCAACAAAAGGTCTTTGTGTTTCTCCAATATATAATTGACGTGGACGACCTATTGGTTCTTTACGTAAACGCATTTCTCTCCATTGTGCAATCCAGCCTGGTAAACGCCCAATTGCAAACATAACTGTAAACATCTCTGTTGGGATATTCATAGCTCTGTAAATAATACCTGAGTAAAAATCTACGTTTGGATATAATTTTCTTTCAACAAAGTATGGATCTTCTAAAGCTTCTTTTTCTAAACCTTTAGCAATTGCTAAAATTGGATCTTCAACACCTAAAGCTTCTAATACTTCATCTGCCGCTTTTTTAATGATTTTAGCTCTTGGATCGAAATTTTTATAAACTCGGTGTCCGAAGCCCATTAATCTAAATGGATCATTTTTATCTTTTGCTTTCGCCATATACTTTTTAGTGTCTCCACCATCAGCTTCTATAGCTTGAAGCATTTCTAATACTGCTTGGTTAGCACCACCATGAAGAGGTCCCCATAATGCTGAAATACCTGCAGATATAGATGCGAATAAACCTGCGTGAGCGGAACCTACTATACGTACAGTAGATGTAGAACAATTTTGTTCGTGATCTGCGTGTAAAATTAACAATTTATCTAAAGCATCTACCAATACTTGATTTTGAACATATTTAGTACTTGGTTTTGAAAACATCATTTTAAGAATGTTCTCAACATATCCTAATTCGTCATCACCATAATCAAGAGGTAAACCTTGTTTTTTACGCATTGTCCAAGCAACTAAGACTGGCATTTTACCTAAAATCTTAACAACAGATTTATACATATCTTCTTCAGATTCTACATTCACAGAAGAAGGGTTAAACGCTGTTAAAGCACTTGTTAATGATGAAATGATTCCCATTGGGTGCGCAGACTTAGGGAACGCTTCTAAAATTTTCTTTATATCTTCGTCTACTGCAGACTGAGCTTTAATATCGTCATGAAACTTATCGTTTTGTGCTTTTGTAGGTAATTCCCCAAAAATTAATAGATAAGCAACTTCAAGGAAGTCTACTTTTTGAGCAAGTTCTTCTATTGAATAACCACGATATCTTAAAATTCCTTTTTCACCATCTAAAAAGGTAATGGCACTTTCACATGACCCAGTGTTTTTAAAACCTGAATCTAATGTAATCACTCCTTTTGTAGCAGTTCTTAAAGTAGTTATATCGATTGCGACTTCATTTTCGGTTCCTGTTACCAAAGGAAATTCATACTTTTCCCCATCGATTTCAATTGTGGCTTGTTTTGACATATTACTATACTTGTGTTTTGTTTTTCTTGATTCGCGCTAAAATACAAAATCTATTACTAATTATTTATAAAAATCTTATATCAATACTTAATAATTTTGTTAATATATAAATAAAAAAAAACGATTATTTCAAGAAATAATCGTTTTTATAAGATATTAAAAAAAGTATTAGAATTTAAATGCTTTCCCTTGTGGGTAATAAGCAACTTCTCCTAATTCTTCTTCGATACGTAATAACTGATTGTATTTAGCCATACGGTCACTTCTTGATGCCGAACCTGTTTTAATTTGACCACAGTTTAAAGCTACAGCTAAATCTGCAATTGTATTATCTTCGGTTTCTCCAGAACGGTGAGACATTACAGAAGTATAACCAGCATTTTTAGCCATGTTAACGGCTGCAATAGTTTCTGTTAAAGAACCAATTTGATTTACTTTAATTAAGATTGAATTTGCAATACCTTCATCAATACCACGAGATAAACGTTCTACGTTAGTTACAAATAAATCATCTCCAACTAATTGAACTCTGTCTCCTATTTTTTCAGTAAGTAATTTCCATCCTTCCCAGTCATTTTCATCCATTCCGTCTTCAATAGAGATAATTGGATATTTAGCTGATAATTCTGCTAAGTATTCTGCTTGTTCAGCACTCGTTCTAATTTTTCCAGTTGAACCTTCAAATTTAGTATAGTCATATTTACCATCTACAAAAAATTCTGCAGCAGCACAGTCTAAAGCAACCATAATTTCATCTCCAAAAGAATAACCGGCTTTTTCAACTGCTAATTTAATTGAATCTAAAGCATCTTCTGTTCCACCTTCTAAAGTTGGAGCAAAACCTCCTTCGTCACCTACGGCAGTACTTAAACCTCTGTCGTGTAATACTTTTTTAAGGTTATGGAAAATTTCAGTACCCATTTGCATGGCATGAGTAAAGTTTTTAGCCTTAACTGGCATAATCATAAACTCTTGGAAAGCGATTGGGGCATCACTGTGTGATCCTCCATTAATAATATTCATCATTGGTACTGGTAACGTATTAGCAGAAACTCCACCTACGTAACGATATAAAGGCACTCCTAATTCGAAAGCTGCGGCTTTAGCTACTGCTAAAGACACACCTAAAATAGCGTTAGCACCTAATTTAGATTTGTTAGGTGTACCATCTAAATCTATCATGATTTGATCAATTTGATTTTGATCGTATACAGACATTCCTAATAATTCTTCAGCTATAATACTATTTACATTATCTACAGCTTTAGATACTCCTTTACCCATATAAGCATCTCCACCATCTCTCAATTCCACTGCTTCATGCTCACCTGTAGATGCTCCTGAAGGAACTGCCGCTCTTCCAAATGCTCCAATTTCTGTTTCTACATCTACTTCAACTGTTGGATTTCCACGGGAATCTAAAATTTGTCTTGCATGAATCTTGATAATTCTACTCATCGTATTAGTATTTAAAAGGTTAATTTTGTTGTTATAAAACACTAAATTACAAAATTGTAAGTCTACATTTTAACAAATATTGTTATATTTATCTTATAATCTTACTACATTGTTTTCGTAACAAAAAAACCTCAAATAAAGCAAGCTTTTTCTGAGGTTTCTAGTATCTATTTTTTAATATTTTCTATAAATTGATCGAATAAATATTCAGCATCATTCGGTCCAGGACTTGCTTCTGGGTGATATTGAACAGAGAAGCAATTCTTGTTTTTCATCCTTAGTCCAGCAACTGTATCATCATTTAAATGTACATGTGTAACCTCTAAATCTGGATGCGCTTCTACCTCTTCTCTTTTCACAGCAAACCCATGATTTTGAGATGTAATTTCACCTTTACCAGTAATTAGATTTTTTACAGGATGATTAATACCTCGATGGCCATTATGCATTTTATATGTAGAAACACCATTTGCTAATGCAATAACTTGGTGTCCTAAACAAATACCAAACACTGGTAAATCTCTTTTAATAATTTCCTTAGCGACTTCTTGAGCAGACGTTAATGGCTCTGGATCTCCAGGTCCGTTAGAAAGAAAATAACCATCTGGATTCCATGCATGTAAATCTTCGAAAGTCGAGTTATAAGGAAATACTTTTATATAAGCACCACGTTTAGCTAGGTTACGTAGAATGTTTTTCTTTATACCTAAATCTAATGCTGCGATTTTAATATCTGAAAATTCATCACCTACAAAATAAGGTTCTTTTGTAGACACTTTAGAAGCTAACTCAAGACCATTCATTTCTGGAATTTCTTTAAGCTGCTTTTTTAGTCCTTCAATATTATCGACATCAGTAGATATAACAGCATTCATAGCGCCATTATCTCTAATGTAGCTAACAAGTGCTCTAGTATCTATATCTGAAACAGCTAATAAATTGTTTTCATTTAAAAAATCTTCTAAGCTAGAATTTGCTAAATCTCGAGAATAATTATAACTAAAATTTTTACAAATTAATCCTGAAATTTTTATGCCTTCAGATTCAATCTCAGATTTTTCTGTTCCATAATTACCAATATGTGCGTTTGTAGCAACCATTAGTTGGCCAAAGTAAGAAGGATCAGTAAAAATTTCCTGATACCCAGTCATACCTGTATTAAAACAAACTTCTCCAAATGCAGTACCTTCTCTATTACCAACAACTTTACCATGAAAAATAGTTCCATCGGCTAATAAAACAACTGCTTGATTTCTTTTTTGATATTTCATTTTCTAAACACGTTACAAAATTGGTGTAGTCCTATTATAGGTGGTATAATTATAGGTTTATAAAAGTGCAGGTCTTAAAGACTATCTTACAAACTAATCATACTTCAATAATGTAATCTACTTTATAAATTATTGATTACTATTTAAATAATTTCGTGCAAATATAAAAAAAAAGGCCACCTTAAATAAGGTAGCCTCTTTTTATTTATAATGCTATATAACATTTATTCTTCTTCGTTAGAAGTTTTAGTATCTACAGCAGGTGCAGCAGCTGGTTTAGAACCACCTCTTCTACTTCTACGTGTAGTTTTCTTTTCAACTTTTGCAGCATTGTAGATTTCGTTGTAATCAACTAATTCTATCATTGCCATATCAGCGTTATCTCCTAAACGATTACCAAGTTTAATGATACGTGTGTATCCTCCTGGTCTATCTCCTACTTTAGTAGCTACTTCTCTGAACAATTCAGTTACAGCTTCTTTTTGTCTTAATTTACTAAATACTATACGTCTGTTGTGTGTAGTATCTGCTTTAGACTTAGTAACTAAAGGCTCAAAAAATTGTTTTAAAGCTTTTGCTTTAGCAACAGTAGTGTTAATACGTTTGTGTTCAATTAAAGAACAAGCCATATTAGCAAGCATAGCTTTTCTATGAGCTGTTTGTCTACCTAAGTGATTTACTTTTTTTCCGTGTCTCATGACATTTGTGTTATCATCTTGCTACCAAACTCGACATCGAGGAGCAAAATATGATTAATTAATCTTTATCTAATTTGTATTTTGATAAATCCATTCCGAAGTTTAAACCTTTTACATTTACAAGCTCTTCAAGCTCTGTTAAAGATTTTTTACCAAAGTTACGGAACTTCATTAAATCATTTTTATTAAATGATACTAAGTCTCCTAAAGTATCAACTTCTGCAGCTTTTAAACAATTAAGAGCACGAACAGAAAGATCCATGTCAACTAATTTAGTTTTAAGCAACTGTCTCATATGAAGAGATTCTTCATCATAAGTTTCAGTTTGTGCAATCTCATCAGCTTCTAAAGTGATACGCTCATCAGAGAATAACATGAAGTGGTGAATTAATGTTTTTGCTGCTTCTGTTAAAGCATCTTGAGGTGTAATAGAACCATCAGATTCGATTTCGAAAACTAATTTTTCGTAATCTGTCTTTTGCTCTACACGGTAGTTCTCAATGCTATATTTAACATTTTTTATTGGTGTATAGATAGAATCTGTAAAGATTGTACCTATTGGAGCTGTAGCTTTTTTATTTTCTTCTGCTGGAACATAACCTCTACCTTTTTCAATAGAGATTTCCATATTTACAGTCACTTTTGGATCTAAATTACAGATAACTAAATCTGAATTTAAAACTTGGAATCCTGAAATATATTTTTGGAAATCACCTGCTGTAATTTGATCTTGACCAGAAATTGAAATAGAAACAGATTCGTTATCTACATCTTCTATTTGTCTTTTAAAACGAACTTGTTTTAAATTTAAAATAATTTCGGTTACATCTTCTACAACACCAGGTATAGTTGAGAATTCATGATCCACTCCCTCTATTCTAACCGATGTAATTGCAAATCCTTCTAAAGAAGAAAGTAAAACTCTTCTTAAAGCATTTCCAACTGTTAATCCATAACCTGGTTCTAAAGGTCTGAATTCGAATTTACCGTGAAAATCGGTAGAATCGATCATGATTACTTTATCGGGCTTCTGAAAATTAAATACTGCCATATGTTCTTCGTTTTAATTGTTATTTAGTTGCGCGGTTTATAAGTTTGAAGAAATTCGAACAAACCCTTTGGCTAAACACCAATATAATTTATTTATTATTTAGAATATAATTCAACGATAAACTGCTCGTTGATGTTTTCTGGAATTTGAATTCTAGCTGGTACAGAAACATAAGTTCCTTGCTTAGTTTCGTTATTCCATGTAATCCATTCGTAAACTTGACTTGAATTTGATAAAGATTTATCAATTGCTTCAAGTGATTTAGATTTTTCTCTAACGGCAACAACATCTCCTGCTTTTAAATTGTAAGAAGGAATGTTTACCAACTCACCATTTACAGTAATGTGTCTGTGAGATACTAATTGTCTAGCACCGCTTCTAGAAGGAGAAATTCCCATTCTATAAACAACGTTGTCTAATCTAGACTCACATAATTGTAATAATACTTCACCAGTAATACCTTGTGAAGCTGTTGCTTTTTTGAATAAACCTCTGAATTGACGCTCTAATATACCGTAAGTATATTTTGCTTTTTGCTTTTCCATTAATTGGATTGCATATTCAGATTTTTTT
Organism: Formosa agariphila KMM 3901; assembly: GCF_000723205.1. Lineage (NCBI taxonomy): Bacteria > Pseudomonadati > Bacteroidota > Flavobacteriia > Flavobacteriales > Flavobacteriaceae > Formosa > Formosa agariphila. Next base: position 689,250 of record NZ_HG315671.1, on the reverse strand, counting down.
CCACGACGCTTGTTAGCTCCGTGTTGACCTGGAGGATAATTTCTTTTTTCGAAAGATTTGTCATCTCCAAAAATAGCTTCACCAAACTTACGAGCTATTTTAGTTTTAGGACCAGTATATCTTGCCATAATAAATTGATTTTAAAGAGTGATTATGAATTAAGGTCTTAATCTTATCCTTCGATAATCGTTAATCTCTTTGTTATACTTGTTAAATTATTTTTTAAAAGTGTGCAAATTTACATATAAAAAAATTAATACCAACTGTATATTAAGCTGATATTAATTTTTTTTATAAATTCTCTAAAGTAAATTAGACTCTTCTACGTTTTGGAGGACGACATCCATTATGTGGTAATGGAGTAACATCGATAATTTCTGTTACTTCAATTCCTGCATTATGAATAGAACGGATAGCAGATTCTCTACCATTTCCAGGTCCTTTAACATAAACTTTTACTTTCTTTAAACCTGCCTCTTGAGCTACAGTAACTGCATCTTCTGCTGCTAATTGTGCTGCGTAAGGCGTGTTCTTTTTAGAACCTCTAAATCCCATTTTACCAGCTGAAGACCATGAAATAACGTCTCCTTTTTTGTTGGTAAGAGAAATAATGATGTTATTAAAAGAAGCAGTAACGTGAGCTTCTCCTACAGCATCTACTATAACTTTACGTTTTTTAGTACTCTTTGTATTTGACTTTGCCATATTATTTTAGTTTCTAGTTGTTAGTTGTTAGTGATAGAATCCTAAACCTCTCGATTTCGAACAGATTCATCTAACTACTAAATACTAATGACTTTTAATTATTTAGTTGCTTTTTTCTTGTTAGCAACAGTTTTTCTTCTACCTTTTCTAGTTCTAGAGTTGTTTTTAGTGCGTTGTCCTCTTAAAGGAAGACCTGCTCTATGACGAATACCTCTGTAACATCCAATATCCATTAATCGCTTAATGCTTAATTGTGTTTCAGAACGTAACTCACCTTCAATAGTAAAAGTCGATACAGCTTCACGAATAGAACCTATTTGATCATCTGTCCAGTCTTGAACTTTAGTGTTTTCGTCAACTTTAGCTTCTGCTAAAATTTCTTTTGCTCTACTTGTACCTATTCCATAGATATAAGTTAAAGAGATAACTCCTCTTTTCTGTTTTGGTATGTCTACACCTGCAATTCTTGCCATAACTACCCTTGTCTTTGTTTGAATCTAGGATTCTTTTTGTTAATTACGTAAAGTCTACCTTTTCTACGCACGATTTTACAATCTGCACTTCTTTTTTTAACTGATGCTCTTACTTTCATCGTATTAGTATCTATAAGTTATTCTAGCCTTAGTTAAATCGTAAGGACTCATTTCTAATTTTACTTTATCACCTGGTAACAATTTAATGTAATGCATACGCATTTTACCAGATATATGAGCAGTCACAATGTGACCATTCTCTAACTCAACACGAAACATAGCATTAGATAATGCTTCTATAATTGTTCCGTCTTGTTCTATTGCTGCTTGTTTTGCCATTGTATAATAAATTAAGCTACTGCTTTTCTATTTTTACCAGTTTTCATCAAGCCATCATAGTGTCTATTCAACAAGTAAGAGTTTACTTGTTGCATCGTGTCAATTGCAACTCCCACTAATATTAATAGTGAAGTACCACCAAAAAATAAGGCCCATCCCGATTGTACGTTCATTAACTTAACAACTATGGCAGGAAATACTGCTATAAGTGCAAGGAAAATAGAACCTGGTAATGTTATTTGAGACATAATCTTATCTAAATATTCTGAAGTTTCAGACCCTGGACGAATCCCTGGAATAAATCCTCCACTACGTTTTAAATCGTCTGCCATTTTGTTCGTAGGAACTGTAATAGCAGTATAGAAATACGTGAATATGATAATTAAGAATGCAAATAATAAGTTATACCAAAATCCGAATATATCAGAAAATTGTGATTGTAACCACTGTCCTGCAGCTGAATCCTTCATCATAGAAGTTCCACCTATTAAACCTGGTACAAACATAATTGCTTGAGCAAAAATAATTGGCATTACTCCAGAAGCGTTAAGTTTTAATGGAATATATTGTCTAGACCCCATAATGTTTTTCTCATAACCTCCAGTAGCAGTACGTCTTGCATATTGAACAGCTATTTTTCTAACTGCCATAATAAGCATAATAGATGCAAAGATAATAGCAAACCACAACACTAATTCAATAAGGATTAACATTACATTATTCCCTTCTAAACGAGATGCTGCATTTTGGAAGAACGATAATGGCATACGTGCAATAATACCCACCATAATTAATAGTGAAATACCATTACCAATACCTTTATCTGTAATCTTCTCTCCTAACCACATTGCAAAGATACAACCAGTAACTAAAATGATTATTGAAGAAAAATAGAATAAACCACCTTGTCCTAATAAGAACGCACTTTGTGGAATTCCTAAACTTGGTAAACTTGCTAAATATCCTGGTGCTTGTACCAAACATATTGCAATTGTTAACCAACGTGTGATTTGATTTATTTTCTTTTGCCCACTAGCACCTTCTTTTTGTAACTTTTGCAAGTAAGGAATTGCTATTCCCATTAATTGCACTACAATAGAAGCAGAAATGTAAGGCATAATACCTAAGGCAAATATTGATGCATTAGCAAAGGCTCCTCCTGTAAATGCATTTAATAAACCTAATAATCCAGAATCTGTATTACTTTGTAAGGTTTCTAATTGTGCTGCATCGATACCAGGTAAAACTACTTGTGCACCAAATCGATAAACTAATAATAGACCAACCGTAAGGATGATTCTATTTCTTAGTTCCTCAATTTTCCAAACATTCTTTAACGTTTCTATAAATTTCATGCTCTATTACGTGATTATAAAGTTACAGCTTCTCCTCCAGCCGCTTCGATAGCAGCTTTTGCTGAAGCAGTAAATTTATGAGCAGTTACTTTTAATTTTGCTTTTAGTTCACCTCTACCTAAGATTTTAACTAGATCATTCTTTCCAGTTACACCTACAGACATTAGTGTGTCTAAATTTACTGTGTCGTTAATTTTCTTTTCATCAACCAACTGTTGTAATTTATCTAAGTTTACACCTTGATATTCTACACGGTTAATATTAGTAAAACCAAATTTAGGAACACGTCTTTGAAGTGGCATTTGACCTCCTTCAAATCCAAGCTTCTTAGAATAACCTGAACGAGATTTGGCTCCTTTGTGACCACGTGTAGCGGTACCACCTTTACCAGATCCTTGTCCACGACCTATTCTTTTTCCTTGATTTTTAACTGAACCTTCTGCAGGTTTTAATTTACTTAAATCCATTTCTCAGTTTATTATTAAGCTTCTTCAACAGAAACTAAGTGTTCTACTTTAGCAACCATACCAAGAATATTTGGTGTGTTTTCATGCTCTACGACTTGCCCAATACGTTTAAGACCAAGAGCTTCTAAAGTTCTTTTTTGTCTTTGTGTACGTTTAATTGCGCTTTTAACTTTCGTTACTTTAATCTTTCCCATTTCTATCGCTATTAACCTTTAAAAACTTTTTCTAATGAAACGCCTCTATCTTTAGCAATTGATTTTGCACTTCTTAATTGAAGTAATGCATCAAAAGTTGCTTTAACAACGTTATGAGGGTTTGATGAACCTTGAGATTTAGATAATACATCGTGTACTCCAACTGCTTCTAAAACTGTTCTCACAGCTCCACCAGCAATTACCCCTGTACCAGGAGCTGCAGGAATGATGTTTACTCTTGCTCCACCAAATTTACCTTTTTGTTCATGTGGTAACGTACGTTTGATAATAGGAATACGTACTAAATTTTTCTTTGCATCTTCTACTGCCTTAGCAATAGCACTTGCAACATCTTTAGACTTTCCTAAACCGTGACCTACAACACCTGCTTCATCACCAACCACTACGATTGCTGAGAAACCAAATGCTCTACCACCTTTAGTTACTTTTGTAACTCTCTGTACACCAACTAAACGATCTTTAAGATCTAATCCACTTGGTTTTACTAGCTCTGCGCTTTTGTATTTTTGATACATAATTTCTTAGAATTTAAGTCCTGCTTCTCTAGCTCCTTCAGCTAATGATTTTACTCTACCATGGTATAAATATCCACCTCTATCAAAAGAGATAGTGTCTACACCTGCTTTTAAAGCTTTTTCAGCTACAGATTTTCCTACTAGAGTAGCAATTTCTGCTTTAGATCCTTTTGCAGCACTAATGTCTTTATCTCTTGAAGATGCTGAACTGATAGTTTTACCAGTTACATCATCTACTACTTGAGCATAAATTTCTTTATTACTTCTAAAAACAGATAATCTTGGTCTAGTTTCTGTACCAGAAACTATTTTACGGACTCTGCTTTTAATTCTTAATCGTCTTTCGTTTTTTGTTAACGCCATAACTTATAAATTATTAAGCTGATTTACCTGCTTTTCTTCTTAATATTTCTCCTACAAACTTAATACCTTTTCCTTTGTATGGTTCAGGTCTTCTAAAATCTCTAATTTTTGCTGCTACTTGTCCAACAAGTTGCTTATCATGAGATGTTAATTTGATTATAGGGTTTTTACCTTTCTCTGATACTGTTTCAACTTTTACTTCTGGAGCAATGTCTAATACAATATTGTGAGAAAATCCTAATGCTAAATCAAGTTTGTTACCTTGATTTGTAGCTCTATATCCAACACCAACTAATTCTAATTCTTTAGTCCATCCTTTACTTACTCCTTCAATCATGTTATTGATTAAAGCTCTGTAAAGTCCGTGTTTAGATTTTTCTTCTTTTTTATCAGAAGAACGTTCAACTATAACGTTTCCATCTTCAACTTTTATTGCAATGTTAGAAAATTCTTGAGTTAACTCACCTAATTTTCCTTTTACTGTTACAATATTATCGTTAACATCAACTGTAATTCCTTCTGGAATTGCGACTGGGTTATTACCTATTCTTGACATTTCTTATAGTCTTTAAATTAGTAAACGTAACATAAAACTTCACCACCTACATTTTCTGCTTGAGCTTGTTTACCTGTCATTACTCCGTGAGAAGTAGAAACGATGGCAATTCCAAGACCATTTAAAATTCTAGGTAGTTCTGTTGAACTTGCGTACTTACGTAAACCTGGTTTACTGATTCTTTGAATCTTCTTAATTACAGGTTCTTTAGTTTCCTTGTTGTACTTTAGAGCTATTTTAATAGTTCCTTGTACAGAAGAATCATCGAATTTGTAACTTAAAATATATCCTTGGTCGAATAATATTTTTGTGATTTCTTTTTTCAAGTTAGAAGCAGGTATTTCTACCACTCTGTGGTTAGCACGCACAGCATTTCTAATTCTTGTTAGATAATCCGCTATTGGATCTGTATACATATGTATTAAATTGCGGTCTTGGTTTTCAACATTAAGTTGAACCTAAAACCAGTTAAAATTAATTTTTTACCAGCTTGCTTTTCTTACACCTGGTATAAGGCCGTTATTTGCCATTTCTCTGAATGTTACACGAGAAATACCAAATGTACGCATATAACCTTTAGGTCTTCCTGTTAGTTTACATCTATTATGCATACGTACAGGAGAAGCGTTTTTAGGTAACTTTTGTAATGCTTCGTAATCTCCAGCTTCTTTTAAAGCTTTACGTTTCTCAGCATATTTTGCTACTGTTTTTGCTCTTTTAACCTCACGGGCTTTCATTGATTCTTTAGCCATATCTTAGTTCTTTTGAAAAGGTAAACCTAGTTCAGTTAATAATGATTTTGCTTCTTTATCAGTTTCGGCAGAAGTTACAAAAGTAATATCCATTCCTGAAATTTTGTTCACTTTATCAATGTCAATTTCTGGAAAAATAATTTGTTCTGTAATTCCAAGGTTATAGTTACCTCTTCCGTCAAATCCTGTTGCTTTAATTCCGCCAAAATCTCTTACACGAGGTAAGGCTGAAGTAACTAAACGGTCTAAAAATTCGTACATTCTTTCTCCTCTTAACGTAACTTTCGCGCCAATTGGCATTCCTTTACGTAATTTGAAAGATGCAACATCTTTTTTAGATATAGTTGCTATAGCTCTTTGTCCAGAAATAGTTGTTAGTTCTTCTACTGCGTAGTCTACTAACTTCTTATCTGCAACAGCAGCTCCAACACCTTTAGATATTACTATCTTAGATAATTTTGGAACTTGCATAACATTCTTATATCCAAATTCTTCTGTAAGAGCAGCAATTACTTTGCTTTTATACTCTTCTTTAAGTCTCGGTGAATATGCCATAACTATATTACTTCATTAGATTTTTTAGAAAATCTCACTTTCTTACCATCTTCAACTTTATAACCAACACGAGTAGTTTCACCCTTTGCAGTTAATAAAGATAAGTTTGATATTTGAATTGGAGCTTCCTTTTCTACGATTCCTCCTTGAGGGCTTTGTGCACTTGGCTTAGTATGTTTCTTCACCAAGTTAACACCCTCAACAATCGCTTTGTTCTTATCTGTTAATACTTTAAGTACTTTTCCTTCAGATCCTTTATGATCTCCAGTTATTACTTTTACTGTATCTCCTGATTTTATCTTAAGCTTTGTCATCTTATAAGTCATTAAAGCACTTCAGGTGCTAATGATACAATTTTCATGAATTGTTTATCACGAAGTTCTCTTGCAACAGGTCCAAATACACGTGTACCTCTCATCTCACCCGTTGGGTTTAATAATACACAAGCATTGTCGTCGAATCTGATATAAGATCCGTCTGGACGTCTTACTTCTTTTACAGTACGTACAACAACTGCAGTAGAAACAGCACCTTTTTTAATGTTTCCATTAGGTGTTGCGTCTTTTACAGAAACAACTATCTTGTCTCCTACAGAAGCATATCTTCTTTTAGTACCACCAAGAACACGGATAGTTAAAACTTCCTTTGCTCCAGTGTTATCTGCTACTTTTAATCTTGATTCTTGTTGTAACATAATTACTTCGCTCTTTCAATTATTTCAACTAGTCTCCAACATTTAGATTTACTCATAGGTCTTGTTTCCATGATCTTTACAGTATCTCCAATGTTACAATCGTTAGTCTCGTCGTGTGCAACGTATTTTTTCGTTTTTAACACGAACTTACCATACATAGGATGTTTTACTTTTTTAACTTCAGCAACAACAATAGATTTTTGCATCTTGTTACTAGTAACAACTCCTACACGTTCTTTTCTTAAATTTCTTTTTTCCATCTTTCAGCAGAATTATTGTAATTCTCTTTTAGTTATTTCTGTCGCAATTCTTGCTACGTCACGTCTTACGTTACGTAATTGAATTGGATTTTCTAAAGGAGATATTGCATGTGCCATTTTCAGGTCTGAATAACTCTTTTTTGTCTCACCAAGTTTCTCTTGTAACTCAGCAGTAGATAATTCTTTAATTTCTGATTGTTTCATAACATCAAATAAATTATGCTTCGTAATCTCTAGCGATAACAAACTTAGTTTTTACCGGTAATTTTTGAGCTGCTAAACGTAATGCTTCTTTTGCAACGTCTAACGGTACTCCTCCTACTTCGAAAAGTAGTCTACCTGGCTTTACAACAGCTGCCCAATATTCAACGGCACCTTTACCTTTACCCATACGTACTTCAAGAGGCTTCTTTGTGATAGGCTTATCTGGAAATATTTTAATCCAAAGTTGTCCTTCTCTCTTCATGTGACGTGTAGCGGCAATACGTGCTGCTTCTATTTGACGCGATGTTAAAAAATTCGAATCAAGTGATTTTATACCAAAAGTTCCGTTTGATAATTGGTGCCCTCTTTGAGAGTTACCTTTCATACGTCCTTTTTGTTGTTTACGAAATTTTGTTCTTTTAGGCTGTAACATTTTTCCTTTACTTTAAAAAATTACTTTCTACGACGAGGTTTATTATTATTTCCTCCTCGTGGTCCACCTTTTCCTTGCTTCTTAGACAATCCAACAAGCGGAGAAAGCTCTCTTTTACCATATACTTCACCTTTCATGATCCATACTTTAACACCTAATCTACCATAAGTAGTATGTGCCTCAACTAAAGCATAATCGATATCGGCTCTAAATGTAGATAATGGAATACGACCATCTTTGTAGTGTTCTGAACGTGCCATCTCTGCCCCGTTTAAACGACCACTAATTTGGATTTTAATTCCTTCTGCATTCATACGCATTGTAGCAGCAATAGCCATCTTAATTGCACGTCTGTAAGAGATTCTGTTCTCAATTTGACGAGCGATGCTTGATCCTACTAAAAATGCATCAAGTTCTGGTCTTTTAATTTCAAATATGTTTATTTGAACTTCTTTACCAGTAATTTTCTTAAGTTCTTCTTTTAACTTGTCTACTTCTTGGCCACCTTTCCCGATAATAATACCAGGTCTTGCAGTAGTTATAGTAACGGTTACAAGTTTAAGAGTTCTCTCGATAATTACTCTTGATATACTTGCTTTAGATAGACGTGCGTGAACGTACTTTCTGATCTTATCGTCTTCGGCTAATTTGTCGCCATAATCGTTTCCTCCGTACCAGTTAGATTCCCATCCTCTGATAATTCCTAAGCGATTTCCGATTGGATTTGTTTTTTGTCCCATACCTCTATTAAGCTTGTATATTATTGTTAGCTCCAACCACGATAGTTACGTGATTAGAACGCTTTCTTATTCTGTGCGCACGACCTTGAGGAGCTGGACGTAATCTTTTTAACATAGATCCGCCATCTACTCTAATCTCTTTTACTATTAATTCAGCATCTTCAATACTTGCATCTTCATTTTTAGCTTGCCAGTTTGCAATTGCAGACAATAACAATTTCTCTAAACGATTTGAAGCTTCTTTTGAACTGAATTTCAAAATATTAAGCGCTTTTTCTACCTTTTCACCTCTTACTAAATCGGCTACTAAGCGCATTTTTCTTGGTGACGTAGGACAGTTATTAAGTTTAGCAAAAGCAACTTGCTTTTTATCTTCCTTAATAGCGTCTGCCATTTGTTTTTTACGACTTCCCATAGCTTACTACTTTTTACCTTTGTTTTTAGCACCTGCATGACCTCTAAAAGATCGTGTTGGTGAAAATTCTCCTAATTTATGCCCTACCATGTTCTCAGTTACAAATACAGGAACGAATTGACGTCCGTTATGTACTGCGATAGTTTGTCCAACGAAATCTGGAGTAATCATTGAGGCTCTAGACCATGTTTTGATTACTGTTTTCTTTCCGCCGTCAACATTTTCTTGGACTCTCTTATCAAGTTTATAATGAACGTAAGGTCCTTTTTTTAATGATCTTGCCATGTCTTATTTCTTTCTACGTTCTACAATATACTTATTACTCGCTTTTGTTTTAGAACGGGTTCTGAAACCTTTAGCAGGTATACCGTTTCTAGAACGAGGGTGACCTCCAGAAGATTTACCTTCACCACCTCCCATTGGGTGATCAACCGGGTTCATCACTACTGGTCTAGTACGAGGTCTTCTACCTAACCATCTACTTCTACCAGCTTTACCTGATACTAGTAATTGATGATCTGAGTTAGAGACAACACCTATTGTAGCCATACAGTTAACTAAAATTAATCTAGTTTCTCCTGATGGAAGTTTTACTGTTGCAAATTTACCATCTCTTGCCATTAACTGAGCAAAAGCACCAGCACTACGAGCCATAACAGCTCCTTGTCCTGGACGTAACTCTACACAAGAAATAATTGTTCCTAATGGAATTTGACTTAACGGCATTGCGTTACCAATTTCTGGTGCGATACCTTCTTGCCCAGATACAACTGTTTGACCAACTGTTAATCCGTTTTGAGCAATAATGTATGCTTTTTCACCATCTTGGTAATTTAATAAAGCAATAAAAGCTGTTCTGTTTGGATCGTATTGAATTGATTTTACTTCAGCAGGAATTCCAGCTTTAGTTCTTTTAAAATCAATGATACGATACCTTTTTTTATGACCACCACCAATATAGCGCATGGTCATTCTTCCTTGACTGTTTCTACCACCTGATCTTTTCTTCGGAGCTAATAAACTTTTCTCCGGCTTATCAGTAGAAATGGCGTCAAATCCATTTACTACTCTAAATCGCTGACCTGGTGTGATCGGTTTTAATTTTCTTACTGACATTTTTGTCTAATTACATGTTACTGTATAAATCAATCACTTCACCTTCCGCCAGTTGTACAAGTGCTTTTTTAACAGCATTTGTTTTACCATGTTGAATACCAGTTTTTGTAAACTTAGTACTTCTATCTGGACGGACATTTATTGTACGAACTTTTTCAACAGAAACGCCATAAGCAGCTTCCACTGCTTTTTTAATTTCTACCTTGTTCGCCTTTGTATTAACCATAAAGCTAAAACAGTTATTTAATTCACTGTTTGCAGTCGCTTTTTCTGTTATAATAGGTTTAATTAAGATACTCATCGCTTCCTTATTTACTTAAATTCGATTCAATTCCTTCTAAAGAACTCTCTAAAAGAACTACTTTATTTGCGTTTAAAATCTTGTAAGTGCTTAATTCTGAGTTCAATAAAACCTCAGAGCCCTTTAAATTTCGTGATGACAAATATACATTATTATTTAACGCACCCAACACAAATAACGATTTTTTATCTTGTAAGTCTAAAGCTTTCAATACACTAGTGAAATTTTTAGTCTTAGCTGAATCGAAATTTAAATCTTCAATTACTACAATTGACTCTTCAGATGCTTTAATTGTTAAGGCCGATTTACGTGCTAAACGCTTAAGGTTTTTGTTAAGTTTGAAACTGTAGTTTCTAGGTCTTGGTCCGAACATACGTCCACCACCTTTAAAAACTCCAGACTTAATACTACCTGCTCTAGCTGTACCAGTTCCTTTTTGCTTCTTAATCTTACGTGTAGATCCAGAAATCTCAGCACGCTCTTTAGCTTTGTGAGTTCCTTGTCTTTGGTTTGCTAAATATTGTTTAACATCCAAATACACAGCATGATTGTTAGGCTCTATAGCAAAAACTGAATCAGAAAGGTCTACCTTTCTTCCAGTTTCTTTTCCATTAATATCTAAAACTGCTACTTTCATTACTTCTCAATGATTACATAAGAGTTGTTATGACCAGGAACACATCCTTTAACCACAAGTAGATTCTTTTCAGCAACTACTTTTAAAACTCTTAAATTTTCAACTTTTACTCTATCAGTTCCCATTCTTCCTGCCATCTTCATACCCTTAAATACTCTTGCAGGATAAGATGCCGCTCCAATAGAACCCGGTGCTCTTAATCGGTTGTGTTGACCGTGAGTTGCTTGACCTACACCACCAAAACCGTGACGTTTAACAACCCCTTGAAAACCTTTACCTTTTGAAGTTCCAGCAATATCTACGAATTCACCTTCTACAAAGTGCTCAACAGTGATTGCATCACCTAATTTGTACTCCTCATCAAAACCTTTAAATTCAACGATTTTGCGTTTTACAGAAGTTCCTGCTTTTTTAGCGTGACCTAAGTCAGCTTTAGTAGCACTTTTTTCTGTCGCGTCATCGAAACCAAGTTGAAGGGCTTTATAACCATCAACTTCTTCAGTTCTGACTTGGGTAACGATACATGGTCCAGCTTCGATTACTGTACATGGAATGTTTTTTCCATTTTCATCGAAAATGCTGGTCATACCGATTTTTTTTCCAATTAACCCAGACATAATTATTAATTTATTTATTAGTATTATTTATAAAAAAATTCAGGGTCGAAACACGTTCAACCCTGAATGCATTTTTACCGTTTTTCCTTCGCTCGCAGCTCAGGACATGTTTATATGAAACTTTTTCGTTTCTGTAAAACTTACTGACGTAAGTGTTCTACTTAAACTTTAATCTCTACTTCTACTCCACTTGGTAATTCAAGCTTCATTAAAGCGTCGATAGTTTTAGAAGAAGAACTATAGATATCAAGTAATCTCTTGTAAGAGCTTAATTGAAATTGTTCTCTAGACTTCTTGTTAACGTGAGGAGAACGTAATACAGTGAAAATTTTCTTGTGTGTTGGTAATGGAATTGGTCCCGTTACAACTGCACCTGTACTTTTTACAGTTTTTACAATCTTATCAGCAGACTTATCTACTAAGTTATGATCGTAAGATTTTAGTTTTATTCTGATTTTTTGACTCATATTCTTAGTTTTAAGCGTCTGTACCTTTAGCTGCTTTAATGACTTCTTCAGATATGTTAGAAGGCGTTTCAGCATAGTGAGAAAATTCCATTGTAGATGTAGCACGACCTGAAGATAATGTTCTTAATGTAGTAACATAACCAAACATTTCTGATAATGGCACAGTAGCTTTTACAGTTTTTGCACCTGCTCTATCTCCCATGTCACTAACTTGACCTCTTCTTCTGTTTAAATCTCCAACAATGTCTCCCATGTTTTCTTCAGGTGTAATTACCTCAAGTTTCATGATTGGTTCCATAATTACAGCTTTGGCTGCTTTTGCTGAATTTTTAAATCCTAATTTCGCTGCTAATTCGAATGATAATTGATCCGAATCCACATCATGATAAGATCCATCTTTCAATGTCACTTTCATAGAATCTACTTCGTATCCTGCTAATGGTCCATTAACCATAGCCATTTTAAATCCTTTTTCAATAGAAGGGATAAATTCTTTAGGAACGTTACCACCTTTAATTGTAGATATAAATTGTAATCCTACAACACCTTCATCTGCTGGTTCAACCGTAAATACGATATCAGCAAATTTACCACGACCACCAGATTGTTTCTTGTAAACTTCTCTATGATCTGCAGCTTGTGTAATAGCTTCTTTGTACTCAACTTGAGGTTGACCTTGATTTACTTCAACCTTAAACTCACGTTTTAAACGGTCTACAATAATATCTAAGTGTAACTCACCCATTCCAGAAATAATAGTCTGTCCTGAAGATTCGTCTGTACGCGCTGTAAATGTTGGATCTTCTTCTGCTAATTTAGCTAAAGCCATACCCATTTTATCTACATCTGCTTTAGTCTTAGGCTCAACCGCGATACCAATTACTGGGTCCGGGAAGTCCATAGATTCTAAAACGATAGGATGTTTTTCATCAGACATAGTATCACCAGTCTTGATATCTTTAAATCCTACTGCTGCTCCAATATCTCCTGCTTCAATAAAATCGATAGCATTTTGTTTGTTAGCATGCATTTGGTAGATACGAGAAATACGTTCTTTTTTACCTGAACGGTTGTTAAGAATATAAGACCCTGCATCTAAACGTCCTGAATATGCACGGAAGAAAGCTAAACGTCCTACGAAAGGATCGGTAGCAATTTTGAAAGCTAAAGCTGCGAAAGGTTCTTTTACATCTGGCTTACGTCTTTCTTCTTTATCTGTATCAGGGTTTGTTCCAATTACACTTTCTCTATCCATTGGAGAAGGCAAATAACGACAAACTGCATCTAATAAGAATTGTACACCTTTATTTTTGAATGAAGAACCACAAACCATAGGAATAATAGCCATATCCATTACAGCAGCTCTAAGTGCAGCGTGCACTTCTTCTTCTGTAATAGAATCTTCATCTTCCATGAATTTTTCTAATAAGTTCTCATCGTAACCAGCTACTTCTTCGATTAATAAAGCACGGTATTGACGTACTTCTTCTTTCATATCTTCTGGAATGTCTACAACATCGAAAGTCGCTCCGAAGTTTTCGTCATGCCATACAATAGCTCTGTTTTTAACTAAATCTACAACACCTTTAAAATCTCCTTCTTCACCAATGTTTAAAACGATTGGCACTGCGTTAGATTTTAACATGTCTTTTACTTGCTGACAAACACCTAAAAAGTTAGATCCTTGACGGTCCATTTTATTAACGAAACCAATACGAGGCACTTTATAGTTATCTGCAAGTCTCCAGTTAGTTTCAGATTGAGGCTCTACACCATCAACTGCACTAAATAAGAATACTAAACCATCTAATACACGTAATGAACGATTTACTTCAACAGTAAAATCTACGTGACCAGGAGTGTCAATAATATTAAAATGATACCCTTGAGCTTCTGCTGTTGGTTCACCATTTTCTTTAGGAAATACCCACTCACAAGTTGTAGCGGCAGAAGTGATAGTAATACCTCTTTCTGCTTCTTGCTCCATCCAGTCCATTGTAGAAGCACCATCGTGTACTTCACCAATTTTATGAGAAACTCCTGTATAAAAAAGAATACGCTCTGTAGTTGTTGTTTTACCAGCATCAATATGAGCAGCAATTCCTATATTTCTTGTTAATCTTAAATCTCTTGCCATTTTATTTAGAATCTAAAGTGTGAGAATGCTTTATTTGCTTCTGCCATTTTATGAGTATCAACTCTTTTCTTAACAGCCGCACCTTCTTCTTTAGCTGCTGCTAAAATCTCAGATGCTAAACGTTGTGCCATAGATTTTTCATTTCTTTTACGTGAAAAGCTAATTAGCCATTTCATTGCAGTAGAAACTTTTCTGTCTGGACGAATTTGCATTGGAATTTGGAATGTTGCTCCACCTACTCTACGACTACGTACTTCTACGTGAGGCATAACGTTAGATAATGCATCTTTCCACAACTCTAAAGCTGTTTTTTCTTCGTCAGTTTTTTTCGAGTCTACAATGTCAATTGCATCGTAGAATACCTTAAAAGCTACCGATTTTTTACCATCCCACATCATCATGTTAACGAAACGAGTTACTAACTGGTCGTTAAAACGAGGATCCGGTAAAAGCGGTCTCTTTTTTGCTGCTCTTTTTCTCATGTCTTCTTCTTAAAGTTTTAATTACTTCTTAGGGCGTTTTGCACCATACTTAGATCTACGTTGCGTTCTACCTGAAACACCTGCTGTGTCTAAAGCACCACGTACAATGTGATATCTAACTCCTGGTAAATCTTTTACCCTTCCACCTCTAACCAATACTATCGAGTGCTCTTGTAGATTATGTCCTTCTCCACCGATGTATGCATTAACCTCGTTACCGTTTGTTAAACGAACCCTTGCTACCTTACGCATTGCTGAGTTAGGTTTTTTAGGTGTCGTTGTGTAAACACGAGTACACACACCACGTCTTTGCGGACAAGAATCTAAAGCAGCCGATTTACTCTTCTTGGTTATTTTGGCTCTTCCTTTTCTTACTAATTGCGAAATTGTTGGCATATATATTATATATAAGTTTTATTATCCTCTTCTAAGAGGGCTGCAAATGTAAGGATTTATTTTTATTTTTCAAACGCTAAACGATTAATTTTCAATCGGATTTAACTTTTATTTAAGCAGACATATTATTACTTTACTTTTTCCGTTAGTTTTACAATTCTAAAGCAAACCCAAATAGTGCAATACAAAATCCTATTATTCAATTTATTTCTTCTTATAACATCACATGCCTTGTGCCAAAATTTATCTTTAAATATTGAAGGACATACAGCACAGCAAACAAAAATAATTGACTCTATTGCTTATCAAAAAAATCACATCAACTACCAATCTATTACAAATGCATTAGACAGCTTGTCTAATACATTAAATCATTTAGGATATATAGAACATAACATTATAGATTCTAATAAAATTAATGATTCCACGGTTGTTTCTGTTTTCAATTTAAAAAATAAATATTCCTCCCTATATATAAGGTATACTAATATTGAGACTTTAAATTTAGAATCACTAAATATCAACTTCAATAAAGAATATATTGTTCTACTGTTTAAAAATGTACAAAACACCTTAAATCGTTTAAATTCTGAAATAGCAAATCAAGGACTTCCATTTACAGCGCTTCATCTAGAAAATTTTAAAATTGAAAATGATAGTGTAAAGGCCGATTTAAAAATCTCAAAAAAAACAAGTCCAAGACATATTGATAAAATTATTATTAAAGGTTATCAAAAATTCCCTAGAAAATTTATTAATCAATACGCTCAAATTAAAACTGGACAAGTTTTTAATATGAATGAGATAATATTAAAAACCAAAAATATAAATTCACTTCCATTCGCAAATTTAATAAGAGACCCAGAAGTTTTATTTACAAAAGACTCTACTACATTATATATATATGTAGAAAAACAGAAAAGTAACAATTTTGATGGCTATTTAGGATTTACTACAAATGAAGACACTAACAAACTTGAATTTAGTGGTTATTTAAATATGCTACTTAGAAACAACTTGAATTTTGGAGAATCTGTTAAGCTATTATATGAAAGTGATGAAAACGAACAAAAAACATTTAATTTCAACATAGACATGCCTTATTTATTTAAATCGCCCATTGGAGCAAATGTAGATTTAAATATCTTTAAAAAAGATTCAACCTTTACAACAGTCGATCAATCTTTAAAATTGTATTATCAATTTAGTACACAGCACAAACTCTATTTAGGAATTAAAGAGTCTCAATCTAATAATCTTTTAAATCAAAACTCATTAACTACTATAGAAGATTACAAATCTACTTTTTATAGCACAACATATAACTTTACAAAAACCGATGATATTAATATATTATTTCCAATAAAAACTTATGCCAATGTAAATTTAGGTTTAGGACATCGTACCTACGAAAATACAAAAGAGCAACAATTTGAAGCAAGTTTAGATTTGTATCATACTTTCTATCTAAATGAAAAGAATAGTATTTTTACAAGAATAGAAGCCGCTGCCCTACAATCTGAAACCTATTTAGAAAATGAACTGTTGCGCTACGGTGGAATCAATTCTATACGCGGTTTTGAAGAGAACAGCATCCTAGCAAATTTATATTCTGTATTAAATATAGAGTACCGATTTCAATTAAATCCAACAATATTCGTACACACAATTAGCGATTTTTCCTACTTAGAAAACAAAATTAGCAATCAAAAAGAGCGTTTAATTGGTTTAGGGGTCGGTTTTGCGGTATTAACAAAAGCAGGACTATTAAAATTGAATTATGCTAATGGTAAAACTGAAAATTCACCCTTTAATATCAGTAACGCAAAAGTTCACCTAAGTATCACTACTATTTTTTGACAATACTGTCTATTATAACAATTCAAAACGCTCATAATTCGATATTTTAATATAAAATTATTGTTTTATTAACTTATTATTATGATTTTTGGCGCAGACTAATTCAAATATAATAAACATGAAAACAAAGTTTAGTGGAATTCTAACGCTATTTCTAGCGTTTGTTGTGCAGTTTGCTTTTGCACAAGAAAAGACAATTTCAGGGACTATTTCGGATGCTTCCGGATTACCTCTCCCTGGAGTAAACATCATTATTGTAGGTACCTCTACCGGATCTCAATCAAATTTTGACGGAAACTATTCGTTAAAAGCAAGTCCTGGAGATGTATTAACCTATTCTTTTATGGGATACAAGACACAATCAGTTACAGTGGGTACTTCAAATACAATTGATTTAACACTAGCAGAGGATTTAGCTGAATTAGATGAAGTTATAGTAGTTGCATACGGGTCGCAAACAAAAAAATCTATTGTTGGTGCGGTAAGTTCTATTGATGCAGCTACAATTGAAAAACAACAAACTGTATCGGTAACATCTACGTTACAAGGTACGGTATCTGGTGTAAACATTGTACAATCTGGAGGTCAACCAGGAGACAACCCTACTATTAGAATACGTGGAGTTGGTTCTATTAACGCTTCTGCAGATCCCTTAATTATTGTTGACGGTGCTCCTTTTAATGGAAACTTAAACTCTATTAGTGGAGATCAAGTAGAAAGCATGAGTGTATTAAAGGATGCGTCTTCTACAGCTTTATACGGTTCTAGAGGGGCTAACGGGGTAATTGTAATTACTACTAAGCGTGGTAAAAAAGACATGCCTGTTCAAGTTAACTTTAGCACAAAAACTGGTATCGCTAACCAAGCCGTTGATTTTCACGAGCTTGCAACAACAGACGAATTTACAAAGTATTCTTGGGAAGCTCTAAGAAACGAGCAGTTATACAGCCAAGGTAGCACTGCAACAGATGCTGCACAATACGCTACAGACAATTTAGTTTCTGTATTGGGATATGATCCTTACGGAAATGGTGCTCCTGTTGGAACTGATGGTGAACTAGTTACTACTGATAAGTTATGGGATAACGATTGGAGTGATAATTTATTTAACAACAGCGCTGTAAGACAAGAATATGCTTTTAACATTGCTGGAGGTAGCGAAAAAACAAATTACTTTTTAGGTTTAAACTATGTAGACCAAGAAGGAGCTATTGAAACATCTAATTTTACAAGAGGTACTGTTAGAATGAATATTGATTCTGAATTAACAGACTGGTTAACAACTGGTGTTAATATGTTCTATTCGCATTCAGACCAAAACTACCCAACACAATCTGGAACATCATTTCAAAGTGCACAACAATGGTACTACAGCGTGTCGTCTTACTACCCATTATACCAAAGAGACGGTAACGGAAGTTTAATTTTAGACGGAAACGGAGATAGAATTTACGACTACGGTAACAATAGTGGTTCTCAATCTGTTAACGGAGTAAGACCAGTATTTGGTGGAGAAAACGGAGTTGGTGCTTTATACAACTACGATGTACGTTACAAAAGAGATTTAACCTCTGTTAACGGATATGCTAAAATTGATTTTACAGATTACTTAAATTTTAAAACTCAATATTACTACGAGAAATATGTTTTCGATTCTTACGAATACGTTCATAATGAATACGGTTACGCTGCTAATGTAGGTGGTAGAGTTTCTCAAGATAGAGATTTCGTTACAACTAAAAACTGGACAAACTCTTTAAATTTCAACAAATCATTTGGTAACCATAACGTAGGTGCTAACTTAATTTACGAAACTTACAAAAGAGAAAACGACGAATTAGGAGCACAAGGTGTAGGATTCCTACCTAACGTACAAGTATTAAACGGTAGTACAACTCCAGAAAATGTAAGTGGTGCTTTTACTAACGAAGGGTTAATGTCTTACTTAGCACGTGCTTCTTACAACTACAGCGAAAAATACTTTATTGAAGGATCTTACCGTAGAGATGGATCTTCTAGATTTGCAGACCACGTAAGATGGGGAGACTTCTACTCTGTTGGAGGATCTTGGATAATTTCTGAAGAAAACTTCTTAAATGATAGTAACGTAATTAGCTTCTTAAAACTTAAAGGTTCTTACGGAGAATTAGGTAACAATAACATTTTAGATTCTGCTGGTAACGCATTATACTTCCCATACTTATCTTTATATGAAACAGGTTGGAACCAATTAGATAACACCGGTGTTATTTTAGGTAGTGTAGCAGATCCAAATTTAACTTGGGAAAAAACTGCATCTGCAAACATTGGACTTGATTTCGGATTTTTTCAAGATAGAATTTCAGGTAGCTTAGAATTTTACAACAAAGCATCTAAAGACTTAATTTACAACCAACCATTAGCAATTTCTACAGGAAACGACGCTATTACAACAAACGTTGGTGCTATTAAAAACTACGGTTTCGAATTAGAGATTACAACTAGAAACATTAATTCTAAAAACTTCCAATGGAGTACTAATTTCAACATTTCTAAAAACGAAATGGAAATTACAGAGCTTACGCAAGAATCTTTTATTAACGGAACTAAACGTTGGGAAGTTGGAAAATCTACTTACGAATTTTACATACAAGAATGGGCTGGTGTAGATCCAGAAACAGGTCAAGGTACTTGGTTTAAAGATGTAATTGGAGCAGATGGAGAACCTACAGGAGAAAAAGAAGTAACTTCTGTATATGCAGAAGCATCTAGAAACTACTCAGGAAAATCTTCTTTACCAGATTTCGTAGGAGGTATGAATAACTACTTACGTTATAAAAACTGGGATTTAAACTTCTTATTTAACTTTAGTGTAGGGTCTTACATTTACGATAGCTCATATGCAAATTTAATGGGTAGTATGGAAAATGCAGGTAGAGCAGCACATGCAGATATTGCAAATAGATGGCAACAACCAGGAGACATTACAGATGTTCCTATGCTAACTACAGCTAATAACGATTTCAACTCTACGTCTACAAGATTCTTATACGAAAACAACTACTTAAGACTTAAAGCTTTAAACTTTGGTTATAACTTTGATAGCTCTATAACAGATAGATTAGGTGTAACTAACTTAAGAGTATACTTTCAAGGAGACAACTTATGGACCTTACAAAGTCACGATGGTTTAGATCCTGAACAAAGTTTCGCTGGTACAACAGATAGCCGTACATACAACCAGAGAATCATGTCATTAGGTGTTAACTTACAATTTTAAAATTTAAAAAAATGAAAAAATATATATCAAAACTTATCCTTGCGGTCTTTACAACTACAGCATTTGTAAGTTGTACTGAAGATGTGTTAACAGACCCTGCACCAACAGAATCAGTTACTGAAGAAGTTGTATTCAACTCAAGAGAAGGTGTAGAAGCTTTAATGTCTGGAATATTAAGAAATTTTAGAGGTCAGTTTACTAGTACTGATGCTGCTGGGGTTAATTCCATTTATTTTGCTAGAGTAATGAAAGGAAACGATGTTATTCAAGCAAACAACTGGTTTGGTTTCGACTACACCAACGATAACAGAGAACCTACCTACAGAAGAACTGTATTTAACTGGGAATTCCCTTACTACATTATCAACCAAGCAAACACGCTAATTAATGGTGTTGAAGCTAGTGAAGCAATCCCTGCAGAAGATAAAGCGCAATTAAGTGCACAAGGAAAAGCTATTAGAGCTTTCATGTACTTTCAATTAGCTATGGAGTATCAACATACTTATACATACGATGCTACACTTCCGGCTCCTCCTATTTATCTTGAACTTTCTCTAGAAGGTAAGCCAATGTCTACACTTCAAGAAGTATACGACTTAATAATTGACGATTTAACTTATGCGGTAGCTAACTTAGACGACTACAGATTAGGAAAATCGTATGTAAATCAAAATGTAGCAAATGCTATTTTAGCAAGAGTATACCAAGTAACTGAAAACTGGAGCGGTGCAAAAGAAGCAGCGATGTTAGCTTACGGTGGATCTCCATCATCAGTTTTAGATGCAGCTAGTTACGGAAATGGTTTTAGCGATATTACTAACGAAGAATGGATATGGGCAGCACCACAATCTACAGACCAATCTAACTACTATTGGGGAGCACCACACTCTATGGCAGATCATTACACATTATCATACGCAGCAACGCACTTTAATAATGATTTTGTAAACTTATTTTCTGCTACTGATGTAAGAAACTTATTCCAAAATGCTTACGGAGTGGCTGCAGAGGATTTTAGACATTACGTAACTTCTAAATTCGAATTTAACTTCGATTCAGATTTCGCTTATATTAGAACTCCTGAAATGATTTTAATTGAAGCTGAAGCAAATTATCATTTAGGTGATGAAGCTACAGCTCATGATTTACTTTTCGCAATTCAATCGAACAGAGATGCTAATGCTGTAAAATCTAATAATACAGGAAATGCTCTTTTTGAAGAAATATTAGTAGAAAGAAGAAAAGAATTATATGCAGAAACTGGTGTTGAGTGGTTCGATGCTAAGAGATTACAAAGAGGTATTACAAGAACAGGTAACCACCGTGTTAAAGAATCTGCTTCTTTATCAGCTAACGATGTAAGGTTCTTCCTAAAAATTCCTCAAGAAGAAATTGATGCTAATATAAATATTGACGATAATATTAACGTCGGTAGATAACTATTCGTTATTTTCTATACTTTATTAAAGAGGTTGCTTTTAAAGCAACCTCTTTTTTTTTACATTAAATTCACACAGCATTACACTCCCCTATTTCATATTAAATTTAAGACTGTACGCACCAGAATAGTATGTTCTAAACAGCATTAAAAACCAAATTTTCTATCCAAAAACGACCTAATACACCCCGTTTATGATCGATTTTAGATTAAAAAAATTAAACGATTAGCAGAAATTAGACATTTACATCACAGAAACACCTAAAAAAACAGACAATTGCGTCAATTGTACAGTACAATTACAGTCTAAAAATTATATGCGCTAAAAGGCAGCTTAGTTAATTAGCATTAAAGCAGCTTTAATACCTATTTTTTTAAAATACATGTCCGTTTTTTTTCATTTTCGTTAAAAAACGGGCTTAAACAATAATTTTAAGATTAGATTATTGTTTTATTAACAAATTATTACCATTTTGGCAGTAGACTAATTCAAATAAAATAAAATGAAAACAAAGTTTAATGGAATTCTAACGCTATTCCTAGCGTTTGTCGTGCAACTTACGTTCGCACAAGAAAAGACAATTACAGGGACCGTTTCAGACTCAAATGGTTTACCTCTTCCGGGAGTTAACATTATTGTTAAAGGTACTTCAACTGGTACTCAAACAGATTTTGATGGTAACTATTCCCTTGATGCTGCAACTGCAGAAGTTTTATCCTTCTCATTTATTGGGTATAAAACAAAAAGCATAACTGTTGGGGCATCTTCAATTATTAACATGACTCTTGAAGAAGATTTAGCTCAACTAGACGAAGTTGTTGTTACAGCGCTTGGTATTTCAAGAGAAAAAAAGCAATTAGGATATGCCAGTCAGGAAGTAGATGGTGAAGCTGTATCTACAGTAAAGTCACAAAACTTCGTAAATGCATTATCTGGTAAAGTTGCGGGTTTAAATGTTAAACCTTCAGGTACTATTGGTGGATCTACAAACGTAGTAATACGTGGTAGTAGTTCTGTTTCTGGTAACAACCAAGCATTATTCGTTATCGATGGTATTCCAATCGACAACGGTATTTCTAACACTGCAGATCAACAGAATGGTCGTGGTGGTTACGATTATGGTAACGCAGCATCAGATATTAACCCAGACGATATTGAATCTATTAACGTATTAAAAGGTGCAGCAGCATCTGCATTATATGGTTCTAGAGCATCGAATGGTGTAATTATGATTACTACTAAAAAAGGTAAAAAACAAAAAGGTATTGGTGTTACTATTAACTCTAGTCTAACAGTAGGTACGCCTGACAAAGAAACATTACCAACTTACCAAAAACAATATGGTGCTGGTTATGGACCATATTATGCTACTGCAGACGGTTACTTCAATTTAGAAGACGTTAACGGTGATGGTATTTTAGATGAAACTGTACCATTTGGAGAAGATGCTTCTTATGGAGGTGCTTTCGATCCAGATAGAATGGTTTACCAATGGAATTCTATCTACCCAGAATTAGACACGTACCAACAAGCTACACCTTGGCAGTATGCAGAAAACGATGCAAACTCTGTTTGGACTACATCTTCAACTTTAATCAACTCAGTAGATTTAACTGGTGGTGATGAAAAAGGAACATTCCGTTTAGGGTACACTAATATGATGCAAGAAGGTAATTTACCTAATTCAGAAATTAAAAGAAATAACATTTCATTTAATGGATCTTTAAACTTAACAGAAAAGCTTACTGCTTCTACAAGTTTTAACTTTACTAAAACAGATGGTAAAGGTCGTTACGGAACAGGTTACGATTCTAAAAACCCAATGCAACAGTTTAGACAATGGTTTCAAACTAACGTTGATTTAGAAGAACAAAAACAAGCTTATTTACAAACAGGACAAAACATTACTTGGAACTCTAACAGTTCTTCTGATGTATCTCCTCTTTATTCTGATAACTTTTACTGGACACGTTACGAAAACTACGAAACAGATACTCGTAACAGATTCTGGGGTAATGTAGTTTTAGATTATGAAATTACAGATTGGTTAAGCGTATTAGGACGTTTCACTTACGATACTTACTCTGAATTACAAGAAGAAAGAATTGCTGTTGGTTCTGTAGATGTATCTCAATATTCTCGTTTTAACAGAAATGTTGCAGAATATAACTACGACTTAATGTTATCTTTCAATAAAGATTTATCAGACAAAATTAACCTTTCTGGTATTGCTGGTTTTAACTTAAGACGTAATGAATTAAATAGTATTTACGCAGAGACTAACGGAGGATTAAACCTTGCAGGTCTTTATGCATTATCTAATAGTGTAAATGGTTTAGAAGCACCAGTTGAGAGAGAAGAAGTTAAAATGGTAGATGGTGAGTATATCCAAGCTAGTTTAGGTTATGATAACTTCCTATTTGTTGAAGGTACTTTTAGAACAGACCGTTCTTCATCTTTACCTATTGCAGATAACCGTTACGACTACTGGTCTGCTACTGGATCATTCATTTTTTCTGAATTAATCCAAAGCAATTGGTTAACATTTGGTAAAGTAAGAGGTAACGATACAGATCCTTATAACGTATTTAATACTTATGTAATTGGTACGCCTTTTAACGGTGGTATTGCTACAAACCCAAGTATTAAAGGTAACTTAGAATTACTTCCAGAAGAACAAACAAACTGGGAAGTTGGTTTAGAAATGCAATTTTTCCAAAAACGTTTTGGTTTCGATGTATCTTACTACGATGCACTTAACGAAAACCAAATTACAAGTGTGCCATTATCTAACTCTACAGGTTATACTTCTGCAATTCTTAACGCAGGTACTATTTCTAACAAAGGTTGGGAAGTAACTTTAAATATTAGCCCAATTCGTACAGAAGATTTTTCTTGGGACATGAATGTTAACTGGTCTAAAAACGAAAGTTTAGTAGAAGAATTAACAGATGGAATTGACAACTTAGTTTTAGCATCTTTACAAGGTGGTGTTAGTATTAACGCAACTCCTGGTGAAGCTTACGGTACTATTAGAGGTACAGATTTAGTTTACCATGAAAACGGACAACCAATAGTTGGAGCAAATGGTTACTACGAGACTACAAGTAGTAACAACAATGTAATTGGTGATGTTAACCCTGATTGGAAAGCTGGTTTATTTAACTCATTTAACTATAAAAACTTCAACTTAAGCTTCTTAATTGATATGCAAAAAGGTGGAGATTTATTCTCTTTAGATACATGGTATGGTTACGCAACAGGAATGTATGACTTTACAGCAGGTACTAACGATTTAGGAAACCCTGTTAGAAATACTTTAGATAATGGTGGTGGAGTAATTTTACCAGGTGTTCAAGCAGATGGTTCTACAAACACAGTAAGAGCAAATGCAAGCACTTATGCTAACCCATGGGGTTATGCTAGAGCGTCTAACTCTCAGCACGTTTACGATGCAGGTTATGTTAAATTAAGAGAAGCTAGTATTAGTTATAACTTCGATAACGACCAATTAGCAAGATTACCTTTTACAGGAGTTACTTTCTCTATAATTGGTAGAAACTTATGGATTATCGATAAGAATGTTCCTTTCTCTGACCCTGAAGCAGGATTAAGCTCTGGTAACGTTCAAGGATACCAATCTGGTGCATACCCTGCAATTAGAGAAATTGGTGCAAGTGTTAAATTACAGTTCTAAAAAAAGAAAAAATCATGAAAAAAATATTTATAACAGCATTGTCTTTTATAGTTCTAGCATCTTGTATGTCTGATGAGAAGTATGAAAGCTATAATAAAGATCCAAAAAACCCTACAGAGGTAGAAGCAGCGTTCTTGTTTAATTCTGCCACTAAGAGTTTATTTGACCAAATGACAAGTACAAACGTTAATGTTAACGTATTCAGATTACTTGGTCAATATTGGACAGAAACAACATATATCGATGAAGCGAATTACGATTTAAATAACAGAAACATTCCTCAGTACCACTGGTCTGAATTATATAGAGATGTACTTCTAGATTTAAAAACAGCTAAAGAATATACAGAAGCTGATGTAGATTTATCTGAAGCAGATAAAAACACGAGATTAGCTCAAATTGAAATATTAGAAGTGTATACTTGGCAACAATTAGTAGATACGTTTGGAGATATTCCTTATTCTCAAGCTTTACAGTCTGAGACTACTTTATTACCTGAATATGATGATGCTGCTACAATTTACGAAGATTTAGTTTCTCGTATTAATACTGCAATACCTAACCTTTCAGGTACTGGATTTTCAGAAGACAATATCTATTATGGTGATATTTCATCTTGGATGAAATTTGGTAACTCTTTAAAATTAAGAATTGGAATGCGTATTGTTGATGCTCCAGGAATGGCAGCATTAGCTCAAACTACAATCGAATCTGCTGTAGATTCTGGTGTATTTACATCTAACGCAGATAATGCAAATATTCAATATGCTGCAGCTACTCCAAACACAAACCCATTATGGGTAGATTTAGTACAGTCTGGACGTGCAGATTTTGTTCCTGCTAATACATTAGTAGATTACATGAATATGTTAGACGACCCAAGACGTCCTGTTTATTTTGAAGAAAACTTAGGTGAAGGTGTATACACAGGTGGTATTTACGGAGCGGCTAACAGTTTTGCTGCATACACTCATATTGGTACTGTAATTCACGAGCCTACTTTTAGAGGTGTGTTATTAGACTTTTCTGAAGTTTCTTTCTTCCTAGCTGACGCTGCACAAAGAGGATTTGCTGTGGGTGACACTGCAGAAACATTCTACATCAATGGTATTACTGCCTCTTTCGACGAATGGGGAGTTGACGGTGTAGAAGCTTATTTAGCTAAACCAGAAGTAGCTTACAACGCTGCAGATTGGAAAACGTCTATTGGAAACCAATTTTGGTTAGCAATGTACAACAGAGGTTTTGAAGGATGGACAGTATGGAGAACATATGATACTCCAGAATTCAACTTACCTGAAGATACTGGTAACCCAGTACCAACACGTTATACATACCCAATTAACGAACAAAACTTAAATGAGCCAAACTGGTCTGCTGCATCTACTGCAATAGGTGGTGACGAGCAAACAACAAAGTTATTCTGGGATGTTAACTAATCACTAGAATATCTTATCATATTATTTTGAAAGCGGTCGACTAAAATCTCAATTAGTCGGCTGCTTTTTTTTATACAAATTTCACCACCTCAATCGAGGCGGTTTTTTTATGCGCAAACTTTTATTTACCAATTCATAAATTATTGTACTTTTGACACATGGAAAAGGAGACTCAAATTTTTGGTATTCGTGCAGTTATAGAAGCTGTTCAAGCTGGTGAAAATATTGACAAGGTATTTGTTCAAAAAGGACTTAAAGGTGAACTCTCTCACGAGTTGGAAGGTGTATTGCGTAAGCAACGTCTAAACTTTTCTTATGTTCCTGTAGAAAAACTAAATAAATTAACATCTAAAAATCATCAAGGTGTTGTTGCACAAATTGCTCCTATTACATTTTGGGACATTGAAGAGTTGGTAACTAAAGTAACCGAATCTGGAAAGACTCCCCTATTCTTGCTATTAGACCAATTAAGTGATGTTAGAAACTTTGGTGCTATTATACGTACGGCAGAATGTACTGGTGTTGATGGTATTATTATTCAGAAAAAAGGAGGTGCTCCTGTAAATGGAGATACTATTAAAACAAGTGCTGGTGCGGTATTTAAAATGCCTATTTGTAAAGTAGACCATATTAAAGATGCCATGTTTTTTATGCAAGCATCGGGAATAAAAGTTATTGCGGCTACAGAAAAAACTGATGATGTATTATACGATGTGTCATTTACCGAACCCTGTGCTATAATTATGGGGTCTGAAGGAAAAGGAATTAATCCTTCTGTTTTAAAACTTGTAGATGCTAAAGCTAAACTACCTATACTAGGTGAGATTGAATCTTTAAATGTTTCTGTAGCTTGTGGTGCGTTCTTATACGAAGCTGTAAGACAACGTCGCTAATCTTCAGATTTATTTTCTTTAAATATATAACGATATGACGTTGACGAATCTTCAGTAGAAATTTCTTCAACGTCTATTTCGTCTTCCTCCATAGGTTTTTGCTCTATAAAGTTTCCATCGGCATCAAACTGTTTTAGAAAGTCATCTTCGGCTTCATTATAATCTTCGTGTTCCCAAGCATATTTTTCGGGTTTTGCTATTGTCTTCTTAAAAATTAAAGCAAAAAACAACCCCGTAATCAGCCCCGATAAATGACCTTCCCAAGATATACCGTCCTCCATAGGCATGACATACCAAATCATACTTCCGTATAAAAACACCACTAATAGCGAAAGGGCAATCAATCTAAAATGTTTAGCAAAAACGCCTTTAAAAAAGATAAAACTTACCAATACATATATCAACCCACTAGCTCCAATATGGTAAGAAGGTCTAGCAATACACCAGGTTAAAAAACCAGACATTAAAATACCATAGCCTAAAACCTTCCACGCAATGGGTCTATAGAAATAAAATAAGGCTACACTTAATACAAATAACGGAATGGTATTATGGTATAAATGCGAAATCCCAGAATGTATAAACGGACTAAAAACAACGCCTTGTAAACCTTCTAATGTACGCGGATAAATTCCATGTTTATTAAAGAAAATATTCGTTTCTATTTCAAACCAAAACACATACCACAGTATTAAAATAAAGACTAACGGATATGCAATAACGCCGTTAGAAAATTTAAAATGGTCGTGTTGTTTCATAAATTGAATTTACTTATGTTAATCAAATTGTAAACCAATATTTTTAAATTGATAAAATGTCAGTCGTGTTTTATTTAAATACCTTTAAAAAATACAGTAATTTTACAATATGAACGCACCTTTAGCAGAACGATTACGTCCAGAAACTTTAGACGATTATATCAGTCAAACACATCTTGTTGGTCCACAAGGCCCATTGCGTATACAATTAAAACAAGGCTTAATTTCCTCGATGATTTTTTGGGGACCTCCAGGAACTGGAAAAACCACTTTAGCCAATATAGTTGCCACACAATCTGGAAGGCCATTTTACACATTAAGTGCCATAAATTCTGGAGTAAAAGATATTCGTGAAGTTATAGACAAAGCAAAACAAAGCGGAGGTTTATTCACAACTAAAAATCCTATTTTATT
This sequence comes from Formosa agariphila KMM 3901, assembly GCF_000723205.1. Lineage (NCBI taxonomy): Bacteria > Pseudomonadati > Bacteroidota > Flavobacteriia > Flavobacteriales > Flavobacteriaceae > Formosa > Formosa agariphila. Next base: position 660,297 of record NZ_HG315671.1, on the reverse strand, counting down.
TATTGATGAAATTCATAGGTTTAGTAAATCGCAGCAAGATTCGTTGTTGCAAGCAGTTGAAAAAGGCTGGGTCACGTTAATTGGTGCAACCACAGAAAACCCTAGTTTTGAAGTTATACCCGCATTATTATCTCGATGTCAAGTTTATATTTTAAAAGCTTTTGAAAAAACCGATTTAGAACAGCTTTTACATCGTGCAATTGCAACAGATAAGGCTTTAGCCGAAAAAAACATAAAGCTTGAAGAAACAGCCGCATTATTACGCCTTTCTGGAGGTGATGGACGAAAACTCCTAAATATTTTCGAGTTATTAGTGAATACCTTTGAAGGTGACGATATTGTGATTACAGATGATATTGTACTTGCAAAAATTCAGAATAACACTGCACGCTACGATAAAACTGGCGAACAACATTACGACATTATTTCTGCTTTTATAAAATCTATCCGCGGAAGCGATCCAAATGCTGCCGTGTATTATTTAGCACGTATGATTGAAGGTGGTGAAGATGTAAAATTTATTGCACGCCGACTTCTAATATTGGCTAGTGAAGATATCGGGAATGCCAATCCTACAGCGTTAGTAATTGCCAACAATACCTTTCAGGCCGTTTCGGCAATTGGCTATCCAGAATCGAGAATAACTTTAAGTCAATGCACGACCTATTTAGCATGTTCTCCTAAAAGTAATTCGGCCTACGAAGCTATTGGAAAAGCACAACAATTAGTACGTGCTACAGGAGATTTATCTGTGCCGTTAGGGATTAGAAATGCACCTACAAAACTTATGAAAGAATTAGGGTACGGTGAAGATTATAAATACGCACACAGTTATGCTAATAATTTTGCAGAACAAGAGTTCTTACCAGACGAAATAAAAAACACCAAGCTGTATGAGCCTGGTGCTAATGCTAGAGAGCAATCTGATCGTAACTTTTTAAAGCAACGTTGGAAAACTAAATACGGTTATTAAATTAAATGTATTTTATGTTTAAAAGTTATAGCTAAACGCTACTAAAATTTAATATTTAACACGTCTTCTTTTAGCGTGTCTCCTTCATAATAGCCGATAACCCATTTATCACCAGATTTATATACAGTAGCTTGTTTTTCTTCTACTAGAAATACATCTTCTAATTTTGTCTTTTTTAATTTATAAACCACTTTTGGAGAACTATCTACCAACTGATAACCGTTAGTAATTTCTTGGGCGTATAATACTGTAGAATCTACTGTTACTTGAGAAGAAACCGTATTAGCGGCTACTGCAGTGGTTGCTACTACAGCTTCAGTAGCTGTCATTGCTGCTGGAACTGCTGCGGGCAAAGGTGTTGCAACGTTTTCTGTAGCTAGAGCTGCTGTTCCTACATTTGCAGATGCTTCATAAGCATAATTTACAGTATTAAAAGACTCGAAAGCATCTCGTAATGCTGCTTGATAAGATTTTTTATAATCTTTCTCTTTAGAATAACCTATTTCTGTTTCGAAAACCACTAGATTCTTACAGTCTTTTAAAACAACTTTCAATTTAGTAGTAAATAAGCTCGATTCGTTAATTACGTCTGAACGTAATCCTAAACAGCCGTTTGCAATAAAATCTGCTGGCAAGTCTTCACCTTCCATAAAGGCCGTAAACCCTTTTTTATTTAGCAAGAACTTGGTCAATTCATTTAATTGATATTGATTAGCTTCCTTTAAAAATTCGAATTTATTAGGAACTACTACATACTTATAGGCGTTTAAATTTGTTTGTGCAACAGTGCTAAAACAAACACTAGCAAATAACAATAAAAATATTTTTTTCATAAGTTTTATAATTTTGTATAAAGTTAATTAAGTTTTATAAATAGTCTTTCAGTTCAATTAATTTATAAATTTGGGTAATGTGATTATGTTGTGTTAAAGGTATTTCATTAAAATAAATGGTTTGAAATCCGGCATTAATTCCGCCTAAAATATCTGCTTCCAAATTATCTCCAATCATAATACTTGTACCTACAGTTGCCTTTGCTTTTTCTAGGGCATAGTTAAAAATATCTGGATGTGGTTTTTTTACTCCGGCTTCTTCAGAATTTGTAACCGTTTTAAAATAGTGATGAATATTAGAGTTCTTTAATTTAGTTGTTTGAACCGCTTCAAATCCATTTGTAATTATATGCAGGTTATATTTAGAATGCAAGTAATTTAATACCGAAATGGTATCGTCGAACAAATAATTAAACGATGATAAATGTGTTAGATAATCGTCTGACAATTTATGAATTACGTCTTTACTTACAGGAGTTTCTAATTTATTAAAGGTATCGTTTAATCTCCCAAAACGTAATGTTTCTTTATCAACTTCACCTTCTCTAAATCCTTTCCAATATAAAAAATTAATGGGAACGTATTCTTCTAAAAAAGAATCTAAATTAGTTGGTAATTGATTGTCTTCAAAAATTTTTTGAAAGGTTAAAGAGGAATTTTTTTCGAAATCCCAAAGTGTATGATCTAAATCGAAAAACACATCTTTTATGTTATTTTTCATCTGATGCTGAATCTAAAATAATATTAAACAATTCTTTAAAATCTTTCCACTGCCCTAACCCGCTAAATGTATAATTATGAAATACAGGTATAAACTCTCCATTAACGCGTTTCACCTGATTTATAATATATTGTATGGTTTCTTTTTTATCTAATAACGATGTATACTTTAATAAAGCATAATCGTTAACATGATAAGGATTAATGCGTAGTGGAGTTTGTATTTCGTAATCTAAATCGTAGAAAAAAAACGGTGTACACGTTCCTGCTCTAAAACCAATTTCGTTTGCATACCCCATGGTATAATCTTCCTGAATTTCTAATTCCACAAGATTACGATAAGAGTCTGGTAAATTTAATTTAGAGAAAGAATTCCGCGATTCGGTTAAAGAGGTATTAATAATACCTTCCATACGCTTTTGTTCTTTTTTTAAAATAGCTTTATCCTCAATCGCAAAATAAGATACTTTTAGTCCCACTTTACAATAGTCTGCCATAGACTTAATTAAAGCCACGAAATTTTTACGATATACACTAACGCCTTTATCATATGTAGAATAATCTCCTATTAAGAAGAAGAAATGAAATCTAAATTTAGTCTGTTTCTGTTTATTTAAAATATATTTAAACGTATCATGCGGATCGCGTTTTAATCCGAATAACACCATATATCTATAATAGAATCGCTTAAATCTAAAGGCATATAAATCTTTGATTCCACCACCAAGATTCCGAATTAAGCCTTTTAATCTAAAATCGTAAGGCGAAGGCACATCTATTATAGGTTTGATTTGGTATTTCCGATTTGGAAAATCATAATCTGGATAGTTCGCTTTTAAAACTTCTAAAAACTTATACGCCCAAATATCTACAACGGGTTGTTTTAAAAATTTATATCTATAAGCTAAACTTTCATGAGCTTCATAACGTCCGTATTCGTCTTTTACATGAGGTAAATATTCTTCATATCTGCTTAACAAATAAAAAGAGGCTGCAAAAATATCGTATGCTATGGCACTTTTATCGCCATTAAAAAAGAAACATTTGGTATCTTCCCATCTATTAACATTTAAATCAGGATCTGAAAGACCTTGTTCGAATAACAAATCATGACTACGTACAAAAACCTCTTTCCCTAATGGCTGTTTAGTATACGACATTTTACAACTATCGTGAGCAATAAATTCTTCGATAGTTGTAGTAAACGATACCGGGATGCCAAGAATTCTGGTACAGAGATGTTTAAACGTAAATTTTATACGTGGCGTTATTTTATGAGTATAGACTAGAAGCACACATTAATTTTAAAGTAATAAAAGTAATGATTTTACAATTAAGAATCGGGATTAGCACACTTAATGCGCACTACATTTCGTTTTCGTCTGCAAAACTAAAATATGACTGCTCGGTAATTATAACATGATCCAACACTTTAATATCTAAACTAGATGCTGCTGTTTTTAATTTTTGAGTGATTTGTTTATCGGCTACACTGGGCTTTAACGTCCCTGAAGGATGATTATGAACCAAAATAAGTGCAGTCGCCCCTAATTCTAAAGCCATTTTTAATGTTAATCGCACATCGACTAAAGTTCCTGTTATTCCGCCTTTACTTAATTGTTGTTTTTGTAAAATGGCATTGGAATTATTTAGATAAATAATCCAAAATTCTTCGTGAGCCAATTCTCCAAGGATAGGTTGCATAATTTCGAAAACAGAAGCAGACGATGTTATTTTATTTTGTTTTACTGCCTCCTCACCGCTTCGTCTCCGTCCTAATTCCATAGCTGCAGCAATAGTAATCGCTTTAGCTTCTCCAATCCCTTTAAATGTCATGAGTTGTTTAATGGATAATTTCCCTAATGCTCTTAGATTATTATCCACACTTCCTAAAATGCGTTTGGTTAAATCTACAGCACTTTCTTCGCGATTTCCACTTCCTATTAAAATAGCAACCAACTCGGCATCGCTTAAAGCAGCTTGTCCTTTGTAAAGCAACTTCTCTCGAGGCTGATCGTCTTGCGACCAGTTTTTAATTGAAAATGGAATCTTTTTTTCAGGCATACTATAAATATAAATATTGTAAATTACAGAAACAATTAAAACTCCTGAAAATGAACACCTTATTTAATGCATCGGCTACAGAATCCATTATCAGTAGAATTCAAACACTAACAGAAAACGACATTGCTATATGGGGGAAAATGGATGCGGCCCAAATGCTTAAACATTGCCAAGGCCCATTAAATATTGCTTTAGGTCATGAAAAGCTAAACTCTAAAATAGGTTTTATACAGAAAACAATTCTTTCGTTTTATAAAACGTCTCTATATAACGATAAGCCTTGGAAAAAGAATCTACCAACAGCTAAAGAGTTTGTAATTAAATCGCCACATATATTTTTAACTGAAAAAGAAAACTTAATACTGTTAATTGAAGAATTTTCTAAAAAAACAGAGGTTCAAACTTGGCCAGATCATCCACTTTTTGGTTACTTTACACCCGAACAATGGGGTAAAATGCAGTATAAACATTTACACCATCATTTAACCCAATTTAATGTCTAACTAAATTATTTCATCATTGAGCTATCCTCCGCAAATTCATCAAGATCACGATAAAAATCACATGGTAGAAGTGATTAAACATTATCCCTTAGCTACAGTTATATCGGTAGAAAATAATCTGCCATTTATTACTCACTTACCTCTTATTTATAAGGTAGGAAAACTCATTGGACATATCGATAAAAGTAATCCGCAAGCCAGCCTTTTAAAAGGTAATAAACCTGTGACTATAATTTTTTCGGGTCCAGATTGTTATATCTCTCCTAGCCTTTTCGAAAAAGCAGAATTGCCTACTTGGAATTATATAAAAGTGCACCTGCAAGGCACCGTTTCTGAAATTAAAAATGAAAATGAAGTGAAGCAATCTATGGTAGACATGACGGAATTTTTAGAAGCACCCAAACAGGCTTACGTATTGGATTACAACAACCCAAGTATGGATAAATTTGTAAATTATGTTATGGGATTCGAAATAGATATTCTCCAATGGGAAGGCAAATTTAAACTCTCTCAAAACAAATCGGCCGAAGCTCGAGATATTGCTAAGTGGCAATTAATTTCGAAAAATGAAACTAATATTAAGCCCTTTTTAGATCAAGTGATTTAATTTGAGTGGCACCTTACTGTCTAAAAATCTATATTTATATTTTAAAACTTACATCTCTTAACATGAATATGAATGGTCTTTGTTTAAAACATGTCTTAATATTATTGTTGTTTATATCGGCACTAACCGTTAGTGCGCAAACAGATTTACTTAGCGACTTAGAACCTACTACACAAAACTTAGACTCTATTAGCACTAAAAAACTGAAGGCTATTTCTTCTGTTAATCTGGTTAGAGAAATAGATAATGTAAATAATGAGCTTAAATTAATTCAGAAAAAAACTCAAATTCCAGCGAGTATACAAAAAATTGATTCTACACATATAGCACATTATCAATTTATTCTACAGGAATCTAATACCGCAGAAGAATTTATTAAAGCCAACCCTAATCTTCAAAAAATAAATAATCTCATCACCAAATGGAATGGTTATAAAACCACTCTAACTGGTTGGCAAACTACAGTTAATAACCAACAAGTAAGAAATTCAAGGTTTATAGACGATATTACTGAAAAAGAAAAAGTGTGGGGATTAAGCTATCAATCTGCTGTAGATACTAATGCTCCTGAAGAAATTCTAACATCAATTAATACCGTTTGGGAAAAGACTAAAAACACCAAAGACAGTATTCTTAAAAACAATAACTATTACCTCGTACTTGAAACCAAATTAAACGAACAAATTAGTATTACAGAACAAGTAATGGACGATTTATTAGAATTAAAAAATTCTGATATCTACGATATATTTCATCAACGTCACGAAGCAATTTGGAATACGTCTTTTAAAGGCGCAACTAAAAAACCTAACGAAAGCGATGATGTAGAATCCATTAAAAATAACATTACAAATACGTATAGTTACTTAAAAGGAAAAACAGGGGTTATCTTATTCTATTTCATTTTTATAAGCCTAATAGCTTTATTTATAAAACGTTTAAAAAGTGGCTATTTAAAATTTTCGTTTAAAGAAAAATCGAAAACACATAGGAAAGCAAAACATATAATTCTTTACAAAAGCACGATTTGCATCATCTTTCTGGCTCTACTGGTTTCCAAATCGATGTTTTCTAACACCCCAAGGCTATTCATAGATATCACTACACTTCTTATACTTATTTGTGCTGTGCCCTTAATTAGGCCTTATATGCACAAAAAATTTAAGGACATTATCTTTTATGTCATTCTATTTTTTATTCTTAATGCTACCAAATCTTATGTTTGGTTTTCTTCTGCACTGTATAGAATATATACTTTTTTCGAAGCCTGTTTAGTCATTTTTATGCTTTATAAATATACATCGCCTTACCTGGAGACTAGAAATATGGCACTTGATAATTTTGGAAAACTCCTTGTGCGATTAACTCCTGTACTTTATGTTTTGTGTATTGTTTCTATTGTATCTAATATTTTTGGGTATACAAATTTGACAGATATCAGTTTAAAAATCAGTACACAAAGCGGAATAAGCATTACTTTTTTCTATAGCCTTTTAATGGTATTTAACGGTATCTCTTTAGGAATTATTAACCGACACTACGGTGTAAAACAATCGTACCTTCCTGCCGACCGTTGGAGTATCGAAAAAACCACGTTAAAAGTTACAAGAGTTATAATCGGAATTATTTGGACCTTATACTTTCTTAATATTTTAGACATTTTAAGCCCTATGCTTGAAGTGATACAGGATACCATTACGGAACCTTATCAATTAGGCAGTTTAACGTTTACTTTAGAAGGTATTCTTGGATTTATTTTTACTTTAATTATTACATACACTATAACAAAAATCATCTCGTTTTTAATAAATGATGGCGATGGCGTCCTTCGTCTATTAAAATTACCGAAAGGAATTCCCACCGCGATATCTTTAGTTATACGCTACTTTATCATGGCGTTTGGTGTTGTATTAGCCCTTGGAGCTTTGGGTATCGATTTAAGTAAATTTAATTTAATGGCCGGTGCATTAGGTTTGGGAATTGGTTTTGGACTACAAACCGTGATTTCAAATTTTGTGTCTGGTTTAATTTTGGTTTTTGAACGTCCTATTTTACCTGGAGATACGGTAGAAGTGAATAGTTTATTAGGAACAGTTAACCGTATTGGCGTGCGTTCTTCGAGCATTAGCACCTTTGATGGCGCAGAAGTGGTGGTACCGAACAACAATCTAATTTCTAATGATTTAATAAACTGGACCCTCTCCAATAACATTAAACGTATTGAAATTTTAATAGGAACGTCTTACGATTCCGACCCCAACCGTGTTCTTGAAATTCTTACTGAAATTGCAAATGATTATCAGTTTACATTAAAAGACCCCGCACCTAAAGCCTTGTTTAGTGAATTTGGAGATAGCTCTTTAAATTTCAGATTATTGTATTGGGTACATTATGAAATTGGATTACAATCGAAAAGTGATATCTCGATTAGTATTTACAACCGATTTAAAGCGGAAGGTATTGAAATCCCATTCCCGCAACGTGATTTAAATGTGAGAAACATCCCTGAAAATTTAAACTTTAAATCTTTTCAAAATGAATTTAAAGCACCCACTACAGAAGAACCTTTAAATAAGAATTTAGAAAAACCATTTATCGAACCCGTAAAAACAGATGTAGATTCTGATGATTCTAACAACAGCTCTTCTACCGATGAGGACACAAAATAACAGTATGCATTAAGCACAAAAAGCGAGATTTTGATGATTCAAAATCTCGCTTTTTTATGTTATATTTTTTAATACTGAATTTAATGGTACTTGTCACCCTGAACTAGTTTCAGGGTCTCACACTCTCCCATTCCATAAACTATACTTTATGTGATTCTGAAACAAGTTCAGAATGACGATTAGTTTAAATGAAACCTTATCTTCCTGATTCTTGATTCTTGATTCTTGATTCTTGATTCTAAAAGCGAAGCAATCTTTGTTCTTAAATCTATTTAATCAGAGACTTCACATCGTCAAAATCTAAGCCACCATAATTCCCCGAACTCATTAATAACAAGGACGTATTCTCAAAGTTTTGAGCGAATAAAAAGGTTTTAAAATCGTCTGGATTGGTGTAGATAATTAAATCGTCACGCTCGAAAGCTGAAGCGATTTGTGCTTCTGTAACCGTATCTAATTTTTTAATCTCTACCGCATGCGGAGAATAGAATACTACAGCAACATCGGCATCATCTAAAGTCCCCTTATACTCTTTTAAAAACTCGGCATTTAAACTACTATATGTGTGTAGTTCTAGACATGCTACTAATTTTCTATCTTCAAATTGTGCTTTTACTGCTTTAGTCGTAGCTTCTACTTTACTTGGCGAATGTGCAAAATCTTTATAAGCAACACTATTCTGTCCTTCAACTATTTTCTCTAAACGCTTACTTGCGCCTTTAAATGTAGAAATAGCTTCGTAGAAATCATCTTCATCGATTCCCATATGCTGACAAATCCATTTGGCACCACCTAAATTATTTAAATTATGTTTTCCAAATACTTCGATTGGCAACGGCCCTTCGACTGTTTCTAATAAGGTTTCTCCATCTTCAACAGTATATTCAGGCGTTTGATAAGGTAATTTTCTAATCGGATTCACAGACGCTTCAACCACACGCTTTACAGCCTCGTCTTCTTCATTGTACGTAATGCTTCCTCCACTTACTATACTATTTACAAAAATCTGGAATTGTTCTTCGTAGTTTTCATATGTTGGAAACACATTAATATGGTCCCAAGCAATACCGCTTAATAAAGCAATATTTGGTTTATATAGATGAAATTTAGGTCGTCTATCTATTGGTGAACTTAAATACTCATCACCTTCTAACACTATAAAGTCGTTGTCGTCGGTAAGTTTTACCATCACATCAAAACCATCTAATTGCGCGCCCACCATAAAATCTACATCTCTATCGTGGTAATGCATAACATGTAAAATCATAGAGGTAATGGTTGTTTTTCCATGACTTCCACCAATAACTACACGCGTTTTGTTTTTAGATTGCTCGTATAAGAACTCAGGGTAACTATATATTTTAAGTCCTAAATCTTGAGCTTTTAGCAATTCCGGATTATCGGCTTTAGCATGCATTCCTAAAACTACAGCATCTAAATCTGTCGTAATTTTTTCTGGAAACCATCCGAAAGCTTCTGGTAATAATCCTTTGGTTTGTAATCTTGATTTAGAAGGTTCGAAAATCTCATCGTCACTTCCTGTTACGCGATAACCTTTGTTATGTAAGGCCAAGGCTAAATTGTGCATTGCACTTCCGCCAATGGCTATAAAATGTACATTCATAAACTTATTTTGAAGACCGTAAATATACACGTTTTAGTACGTTTTTCAGAACGTTTATGGGGTAATATCTTCTATTTTTTGCTGAAGTTCTTCGGCTTCTAAACGCCCATATCCCTTTCTTAAAACAGCGATAGCTTTTTCTTTCTGGTCTCGATTTAAATAAAATTCGGCAAGAGCCATATAACAGGTTTTCGAACCGCCAATATCTAGAGCTTGTTTATAAAACTGTTCTGCGTGTTTAAAATCGTCTGCTTTGTTGTAGAGATAGCCTTTTGCGAGATAACCATCCACTTTAGTCAATGATTCTAATTGGTTGGCATAGGTAATGGCTTTAGACGTACTTCCGCCAAGAACGGCAGGTAATTCCATATAAATTTTGACTAATGCCCAACGGCTTTCAATATGATTTGGGTCTAATTCCGAAGCTTGGATACATTCTGATTTCGCCTCTAAAATCAACGGAATAGCCATAAGTTTATTTACCGTTAATGCTTTCATAGCTAAAGCGCCTCCATATTTATAATGGTAATTGGCCACTTCAGGATTTAAATCTACTAATACATTATACTGATTAATTGCAGAATCCCAATCTTTTGTATGGCTATAGGCATCACCTAATAATTCAATTGCTTTAGACCGGTTATCCGATATTTCTTTAGTTAATGGTTCTAATATTGAAATGACTTTAGTGTAGTTTCCTGTATCAAAATACGTCTGCGCCTCAGAGAAACGCGATTGCGAATACAGCAACTGCGGAAGCCCTAAAAGAATTATAAAAATATATACGAAACGAAATTTCATAACGCAAAAATAACGATTTATCGCTCCCTTTTATCTAATTCTCAAAACGCAAACCATTAAAAAAAGAGTAACTTTCTCATTTAAACTTAGATTGGAACTGTTTTTGATTTCAACTTAATAGTCAAACAACATACGCATCAACCAAAATCACGATATGAAATTTATAAAGCCCCTTCTTTTAAGCCTAATTTTCACAAATAGCATCTTGGCTCAGCAACCCAATTTTGAAAGTTTATGGTCTGAAGTCGAAACGTTAGAGCTTTCAGATTTACCAAAATCTGCTTTAGAAAAAGTTGAAAACATTGATAAACTAGCAATCAAACACAAGAATCAACCTCAGCATATTAAGTCGATGTTGTATAAAAGTAAATTCGCTTTGGTGCTCGAAGAAGATGCTCAACTTAGTATTATAAACAATTTTAAAGTTGAAATTTCGAAAAGCCAAGCGCCGACAAAAAATATTTTAGAGAGCATTTTGGCCAATTTATATTGGGATTACTTTAAGCAAAATCGCTATAAATTTTACAACCGGACAAAAACTGAAGAAAAAGTAGATGAAACCGATTTTAGAACTTGGGATTTAAATACCCTTTTTGAAACCATTCAGTTACATTTTCAAAATAGTATAACAAATGAAACGGTCTTAAAACAAACACCAATAGACAACTTTTCTGATATACTATTAGAACAAAAAAATTCAAAACTGTACCGACCAACACTTTACGATTTACTAAGTCATGAAGCTTTAAAATTCTATAAAAGCACCGAACGAAACATTACAAAACCTGCTTATAAATTTGAAATCAACGACTCCGAATTACTAAGTCCTGCTCATGAGTTTTCTAAATTAAAATTAGAAACAAAGAACTCAATGTCGTTAGAATTTCAGGCCTTAAAAATTTATCAGAATCTCATTCAATTTCATATAAATACTAAAAACACTGAGGCTTTAGTAACCGTAGATATTGAACGTTTGTTGTTTGTTAAGGACAAAGCCGTTTTCGAAAACACAGACGAAGCACTTATTAACACATTAAGAGTATCGCGTAATCAACACAAAACTGAGGCCGTTAGCGGACATTACGATTTAGAAATTGCTAAGATTTGGATGTCTCAAGGCGCGCACTATTCTCCAAATATAAATACCGAAAACCGTTGGAAATATAAAGACGCCTTAGCGCTTTGCAACGCAGTTATCTCAAAGTTTCCAAACACGAAAATTGCAGAAAAAAGCGAACATTTAAAGTCGGTAATATTGGTGCCAGAAGTTGGCATTACCAACGAACGTATATTGCCAATTCTGACACAATCCCGTTTTTTAATTCGCTATAAAAATGTAGATAAACTAGTCTTTAAAGCCTCTAAAGTTAGCCACAAAGACATTCTCGAATTTAACAATATATATAAAAAAACAGAAAAAGATAGTTTTGTAAAGAGTTATAAAACTGACAAAACATGGGTATCCGATTTAAAAAACGAACACGATTATCAAGAACACACTACAGAAGTCATCGTTCCTGAATTTGATAATGGTTTCTATATTATTTCAGCTATAGATTCAGCTTCAAATACTACAGCATATATTACGCTTCAGGTTTCTAATGTTGCTATTATTGAAAAACCTGACGATGCATCGAATCGCTTTCAATGTATAGATAGAAACACGGGAGCACCTTTTCCGAATGCAGAAATCGAGATACATTACACTTATAACAATAATAAAAAGAAAACAGAAACGAAGCGCACAGATTCTTCTGGGCATTTCAGTATTCCGAAAACAACTAACAGAGTATATACACGTTTCGACCTTGAAATAAAAACACCAAACGATATTGCATATTTTGATGATTTTCGTCTGGGATATAATTACGAATACAACCAGAACGAAAACAAAACAAAATACAATGCCTTTTTATTTACAGACAGAAGTATTTACAGACCAGGGCAAACCGTCTATTTTAAGGCGATTGCTATGCAAACACTAGAAAATAAAAGTGATGTTATAAAAGCAGAACCGTTAATTGTAAAATTAATTAACACCAATAACGAAAACATAAATATCATTACTCTAAACACAAATGATTTTGGTTCTATTCATGGCGAATTCATCTTACCTACACGTGGTTTAAATGGAGAATATCGATTAGAAATAAAATCGGAAAGCGAGCATATACAGTCTCGACTATTTTTTTCGGTAGAAGATTACAAGCGTCCAACGTTCGAGGCCGAATTTAATTCAATTACAGAAACCTATACCGTTAACGACTCGGTTGTAGTAACTGGGAAAGCAAATGCTTTTACAGGCAGTAAAATTACAAATGCAACAGTTGTCTACCGTGTAAAACGCATCGCCGATATGCCGTACCGATATTACAGTACACATCCTTATTTTTATAATTCACCTCAAGATATAACGCATGGAGAAACCGTGACAGATGATTCAGGAAACTTCAAAATTAATTTTAAAGCCATTCCTGACCAAAGTATCGACCAATCGTTTTTACCCGTTTTTAGATACGAAGTCACTGCCGATATCACAGATATTAATGGAGAAACCCGAAGTACATCGAAAACCATTTCTGTAGGATATCATACCTTACTTGCGAATTTGCAAATAGAACGTAAACTAGACAAGTCTAGTAAATCAAATGAAATTTATATTCAAACAACCAATTTAAATGGTGAATTTACGCCTACTCAGGGCGTTTTAAAAGTCTACAAATTACAAGCGCCAAATCAAGTATTAAGAGAGCGCCCATGGCGTGCTCCAGATTACCAAACCATAGATGAGACCACATTTAAAACGCTTTTCCCACACGATTCGTACACCAATGAAGGCGCATTTGAAAATTGGAAAAAAGGAGCTATTGTATTAGAAAAGAACATTAATACAGCCGAGGCAAAATCCGTAACCTTCGATAAAGCCAAACGTTGGGAATCGGGTCAATATATAGCGATTTTTGAGAGCAAAGATAAGTTCGGACAACTAGTAACCGACGAAGCAAGTTTTGAATTATATAGTGCCAAAGACAAAACCGTATCCGACCAAGGTTTGTTTCAAATAACCACGAACAAATCGGAGTATTCACCAGATGAAGTTGTAAAATTAACACTAGGTTCTGCTAGCGAACATTTAGTGGTTACACTAGAAGTCGAGAAGAATAAGAAACCATTTTCTCAACACATAATCACTTTAAATCAGAATAAAAAAACTATTGAAATACCTATTACATCATCAGATTTAGGCGGATTTGCAATTCATTATAGTTATGCAATTTATAACAGTTTTAAAACCGGTACGCTTATAATTAACGTGCCATACCCGAAAACAGATTTACAGATTGAAACGCTAACATTCCGTGATAAAATTCAACCTGGAAACGAAGAAACATGGCGTTTTAATATTACAGGAGCACAGGGCGATAAAGTTACAGCAGAGATTCTAGCAAGTATGTACGATGCTTCTTTAGACCAATTTAAACCTCACAACTGGAATCTTAAAAACTTAAATCCATCCCGTTATGCTTCATACAACAACTGGAAATCTTATACGTCTTTCGGGACGAATTACCACGATTTAGACTTCTACTCTTATCAACAGGATTATATAAGCCAACTATTTGATGCACTAAATTGGTTTGGGTTTCAATTTAACGAAAATGGTTGGCAGTTAAAACGAAAATTATCTAGCGCTGTTTCTGGTGTAGAAATTATGTCAAATGAAACGGAAATTGAAGAAACTGTAATGGAAGATATGGAAGTACCGTTTTCCATTCGTGGTATTGATTCAGAAAATAACGAAGGCTTAGCACCACTTTATATAATTGATGGCGTCGTTTCAGAAACTAATAATCTTAATAAAGACGACATTTTAAAGCTTGAAGTCTTAAAAGGAGCTGAAGCAACTGCTCTTTATGGAAGCAAAGGGGCCAACGGCGTCATTATCATAACGACCAAAAATGGGTCTAAATTTAACGCCGTAAAAATCAGAAAAAACCTAAAAGAAACCGCCTTCTTCTTTCCGCAACTTCAAACCAATAGTGAAGGTGATGTCAGTTTCAGTTTTACTTCACCGGAAGCGTTAACGCAATGGAAATTGCAACTTTTGGCACATACATCGACTATGCAAACGGCACAACGCACTTTAACTACTGTAACTCAAAAAGAACTGATGGTTCAGCCTAACACGCCACGTTTTTTACGTCAAGGCGATGCCATTACCATGAGTAGTAAAATTGTAAATCTATCTGACAAACAATTAGAAGGTGAAGCCGTTTTACAGCTTTTCGATGCCATAACGAACCTACCAATCGATATTAATTTAGAAAACACAAATGCAGTAAAATCTTTTACTGTAGACACCAATAACAATACACAAGTCTCTTGGACACTTAAGATTCCAGAAACTGTCGATGCTGTGCAATACAAAATAGTTGCTAAAGCAGGAACCTTTAGCGATGGCGAGCAAAATGTTTTACCCGTGTTATCGAACCGTATGTTAGTTACCGAAACTTTACCCATGTGGGTAAACGGAAATGAATCGCGCACCTTCCAACTAGATAAATTAAAACACAACACCTCTAAAACATTAAAACAACATAAACTAACTTTAGAGATTACCTCTAATCCGGCCTGGTATGCTATTCAAGCCTTACCATATATTATTGAGTATCCGTTTGATTGTAACGAGCAAATTTTTTCTCGCTTTTATGGGAATGCCTTAGCAAGTCACATCGTAAATTCTAATCCGAGAATTCAGGAGGTCTTTAATTTATGGGCTTCAAAAGATGCATTAATAAGTAATCTTGAAAAGAACGACGAATTAAAATCGATTCTTATTGAGGAAACGCCTTGGTTACGAGATGCGCAAAGTGAAACGGAACAAAAGAAACGTATCGGTTTATTATTCGATATGAATACAATGAGTGCTAAAATGCAGGCCACGCTTCAAAAACTGGAAAGTAATCAGTTAGGTTCTGGCGCTTGGCCTTGGTTTGCTGGCGGACGCGAAAACAGATACATCACACAACATATCGTGACTGGATTTGGACATTTAAAACATTTAGGTGTCGATACTAAAGATTCAAAAAACATGTTATCTAAGGCTCTTAAATTCACCGATGCCGAATTTATAGATACGTATAAAGACATTGCTAAACACAACGAAACTCCAGATTATGATGCCTATCATTTAAACAACATACAGTTGCATTATTTATATATGAGAAGTTTTTATGCTGAAGACAAACCGTCTGAAGAACTTCAAAACATTATCGATTATTATGGCTCTCAAATTAAAACATATTGGACAAAAGGTTCGCTATACAATAAAGGATTAATGGCCCTTATTGCACAGCGTTTAGGAGATGAAAAAACAGCAATTGCCATTATAAAATCGTTAAAAGAAAATAGTATTACCAATGATGAATTAGGCATGTATTGGAAGGCCAACACTGCATCATGGTATTGGTACGAATCGCCTATTGAAACCCAATCGCTATTAATTGAAGCCTTTTCGGAAATTGAAAAGGATACGAAAACCATCGATAATTTAACAAAATGGTTATTGAAAAACAAACAGACCAATCGTTGGTCTACTACAAAATCGACCACAGATGCCGTATATGCTATTTTACTAAAAGGTAGCGACTGGTTATCGGTTTCAGAATCTGTAGACATTACCGTTAGCGGACAACCCATTCCGGAAGATAAATTAAAAAACACCAAAGTTGAAGCTGGCACAGGTTACTTTAAAACCACTTGGACGGCCGAGGAGATTACACCTGAATTGGCAGAAGTTACCTTAACTAAAAAAGACAAGGGCATGGCTTGGGGAAGTATGTACTGGCAATATTTTGAAGATTTAGATGCGATTACTTCAGCAGAAACGCCGTTACAATTAACCAAAAAGTTATTTATTAAATCGAATACCGATACAGGTGAAGTATTATCTAACGTCACTTCAGAAACGACTTTAAAAGTAGGCGATTTAATCAGAGTAAGAATCACCTTAAAAACGGACCGTGATATGGAGTTTCTACATATGAAAGATATGAGAGCTTCCGGATTAGAACCTGTAGACGTAATTTCTAAATACAAATGGCAAGATGGTTTGGGCTATTACCAAAGTACAAAAGACGTGGCAACGCACTTCTTTTTCGATAATATCCAAAAAGGTGTGTATGTCTTCGAATACGATTTACGAGTAAACAACGCCGGAACAATGAGTAACGGTATTACAACCATTCAAAGTATGTATGCCCCAGAATTTAGTAGTCATAGTGAAGGGGTTCGCATTTCGGTGAAGTAGTTAAAAAGAAAGCTAAAATCATTAATTAAAGTCATGCTGAACTCGTTTCAGAATCTCACAACTAACTCCAGATAAAACTTTACAAACCAAAAAAGGAGCCTTAACAGCTCCTTTTTTTATACTCTATATTGAAAAACTTCGACTTAAACGTTCAACATTTTCCAAAGTTTATCTTTCAATTCTGTAATGCCTTGTTGTGCAACTGCTGAAATGAAAATATAATCAATTCCTAATTTCTCATCAAGTTCCATACGTAATTCCGCTTGTAATTCTGCATCTAACATATCACATTTAGAAATAGCAACTAGACGATCTTTATCTAACATTTCTGGATTGTATCGACGTAATTCATCTAACAAAATTTCATATTGCTTCGTAATATCTTCAGCATCTGCAGGAATTAAAAACAGTAAGGTCGAGTTACGCTCTATATGTCTTAAGAAATAATATCCTAATCCTTTTCCTTCTGCAGCACCTTCAATAATACCCGGAATATCGGCCATTACAAAAGTTTGAAAATCGCGATATTCAACAATACCTAAATTGGGTTTTAAAGTCGTAAACTCGTAATCTGCAATTTTTGGTTTTGCAGATGTGATTACAGACAATAGCGTTGATTTCCCAGCATTAGGGAATCCAACTAAACCAACATCGGCAAGTAATTTTAACTCTAGAGTAACATACTTTTCCTCTAAAGGCATACCTGGTTGTGCGTAACGTGGTGTTTGGTTTGTAGAACTTTTAAAGTGCCAGTTTCCACGACCACCCATTCCACCTTGACAAACAATACGTTCTTCTCCATTTTCGGTAATTTCGAAAAGGATTTCATCTGTTTCAGTGTCACGTACAACGGTTCCTAATGGAACATCTAAATACACATCTTCTCCATCGCCACCTGTACTACGACCACTACTTCCATGTTCACCATGTCCAGCACGTAAATGACGCTTAAATTTTAAATGAAAAAGGGTCCATAAATTATCATTACCTTTAAAAATAATGTGACCTCCTCGTCCACCATCTCCCCCATCGGGACCTCCTTTTGTGATATACTTTTCACGATGTAAATGCGTAGACCCTTTACCTCCGTTTCCAGATGTTAAATGGATTTTAACGTAATCTACAAAATTTCCTTCAGTCATAATTATTTGGACTTTTCAATTAAAGTCTTTAAAATGTTATAAAAATGCAATTGAAATATTTCAATTACAGTGTATCGATTACTTTGCTTAAACGAACTGTAATATCCTCGATAGAACCTACACCGTCTACTCCAAAATATTTATCTTGTTCTGAATAGTAATCTTTTAAAATCGCTGTTTTAGAATAATATTCTTTTATACGATTTGCAATTATAGACTCGTCGGCATCGTCTGAACGCCCACTTGTCTTACCACGTTCTAATAAACGCTCTATTAATATTTGGTCTTCTACTTCTAATGCAATCATAGCATTAATTTCAGAATCTTTACTCTTCATTAATTCTTCTAAAGCTGCTGCTTGTGCATTTGTTCTTGGGAAACCATCGAAAATAAATCCGTTAGCACCTGCATTTTTTTCAACTTCAGCATTCAACATATCAATCGTTACTTTATCTGGAACCAATTCGCCTTTATCCATATAAGATTTGGCTAACATTCCTAAAGCGGTTTCATTCTTTATGTTGTAACGAAATACATCGCCCGTAGAAATATGTACTAAATTGTATTTTTCTTTTAAAAAATTTGCTTGTGTTCCTTTACCTGCACCTGGAGGTCCAAATAAGACTAAATTTGTCATATGTTGAGTTGTTTTTATTTGATATACTTCTGGTAAATTCCGACCTAATCCATCGTAATCTAAACCAAAACCAACTATAAATTTATCTGGAATTTCTATACCGACATAGTGCAGTTTAAAATCCTTTTTATAGGCTGTTGGTTTATAAAATAAGGTCGCAATAGTTAGCGATTTAACGTTTTCATTTTTAAAAATACGATGAATCTCTGCTAACGTTCGCCCTGAATCTATAATATCTTCCAGGATAACTACTGAACGCCCGCTTAAATCTTGAGTTAATCCTATTAAACGCTGAATGTCTTCTGTAGATTTTACACCTTCATAAGACGCTAATTTAATAAAAGTAACCTCGCAAGGATTTGGATATTTCTTAACAAACTCGCTTACAATCATAAACGAACCATTTAAAACTCCTACAAAAACAGGAACTTCATCTGCAAAATCTACTGCTACTTGTTCGGCCATCCTAGTTATAGCATCATCTATTTGTTTTGCTGAAATAAATGGCTTAAAATATTTGTCATGAAGTTTAATCATAAAATATCCTGATTTTTGTTAATTCTTGGCAAAGATAATCAAATGCCACCTATAATCTAATTTTAGAAAAAGGTTTCATGGCATTGATTCCTTAAATTTAGAATTAATTTCATATTAAAATGTATTTTTGTACTGTCTAAAACACGAGCAAAACAGTTATATAATGAATTACTTTTCTTCAAATTTTAAATTAGGAATACTAGGTGGTGGTCAATTAGGTAAAATGTTACTTACCGAAACCCGCAAATTCGACATCTATACGAGTGTCTTAGACCCAAGCGACGAAGCCCCTTGTAAAGTAGGAAGTAACGAATTTTACATTGGTGATTTAATGGATTATGATGCGGTTTACAACTTTGGTAAACAGGTAGATGTTTTAACTATTGAAATTGAAAATGTAAACGTAAATGCACTTGAAGATTTAGAAAAAATTGGAATTAAAGTATATCCTTCTTCTAAAACCTTGCGTACCATTCAGAATAAAGCTACTCAGAAATTATTTTACGTAGATCATAATTTACCAACTGCACCATTTTCTCGCTTTGCTTACACCGTTGAAATTGAAGATGCCATTTCTAACGGCGGATTAAATTTTCCGTTTGTTTGGAAAAGCGCACAATTTGGATATGATGGTACAGGCGTAAAAATTGTACGTGAGTTAAAAGATTTAGAGAATTTACCAAATGTAGAATGTATTACAGAAAAACTGATTCCGTTTAAAAACGAATTGGCAGTTATCGTCGCGCGAAATCCATCTGGCGAAATTAAAACCTACCCTGTGGTAGAAATGGAATTTCATCCGGAAGCCAACCAAGTAGAATATGTAATTTGTCCTGCCCGAATTAGTGCTGCTGTGGCTAAAAAAGCAACCGAAGTCGCATTACAAGCTGCACAAGCTTTTAATCACGTTGGGTTATTGGCTGTAGAAATGTTTCAGACAGCAGACGACGACATTATAATTAATGAAGTGGCTCCAAGACCACATAATTCTGGTCACCAAACAATAGAGGCGAGTTTCACCTCTCAATTCGAACAACACGTTAGAGCCGTTTTAGATTTACCTTTGGGAAATACAGCTAATAAATTAAACGGTATTATGGTAAATTTGGTTGGTGCAGAAGGTTACACAGGAGACGTTGTTTATAAAAACATCGAGACTATTATGGGTATGGACGGTGTAACACCACATATTTATGGTAAAAAACAAACACGTCCGTTTAGAAAAATGGGACATGTTACCATTGTAAATGAAGATATTGTTGAAGCACGTAAAATTGCTGAGTGTGTAAAAAACAGTATTCAAGTTATTACAGAATAAAACAAGCAATAGCAATAAAAGAAAACATATATATTATGAGTAAAGTTGGCGTTATTATGGGAAGTAAAAGTGATCTTCCTGTTATGCAAGATGCAATAGATATATTAAAAGAATTTAACATTGAAGTAGAAGTCGATATTGTTTCTGCTCACCGAACCCCAGAAAAATTGTTCGATTATGCCAAAAATGCACATACTCGTGGCATACAAGTTATTATTGCTGGAGCAGGTGGAGCAGCGCATCTACCAGGAATGGTAGCCTCTTTATCGCCTTTACCAATTATTGGAGTACCCGTAAAAAGTAGTAATTCTATAGATGGTTGGGATTCTGTATTATCTATATTACAAATGCCTGGAGGTGTACCTGTAGCGACAGTTGCACTTAATGGCGCAAAAAATGCTGGAATTCTAGCGGCACAAATTATAGGGAGTTCAAATCCAACAGTTTTAGATAAAATTGTACATTACAAAGAAGGTTTAAAACAAGTTGTTCTAGAAACTGCAAAACAATTATAAAAACAAAAAAGCCTTGATTTTCATCAAGGCTTTTTTTCGCTATTAATCAATAAATTTTTTCAGAGTAACCAGCTCCTTTATGAAAAAAATCCTTGCAAAGATATAATTATTTATTAATTATAACGCACGTTAACACATTTTTTAACATTTATTCGCGAAAAACAGCCCAAAAAATGAATATCCTATTAAAATCGTTCGAAACTAAATATAATACAGCACCTTTTTCTGAAATCAAAAATGAAGATTTCTTACCTGCAATTACAACTTTAATTGAAGAAACAAAAGCAGAAATAAATACGATTACTTCTAATACTGAAGCACCTACGTTTGCGAACACGATAGAAGCTCTAGAATTTACAGGAACACAATTAGATCGTGTAACAAGTATTTTCTTTAATTTAAATTCTGCCGAAACAAACGATGCTATTCAGAAAATAGCTCAAGAGGTTTCTCCATTATTATCGGAATTTGGAAATGATATTACGTTAAATGAAGCACTTTTTAAACGTGTAAAGACTGTTTACGACCAAAAAACGTCTTTAAATTTAAATCCTGAACAAATGATGCTGCTAGACAAACAGTATAAAAGTTTTTCTAGAAACGGAGCAAATTTAGCCGAAGACAAGAAAGAAACGCTTCGTAGCTTAGATAAAGATTTAAGTAAACTTAGCTTAAGTTTTGGAGAAAACGTATTGGCAGAAACCAATGCTTTCGAAATGCACATTACCAACGAAGACGATTTAAGCGGTTTACCAGAAGGTGCCAAAGAAGCTGCTAAACAATTAGCAGAGTCTAAAGATAAAGACGGCTGGCTAATTACTTTAGATTACCCAAGCTATATTCCGTTTATGACATATGCAGACAATCGCGAGTTACGTAAAAAATTAGCTATTGCATTTGGTCAAAGAGGATTTGGTAATAACGAATTCGACAATCAAGACATTGTTTTAAATATTGTTAAAAAGCGTTTTGAGCGTGCAAATTTATTGGGTTACAAAACACACGCAAACTTTGTTTTAGAAGAACGTATGGCTAAAACGCCAGAAAACGTTATCGAATTTTTAAACGAACTATTAGATAAAGCTAAACCAGCAGCAAAAGCAGAGTTTAAAAATTTAGAAGATTTTGCAAAAGAATTAGACGGTATAGATCAATTAGAGAAATGGGATTCTGGATACTATGCAGAAAAACTAAAACAAAAGTTATTCGATTTAGACGACGAAAAACTGAAGCCTTATTTTCAATTAGAAAACGTAACTCATGGTGCTTTTAAAATTGCAGAAAAGTTATATGGTTTACATTTTGAAGAAATAGATACTATAGACAAATATCACGAAGAGGTTGCAACCTACAAAGTTACTAACGATTCTGGCGACTTAGTATCCATTTTTTATGCCGATTTCTTTCCTAGAGCAGGTAAACGTAATGGAGCGTGGATGACGTCGTACAAATCGCAATCTAATATAAACAGCACAAACGACCGTCCGCATATTTCTATAGTGTGTAACTTTACAAAGCCTACAAAAAGTAAACCTTCATTATTAACCTTTAATGAAGTTACAACTTTATTTCACGAATTCGGACATGCGTTACACGGTATGTTAGCAAACACCACCTACCCTAGTCTATCTGGAACGAGTGTGTTTTGGGATTTTGTTGAATTACCAAGTCAAGTAATGGAAAACTGGTGTTACGAAAAAGAGGCATTAGAACTATTCGCCACGCACTATAAAACAGGAGAAGTCATCCCAATGGAATTGGTGTCTAAAATTAAAGAATCGGCGACATTCAACGAAGGCATGCAAACTTTACGTCAGATTAGTTTTGGATTATTAGACATGAGCTGGCACGGACAAGATCCTTCTGCAATAAACCGTGTAAAAGATTTCGAATCTGAAGCTTTCGAAAACACAAAGTTGTATCCAGATGTTGCAGAAAATTGTATGAGTACTGCTTTTTCTCATATTTTTCAAGGCGGTTATTCTTCTGGGTATTACAGTTATAAATGGGCCGAAGTTTTAGATGCCGATGCTTTCGAATATTTTAAAGAAGCTGGAATCTTTAACAAAGAGGTAGCAACCAAATTTAAAGACAACGTCTTAACTCAAGGAGGAACAATAGACCCAATGACATTGTATAAACGCTTCAGAGGTCAGGAACCTCAGCCAGAAGCTTTATTAAGACGTGCAGGGTTAATTAAATAATTTTAAAAGTTCATAGCTCTTTTGAGCTATGAACTTATCTAAAAATGTTAAAGCCTTCTAAAAACTCACTCTCATTCTAAAATAGATTCCCTATTTTTGATGAGTTAAACCGACAAATCACTTTATGCCAGAACACAAAATTGATGCAACAAGATGGATAGACTCATACTCCGACTATCTATACAACTACACTATCTCTAGAGTAAGTGACGCTGAAATTGCTAAAGATTTGGTTCAAGACACGTTTTTCGCAGGTTTAAAATCGATGAAAAACTTTAAAGGTGAAGCCAGTGAGCGTACATGGTTAATTTCTATTTTAAAACGAAAAATTATTGACCATTACCGGAAAATAAATTCAAAAAAAGGTAAAGCTGAAGTCCGTATGTCTTACACCACAGAGAGTGAAGACGAAGGCGATTGGTTAGAAGAACGCGTTGCAGACGATTCATACAAAAACGCAGAAGACGTCTTAGAAAACATAGAACTCAGCGAAGCGATTTATAATTGTTTAGATAAATTACCGACTAAACAAGCCCAGGTTTTCAAGATGAAAACAATAGAAAATTACGACACAGATATTATTTGTAATGAATTAAATATTACTCCGTCTAATTTATGGGTTATAATACATAGAGCGCGAACATCTCTTTCAAGCTGTCTAGAAAAAAACTGGTATTAATTATGAGTAAATTATTTTTGTCTTGCGACGAAGCTTCTCACGTATGTGACAAGTTTCAATACAACGAGTCTACATTTTTGGAGCGTTTGAAGTTTAAAATGCATATTATTTTTTGTTCATTATGCAAAAAACATATGGTTAGTAACATGAAGCTTACAGAGTCTATTAAGAAATCTGACATTAAATGTTTAGATGCTAAATCGAAATCTGAAATGAAAAAATGTTTCGAAGAAGAATTAAAGAAGCAAAATACTACAGAGTAAGAAACAATTCTAATCCCAACCATACAATTGGGATACCTTCCACCCAAAACGAGGTATACACATCGCTCCTGGAGTGTTTAGAAAAGTATATCGCTAGAATTAACATTACTGCAACAATTAACTGAATTACAATAAACCTCCCATCTAATTCAGTTCTAAAATATTCCAAAAAGAAGAATACCAAAGCAAGTAAACCACCTAATTTTTTAGTGTTATTTACGCCTATTTTCTGAGGAATTGTACCCAATTTTAAACTATCGTATTTTAAATCACGAAGTTCAAAAGGCAACATTAAAGCGATTATAAAAATAAAACGCTGAAAGCACGTTAAAAATACGTCTGTATTGAATTGATAGTGCTGATTTAACAAAGGCAATAACACGGTTACTCCTGCCCACACTAAGCCAATTAAATATACTTTTAGTCCGCTAACGCTTCTTAAGTTATGATGTTTATCTACAAAAAAACGTTTCGGCAGAAATGGTATCGCATACATAAAAGTTACTATTCCAAAACCACAGAGATACAAAATGGTATTAAACTCTAATTTTAGAACGAAATAGCACATGAATAAAAAACAGAATACTGAAAAAAGCTGAATGGCACGTAACCAACTTGCCAATGCTCTACGGTGAAATTTTGCTAAACCAAAATACTTTACAAAGTTATAGCCCGTAATTGAAGCAAAAAAGATGAAATACATCACGCTCTCATCAAAAGCTAAGTCAAATTTCAATAAGGTTATCCATGCCAAAGAAAACACCGATAACGCTACATGTATACTAGCATTTAAATAAAATTTAAAAAGCTTTTCTAGAATCTCCATTACACAAAAATATATAAACTAGAATTAACACCAAGCTTTAACAAAATTCTTAGAACAAACTTATAGACAAAACGCCCAAATTCCTTACTTTTGCGCGCAAAAACAATTACAATTGTATGAATACAAATGCTTTCTCATTGCGTCATATTGGTCCTAGAGAGGCGGACCAAAGCCAAATGTTAAAAACTATTGGTGTAGATAGTTTAGATCAACTTATATACGAAACACTACCTGATGGTATCCGTTTAAAGCAACCGCTTAATTTAGATGCACCAATGACGGAGTATGAGTATTTAACTCACATTCATGAATTGTCTAAGAAAAATAAAATTTTCAAATCATATATTGGTTTAGGATATCACCCAACAATTCTTCCTGCAGTTATTCAACGTAACGTTTTAGAAAACCCAGGTTGGTATACAGCTTATACGCCGTACCAAGCTGAAATTGCACAAGGACGATTAGAAGCCTTATTGAATTTCCAAACCATGATTACCGACTTAACCGGAATGGAAATTGCAAATGCTTCGCTTTTAGATGAAAGTACCGCAGCTGCAGAAGCTATGAGTTTACTATTTGCTGTAAGAACTCGTGAGCAAAAGAAAAATGGAGTTAATAAATTCTTTGTTTCAGATGCTATTTTACCTCAAAGTTTAGCCTTATTACAAAGTCGATCAAACCCTATTGGGATTGAATTAGTTATTGGAGATGAAACCACTTTCGATTTTTCTTCAGAATTCTTTGGAGCAATTCTTCAGTATCCAGGAAAAGATGGTTTAGTAAGCGATATTAAAACATTTATTGAAAAAGCAAATGCAGCAGATATTAAAGTTGCCGTTGCAGCAGATATATTAAGTTTAGTAAAACTAGAAGCTCCAGGTAAATTTGGCGCTCATGTTGTAGTAGGTACTACGCAACGTTTCGGAATCCCGATGGGTTACGGCGGACCTCATGCTGCATATTTTGCAACTAAAGAAGCTTACAAACGTGATCTTCCAGGACGTATTATTGGGGTAACCAAAGACATGAATGGAAACCGTGCTTTACGTATGGCGCTACAAACGCGTGAGCAACACATTAAGCGAGACAAAGCCACTTCTAACATATGTACTGCTCAAGTTTTATTAGCAGTTATGGCTGGAATGTACGCAGTGTATCATGGTCCTAAAGGCTTACAGTTTATTGCTAATTCTATACACGATAAAGCATCAGCTTTGTCAGAAGCTTTAAAAGCTATCGGATTTAAACAAAAGAATGACACCTTCTTCGATACTTTAAATATTGAAGCAGATGCCGAAAAAATTAAACCTCTAGCTGAAGCTAAAGAAATCAACTTTTTCTATCCACATGTAGACGCTGTTACTATTTCTATAAATGAAACAACGTCGCTTTCAGATATAAATGATATCATTTCAGTTTTTGCTGAAGCCGAGAAAACGGAACCTATTGTATTAGATGCTATTTCTGAATCGAATAACATAAATGAAAACTTACAACGTACAACCGAATTTTTAACATCAGATGTATTTAACACGCACCATTCAGAAACTGAATTAATGCGTTATATAAAAATGTTAGAGCGTAAAGATTTATCGTTAAATCATTCTATGATTTCTTTAGGGTCTTGTACCATGAAATTAAATGCAGCTTCAGAAATGTTGCCGTTAAGTTATGCCAATTGGGGAACCATTCACCCATTTGTTCCTATCGAACAAGCTCAAGGTTATCAAACGGTTTTAAAAGCCTTAGAAGACCAATTAACAGAAATTACTGGTTTTGCAGCAACATCTTTACAACCAAACTCTGGTGCGCAGGGCGAATATGCTGGATTAATGGTAATTAAAGCATATCATGAATCTAGAGGAGACCACCATAGAAACATTTGTTTAATTCCATCTTCTGCTCACGGTACAAATCCTGCAAGTGCAGTAATGGCTGGAATGAAAGTCGTTGTTACAAAATCGACTGTAGAAGGGAATATTGATGTAGACGATTTACGCGAAAAAGCCGAATTACATAAAGATAATTTATCATGTTTAATGGTAACATACCCATCTACTCACGGTGTATATGAATCTGCTATTAAAGAAATTACTCAAATTATTCATGATAACGGCGGACAAGTTTATATGGACGGTGCAAACATGAATGCACAAGTTGGTTTAACAAATCCAGGAAACATTGGTGCAGATGTTTGTCACTTAAACTTACATAAAACATTCGCTATTCCTCATGGAGGTGGTGGACCAGGTGTAGGGCCAATTTGTGTTGCAAAACAATTGGTACGGTTCTTACCAGGAAACCCAATTATTAAAACAGGAGGAGAACAAGCTATTAGTGCTATTTCAGCAGCGCCTTTCGGGTCGTCTTTAGTCTGTTTAATCTCTTACGGATATATTAAAATGTTAGGAGCTCAAGGTTTAGTAGATTCTACTAAGGCTGCTATTTTAAATGCTAATTACATTAAGAGCCGTTTACAAGGAAGCTTTGAAACTTTATATTCTGGTGAATGCGGACGTGCAGCACACGAAATGATAGTTGACTGCAGACCATTTAAAGCTAACGGAATTGAAGTTACAGATATTGCTAAACGTTTAATTGATTACGGGTTCCACGCGCCTACAGTTTCTTTCCCTGTTGCAGGAACGTTAATGATTGAACCTACAGAAAGTGAAAGTAAACATGAAATGGACCGTTTTTGCGATGCTTTAATTTCAATTAAAAAGGAAATAGACACAGCTACAAAAGACGAACCTAATAATGTACTTAAAAATGCACCACATACTTTAGACATGTTAACTGCTAATTCATGGGATTTACCATACACTAGAGAAGAAGCAGCCTACCCAATAGATTATGTAAAAACAAATAAATTCTGGCCAACTGTACGTCGTGTAGATGACGCTTTTGGAGACCGAAATTTAATTTGTACGTGTGCCCCAATTGAAGATTACATGTAGTAAATCTCGGTTTGGACATCGTAAATAACAACTAAATAAGCATTGCCTTTATAGTAATTGTAAGTATCTTCATAAAGATAAAATACGCTATAAAGGCAATTTTTTTTTGATGAATATAAAAATCACAGGAACAGGAAGTTACATACCTTCTATTGTTCAAGAAAACGACAAATTTCTCAATCATTCGTTCCTCAATAATGATGGAACTCCCTTTGAAAATGACAATACTGTCATAATTGATAAATTTAAATCCATTACAGGGATATCTGAACGTCGTTATGTTAAAGAAGAGTTCACATCTTCAGACATCGGATTTCTTGCTGCGGAGAAAGCTATAGCCAATGCTAACATCGATCCAGAAACTATAGATTACATTGTTTTTGCTCATAATTTTGGAGACATGCCTTACGGAAGTAATCAAAGTGATATGTTACCTGGTCTAGCTGTACGCGTGAAACACAAGCTAAAAATTAAAAATCCTAAATGCGTTGCTTACGATTTACTTTTCGGATGTCCCGGTTGGATTGAAGGTGTAATACAAGCACAAGCATTTATAAAAGCTGGCATTGCTAAACGTTGTTTGGTTATCGGTTCTGAAACCTTGTCTAGAGTTGTAGATAAGCACGACAGAGATGCCATGATTTTCTCAGACGGTGCAGGCGCTTGTATCCTTGAAGAAACAAGTGAACCTGGTGGAATTTTATCTCACGTTACAGAAAGTTACACGCTCGATAACGCTTTTCATTTATCGTATGGAAAATCGTTTAATACCGATTTAGATGAAACGACCAAGTATATAAAAATGGATGGTCGAAAAATATATGAATTTGCATTAACCCATGTACCAGCAGCTATGAAAGCATGTTTAGATGCTAGTGGTTACGATATTATAGATGTAAAGAAAGTGTTTATTCATCAAGCCAATGAAAAGATGGATGACGCCATTTTAAAGCGATTCTATCGTTTATTTAAAATGAAAACACCCGAGAATATTATGCCTATGACTATCGGGAATTTAGGTAATAGTTCTGTAGCTACCGTACCTACACTTTTCGATATTGTTAGACACAATAAATTAGAAAATCATAGTCTTAACACAGGCGATGTTATTATATTTGCAAGCGTTGGTGCAGGAATGCACATTAATGCTATAGTATACAAATATTAAAAGTACCGCTTATGCGGAAATAGAATAGTATGTACGAAAGTCATTTTCCGCATAAGCGATATAAAAACACTATTGAATTCTTAGAACAACACGTCACAAAAGCGTCTAATATTTTAGACTTAGGTGTTGTAAATCCGTTTACTAAAGTCATGGAAGACCATGGATTTAAAGTAACGAATACTACAGGTGAAGATTTAGATCTTGACACTTCAGCTTTAACACAATCTAATGCCGATGTGGTCACCGCTTTCGAAATTTTCGAACACCTCTTATCACCTTTTACGGTTTTAAAAGCTATTAAAGCCGATAAGTTAGTTGCCAGTGTGCCTCTTAAATTATGGTTTGCAGAAGCGTATAGAAGTAAAACCGATATGCGAGATAGGCATTACCACGAATTTGAAGATTGGCAGTTCGATTGGTTACTAGAAAAAGCTGGCTGGGAAATAAAAGCACGTCATAAATGGACAAACCCAACGAATAAAATTGGTATCCGTCCTATTCTTAGGCGTTTTACGCCACGCTACTATATTGTTTATGCTGAACGGATTTCAAAATAAAATCTGCTTTTTATAAAAATAGCTATCGTAATCTTTGCGATATAAGATTTAAATATTGAATTTCATAGCATGAATTTTTACATTGTCATTCCCGCACATAATGAAGATGATTCTATTGGACGTACTTTAGAATCGTTAGCAAAACAAACCCTGTTGCCAAAACAATTGGTTATTGTGAATGACCACTCTACAGATAACACCCAAGCTATCGTAGAATCTTACATTGAAAAACATTCATGGATTTCTATTGTGAACGTACAATCGTCCGATAAACATTTACCAGGTTCTAAAATTATAAATGCCTTTTACAAAGGATTAGATACCCTAGATGAGAATTACGATATCATGTGTAAGTTCGATGCCGATTTAATCTTCCCTGAAAACTATTTAGAAACGATTTCTAATCATTTTAAAACCAAACCAACATTGGGTATGGTTGCTGGGTTTTGCTACATTAAAAAGGATGAAGATTGGATTTTAGAAGATTTAACCAACAAAGACCATATTCGCGGTGCACTTAAGGCTTACCGAAAACAGTGCTTTTTAGATATTGGAAAATTAAAACCTGCCATGGGTTGGGACACTATTGATGAATTATTAGCAAAGTTTAATCATTGGGAAATTCTTACCGATGAATCGTTGCACGTAAAACACCTAAAACCTACTGGCGCAAGTTATAATAAAGCTTCAAAATATATGCAAGGTGAAGCCATGTACAAAATGCGTTATGGCTTTTCTATCACAGCTATTTCTGCTTTGAAACTAGCCATGAAGAAAAAGAATCTCTCTCTTTTTAACGATTATATGTCTGGCTATTTTAAAGCTAAAAACGAAAATATAGAACCTTTAGTGACTCCAGAACAAGGCGAATTTATAAGAAAATTACGTTGGAAAGGAATGCTGAAGAAGTTTGGGTTTTAAATACAAAAATAATTAATCAATAACACTAAAATATAAAACTTGATATAGCTGATTTCAAATTAAAATCACTCAATTACAAACCAACTATACAAACATGCTACATTTCTATTTTTATAAAAAACACCCAAAATCCATAATAAAAACTAATAATATATGATTGAAAAATTAAATACATTATTTCTTAAAAAAGATAGTTTACCCAAAAAAAACGGACCATTCTTAAAGCATTTCCATTATTTTAGAGGGTTCGCAATCATTAATATAGTATTTGCTCATTTAATAAGTTATTCTCCTGCACCAAGCTCTCTAATTGACAGTAGCAGAACTGAATTATTAAATTCATTGAGAGAGATTTTATTTCATAATTCTACCATATATTTTTTGTTTGTATCTGGTTTTCTATTTTATTATTTATCATCCAATTTTCGAATAAATGCTTATTATAAAAATAAATTGAAAAATGTAATCGTACCGTACATACTAATTTCAACACTTCTATTATTAATTAAATCTTTCAGATCCTTTGACCAATTCAACATCAATGAATTTTCTATAGAATGGTTTAACAATATTATCTATGGAAAATCACAACTTCAATTTTGGTACATTCCATTTATTTCTATAGTATTTTTAATTAGCCCTTTGCTATTATTAGTACCTTATAATATAAGGATAAAGGCATTTCCTTTAATTTTGTTATTACCTCTATTAGGAACCAGAACCGGGACAAACATTACATTTTATCAATTTCTTTATTTCTTTCCAATTTATATAATCGGAATGCATACAGCAATGCGCTATGAAAAATTGGTTTTCTTTATAAAAAAGTATTTTACTTTAGTTATAATCATTTCTATTACATCTACAATTATGATTTTATTATTTATGATTTTTGATTGGGAATCAGAATATGGTATATTTAGTATAACTGAAGGCCTGTTTTATTTACAAAAAATATCTTTTACAATAATTATTTTAAAATACCTTAAATCACTTCAGTATAAAAATTTAACGGTTCTAAATGATTTTGCAACCTTTAGCTTTGGTATCTATTTCACTCACCTAATATTAAACGGGGTATTAATTAAAGTAAAATTAATTTTATTAGAATTAGTTGCTAATTATTCAGAGGTATTTCTTGCTCCTCTTATCATAACGTATTCAATTATTCTGATATTTATTAATTTAGAAGTATTAAAATTAATAAAAAAAATATTTAAGAAAAAATCACGATTCCTTGTTGGAATATAATGATTATAATCATTTAAATTAAGGATTAGACTTTGAGTAAAAAATATTCGAATTGACACACATATTTTAGATTCACACAAGATACTGAAATAAATTTATCATAGATTTTCTATTAATATTCCACCAATTCAAAGCATAAAAAAAACACCTCAACATGTATTGCCGAGGTGTTTCTAATTAATATTGAAACTCTAGATATTAGAGTAACCTATTTACTTTAAACTCGCTAAACTAGATGTAATCGTTTCAATTTTAGCTAAAGCATCTGCTTCTTTTTTACGTTCGTTAGCAATGACTTGCTCAGGTGCTCCTGCTACAAAACGTTCGTTAGATAACTTCTTTTGAACCGATTTTAAGAAACCTTCGGTGTATTTTAATTCTTCTGTTAGCTTCACAATCTCCGCTTCAACATCTATAGCGCCTTCCATAGGAATAAAATACTCGTTAGATTTTACTCGGAATGTTAAAGCGCCTTCTACTGGTTCTGTAACATAATCGATAGCCTCCAAGTTCCCTAATTTAGAGATTACAGCATCGAAAGCAGTATTCGCATTTTCATTATTAATTACAGAGAAACCAATGGCGTCTTTAAACGCAATATTTTTCTCTTTACGAACGGTTCTAATTCCTGAAATCACTTCCGAAGCAAATTCAAACTGAGTAATTAAATCTTTATTTATCGCCTTCGCTTCTGGCCATTTTGCAACGATTAACGCTTCTTCAGGAGTACGTTCAGCAATATATTGCCAAATATCTTCGGTTAAGAACGGCATAAACGGGTGAAGAATTTTTAAATTATCTTCGAAACGAGCCATTACACTATTGTACGTTGTAGCATCGATTGGTTGCTGATATGCAGGTTTAACAATCTCTAGTAACCAGCCACAGAAATCGTCGTAAATCAATTTATAAATACTCATTAAGGCATCGCTTAAACGGTATTTGCTAAAGTGGTCTTCAATTTCTACTAGTGCATCTTGGAACTTCGCTTCGTACCATTCCAGAGCAATTTTACTAGACTGTGGTTGCTCAATAGTTTCACTAACGTCCCATAAATTGGTTAAGTTAAAAGCATTCCAAATTTTATTTCCGAATCCTTTTCCTTGTTGGCAAAGGGCTTCATCGAACATTAAATCGTTTCCGGCCGCCGAACTTAAAAGCAATCCTACACGCACACCATCTGCACTATAATCTTCTATCAACTTTAAAGCGTCTGGTGAATTACCAAGAGATTTACTCATTTTACGACGTTGCTTATCGCGAACTAATCCCGTTAAGTATACGTTATTAAATGGTCTTTCGTCTTTGTATTCGTAACCCGCAATAATCATTCTAGCCACCCAGAAAAATAAAATGTCTGGCCCGGTTACTAAATCGTTTGTTGGGTAATAATACTTGATTTCTTCATTCTCTGGATTACTAATCCCGTCGAATACACTCATTGGCCATAACCAAGACGAGAACCAAGTATCTAAAGCATCGGTATCTTGTTTTAAGTCTTCAGCTTTTAAATCGGCTTTTCCCGTTTTTTCCTGTGCTAAGGTTACTGCTTTTTCAATAGTTTCAGCAACTACAAAA
The DNA here is from genome assembly GCF_000723205.1 of Formosa agariphila KMM 3901. Classification (NCBI taxonomy): domain Bacteria; kingdom Pseudomonadati; phylum Bacteroidota; class Flavobacteriia; order Flavobacteriales; family Flavobacteriaceae; genus Formosa; species Formosa agariphila. Next base: position 626,637 of record NZ_HG315671.1, on the reverse strand, counting down.
TCTTCTTTCCCATCGCCATAGAAATATGCAGGAATTTGTTGTCCCCATAATAACTGACGTGAAATATTCCAATCACGGATATTTTCCATCCAGTGACGGTAGGTGTTTTCGAACTTCTTCGGGAATAATTTAATTACGGCATCTTCACCTAAAACCGCTTCGATAGCAGGCTTCACTAAATCTTCCATTTTTAAGAACCACTGGTCGCTTAAGCGAGGTTCGATAACCGCTTTAGTACGCTCAGACGTTCCTACTTTATTTACGTGAACTTCAGTTTTTACTAAAATCCCTAAAGCTTCTAATTCTTTAGCTACATTTTTTCTAGCTTCAAATCGATCTTGACCTTCAAATTGCAATCCGAAACTATTTAAAGTCGCATTCGCATTAAAGATATCAATCACTTCTAAATTGTGCTTATCACCTAAATTCTTATCGTTTTCGTCGTGTGCAGGCGTTACTTTTAAACATCCTGTACCGAATTCTAAATCGACATATTCATCTTCTATAATTGGCACCACACGATTAGAAATTGGCACTATCGCTTTCTTTCCTTTTAAGTGTGTAAAACGCTCATCGTTCGGGTTAATACAAATGGCTGTATCTCCAAAAATAGTTTCAGGACGTGTAGTTGCAATGGTTAAGGTATCGTCGCTACCTTCAATTTTATAATTAATATAATATAAGTTCCCTTGACGTTCTTCGTGAATAACTTCTTCGTCAGACAAGGTCGTTTGTGCTTCTGGGTCCCAGTTTACCATACGATAACCGCGGTAAATTAAACCTTTGTTATGTAAGTCGACAAACACTTTAATTACAGCTTCCGACATATCGTCGTCCATTGTAAATTTAGTTCTATCCCAATCACAAGAACATCCTAATTTTTTAAGTTGCTCAAGAATAACACCACCGTACTCTTCTGTCCATTCCCAAGCATGTGCTAAGAATTCGTCGCGAGTAAGGTCGTTTTTATCTATGCCTTGTTCCTTTAATTTAGCAACTACTTTGGCTTCGGTAGCAATAGAGGCGTGATCGGTTCCAGGCACCCAACATGCATTCTTACCTAACAAACGGGCACGGCGCACCAATACATCTTGAATGGTATTATTTAGCATGTGTCCCATATGCAACACACCGGTAACATTTGGTGGCGGAATTACAATAGTATACGGTTCTCTTTCGTCTGGTGTAGAATGAAAATAATTGTTTTTCATCCAGTAATCGTACCATTTACTTTCTACTGAATTAGCATCATATTTTGAAGGAATATCCATCGGCATAATTTTGAATCTTTGTATTGCTTAAAGCGAAAAAACACAACCTAAAATAAGTCACTAATCAGGTCGCTATTTAGAGTTAGTTTTAAACACTTTGGAATAGTTTTTGAATATAAGATGCAAAAGTACTTATTATTCTTTTGATGTGAAATTATATTGCGTGTTTATAGATTAGTAAACCTTAATATAATGTTAATGCTAGGCCAATAACTTAAATAGTCTTGCATAATGAGGAAAAAGTATTTACGTTTACAGTAAATTTAATACATACTATTATGAAACAATTTATAACTATTTTATTTATCGGATTAATTAGCTTCTCAATTCAAGCACAAGATAAAGTTGCTAAAATTGAATTTAAATCGGATACTATCGACTACGGAACGATTGAAAAAGGGGCAGATGGTGTACGTGTATTTGAATTTACAAACACAGGAGATGCACCACTTATTGTATCTAAAGTTACATCTAGTTGTGGATGTACAGTACCAAAAAAACCAGAAGGACCTATTATGCCAGGAAAAACTGGAGAGATTTCTGTAAAATACGATACGAACCGCGTCATGCCAATTAGAAAAACCATTACAGTTATGTCTAATGCAGACACACCAACGGTAGCTTTAAAAATTAAAGGTGACGTTATTGATCCAACAAAATCATAATACAAGTTTGATGTATCATACTTCAACTTAAAAAGATACAAACCCCTTGAGTTCAGACTTAAGGGGTTTTCTTTTACAAACATCTCAAAAAACACTAAATCTACATGTACATAATTTCAGTATCTTGTTAACCTATAGAATCACCACGTTTAAAAAAAATCAAATCCCTTTTCTATGATATTAAAAACCCTTAAAACGTCTTTTTTTTGCAGTCTAATTCTTTTAGTAAGCTGTAAAGAAGAAAACCCGAACACAACTGAAAAAACCATGAACGACAATGTACTAATTCAAGAATGGACAGGACCTTACGACGGTGTTCCCGCATTCGATAAAATCTCTGTTGAGGCCATAGGACCTGCTGTCGAGGAAGCTATGAAACTTAACCTTGCAGAAATAGAAGCCATAGCAAATAACACAGAAGCCCCAACTTTCGAGAATACTATTGTGGCTATGGAAAGCTCCGGAAAACCACTTAGTCGCGTATTTGCCTATTATGGTATTATGAGCGCCAATGTATCTTCGCCTGAATTTAGAGACGTTCAAGCCGAGCTAGCACCTAAACTTTCAGATTTTAGATCTAAGATTTCTCAAAACGAAAAACTCTTCAAGCGCATAAAAACGGTATACGATGCTTCTCAACAAACACCATTAGAACCACAAGCACAACGTGTAGTCGATTTAACATACAAGCAATTTGAAATGAATGGCGCTAATTTAAATGCCGAACAGAAAAAACGATATGCAGAAATCAATAAAGAGCTATCTTCACTTTACACCGACTTTGGAAATAACATTTTGCATGACGAAGAAAACTACATCACCTATTTAACAGAAGACCAATTAGGAGGTTTAGCGGATGGTTTCATCAAATCTGCTGCAAAAATTGCTGCAGATAAAGGACAAACAGGCAAATACGCTATTACAAACACACGATCGTCAATGGATCCTTTTCTAACCTATTCTACAGATCGTGAATTACGAAAACAAGTTTGGGAAAATTATTATTCTAGAGGTGATAATGGAGACGAATACGATAATAACGAGATTATTGCAAAAATTCTACAACTCCGTAAAGAACGCGTTGGTTTAATGGGTTACACTAATTATGCAGAATGGCGTTTACAAGACCGTATGGCTAAAACTCCAGAAAATGCAATGAATTTAATGCTTGCTGTTTGGCCAGCCGCTATTGCTCGAGTAGAAGAAGAAGTTGAAGATATGCAAACCGTAGCAAATGAACTTGGAGACAATATTACAATTGAGCCTTGGGATTACAGATATTACGCAGAAAAAGTTCGTAAAAAGAAATACGATTTAGATAGTGATGAAGTGAAACAATATTTGCAATTAGATAAATTAAGAGAAGCTATGTTTTTTGTGGCTGGCGAATTATTTAATTACAACTTCACTCCTGTTCCAGAAGGAACTGTTCCTGTATTTCAAGAAGACGTAAACGTTTGGGAAGTTACAGATAAAGATTCCGGAAAACATATCGGACTATGGTATTTAGACCCTTACGCCCGCCAAGGTAAACGCTCTGGAGCTTGGGCAACTACATATAGAAGCTCAACTTCGTTTAAAGGTAAAACCAATGTATTAGCCTCTAACAATTCTAATTTTGTAAAACCTGCACCAGGAGAAGCTGTTTTAGTATCTTGGGACGATGCGGTTACATTTTTCCACGAGTTTGGTCATGCACTTCACTTCTTTTCATCTGATGTTACCTACCCAACTTTAAATGGAGGTGTTAGAGATTATACCGAATTTCAATCGCAATTATTAGAACGTTGGTTATCTACAGACCAAGTCATTAACAACTATTTAGTGCACTATAAAACAGGAGAACCAATTCCAGCATCATTAATTGAAAAGATAAAAAAGGCAGCAACTTTTAATCAAGGATTTGATACTACAGAATATCTAGCATCTGCTTTAATTGATATGAAAATTCATTTAGCTGACCCATCAAATATTGATGTTGATAAATTTGAACGCGAAACTTTAGACGAGTTAGGCATGCCTAAAGAGTTACCTATGCGCCACAGAACACCACACTTTGGTCATGTATTTTCTGGCGAAGGTTATGCTACTGCTTATTACGGGTATATGTGGGCAGATGTTTTAACAAGTGATGCTTCTGAAGCATTTAAAGAAGCTGAAGGCGGTTTTTATGATAAAGATGTTGCTGAAAAATTAGTCAACTATTTATTTGCGCCACGTAACGCTATGGATCCTGCAGACGCTTACAGAAAATTTAGAGGTCGTGATGCTAAAATTGAAGCATTAATGCGAGATCGCGGTTTCCCAATTAACTAATACAAATACTTATAAACTAGTTTCAATTAAAAGCTTATTATTTAATTGAAACTAGTTTATATTTTTTCTTTCAGACATCTAGATTGATGAATAGTATTCAATAAGTTTACTTTAGAGGCGATTCTACTTGGAATTTAAATTTCATTTTATACCCATTTCTATCGATTAGAATATTTATAAACTCTCCTTCTCTACCATATAACATCTGAATTATTTCATGTAATTTATATTGGTACACCTCCTTATTATTTATATTCAATACAATATCTCCAACCAACAACCCTGCACGTTCGGCAGGAGATCCTTTACGCAATTCTACAATTGAAAATAAAGGCTTTAATTGAAAATTATAAGATGGAAATCGGATGATATCGACATTCATCTGGCGATTACCAAAATTACCTTCATATTCTTCTTCAACCATCAACTCACCGCGATGCTCAAGTTCAATACCGCTTTTATTGTATTTAAATTCTTCTTTAAATAATTTATTCTTTTTTAATATTAAACGGGCTTTTCTATAATCTACAATTAAATTAAATCGTTTTAAAACGTTACCAGACACACTTCCGTTACGCACTACTAAACGTCGCGCTAACTTAATTGACGACGAATCTGGATAAGACACATTGACTTCTTTTAATGTAAACGAATTTATTTTGAGCTTATCAATTTTTGCTCGTTTTCCATACACACTTCCATTGAGTCCGCTTCCTAGATAATCTACAAAATACTTATCTTGCTCATAGAGTCCTAAAGCTTCATTTTCAAACACCCATAGCGAGTCACTTCCGCCAGTATCTATCAATAATTTTACAGGAATTTGTTTTCCATGCAGCGTTATTTCAGCATTTAAAAAAGGCTTATTATTATAAAATTCAAGATTTACCCATTCACAAGACTTACATTTCTTGTACTTATAATTCTTAGGCTTGTGCATTTTAATATATTTCGAAGCATAGTTTATTTCGACAACAAAATCTTTAAACAAATCGAAACCAATTATACCATGAATAGGAATTCCTAATTGTGGTGTGAAATTTAAACTTGCATCGTGAATAGCATATAATTCTTGATTTAAATTTACCGCTTTACCAATCTTAAAAATATTGTTTTTAGACTTTAAAGCTTCAAACGACTTTCCTTCTCCTAGACCTCTTAACAGATAAGCTTCTGTATTATTAATTTGCAGTGTATCGCGTTCATTTAAAAAACTAAAAACAATGGGTTTTGCAACTCCTGTATCTAGAATAAAAGAGAGTGGCACACCATTTATTTCAACAGGAATAACAATTAAATTATGGATGAGTTGAAAACGTACTTTATCGTACTCCTTATGTTCTGGAAGCACAAAATTAGTTTGAGAAACCCCTAATAGGTTTCCACAAAACATAAAAATCAAAAAAAAGCTCCAATTTTTCATCTATCTGTAAAATTCACCCTCTTTAATTTACGACTTTATTTTTATAACACCATAATTAGACCTATTAAAGAAAATTCCTCAACTTTGTCGTAACAAATATTATACTATGCCAAAAATATCAAACAAAGGCCAGAACATGCCAGAATCTCCAATTCGTAAATTGGTACCTTACTCTGAAAAAGCATACAAAGCCGGAAAAAAAGTTTATCATTTAAATATTGGTCAACCTGATATAAAAACACCTCAAGTCGCTTTAGATGCGGTTAAGAATAATACTTTAACAACAATAGAATATTCGCGTTCTGAAGGTTCTGAACAATACAGAACTAAGATTGCGAATTACTATCATAAAAATAATATTGAAGTTAAACACGACGATATTATTGTAACTACTGGAGGAAGTGAAGCTTTACTTTTCACTTTTGGAAGCATCATGGATACCGATGATGAAATTATTATACCTGAACCGTTTTATGCAAATTATAACGGATTCTCTACTGCTTCTGGAGTAAATGTTGTTCCTGTAATTTCTAAAATTGAAGATAATTTTGCATTACCTCCAATCTCTGAATTCGAAAAATTAATTACGCCTAAAACGAAAGCAATTTTAATTTGTAACCCAGGAAATCCAACAGGTTATTTATACTCTAAAGAAGAAATTCTTCAGTTAGCCGAGTTGGTTAAAAAACACGATTTGTTCTTAATTGCAGACGAAGTCTATAGAGAGTTTACTTACGATGGTGTACAACATCACTCAATTATGTCTATTGATGGTTTAGAGGACTACGCAATTATGATTGATTCTGTATCTAAACGCTACAGTATGTGCGGTGCTAGAATTGGTTGTTTAGTATCGAAAAACAAAACGGTTATTAAAACCGCTTTAAAATTTGCTCAGGCACGTTTAAGTCCACCAACACTAGCTCAAATAGCTAGTGAAGCTGCTTTAGATACGCCACAGAGTTATTTCGATGAAGTTAAAAGCGAATATTTAGGACGTAGAAATACATTAATCGCTGAATTAGAAAAAATAGACGGTGTTAAAATAGGTGTTCCTAAAGGTGCTTTTTACTGTATCGTTGAGTTGCCTATCAAGAATTCTGATAAATTTGCACAATGGTTATTAGAAGAATTCGATATCGATAAAGAAACCGTAATGGTTGCTCCTGCTGCAGGTTTTTACTCGACTCCAGGTGTTGGTTTAAACCAAATTAGAATTGCTTATGTTTTAAATAAAGAAAGTTTAATTAAAGCTGTTACATTACTAAAAGAAGCTTTAAAAGTGTACAAAGACTAGTGAAAATAGAACACAATGTATCTTTAAAACCATACAATACTTTTGGAATAGATGTTGTTGCAAAACATTTTGTAACAATATCTACTCTAGAAGATTTAAAAGCGGTTTTAGAACTTGAATCGTATCCTAAAAAATTAATTTTAGGTGGCGGAAGTAATATTTTATTAATCAAAGCTGTAGATGCTTTAGTTATACTTATCCGTATAAAAGGAATTTCAATTATTTCTAAAACTGAAGATACTGTCTTAGTAAAAGCTAATGCAGGTGAAAACTGGCATGAATTTGTACTTTGGACTTTGAGTCAGGATTTTGGCGGACTTGAAAACATGTCCTTAATTCCAGGAAATGTAGGCACGTCTCCTATTCAGAATATTGGTGCTTACGGTGTAGAATTAAAAGATACGTTCGAATCTTGCGAAGCCATTAATTTAGCAACCAAATCCATAACAACTTTCAAAAAAGAAGAATGTGAGTTTGGATACAGAAATTCAATTTTCAAGCAGCACGCTAAAGGTCAGTATATCATAACATCAGTAACTTTTAAACTGACAACTAAAAACCATATACTTCATACCAATTACGGTGCGATAACTGCAGAGCTAAATGCTAGGCAAATTACATCACCTACAATTCAAGACGTATCTAACGCAATAATTGCTATTAGGCAAAGTAAACTTCCTGACCCTAAAAAGATTGGAAATAGCGGTAGCTTCTTTAAAAACCCAGTTGTAGATAAAGCCGTGTATCTTCATATTTTAAATCAGTTTCCAGATGTCCCAAGTTATCCGGTTTCCGAAACCCAAGTTAAAATCCCAGCAGGTTGGCTTATTGAAAAAGCAGGTTTTAAAGGTAAGCGCTTAGGAAATTATGGCGTTCATAAAAATCAAGCCTTAGTTTTAGTTAATTATGGAGGTGCTACGGGTACAGAAATATTGAGACTTTCAGAAATAATTCAAGCTACAATACAAAGAATTTTTAATATTAGCATCGAATCAGAAGTTAATATCTTATAATTAATAATATTTTATATAACTTTGGTTAGTTACACTAATCTATTGTGAATAAACTAACTAAAGCTAAAAATTTTGATTGCACCTATTGAACAGGAGATTGTTGGGCTATTAAAGCATGGCGATAAAAAAGCCATCACCCTACTGTATGAGAATTATGCAGACACTCTACTTGGTGTAATATCTAAATTGATTCCAGACGAAGACTTGGCGCAAGATGTACTACAGGAAAGTTTTATAAAAGTCTGGAAGAAATCTAAATCTTACGACCCTAGTAAAGCCAAGCTGTTTACATGGCTATATAGAATTTCTTATAATACGGCCATAGATAAAATACGATCCACATCTAATAAGGATAGTAAAGAAGTCCAGATTGAAATTTCTAACGTATATAATATAACAGCCAAAGGTTTAAATCAAGATGTTATGGACATCAAGAAACACCTTAAGTCGTTAGATTCAAAATATCAAATAGTACTTCATGCCCTGTTCTTTGAAGGCATGACACAACAAGAGGCTAGCGAAGAATTAGACATTCCGTTAGGCACAATAAAATCAAGATTAAAAATAGGACTTCGTGAGCTAAAAAAGATTTACGATCCTGAATAAATTACGGACATGAATGATAAAATAACTACATTTTTAAATTCTGATCTTTTAGAAAAATATCTAATAGGAGAAACAACTTCTAAGGAAACAGAATTAGTTGAAAACTACATCTCTAAATTCCCTGAGGTGGAAAACGCATACAATACATTACAGCATAATTTAGAAATTGTCTCTAAATATCATGCAGTAGAAGCACAACCTTCGGTTTTAAATAATGTACTACAGACTTTAGATCAAGAAAACCCTGTTGTACAATTAAACTCTAAGCCTAAAAAACATAAAGTTTGGTTTAGATATGCCATTGCTGCTAGTTTTGTTGCTGCATTGTTTGCGTGTGCATCATTTTTCTTCTTCACTAAAAATTTAGAGTTGAAAAAAGAAAATCAAGTTGTAGTCGATGAAATATTCGACTTACGAAGTGACATCGAAATGAACAACCAAAAGCTAGACAATGTTATGGCTCAGTTTAAGCAATTAAACAATCCTGAGACCGAAAAATACGTCATTAAAGGAAATAATAGAGCTAAAAACTTAAAAACGGTTGCTTACATTAACCCTAAAGAAAAAACATCTATGATAGATGTGGTTTCATTACCAGAATTACCAAAAGAGCAATGTTACCAAATATGGGCCGATTTAAATGGTAAAATGGTTAATCTAGGTATTTTAGATGAAACCGATAGACAATTAAAATCTATACCTTATACAGAAAATGCTCTTGGATTAAACATTACTATCGAGCCTAAAGGCGGAAATAAAAACGCTTCGTTAGAAAATTCTGTTGCAGAAATTGCTTTAAAAAGCAGAGAATAAACACGATATAACACACATAAAATAAGCCTCGCTTTTAATTAAAAGTGAGGCTTATTTTTTACTTTTTTATTAAAATATAGTACATTTGCAAAACCTTAAAATAGGTGATTTAAGTAAAAAATTAAGCTTAAACCTATTGGGTAAAAAAATACTCAGCTATGAAATTACTACTTATAACATTAGTTTTACTAGGATTAGGAGTTGCAGGAATTGCAATAAAAATTTGGGCAAAAAAAGATGGTAAATTTGCTGGTACGTGTGCGAGCCAAAATCCTATGTTAAACGAATCGGGAGAATCTTGTGGGTTTTGTGGTAAAACTCCAGACCAGTATAAAGATTGTAGCGAACCACAACACTCTTAATCCGTTACATGGTTGCACTCGACATTCTATTCTACAGCTTTGTAGCAATTGTCTTTATTCAGTTATTTTATTATTTAGTTTTTCTTAGAACATTCGCGTTTTTAAAACCAACTCAACCTCAAAAAACAGAAATTCCTGTATCTATTATTGTCTGTGCTAAAAATGAAGAAGAGAATTTAAAACAATTCTTACCTTCTGTTTTAAATCAAGACTACCCAAATTTTGAAGTCGTTTTAATAAACGATGCATCTCACGATGAAACCTTAAGTGTTTTCGAACATTTTTCGGAGCAATATAACAACATTAGAATTGTTGATGTAAAAAACACAGAAGCCTTTTGGGCCAATAAAAAATACGCCTTAACTCTAGGAATTAAAGCTGCTAAACACAATCACCTAGTATTTACAGATGCAGATTGCAGGCCAACTTCTACCACTTGGATTTCTGAAATAGCAGCACATTTCAACCATGAAAAATCTATAGTTTTAGGTTACGGTGGATATGCTAAAATTAAAAATTCATTTTTAAACATGTTAATCCGTTTTGAAACGGTTTTAACAGCTTCTCAATACTTTTCTTATGCTAAATTAGGTTTACCTTACATGGGTGTTGGTCGTAATTTAGCTTATACCAAAACTTTGTTTTTTGAAGCAAACGGGTTTATAAATCATATGAATGTGCGATCTGGAGACGACGATTTATTTGTAAACCAGATGGCGAGCAGTAAAAACACGGCATTAAGTATTTCTCCTGAAAGTTTTACAGAATCTGTTCCTAAAAAAACATTTGGAGCTTGGGTTAAACAAAAACGAAGACATGTTTCTACCGTGTCTTACTATAAAAAGAGTCACAAATTTTTATTAGGTCTCTTTTATGTTTCTCAAATTCTATTTTGGATATTAGGAATCGTTTTATTGTCGCTTTTATTTAGATGGGAAATTGTTATTGGCTTATTTACTTTACGTATTTTAATACAATGGATTGTAATGGGTAAAAGTGCAAAAAAGCTAAATGAATCTGATTTAGTGTTTATAATCCCTTTTTTAGAAATTTTCGTTATTCTAACACAATTGGCTATATTTATATCAAATAAGATATCAAAACCCCAAACTTGGAAATAGAACACGCCATAAAAAGAGCGAAACAAAACGATCAAAAAGCGTTTAACTATCTCCTTCACACCTATTGGGAAGACGTTTATGGATTTCAGCTAAAACGTATCGGAAACGAGAATGATGCAGAAGATATTACCATACAAACATTTTCTAAAGCTTTTGATAAAATTGAGACTTACAACGACGATTATGTTTTTAAAACATGGTTAATTACAATTTCTAAAAATATTCATATTGATTTACTTCGGAAGGAAAAAAGTTCGATTTCTAGACAAATTTCTAAAGAAGATGAATACGCTATAAATCAAGTTTTAGATGAATCGCCTTCTGCTGAAGACAAAATTATTACCGATCAAAATTTAGCTAAACTTCTAAGAGACATAAAACGATTAAAGCCTCATTATCAAGTAGTGATTAATCTTCGTTATTTTCAGGAGTTAACTTATAAAGAAATTTCTGTAGAACTTAGCGAACCTATCAATAACGTAAAAGTAAAATTACTCCGTGCTAAAAAACTACTTGCCGAAATTATTCAAAATGAATAAATTATAAGATGCTAAAGCCGTATTTATTCATCAAAACATCTTCATCTTTATAAAATTTCAGAAAATTTATCTAACGACTATATACTCTACTTTTTAGATTATACTTTGTATCTTTGCATTTCGAAAAGAGAAAATTTATGAATTCTGAAACTGCTTCAAACATTCTTCCGGATCGTCTTCCAAAACCAAAATGGTTACGTGTAAAATTACCAACAGGTAAAAAGTATACCGAACTAAGAAGTCTTGTAGATAAATATAGTTTAAATACCATTTGTACTTCTGGTAGTTGCCCAAATATGGGTGAATGTTGGGGTGAAGGTACTGCAACATTTATGATTTTAGGAAATGTATGTACGAGATCTTGTGGTTTTTGCGGTGTTAAAACAGGTCGACCTGAGACTGTAGATTGGGATGAACCAGAAAAAGTAGCACGATCTATTAAATTAATGAAAATTAATCATGCCGTGCTTACTAGTGTAGATCGAGACGATTTAAAAGATATGGGAAGCATAATGTGGGCAGAAACCGTGAAAGCTGTTAGACGTATGAATCCAGAAACTACTCTAGAAACTCTTATTCCAGATTTTCAAGGTGTAGAACAACATATTGATCGTATTATAGATGTAGCCCCAGAAGTTGTATCTCATAATATTGAAACAGTAAGACGTTTAACTCGTGATGTTAGAATTCAAGCCAAATACGATCGTAGTTTAGGTGTTTTAAAATACTTAAAAGCTCAAGGACAACGCAGAACAAAATCTGGTATTATGCTAGGTCTTGGTGAAAAACGTGAAGAAGTAATAGAAACATTACACGATTTAAGAGCTAATGATGTTGATGTTGTTACTATAGGTCAATACTTACAACCTAGTAAAAAACATTTGCCAGTAAAACAGTTTATTACACCGGATCAATTTGCAGAATATAGAGAAATTGGACTAGACTTAGGATTTAGACACGTAGAAAGTAGCTCTTTAGTACGTTCTTCTTACAAAGCTCAGAAACACATTAACTAATGATTAATGTTGCCATAAATGGTTTTGGGCGTATTGGACGTCGTGTTTTTAGATTATTACAGGAACATTCTCATATTAACGTTGTTGCTATTAACGATTTAGCAGATGCTTACACTTTAAGTCATTTGCTTAAATACGATAGCATACACGGAGTTTCTAATCAGATTATTACTCACGCCGGAAATACAATTGTAGTTAACGATGTTAAGATTCCATTGCTTAATGAAACACATCCAAAAACAATTGATTGGAGTCCATACAACGTAGATTTTGTAGTAGAATCCACAGGTAAATTTAAAACAAAACTGGAGCTTCAGCATCATATAAATAACGGGGCAAAACGTGTAATTCTAAGTGTGCCTGCTTTAGAAGACGATATTAAAACCATAGTGCTAGGTGTAAATGACCATTTAATTGACGGTACAGAAACCATTATTTCTAATGCATCTTGCACCACTAATAATGCCGCACCTATGATGGCAATTATTAATGATAATTTTGGTGTCGAGCAAGCTTACATTACAACTATACATTCGTACACCACAGACCAATCTTTACACGATCAGCCACACCGCGATTTACGTCGTGCTCGTGCTGCAGGTCAATCTATTGTTCCTACAACTACAGGAGCAGCAAAAGCATTAACAAAAATATTCCCAGAGCTTTCGGATGTTATAGGTGGATGCGGTATTCGAGTTCCTGTTGCCAATGGCTCGCTAACAGATATTACGTTCAATATAAAAAAAACAGCTACAATAGAAGACGTTAATCAAGCTTTTAAGACGGCTTCCGAAACACATTTTAAATCTATCTTAGAATATACAGAAGACCCTATTGTTTCAATAGACATTGTGGGAAATCCTCATTCCTGCATTTTTGATGCTCAAATGACTTCGGTTATTGGAAATATGGTTAAAATTATAGGTTGGTACGATAATGAAACAGGATATTCTAGTAGAATCATAGATTTAATATGTAAGTTGTCGGAAAAATAATTATTTTTATCGAATGCCAATTTTATTTACTTGAAAGTAACTTCTTAATATGCTTAACATCAAACATTACATTTGGGTAATCTTTTTGCTAATTACTATCGGCATAAATGCGCAGGATACTGTACATAGCGACCCAGAAACCATTCAAAATACTATAGATTTTCGTATTACCCAAGCGCAATACGATATCGATAATAACAACTACTATCCTGCAAAGAAAAAACTAGAAGAAGCTTTAAATCTTGCTCAAAGTATAGATAATAAGAAAAGTATTGGTCTTATATATTCTAAACTGGGTAAATTAGAGTTTATTATTGAGGAGCCTACAGAAGCCATAAAAACACTTACTAAAGCTATAGAAGTACAACGTTTTGCTAAGGATAATATAAACATAGCCGAAACCTACAAGACGCTTGGAAACGTTTTTATGTATCTAGAAGATTACGAACAAGCGCTTACGTATTACAAGGCCTCACTATCACTTTTTGAACAGGAAAATTTAAGTGAATTTGAAGCTGAGGTACTTTTAAACGAAGGAAAAACATACATGGCGTTAAAGCAATATAGAAAAGCAAGAGAACGCATTGATAAGTCTTTAGCATTAGCCCAACGTTTCGATTTAACAAAAATTAAAAGCAGTGCCTTAATTCATCAAGCTAAAGTTTACTATTTCTTAAACGATGACGAAAGTGCATTAAAACTAGGAAATCAGGGATTACTCCTTGCCGAAAGTAACAATTACACAGACGTTTTAAATAATGGTTATTTAATTTTAAGTGAACTAAACGAAAAATTAGGAAACTATAAATTATCGACACAGTATTTAAAAAATCACATCACGTTATCTCAATCTTTATTAGAGCAAAAACGTAAAAATTTAACCCCAGAAAAGAAAGCTAAATTTATTTTAGATAGTCAAACAGAGTTTCAAAAAGAAAAAGAAGCCGATTTAGAAAAACTTAAAATAGAAAAAGGATACAGCAAATTAGCTACCATTTTAAGTATTGCATTAATTACTATCCTTTCGCTTTTAACATTATCGCTATACAAAAACAACAACATTAGGCTGAAAACCAACAATATGTTGCACAAAAAGAATGGCGAATTAATTTTAGCAAAAGAAAAAGCTGAACTCGCTTCTAAAACAAAGGCCAACTTTTTATCTACAGTTACTCACGAACTCAGAACTCCATTATACGCCGTAACGGGGTTGACCACGATGTTGTTAGACGAAAATCCGAAACCTGATCAAATTCAACATTTAAAATCGCTTCAATTCTCTGGTGATTATTTACTAAACTTTATAAATGACATTCTTCAAATTAACAAAATTGAAGCCAATAAAGTAGATATAGAATATGAGATTTTCGACTTAAAAAAGAAGATTTCAGACGTTGTATCCGCCTTAAACAATTCGGCTCTAGATAATGGTGTTACCATACATTTTGAATACGACGAAGCTCTACCAATTAACTTTAAAGCCGACCAAATAAAATTATCACAAATCCTGATTAACCTAATAGGAAATTCTATTAAGTTTACTAATGATGGTGATATATGGGTTAGAGCGATTAAAGTAAATAACATTAAGGATATCTATACCATAAAATTTGAAATTGAAGACAACGGGATTGGTATTAGTGAAGAGAAACAAAAACATATGTTCGAAAGTTTCTCTCAAGGCTCGATTCAAATCAATAGAAAATATGGTGGTACTGGTTTAGGACTATCTATTGTTAAAGGTTTAATAGATATTTTAAACGGTAAAATTTATCTTAGAAGTGAACTAGGCAAAGGAACATGTTTCTATTTTGAGATTCCATTAAAACACACTACAGAGCAAGTCGCTCCTAAGAAAAACAAAGATTACTTTAAGAATATTACTGAATTAGAAATGAGTAATATTAAAATTTTAGTGGTAGAGGATAACAAGATTAACCAAATGATTACCAAGAAAATTTTAACCAAAATGAACCTAAATTGTGAGGTGGTAGACAATGGTGAAGAAGCGGTAGACTTGGTAAAAAACAATCATTACGATGTGGTTTTAATGGATATTCACATGCCTGGAATTAGTGGTATTGAAGCCACCAAAATAATAAGAACCTTCGATAGAGATCTTAATATTTTTGCTCTTACAGCTGTTACTATTGAAGATAAAATGCAAGAATTTGATGAAGCTGGTTTTAACGACATTATATCTAAACCGTTTAAACAAGAAGACTTCGAAAAGAAATTATACAAAGCCGTTATTGGTAATACAGACGAATTGACTTAATAAGATGTTATAAAATTTTGTATTGAGGCATTAAAATCAAGAGGATTATCTAGTTCAATTTCGATACCTAAATAGTATAATGTATCCTCCAAAAATGCAAACTGATTAAGTCGCATAAAATCTTTTTCTGTTGTAATAATAAGTGATTTCACTTTAAAGGTTTCTAATTCATCTGTAGTAAAATCGTGATGATCTTTAAAGTTTAAATGTTCAAAATCTAAACCCATATTTAATAAATAATCGACTAAAGGTTTAGGATTTGCGATTCCGGTAATTAACGTAAACTTTGGAAGTTGTACTAATGGTTTTTTATCAGATTTTGAAACCACAAATTCAGCATACTTTATAGTACTAAAAAACACCTTCTGATTTGGTTCTGGAGATATACGTGTTACGATATAGGTCTTCGCTTCAGTTTTAAGAGATGTTGGACACTTTGTTACTACAATTATATCTGCACGCTTTGCTCCGCTTTTAGGCTCTCTTAAATCACCTGTAGGGAGCACATAATCGTCGGTAAACAAATTAAAATACGTGGTAAGCATTATATTAAAACCTGCTTTTACTTTTCTATGTTGAAAAGCATCATCTAATAAAATTACATTTGGTTTCGGTTCTAATTCGCGTAGTTTAAGAATACCAGCTCCCCTATCGGCATCTACAGCAACGGTAATTTCTGAAGCATACTTAGAGTAAAACTGAAAAGGTTCATCTCCAAGAACATCTGCCGTTACCCCAGATTTCCCAACTTGAAATCCTTCACTCTTACGCTTATAACCTCTACTTAATGTAGCCAGTTTATAATCATTTTTTAAAGTCCGTATTAAATACTCAATCATAGGCGTTTTACCCGTACCACCAACACTTAAATTTCCTACACAAATTACAGGAAAATCGTACGAGGTTGATTCTAAAACACCTAAATCAAATAATTTATTTCGCAACCATGTTACACCATAATAAATGGGAACAATGGGAAAGAATATGTAACGTAATAATTTCATTGTAACGAAAGTAAATATTTTATCTTTGTTTTAAACCTAATACCAAAAATATTATGATTGTTCAAGACGTTATCAACCATCTTGAGGATTTAGCTCCTTTAAATTATGCCGAAGATTTCGATAATGTTGGACTACTTGTAGGCGATAAAAACGAAAAATTAACTGGTGTTTTAATCACTCTAGACACCTTAGAATCTGTGGTAGATGAAGCTATTGAAAACAACTGTAATCTCATTGTTAGTTTTCATCCCATTATTTTTAAAGGCTTAAAAAAACTCACAGGAAAAACCTATGTAGAACGTGTGGTTTTAAAAGCGATTAAACATAATATTGCTATTTATGCCATTCATACGGCATTAGATAATCATATACAAGGCGTAAATGCTATGATTTGCAACCAACTTGGTTTAGTTAACACATCCATTTTAATTCCGCAGAAAAGTACCATTAAAAAATTAACAACCTATGTGCCTAGACAGGAAGCAGAAGCATTACGTCAAGCTTTATTTAACGCAGGTGCTGGACAAATAGGAAATTATTCTGATTGCAGTTTTAATATTGAAGGGACCGGCTCCTTTAACGGGAATACAAATTCGAATCCTACAATTGGACACAAAGGTGAAACTCATTTTGAAGAAGAGACACAGATTTCGGTAACATTCGCCAAACATTTAGAGTCTAAAATTCTGAAATCCCTATTCAACACGCATTCTTATGAAGAAGTTGCTTACGAAATTGTCACATTAGAAAACACAAATCAACATATTGGTATTGGGATGATAGGTGAATTTGAATCTGAAATGAATGAAAAACAATTCCTAAACTATCTAAAATCGAAAATGAATACCGCTTGTGTTAGACATAGTGAATTATTAGATAAACCCATAAAAAAAGTTGCCGTT
The DNA here is from genome assembly GCF_000723205.1 of Formosa agariphila KMM 3901. Taxonomy (NCBI): domain Bacteria; kingdom Pseudomonadati; phylum Bacteroidota; class Flavobacteriia; order Flavobacteriales; family Flavobacteriaceae; genus Formosa; species Formosa agariphila. Next base: position 609,016 of record NZ_HG315671.1, on the reverse strand, counting down.
TTAGGAGGTTCGGGAAGTTTCGCTATTGCAAATGTTAAACATGCTGGAGCTGATGCTTTTATAACAGCAGACTTAAAGTATCATGACTTTTTCTCTGCAGAAAACAAACTAATTTTAGCCGATATTGGGCATTTTGAAAGTGAACAGTTTACAAAAAATGGTTTAGTAGCGCTTCTTACAAAAAAAATCACTAATTTTGCAATCGTTTTATCAAAGACCGATACAAACCCTGTTAAGTATTTTTAAAGTATGGCAAAAAGTAAAGAAGTAACTGTAGAAGAACGTTTAAGAGCTTTATACGATTTACAACTTATCGATTCTAGAATCGATGAAATTAGAAACGTTCGAGGAGAACTACCTTTAGAGGTGCGTGATTTAGAAGATGAAGTTGCTGGACTACAGACAAGACTTGAGAAATTAGACGCAAGTCTAGACGTTTTAGATGAAGAAATTAAGTCTAAAAAGAATATAATTGAAGAAGCTAATTCTTTAATTAAAAAATATAATACCCAGTTAAAAAACATTAGTAATAACAGAGAGTATAACTCGCTTACTAAAGAAGTTGAATTCCAAGAATTAGAAATTGAATTGGCTGAAAAGCACATCAATGAATTCAAGGTTCAAATCGAACAAAAGAAAGAAATCATCGCTCAGACTAAAGAACGTTCTAAAGAACGTCAAGCGCATTTAAAGCACAAAAAAGGTGAATTAGATGCTATTTTATCTGAAACAGAGAAAGAAGAATCTGCATTAATTGCAAAATCTGACGAATACAAAACATTAATCGAGGAGCGCTTAGTAAAAGCTTATACAAGAATTCGTACTAATGTTAAAAATGGTTTAGCAGTTGTAGCCGTAGAAAGAGGTGCTTCTGGAGGATCTTTCTTTACTATTCCACCACAAATTATTATGGAAATTGCGTCTCGTAAAAAAATCATTACAGATGAGCATAGTGGTAGAATCTTAGTTGATGAAGCTTTAGCAACAGAACAAAAGGAAAAAATGGAAAAGCTTTTCGCTAAGTTTTAAAACTTTCCTTTTATAAAATATATAAACCGTTTAAAATAAATTTTAAACGGTTTTTTTATGCGCAGTTCCTAAATTAGGCACGCATAAAAAAAGGAATTATCTATTAAGATAATTCCTTTCATTGTTTAATTTGCTTATTTAGTGATTGCTTTATTTTACTAAAGCAGCTTCAATTAATTTTTGAGCACCTACAGCGTTAGTAGCTTTTGCATAATCTAATGCGCTATACCCTTTATTATCTTTTACTCTAAGGTTTGCCCCTTCAGCAATTAATAATTCAAGAATTTCAGTTCTATTATATCTTGCTGCATACATTGCAGGCGTTTGTCCGTTAGATTTTTTGTTTACACTCTCACCATTGGCAATTAATTTTTTAACTATATCTAAATCTCCTTTAGCTATAGATGTGCATAATAAATTAACCGTTGGTTTATTTACTTCTACAGTTAAAATATTTGAATTTGTATTACTAATAAAATTAGAAGCTTGAACTTGAGTTGATGTAGCTCCAAATACGATTGCGATAATAAATAATAGCTTTTTCATAATTACGGTATTTTTAAAATAAATAGATAATTTTAAATATATTTTAATATACAGCAAATTTAATGAGAATATGATAATTTTAATATGCTACAATACCGTTTTAACATAACATTAACACGGTGATTTCAAGACCTGTTTTTTGTCATATTTTGCATATATCGACTATAATTTTGCCAAAAAATTAAGATAAATACGAGGTCTATATTCAGAGTATAAAATTAATTAAACAAACCTTACTATCTATTGAAAAATAATCATTTTTAATTTCAAAAAAAACGATTGAAAACGTTTGAATTGAATTAGCAATATTCCTTATTAACATTAAATATCTGACAAAATCTCATACAATTCGATGCTAAAAACACATGTCTACAAAAAAAGCTGCCTTTAAGAAGACAGCTTTTTAAAACCAAATAACAAACTAAATTTTTATCACCTATTTCTTTAAATTTGCCTCTAATATCATTTGAGCTTCTTTTGCATTTGTAGCTATTGAGTACTCAAGTGCAGTATATCCTTTATCACACTTTACTGTTAATTTGGCTCCTCTAAGAATTAAATATTTAAGAATTTCTGTTCTATTATATTTAGATGCATACATAGCTGGAGTAAGACCGTTAGATTTCTCGTTAACATCTTCTCCAAATTCGATTAATTTTTTAACAGTTTCCGTATCGCCCTTAGCAATTAAAGTACATAGCAAATTAACTAAAGGTTCTGTATTGTTTAGGTTAGAATACATGTAATCTGCATGAGAAGAATAATTACCACTCTGAACAGGTGTAGATGCTGAAACAAAAGTAATAGCGACAATAAAAAATAAAGTTTTCATAGGTAAGTTTTTTAAAATGTGATTAGAATTAAATATCCTGTTTAAAGGGGTAATGATTTTTTTATCTGACTCCTGAAATAAATAGGAATCTAGATGTAATTCGGGGACATAAAAATGTCTGTTAATGTTTTTCATAATGATTGATTTTTAATTGATGATTATACTACAAAGACTGTAAAAACTTTAAAACGTTACAGTTTAGGTGTTACTTAACAGCATATTAATCATTTGGTAACAAAACAATTGTGAACAACTACTTATCGTTTTTACGCAAACGATACCTTAAAAAAATCGTCAAAAAAGAACCATATATTATATAAAGACATTTGAAACTTTTATCTTTACTTACTAAATAAAATCTATTATGAATAAAAAAGTCATCTTAATGATACTAGACGGTTGGGGGAAATCTCCAGACCCAAAAGTATCGGCTATAGACAATGCCAACACGCCATTCATCGATTCTTTATATACTAAATATCCAAGTGCTCAATTAAGGACAGATGGAGAAAATGTAGGCTTACCAGACGGCCAAATGGGAAACAGTGAAGTTGGACATATGAATTTAGGTGCCGGACGAATTGTTTACCAAGATTTAGTTAAAATTAATTTAGCAGTTAAAGACAAAACTTTAGGTAAAGAAAAAGTGTTAGCAGATGCTTTTCAATACGCTAAAGCCAATAATAAACCTATTCACTTTTTAGGTTTATTAAGTACAGGAGGTGTGCATTCTCACATGTCACATTTATTAGGTTTATTAGATGCTGCAAACGAATTTGGCGTTCAACAATCCTTTATTCACGGGTTTACAGATGGTCGTGATGTCGACCCTAAATCTGGATTAGGTTACGTCACCCAACTAGAAGATTATATTAAAGATACTCCAGCAAAAATAGGTTCTATTACAGGACGTTATTACGCTATGGATAGAGATAAACGTTGGGAGCGCGTAAAATTAGCTTACGACGGAATGGTTAATGGTATAGGTGAACACACCACAGATGTATCTGCTGCGATTTCTAAAAATTATGAAAATGATGTTACAGACGAATTTATAAAACCAATTATAAATTCTGATGAAAATGGAACCCCTGTTGGAAACATAAAAGAAGGTGATGTTGTAATTTTCTTCAATTTCAGAACCGATAGAGGACGTGAACTTACAGAAGTATTATCGCAGTCTGATAATCACGAACAAAACATGCACAAGTTAGATTTGTACTATGTAACATTAACGAACTACGATGAAAACTTTAAGAACATTAATGTTGTTTTCAACAAAGACAATTTAAAAGACACTTTAGGTGAAGTTTTAGCTAGAAATAATAAAAAACAAATTCGTATTGCTGAAACGGAAAAATATCCACACGTAACATTTTTCTTTTCTGGTGGACAAGAAGATCCTTTTGAAGGAGAATCTCGTATTCTAAAAAACTCACCAAAAGTTGCCACTTACGATTTACAACCAGAAATGAGTGCATTCGAATTAAAAGATGCTTTAGTACCAGAATTAAAGAAAGGTGAAGTAGATTTTGTTTGTTTAAACTTCGCAAATGGCGATATGGTTGGACATACAGGTGTTATGGAAGCAGCAATTAAGGCATGTGAAGCAGTAGATGCTTGCGTTAAAGAAGTTGTAACAGCAGCATTAGAAAACGGTTACACGACTTTATTAATTGCTGATCATGGTAACTGTGAGACGATGATAAATCCAGATGGTTCTCCAAATACAGCACATACAACAAATCCTGTCCCTCTAATTCTAATAGATAACGAATTAAAAAACATTAAGGATGGTGTTTTAGGTGATATGGCGCCAACTATTTTAAAATTAATTGGCGTAGAACAACCAGAAGCCATGACAAGGCATTCACTAATTGATTAATTTTAGATAAAAACATTATATTTACTGAATGATTTTACAAGATAAACTTATTCTTGCCATAGATTTTGATGGTACTATCGTTGAAGATGCATATCCTAGAGTGGGTAAACCTAAAACTTTTGCATTCGAAACCCTAAAGCGACTTCAAAAGGACGGACATAGACTTATTTTATGGACGTACAGATGTGGTAAACCTTTAGAGGAAGCGGTTGCTTTTTGCAAAGAAAATGGAATTGAATTTTATGCTATAAACAGTAGTTTTCCTGAAGAAAAATATGATGAATCAAAAAGCAGAAAAATTAATGCCGATATTTTTATTGATGATAGAAATATAGGTGGTTTTTTAGGCTGGGGAGAAATCTATCAATTATTATCTGATCCAGATTTTAATCCAAATTCTGTAGAAAAAAAGAAAGGGTTTTTCTCCTCGATTTTTAAAAAATAATACAGACACAATAATCAAACATAATCGGGATTTATATGTATTATAAATCCCGATTTCTTTTTTTAAAAGATTCTTGTAATTGACTTGAGATAACAGCTCTTATATAAAAATGTTTAAATCACTTGTATTAACTTATATTCTCATTACACACAATCCTAAGCAACACATCGTTGTGTGCAGCTAGAAAACTATAAAAGTCGTATTCCATTACACAAATAAACTAGCAATTTTTAAGTATCTTTGCCGCTTATTTTATTGATATGATTATAGTAAAAACACGAGAAGAAATAGAATTAATGCGCGAAAGTGCTTTAATCGTATCTAAAACTTTAGGAGAGTTAGCCAAAGCTGTAAAACCAGGTGTAACAACTTTAGAATTAGATAAACTTGCAGAAACATTTATTAGAGACCACGGTGCTTACCCTGGATTTTTAGGCATGTACGATTTCCCGAACTCACTTTGTATGAGTCCGAATAACCAAGTTGTTCACGGTATACCAAATAACGAACCTTTAAAAGAAGGTGATATAATTTCTATAGATTGTGGAGCACTTAAAAACGATTTTTATGGTGATCACGCATATACATTTGCAGTAGGAGAAATTGCTCCTGAAACTCAAAAACTACTTGATGTTACTCGTGAATCTATTTACGTTGGCTTACGCGAATTAAAAGTAGGTAATCGTGTTGGAGACGTAGGTTATGCCATTCAAAATTTTTGTGAAGCACATGGTTACGGAGTTGTTAGAGAACTAGTAGGTCATGGCTTAGGTAAAAAAATGCATGAGGATCCAGAAATGCCTAACTACGGTAGACGCGGTCGTGGAAAAAAATTCGTTGAAGGTATGGTTGTTGCCATAGAACCTATGATTAACTTAGGAACACAGCGTATTAAACAGCATAGAGACGGTTGGACAATTACCACATTAGATAATAAACCAAGTGCGCACTTTGAACACGATGTTGCTATTGTAGACGGTAAAGCAGAATTACTTTCTACCTTCGCTTATGTTCACGAAGCGTTAGGTATAAAAACGAATGAGGAAGATGAGTTTAGACAAACGCCGTTTGTATTTTAATGAAAAAAGCTTTTAAGTTCGTTTTAAACACGATTCCTAGACCTTTACTTATTCGGTTAAGCTACTTGGCTCGTCCAATTATAGAAGCTGCTTTAAAAGGCACTACATATACCGATCCCATAGATGGAAAAAGTTTTAAATCGTTTTTACCTTACGGATATGGTACACAACGTAACAATGTGTTATCACCTTCTACCCTATCTCTAGAACGCCACCGACTTTTATGGTTATTTCTTAAGAATGAAACGGACTTTTTTATAGCATCAAAAAAAGTGCTACATTTTGCTCCAGAACAGGCGTTTTATAAGCGATTTAGAGCACTTAAAAATATTGAATATACTACAACAGATTTGCTATCACCCTTAGCAGATGTTAAAGCAGACATCTGCAATTTACCATTTGACGATGAAAGTTTCGATGTTATATTATGTAATCATGTTTTAGAGCATATTCCTGACGACACAAAAGCTATGCAAGAGTTGTATCGGATTTTAAAACCTGGTGGCATGGGAATTTTACAAATTCCACAAGACCTCTCTAGAGCACATACTTTTGAAGATGATTCAATAACTGATAAAAAAGAACGTGCTAAAATTTTCGGACAATATGATCACGTCCGTGTTTATGGTCGCGATTATTTTAATAAGCTTCGAACAATTGGATTTAAAGTTGAAGAAGTAGATTATACTAAAACACTAACAGATTCAGAAATTACGACGTTCTGTTTAGCTAAAGGTGAAATAATCCCTGTCGTTTACAAATAAAATTATACACATGACTCCACAAATTAGTATTGCAACCGGTGCATTATTTGGTATGCTAGCAGTTATTTTTGGTGCCTTTGGTGCACATTTCTTAAAAAAAACGCTAAACACAAATCAGTTGCAAAGTTTCGAAACTGGTGTCAAATATCAGATGTATCACGCCATTGTATTACTTGTAATAGGATTAAGTAACAATGCTATGATTCCTACCACAGTATATTGGTGTTTCACCTTAGGTATAATTTTATTTTCATTTAGTATCTATGGCTTAGTGTTTTCAGATTCTAAAGGAAAAAAACTAAAATTTCTTGGCCCAATCACGCCTGTAGGCGGTTTACTTTTAGTTGTTGGTTGGGGATTATTGTTAGTCTATGCTATATAATTTATTCAGGAAATCCGTTTAACGCTAAAGTTTCTAATTCCTGTTTGTCGTTTTCAAAAATAAGAAACACACTTAACTCTGGATGTGTAGATAAAAAAGATTTTACATGTTCTATGCCCATAGTTTTAAAAGCTGTGGCGTATGCATCTGCAGTCATACAGTTACTTGCAATAACAGAAATACTCAACAAATTTGTTTTACTTGGAAACCCCGTGTGCGCATCAATAATATGAGAATATTTGTTGCCTTCGTTATCCACTTTAAATTTTCTATACGTTCCAGAAGTGGCCATAGATTGACCTTTTAATTCAATCGCTTTTAATAAAGATTGTGTACCATCAAAATGAGGCATTTCTACGCCAACTTTCCATGGACTATTTTTTTCCATATTCATCCCAACTGCACGAATTTCACCACCAATTTCTACTAGGTAATTTGAAATATTTTTAGATTCTAAAAAACGTCCAATAACATCTACACAATACCCTTTTGCAATGGCATTAAAATCTATAAAAGTATTAGGATTATCTTTTATAATGTCGTGATGTTTTCTATGTACTTTATCTAAACCAACACTAAGTAATAAACTATCTATTTTAAGGCTATCTAAACCAATAATTTCTTTTGCTGGACCAAAGTTCCATGCGTTAACTAAAACACCAATAGTAGGGTCGAAAGCGCCATCTGTTTCCTTATAAATCTCTTTTGAGGCATCAAAAACATAGGCAAAATGATCATCTATAAATGTCAGCTCATTTCTATTCAATTTTGAAATATCAGAATCTTCTATATAAGTTGACATAGATTGATTAAGCACATTAAACAAACTATCAAATTGTGCTTTATAGTTAATATTTTCCTTAGAGAAATATTGAACAGAATAAGAAGTACCAAATACAGCTCCGGAGACTCTAACGTGCTCTTTAGTCTGATGACATGATGTTAAAAATAAAATAAGTAGGATATAAAGGGGCAATTGTTTCATTTAGTTTAAATGCGTTTCTATGATTTGGATTCCGTTATATTCGATTAAATAGTCTTCATTAAGCATAATGGGCAATTCTTCTCCGTTAGGGTTACCTAAACCAACGCCTGCATATAACACTTTAGCATTTTTAGACTTTGCATGGTTCTTAAAGGTTTCCATCCATACAATATCGTAATTATTTGGATTTTCTGGAAGCAAAACAGCTTTTACTAATACAAAAAAATATTGCGCATTTTTATCTATACAGACAAATTGGGGATGTCTTCCAAGCTGACTGTTAATAGCAATAAATTCGAATCCACGTTGTTCTAATTCTTTACCTACGTGATTCATTGCTAAATTGTGTAACTCTTGTTTTGTAAGTGCTTTACTCATATCGCAAAATTACGATTAATATCTGTTTCGTGCTATAAATTCAAATTACAAATTATAAATTCTGAACATTTTTTGTAATTTAATGCAATAAAATAGAGATTATGGAGGTATCTAAACGTTTCGAACAAGCTATTAACAAATTATATAATGCATTTCATAACGACACATTACATCCTGAATGTTGTAAACAATGTGCAGTAGGAAATATATTGGACGGCAAGGATTCATGGAAACACTTGTCTGATAATCATGGTGCGACTACCTTAAACTACTTAGGACAAGTACATCAAAATTTAGGTAGAACTTTTAATGGATATTCACCCATAGAACTTCTACATATTGAAGCTACATTTTTAAAGGGTTGCGGCTATATCATACCGCTACATCATAAAAATAAACGACCAAAACATGTCACAGATAAGGATGTATTATTTCTTGGCCTCACAGCTGTTGTAAGCTATTTGTGTGAATTAGATAAGAGACATGATGTTATGGATTGCACAACATTATTTAATTACTGTAATGTTATAAAACAGGTTTCACTTTTATCTTAATAAAGAGTCAAGTTGTTTGTTTTGAATAAAATATTCATTCATTTGTACAACTCCGTTCCTATTTAGATGATAACCATCTTCAAAATTATTAGTGTTGGTTATGATATAATCAACGTTGGTATTAATGATAGGAATGTTCAATTCCTTACACATAACTTGACATTGATTAAATCCAACCTCGGAATAGATTTCATTTATAACAGGAGTTTGAATTGCTATAATATCGATATCAAGCTCCTTACAATATTTACTAAACTCTTCTAATGCCAATTTTGTATTTTTAGAATCATGAATTTCTTCATAACCTTTTTTAAGTCTTAGGATTTCTGTCTCAGAAGAATTAAAAACACCAGTTCTTTTATAATACCCATTTTTTTCAAAATTAGATTCATTTAAAAATAAGTAACTTTTAATTTGATTATACTTAAATAAGGAAAATAAAGGCACATATTTTTCAAAATTATTGTAATTATAAAACTCAATAGTTTTCCAATTAGTATTAAAGGGAATAAAAGAATATTTTGAAAAATTATTCTTATTTATAATAGCTTTACCATCTTTCTCTTTATCTAAATCTATTGGATTACCATTAGTATGTGGGTCTAAATTAATTATAATGAATTTAGGAGCGTGATTGAATGACAAATAATCTTTTAATCTACTTAAATACAGAGTTAGTTCGTTTCGAGATTGCATTCCAAGATTCAGACCTTTTAAGTTATATTCTTTTGCAAAAAATTTGGGGTCAAAATGGGATCTTGCTCTTGAACTTCCAAGAAAAACGATATCAGCATTGAAACCTTTATATAATTCTAAGTTATCATTTCCAGAAACATTAACACCTGATATTCTATATGATATTAATGCCTGAATAGAAATAGTAAATAATACTAGAACGACTAAATAAACAAATACTTTTTTTAGAAATAATCCCATTTTTTTAAAATTGAAAATAAATAAATTGACCAGCTTCTACCGTAACAGAGAAATAGAAAATAATTAAAATTAATGTTGTAAATCCTGCCCAACGTAGAGATCTGTTTTCGACCGATCTAACACATTGTAAACCATATTCATATTCCCTACCAATCCATTCCACAACAAAAAACACAACTACCATAACCATAACATTATATTTAAGTCCTAAACCTGAATAATACGGGAACTCAAACAATGATTTATCAAAAACAGAGACTAAAATATCCCATGCATCTTGTATGTTATCTGCTCTAAAAAATATTCTAGCAAGTCCAGTTAAAGCAAAGGTTAATACCATTAGCGAAGCATCCTTAAGGGATGGTAGATATTTATCTTTAGCAACGATATCAAGATTAGATCTATTAATATTAAATATCATTAATGGTAAATAATAAATAGCGTTTAAAGCCCCCCAGACAATAAACGTCCAATTAGCTCCATGCCAAAAGCCACTCACTATATATATGATAAATACGTTTCGAATACGCTTCCCTAAACTTACACGAGATCCTCCTAATGGAATATATAAATAATCCCGGAACCAAGTAGATAATGATATATGCCATCTACGATAAAACTCAGCAATGTCTCTTGCAAAATATGGAAATGCAAAATTCTTTTTTAAATCAAAACCAAATAATCTAGAAACCCCTATGGCTATATCAGAATATCCAGAAAAATCCCCATATAATTGAAAATTAAAAAAGATAACACCTAAAACAATAGTGCTACCTGAATATTGATCATGATTATTAAAAATCTCATTTACAATTGAAGCAGAACCATCTGCTATAACAACCTTTTTAAATAAACCCCAAAGAATTTGTTGTACTCCATCTACAGCCAAAGCATAGTTGAATTGTCTTTTTTTATAAAATTGAGGCAATAAATGAGAAGCTCGTTCTATTGGTCCAGCAACTAGTTGAGGAAAAAAACTAACAAAAGCTGAAAAAACAATAAAATCTTTCGTAGGTTCTAAATTTTTACGATACACATCTATAGTATAACTAAGAGTTTGGAATGTGTAAAAACTTATACCTACAGGTAAAATAATGTGTAATAAACCTACATTTATCTTTTGACCAAACAGAGAGAAAGCATCAATAAAATTTTCTAAGAAGAAATTATAGTATTTGAAAAATCCTAAAAATCCTAAATTAACACCTATACTTGTCCAAAGTAAAAGTTTTCTTTTAAACTTATTTTCTTCTTTTGATAACAAGACACCGATAGTATAATCGACTACCGTACTAAATAATATTAATGCTAAAAATCTGTAATCCCAACATCCATAAAAAAGTAACTAGAGAAGAGTATTAATAAATTTTGTAATCTTAAACTTCTATTAGTAACAAACCAATAAAATATAAAAACAACAGGCAGGAAAATTGCGAAATCTACTGAATTAAAAAGCATTTTAAATTTGGGAAATAAATTATGTAAATTAAAAAACCGACTCTTTCGAGTCGGTTGTATATTTATAATGAGATTGATTAACCTCCAAAGTCATCAAATCTAATATTCTCGTCATCAAGACCAAAATCTTCACCCATTTTCTGAACGGCTTTGTTCATTAATGGAGGACCACAGAAATATAATTCTAAGTCTTCTGGAGCTTCATGTTTAGATAAATACTGATCAATTACCACTTGGTGAATAAATCCAGTAAATCCATCTCCGTTTGGATCATCGATATCTGATTTCACTTTCCAGTTATCAGCCTCTGTAGGATCAGATAAAGCGATAAAGAACTTGAAGTTCGGGAAATCTTGTTCTAAGGCTCTAAAGTAATGGATGTAGAATAATTCTGCTTTAGAACGTCCACCGTACCAATATGTTACTTTTCTTCCTGTTTTTAAAGTTCTGAATAAGTGATAAATATGAGAACGCATTGGTGCCATACCTGCTCCTCCACCTACGTATAGCATTTCTGCTTCAGATTCGTTGATAAAGAATTCACCGTAAGGTCCAGATATTGTTACTTTATCTCCTATTTTCTGATTGAAAATATAAGAAGATGCTACACCTGGATTAACATCCATCCAACCATTTTTAGCACGGTCGAAAGGTGGTGTTGCTACACGCACGTTAAGCATAATTTTACGTCCTTCTGCAGGATAAGAAGCCATAGAGTAAGCTCTTTCTACAAGTTCGGTGTTTTTCATAACCAAAGGTCTTAAACCAAACTTATCCCAATCTGCCTCGAACTTATCTGGCTCACCTGGGTGATCTTGAGGGTGAGCAGAAATATCCATATCTGAATATTTAATTTCGCACTCAGGAATTTCAATTTGAATATATCCTCCAGCTTTGTAATCCATATCCTCTGGAATTTCAACTACAAATTCTTTAATAAATGTGGCAACGTTATAGTTAGACACTACAGTTGCTTCCCATTTTTTAATTCCGAAAACTTCTTCAGGAATTGTAATTTCCATGTCTTGTTTCACTTTAACTTGACAAGATAAACGAGCACCATGTGCAAGTTCTTTTCTTGTAAAGTGAGGTGTTTCTGTAGGTAAAGCTTCACCTCCACCAGAAAGCACGTGACACTCACATTGAATACAAGTTCCTCCGCCACCACAAGCCGATGGTAAGAATATTTTTTGAGCACCTAACGTAGATAATAAACTACCTCCAGATCCTACTTCTATTTCACGTTCACCATTAATTTTGATCTTTACTGGACCAGATGGCGATAATTTTTGTTTCACGAACAATAATAAACTTACTAAAACTAAAGTAATAATTAAAAAAGCTACTACCGTTGCAATTATTGTTCCTGTTGTACTTGCTGCTAAAATCGTCATAATCTCTTAGTTGATTTCTTTTGTATTATTGGCTAACTCTTTTACGTTGTCTGCTTCAGGAGTTTCAACTTTTACGGTTTGCTCTTCTTTAGCTCCTTCTTCATCACCACCAGTTAACATACCACCAAAACTCATAAATCCGATAGCCATTAAACCTGTAATAATAAACGTAATTCCTAATCCTCTTAATGCAGGTGGTACATTAGAATATCTAATTTTTTCACGAATAGCTGCAATAGCTAAAATCGCTAAAAACCATCCAATTCCTGAACCTACACCATAAGTTGTTGCTAATCCTAAAGTAGGAATTTCACGAGATTGCATAAATAAAGAACCTCCTAATATAGCACAGTTTACTGCGATAAGTGGTAAGAAAATACCTAAAGAGTTATATAATGATGGTGAAAACTTCTCTACTATTATTTCTACTAATTGAACCATTGTTGCAATGGTAGCAATGAATAAAATAAACGATAAGAAACTTAAATCGTAATCTGCATATTCTGCACCTAACCATTTTAAGGCTCCAGGCTGAAGAATATACTGATCTAATAACCAGTTTAAAGGTACAGTAATAGCAAGTACAAATATAACCGCGGCACCTAAACCTACAGCTGTACTTACTTTTTTAGATACAGCCAAGTAAGAACACATTCCTAAGAATGTTGCAAATACCATGTTATCTATAAATATTGATTTGAAAAATAATTCTATATGTTCCATATTCTTATAAGATTTCAGTTAAGTAAAAACCCAATACTGATTAATGATCTTCTACTAATGCTTTATTTCTACTACGTTGTACCCATATGATAATTCCAACAACAATTAAGGCCATTGGCGATAACAACATAAATCCGTTGTTTTCGTATCCTATAGCATATAATCCAGTCTTTTCGATTGGATCTCCTAAAACTTTAAATCCTAATAACGTACCAGAACCTAATAATTCTCTAAAGAATCCAACAATAATAAGAATTAAACCATATCCAGCAGCATTACCAATACCATCTAAGAACGATCTCCAAGGTCCGTTAGCTAAAGCGAAAGCTTCAAAACGTCCCATAATAATACAGTTGGTAATAATTAAACCTACGAATACAGAAAGTGTTTTACTTAACTCGTAAGAGAAGGCTTTTAATACTTGATCTACTATAATTACTAAAGCAGCTACAACTACTAACTGCACAATAATTCTAATTTTAGAAGGAATTATATTTCTCATTAAAGAAATAACAACGTTCCCTATTCCTAGCACTGCCATTACCGATACAGCCATTACAATAGACGCTTTTAATTGCGCTGTAATTGCTAATGCAGAACATATCCCTAATACCTGAATAGTAATTGGGTTATTATCCGCTAACGGATCGGTGATTAATTTTGTGTCTTTTTTTGATAAAAGTGCCATAAATTAATTATTTTTTAAGTTATCGAAATAAGGCTTGTAAAGTTTTAAATCACTTTTAATCATTGCAGTAACACCATCACCTGTAATAGTAGCACCTGCAATGGCATCAACCTCATTATCTGTTTTATCTTCGTTTTTTGGATCTGCGTTACTTTTAGAGACTGTAATACCTTTAAAGTTACCAGCATCATCTAATAAATGCTCTCCTATAAAGTCGTCCATAAAGAAACGCTCTTTAATGTTAGCACCTAAACCAGGAGTTTCCCCTTTATGATCAAAATAAGCACCTTGAACAACCATATCTTTATCTACTGATACGTATCCCCAAATGGCATCCCATAACCCTTTACCATAAATTGGAATCACATAAAATGTTTCACCATCTTTTTCTCCAATAAATAAAGGTAAACGTCTTTGAGAAGCATCGCCTTTAGACGCTGCTTTTTCCTTTTTAATATCCATTAAATAGGCTTCAGAATCTTCTAAAGTTTGTCCGCCTTGAATAACAATTTGTTTTGTGATGTATTTTTCAAATAAGTCTGGAGCATCTGTTGTAGAAACAAAAACTGCACTTCCTTCTGTATTATCATTTACACCCATAGCATACAAAATATTTTGCTGCTTTTCGATACGCTGATTTTCAGTAATTCTTGGCTTTAATGATGAAGCCGTAAAGGCTAATAAAGCACCTACTACAAAAACCATTACTATAGCAAATATTATAGTATATGAATTTTTATCTGTTCTATTTTCCATTGTTAAGCCGTTTTTACTTTTAAACGTTTCATTCTTTTCTTTACATTCCCTTGAATGATATAGTGATCGATAGTTGGAGCAAATACATTCATTAATAAGATTGCAAGCATTACACCTTCTGGATATGCAGGGTTAAAGACTCTAATCATAATTGATAAGAACCCGATTAAGAACCCGTAAATCCATTTTCCTTTATTAGTCTGAGATGCTGTTACCGGATCTGTTGCCATAAAAACAACTCCAAAAGCAAATCCACCAATAATTAAGTGATGCCAGAATTCTGTACTCATTAATGTATAAAACTTACTAGTTTCTGTAATCCATCCTGATGATACAACACCATTAAAAATTAACCCCATAACTAGTGCTCCTATTACAGCAGATAACATAATTCTCCAGCTTCCAATCTTTGTAAAGATTAAGAACAATCCTCCTAAAAGGATTAAGAATGTTGATGTTTCTCCTACTGAACCCGGAATAAATCCGAAAAACATATCTGCAATAGAATGATGTATTTCATGGCCTTGAGCTAAGCTACCTAGAATAGTCTCTCCAGAAATGGCATCGACATTTGCACCAGCAGCAATTTCATTTGTACGTTCTACAGCACCGTGAACCCATACTTTATCTCCAGACATCCAAGTAGGATATGCGAAGAATAAAAATGCACGTATAGTTAATGCAGGATTAAGAATATTCATTCCTGTTCCTCCAAAGACTTCTTTACCTATAACAACTCCAAAGACTACTGCTACAGCTAACATCCATAATGGAATATCTATTGGCACAATTAAAGGCACTAACATACCTGTAACTAGATACCCTTCTTCTACTTCGTGATTATTGATGGTAGCGAAAATAAATTCTATACCTAAACCAACTCCGTAAGACACCACGATTAATGGTAAAATTTTAATTAAACCAATGTAGAATGCATCCCAAGATAAAAACTCTACAGGAGCGCCCGAAGCTAAGAAATGCTGATAACCAGCGTTAAACATACCAAAGATTAAACATGGCACCATAGCCATAATAACCGTGTTCATAGTACGCTTTAAATCGTCGGCTGCTTTAATATGAGTACCATTATGGGTCGTCTCATTTGGCAAGTATAAAAACGTATGCAAAGCATTAAACGCCGGTGCCATCTTGGTACCTTTATACTTCTCTTTTAAATTATGTAAATTACTTTTTAAACTCATGATTACCCTATTTCTTTAATCATTACATCTAAACCTTTTCTAATAATGTCTTGATGTGGTTGTTTAGATACACAAACGAATTCTGTTAACGCAAAATCTTCAGGAGCAACTTCGTACATACCAAGTGCTTCCATTTCATCTAAATCTGTATACATACAAGATTTAAGTATTTGCAAAGGAAAAATATCTAAAGGAAATACCTTTTCGTAATTACCTGTTAATACAAAAGCACGATGTTCTCCGTTTGTATTTGTATTTAAATCGAATTTTTTATTTGGGCTTAACCAAGAAAATGTCATCGCTCTCGATGTAGATACTTTGTTAAACACCGGTTTGTTCCATCCAAAAAACTCGTAATCGTCTCCTTCTGGAATTACAGAAATCATATTACTATAATAACCTAAATTTCCATCTGGTTTTACTTGTTTTCCTGATAATACATTACCTGAAATAATACGATTATTTCCGTTTTGATCTATTCCGTTAGAATAAACAATAGTAGAAATTTCGCTTGCAATTTTAGTTTTAAAATATCTTGGTTTTTTTACCGAAGACCCCACTAAAGCAACAATACGCTCTGCATTAAACTTACCTGTAAGTAATAACTCTCCAATAATAACAAGATCTTGTGGATTAATTGTCCAAACTACTTCGCCTTTATTTACTGGGTCAATTTTATTAATCTGAGTTCCTACATTTCCTATTGGATGTGGACCAGATAATTTATGAAGAGAAACTCCAGATAAACCTGCTAATGATGAATTTGATCCATTTTTAACCGACACATGTACTTGTCCTGAAGTTAATTTCCCTAAAGCAGTAACTGCAGCTTGTAATTCAGCTTCTTTACCTTGTAAAACAAAGTCTAAATCTGCTGCTAACGGTGCACTATCGTAACCCGAAATAAAAATAGCTTTAGGCTGTTTCGTTGGGTTTGCAATTATGTCGTATGGGCGTTGTTTTATAAACGTCCAACACCCTGTAGATTGTAAGTAAGTACTTAAATCTTCAGCAGTTGCAGAATTTAGGTTGATTTTTTCGTTTTCCTGGTAAACTTGTTCTTTATCTGCTTGGATTTTAATCGCTAATATTTTACGTTTTTCACCACGTAAAATGTCAACAATCTCTCCCGAAACAGGTGAAACAAACTGAATAGTTTCATTAGATTTATCGTAAAAAACAGGGCCACCCGCTTTTACTTTATCCCCAACTCTAGCAACTAATTTTGGAATAACTCCATGGAAGTCTTCAGGTCTTAAGGTATAAGAATTGCTTATTACAGCACTTTCTAAGGCTTTTTCGGCCTCTCCTTTAAGCTTAATGTCTAGACCTTTTGTAATCTTAATGTCGTTTGACATATTTATAAATCTATTTATTAATAATAGTTATACTGATTTCAATACAAACTGATTGAAAAATCCGAGCAAATTTAAGAATAAAAAGATAAAATTATATTAAATACTATTTATCTTATTTATTTATAATTATTCTAAATAAATAATTCTTGCTGACTTTTGTTTTTACGTATATTTAGCACTTTAAAAAGCATGATATGACCTTTAAACTTCATTTATTTCTTCCTCTATTTTTATGTTATTGTCTTGGATATGCTCAAATTCAACACGAAACCTCTCCTCCAGATTATATAAAAACAATAACGTTTAAAGGCGACACAAACCTAAGTGTTTTACCTATTATAAATTTAGGAGATGTTTTACAACTCGAATTCGATGTATTGAATGGTTATGAAGACGATTACTATTACTCTATAGAACATTTTAATTACGACTGGACACCATCTACCAATTTAATGAGGTCAGAATATATAGATGGTTTCGACAAACAGCGTATCGTAGATTACGACAATTCTTTTAATACTTATCAAATTTATTCGCATTACGTACTTTCAATTCCCAACAATCAAGTACGTGGCTTAAAATTATCAGGAAACTACATGATTAAGGTCTATAATGAAGACGACACCCTCATGTTTTCTAGAAAATTTATGGTAAACGAAGGCGGTGCAAATGTTGGTGTAACCATTAAACTTTCTCGAGATGTTAAATACTTCAATGAAAAACACACTGTAGATTTAACGATTAACTCAGGAACTATTGTATTTAATAATCCGCTACAAACTATTAAAACCACAATTATTCAAAACAACAATTTAAATACGGCTATAGACAACATTAAACCAATGTATGTAATGGGCAACGAATTAATTTATAAATATAACACCGAAACAACCTTTTGGGCGGGTAACGAATTTTTATATTTCGATAACAAAGAAATTCGAGGTGCAAATAGCGGTATTGATTTTGTAGACTTACAAGACCTTTACAACACTTACCTATATACTAATGTTGTTAGGCGAGACCTTCCTTATACTTATAACCCAGATATTAACGGAAATTTTTTGATTAACAATCTAGATTCCACCAACCCCAATATTGAAGCAGATTATGCGTGGATTCATTTCTCTTTGCAAGCAAACGAATTGACTCCAAACAAAAACGTTCACGTTTACGGAAACTTTAATAATTACACCTTAAACAACACTACAAAAATGACCTACAACCCATCGAAGGGTATCTACGAAAATAAGATGTTGTTAAAACAAGGGTTTTATAACTACAAATTTGTAACACAAGACGAAGCTGGACAAGTTAATGAAGGTGAAATAAGTGGTAACTTTTATCAAACTGAAAACAATTATAAGGTGATTGTATATTACAGAGATCTTGGAGGCCGATATGATAAAATCATCGGGATTGGAGAAGCTAGCTCTACAAACCTTTCCAATTAATTATTAATATTTTATTAAAATTACAGCCCAAAACTCAGCGAATTAGAGTTACATAAATTAAATTTGTATTTTTACAAGAGCAAACATACTCTTTATCAAACAGATATATGGTTCAACAAATTACAAAAGGCATAAAAATTTCGGTGGAAACATCTTTTGAAGGCACATTTTATAAAAACTATAAAATGCAATACGCTTTTCATTATATGATAACTATTGAAAACCAAAGCAAGGAAACCGTGCAGCTTGTTGCTAGACATTGGATTATTCGCGATGCATTAAGTACTGTTGAAACTGTTTCTGGCGAAGGTGTCGTTGGTTTTAAACCCATCTTAAAACCAGGAGAAACGCATGCCTACACATCTGGCTGTATGTTAACCGCTCCTTTTGGCTCGATGCAAGGCCATTACAATATGATTAATTTGAATAATAGCAAGAAATTCAAGGTTATAATCCCTACATTCCATCTAAACGCAGATTTCGCCATTAACTAACTACTAGATATTCGCATTCTTGTTAAGTTTATCAAATCTTCAAAACTTCAGTTTTAAAATTGAAGAATGATAAATATTAACTCCTTTTTAGGAATATATATCACCTCTTTTCCGCCTAAAAAAACGTAACTTTGGTTCAAAGCTTAACATTAATTTTAAACTCTAAATCAATATGGGAAAAGGATTTTTCAACACACCAATCGCTATTAACGAACCTGTAAGAAGTTATGCTCCTGGTAGCCCAGAACGTGAATCTGTTCTAGCTGCTTACAAAGAGCTTTTTAATAGTAATGTGGATGTGCCTTTATATATAAACGGAAAAGATGTAAAAACCGGAAACACGAGAACCATGTCTCCGCCTCACGATCACAAACATGTAGTTGGTCAATATCATTTAGCAGAAAAAACTCATGTTGAAGAAGCAATATCAACTGCTTTAGAAGCTAGAAAAGCATGGTCTCAAATGCCTTGGGAACACAGAGCTGGAATTTTCTTAAAGGCTGCCGAACTTATTCAAGGGCCATACCGTGATAAAATTAATGCAGCAACAATGATTGCGCAATCTAAAACCATTCACCAAGCGGAAATTGATTCGGCTTGCGAATTAATAGATTTTTTACGTTTCAATGTACAGTTCATGACAGACATCTATCATGACCAACCAGAAAGCACAAGTGATGCTTGGAACAAAATTGAATACAGACCATTAGAAGGATTTACTTATGCAGTAACGCCATTTAACTTTACAGCTATTGCAGGAAATTTACCTGCTTGTATGGCACTAATGGGAAATGTTGTTGTTTGGAAACCTAGTGACAGCCAAGTATTTTCTGCAAAAGTAATTATGGATGTTTTTGAAGAAGCAGGTGTGCCTGCTGGAGTTATTAACGTTGTATTTGGTGATGCCGAAATGATTACAGATGTTGTTATGTCTAGTCCAGATTTCTCTGGTTTACACTTTACAGGCTCTACATATGTATTTAAAGAGCTTTGGAAAAAAATTGGAAATAACATTCACAACTACAAAACATACCCTAGAATTGTTGGAGAAACTGGTGGTAAAGATTTTATTGTTGCGCATAAAACAGCAAAACCAAAACAAGTTGCTACAGCAATTGTAAGAGGTGCCTTCGAATTTCAAGGACAAAAATGTAGCGCAGCTTCTCGTGCATATATTGCAAAAAGCATTTGGAAAGAAGTCAAAGGTTACGTTATAGAAGATGTAAACTCATTTAAACAAGGCTCTCCAGAAGACATGTCTAACTTTGTAACAGCTGTTATTCATGAAGGGTCTTTCGATAAATTAGCAAAATATATAGATCAAGCTAAAGCTGATAAAGACGCAGAAATCATAGTTGGTGGTGGTTACGATAAGAGCAAAGGATATTTTATAGAACCTACTGTTATCCTTACTACAAATCCGAATTACACTACAATGAGTACAGAACTTTTCGGACCTGTAATTACTATTTATATATACGAAGATGATGCCTATAGTGAAACCTTAAAATTAGTTGACGAAACTAGCGAATATGCATTAACTGGCGCCATCTTAGCACAAGATCGTTACGCTGTAATAGAAGCAACCGATGCATTACAAAATGCTGCAGGAAACTTCTACATTAACGACAAGCCTACAGGTGCCGTTGTTGGAATGCAACCTTTTGGAGGAGCAAGAGCTTCAGGAACTAACGACAAGGCTGGAAGTCCACAAAACTTATTACGTTGGATTTCTCCACGCATGATTAAAGAAACATTTGTAACACCTACAGATTATCGCTACCCGTTCTTAGGAGAATAACATAAATTAAGAATTACATTTAAAAACCTGTCTAATTTTTTAGACAGGTTTTTTTATGCTCTGTATTTTTCTTAGACAGAATTATTCTTATTTTAGTTGCTTAAATAAATGAAACCCATGAGAATATTATTATCAATTATAAGTCTATCCTTCTGTTTATTGGTTAGTTGTGATTCAAAAAAATCAACACCAAAAGCAGAGACCATCAGCTATCCATTCTTTGTAGGAACCTATACGACTAAAGACAGTAAAGGGATTTATAAATACGAATTAAATGAAGATGGCACTTTTAAAGAAATCGGACTTCAAGCCATTACAGAGAGCCCTTCATTTATAAGTTTATCTGCAGATAAAACGCATCTTGTTTCTGGAAATAAATTAGACCCAAAAAACGGTACTTTATCTTCTTTTAAAATTCAAGGCGATTCATTGATACCTCAAAACGTAATGGATTCTGGAGGCGTTAATCCATGTCATGTTACCATTAATAAAGACAATTACGTATTAGCTTCTAACTATGTAAACGGTTCTCTTGGATTACTACATTTAAATGAAGAAGGGCTTTTAAGCAACGTATTAAACGTACAACAACATACAGGAAAAGGCATAACACCTAGACAAGAAGGACCACATGCCCATTCCTCTTATTTTGTACCAAATAGTGACGAAATTATCGCTATAGACTTAGGAACTGACCAGTTATGGTTTTATAAAATAGACAAAGAATCTAACACGCTTCAGCCTAGCGAACCAAAAGTTTTAAATCTACCTGAAGGTGCAGGACCAAGACACTTAACATTTCACCCCAATAACAAATGGATTTATGTTTTAAACGAACTTAATAATACGGTTTCTAAAATTGAAAGATTAGGAGAGCATCAATACGAATTAAAGGAAAGCATTACCACAATACCAAAAGATTTTACAGAAGCGTCTTACGCAGCAGATATACACATATCGTCTGACGGGGAATTTGTATACATTTCAAACCGCGGACATAATAGCATTGCCATTTTTAAAACAGATAGTGATGATGGTTCACTAACACTATTAGGATTTGAATCGACTAGAGGTGATTTTCCAAGAAACTTTTCATTATCCCCTAACGAAGACTATGTTATAGTTGCCAATCAGCACACAGATAATTTAGTGTCATACAAAAGAGATGCTAAAACAGGATTATTAACATTTGTCGACGAAATTAAATCGCCAACACCATCATGCATCCTGTTTCAGTAATTACCCTTTATATTTAATAGGAAGATGTACTATTTTTTTGGTATCAAAAAAGTCTTCTTCAAAATAATCATTTAAATCATAAATAGAAACGGTTTTATAGTCTTGAAGTTCTTCGGTTAAATCGCCACCTTTAAGATATATAATTCCGTTTTTTAATTCGTTTTGTTGGGTTTTAGCTATTTTACCCTTCGTCCAATGCACAAATGTTGGCATAGCAGCTACCGCACGACTTACAATAAAATCGTATTTATCATCAATTTCCTCTACACGACTATGGGTTACTTTTACATTAGTTAAACCTAAACCTTCAACGACTTCGGTAACTACTTTAAGTTTCTTAGCGATACTATCAACTAAATGAAAAGAACACTCGGGAAACATGATTGCTAACGGAATTCCAGGAAAACCTCCCCCAGTTCCAACATCCATTAATTTCGATCCATCTTTAAATGAAATTAGCTTGGCAATACCCAAAGAATGTAAAACATGACGCAAATATAATTCGTCTATATCTTTTCTTGATACCACATTAATTTTCAAATTCCAGTCTTGATATAGACTTTCTAATTTCTGAAACTTAGAAATTTGGTCGTCTGTTAAATCTGGGAAGTACTTTAAAATAAGTTCCATTTCATTTTATTTTTGGCAAAAATATGCTTTTTAATGCCATTTTTTTATGATTTAAATAAGAAGTTACGCCGCTTTATTAATTATCTTTGTCCAAAATAGCAACCTCCTAATTTGGTAGTTGTTAAATAAATAATTTATGAGTAATCAAGTATTATCGTTTTCACGTAAGGACCCAGCTAAATTTTTTAGAACCCTGAATAAACGTGTGAACGAATATTTTAAAGAAAACAACATTAAACGTACAGGGAACTGGAAATTATGGGTTAAAACCATAATTATGTTTACTATATTTTTAGCCCCTTACTTTTTAATTCTAACCATAGACATCCCGCAATGGGCTCAATTACTGTTAACTATAGTAATGGGAATTGGAATGGCAGGTGTTGGAATGAATGTGATGCACGATGGTAATCATGGCGCCTTTTCTAACAAAGATTGGGTAAATCGTTTAATGGGAAGTAGTATTTACATTCTTGCAGGTAACGTGTACAATTGGCAAGTACAACATAATGTATTACACCACACGTACACTAATATTCATGGTCATGATGAAGATTTAGAAGCAGGACGTGTATTGCGTTTTTCAAGACATTCCGAATGGAAATGGCATCATAAATTTCAACATTACTATTCTGTTTTGTTATACGGTTTATTGACTATAAACTGGGCCATTACTACCGATATTAAACAAATGAAGAGTTACATGAAACGTAAGCTATCTTACGGAAAATTCCCTAGTCCGATAGCGAATTGGAGTAAATTAGTTATTTCAAAAATAATTTATGTAAGTATTTGGATAGTAATTCCAATGGCTGTATTAGATTTGGCATGGTGGAAAATATTATTAGGTTTCTTTATCATGCATTATACTGCAGGATTAATTTTAAGTGTAGTTTTTCAATTAGCACATGTTATGGAAGAAGCAGAAATGCCTCTACCTGAACAGGATGGTACCATGAAAAACACTTGGGCTATTCACCAGCTAAAAACTACAGTTAATTTTGGGGCTAAAAGCAGAATTATTAACTGGTATACTGGTGGATTAAATCACCAAGTAGAACACCATATTTTCCCTCATATTAGCCATATTCACTATACTAAGATTGCTGAAATAGTTAAAGAAACAGCTAAAGAATTTAATTTACCATACAACGAATATAAAACGACCCGTAAAGCAATCGCTGCTCACTTTAAGTATCTACGACAAATGGGCATGAAACCAGTTTTACAATCTTAACCATTAATTACAAATGAACCCACTTTCAGACAGAATTACAAGTCTGCCAGCATCAGCTACATTGGCAATGGCAGCAAAAGCACGCGAATTAAAAACTCAAGGAATTGATATTATCGGATTAAGTTTGGGAGAGCCAGACTTTAACACGCCAGATTATATTAAAGACGCGGCTATTCAAGCAATTAACGATAATTATAATTCTTACTCTCCAGTAGATGGTTATGTTGAATTAAAAGAAGCGGTAATTACGAAATTTAAACGTGATAACAACTTAACATACACACCTGCACAAATTGTAGTATCTACAGGTGCTAAACAATCTATTGCAAATGTTGCACAAGTATTGTTAAACCCAGGAGATGAAGTATTATTACCAGCTCCATATTGGGTAAGTTATTCTGCAATTGCTACATTATGTGAAGCAACTTTTAAAGAAATCCCTTCATCTATTGAAGATGATTTTAAAATTACACCAGCACAGTTAGAAGCTGCTATTTCTCCTAAAACGAAAATGGTATTTTTTAACTCGCCTAACAACCCTAGTGGAACAATTTATACTGAAGCAGAATATCGTGCTTTAGCTGAAGTTTTAGAAAAATATCCAAATATCTATATCCTTTCAGACGAAATTTACGAACACATTAACTACGGCACAAAACACTTTAGTTTTGCTGCTATTCCTAGTATGTACGACCGTACGATTACTGTAAATGGTGTTGCAAAAGCATTCGCTATGACGGGTTGGAGAATTGGATACATAGGAGCTCCAGACTGGATTGCTAAAGCGTGTACTAAAATGCAAGGTCAGATTACATCTGGAACGAACTGTATCGCACAACAAGCTACAATTACAGCTTTAAACGAATCTCCAGAACGCATACAGTTTATGGTTGATGAATTTAAAGTAAGACGTGATTTAATCTTAGATTTATTAAACGATATCGACGGATTTAAAACAAATATTCCTGATGGTGCGTTTTATGTATTTCCTAACGTATCTGCATTTTTCGGAAAAACATTAAGAGGAAAAACAATTAACAATGCCACAGATTTCTCTCTATATTTATTAGAAGAAGCTCACGTAGCAACTGTAACAGGAGAAGCTTTCGGAAACTCAAACTGTATCCGTATTTCTTATGCAGCGTCTCAAGACACTATTAAAGAAGCTTTAAAACGTATTAAAGAAGCGGTTACTGCTTAATAATACATTTTTATAAAACTTAAAAGCCACTATTTATGATAGTGGCTTTTTTTTTATTTTTTACGAGTAAAATTTTAAATAGTTTTAAACCCTATCTATTCCGCCAAAAGAAAGGCGTTAACAATACAAGTACAGTAAACAGCTCTAAACGCCCGATAAGCATTAAGAAACTACACCACCATTTCCCGAAAGCAGGTAAAGCTGCATAATTGGTTACAGGACCAAAGTTACCCAAAGCAGGACCAACATTTCCTAGACTAGAAGCCGATAAACCTACTGCCGATTCAAAATTAATACCTAGCATAGAAAACACTAAAGCTCCTATTATAAAGGACAACATATATAAAATAAAAAAAGCTAAGACATTAAATACAATATCTCCAGAAACTGCTTTCGTATTATAACGTACAGGCAATATAGCATTAGGATGTAAAGAGCGTTTAAATTCCATAAATCCGTTTTTAATCATTATTAAATGACGTACTACCTTTACACCTCCTGCAGTACTTCCTGCAGATCCACCTAAGAACATCAATCCGAAGAAAAACACAACTAAAAAATGTGTCCATAATGTATAATCGGCAGAAACGAACCCAGTAGTTGTAATTATAGATAACACTTGAAACAAACCATGCCTGAAGGCGCTTTCTGCCTGTCCCCAAACCATTGGATGTGTTATGGTTGACATACTTAAATCGGCTCTAAAATAAATAATTAAGGCAACAATCGCCGTAAAAATAGCAATGAACCAACTGTACAGTTTAAATTCTTCATCTTTAAATATTTTCTGTATTTTTCCTTTAAAAGCAAAGTAACTTAATACAAAATTTGCCCCTGCTAGAAACATAAAGAAAATAATAATGTATTGAATAATTGGCTGATGATTCCAATAAGCAACACTTGCATTTTTAGTTGAAAAACCTCCTGTAGATAAGGTTGCCATAGCATGATTTATAGCATCAAAAAAGGTCATTCCAGCCAACCATAATAATAAGGTTTCAGCTAGTGTATATCCAAAATAAATTAACCAAAGTCGTTTTGCGGTATCTGTAATTCTAGGGTGTAATTTATCGCCACTTGGGCCAGGGGCTTCAGCAGCAAAAAGCTGCATACCTCCTATTCCCAATAAAGGTAAAATGGCAACTGCTAGCACAATAATTCCCATACCTCCTATCCAGTGCGTTAAACTTCTCCAAAATAAAACACCATGTGGAATAATTTCAATATCATGTATAATTGATGACCCTGTGGTAGTAAAGCCTGACATGGTTTCAAAGAAAGCATCGGTAAAATTAGGAATACTTTGCGTTAAAATATAAGGCAACGTTCCAGACAAGGTCATAACTAGCCACCCAAAGGTTACTACAACATAACCTTCACGTTTATTCATTTCTTTTGTATGATCTTTTGTTGCTAACATAACAACAGCTCCAATCATTATTGGAATCATTCCAGCCATGAATAATTTAATAGTCACACCATCATCATACAGCAAACTAACCAATGAAGATAACAGCATAAATCCACCATTAAATAATAGAAGTACGCCTAAAAAATGAAAAATAATTTTATAATTAAGCTTCATATCTTATCGGAAAAGTTTTTCTACTTGTTTTATAGATTGTGGTAAACAGCAAACCACTACACGGTCTCCTTCGGTAATTCTAAAATCTCCAAGAGCAATAATACCATTTCCATCTCTAATAATTCCTCCAATAATTGCAGATCGTGGAAAATCTATATCTTTAATTATTTTATTACAAATTAACGATTTCGACTTTACCTTAAACTCCAATAATTCGGCGTGCATATTGTTTAGCTTTGTCATAGCTACAACATCACCTTTTCTTATATATCTAAAAATATTATTGGCAGCCAATAGTTTTTTATTGATAAGCGTATCGATACCTATAGATTGCGACAATTCGAAATAATCCATGTTTTCCACTAAGGCAATCGTTTTTCTAACACCTTTAGATTTCGCAACCAAACACGACATAATATTGGTTTCAGAATTACCTGTTACCGCAATAAACGCATCCATATCGCTAAGATTTTCTTCTTCAAGTAAATCTACATTTCTTCCATCACCGTTAATTACTAATACTTTTGGTAATTCGTCTGCAACATCAAAAGCACGTTCTTTATCTTTTTCAATCAGTTTAACACGTGTAGAAGAGTTGCTTAAATCGCGAGCGGCTTTAAATCCAATTTTACTTCCGCCTAAAATCATTACATTTTTAACTTCTGTATGTGTTCTTCCAGATAATTTACAAAGTTCTTCTGCTCCGCCTTCCGAAGTAATAAACACCACATTGTCTCCTTGTTTAAAAACCGTATCTCCTCTAGGGATAATAGTATACTGGGTTCCAAAACGTTGAATTGCAATAGGTACAAAATGTATTTCTGGAAAAATCTGGGCAGCTTCTTTTACTGTTTTACCAACAAAAGTCATTCTACTAGATAAGTTTAAGCCTAGCATGGTTAGCGCACCACCTTCAAACTCGTAACTATCATTAAAAGCAGACTGGTCTAAAAGCAATTTAATTTCTGATGCTGCTAATGCTTCAGGAGAAATTAGCTCATCAATTCCGAATTTAGTAAAACCAACTTCTTCTTTATGATTAATAAATTCGGTATTAGAAATTCTAGCTATCGTTTTTTTAGCACCTAATTGTTTTGCTAAAACACAAACGGTAATGTTAGTCGTTTCGGAAGATGTAACAGCAATAACAAGGTCACTTTCTGCGACTCTAGCATCCTTTAAAATAGAGATAGAAGTAGAATCTCCTTTAATAACTTTAATATCTAAATGTGTATCGGCTTTTGTTAAACTATCCTTATTTACATCTATTAAAGTAATTTCTTGAGCTTCGTAAGATAAAAGTTTAGCTAAATGAAACCCAACTTCACCAGCGCCTGCAATGATAATTTTCATGTGTGGTATGTCCTAAAAAGTAAAACAAAGATACTAGAATTTATAATTCTTGTATGCTTTTACAATTAATATAATTATTTGTTTTCAAGTTTCCTAATGCATAGTGAATAACTTATATTTGCTGAAAATTTTTGATTTGACAAAAGTAAATCCATATAAAGACAGCGACCTTGGTAAGAAGGAGCAAGTCACTAAAATGTTTGACAATATCTCAGGCACTTACGACGATTTAAACCGTGTAATTTCTTTTGGTATAGATATTAAATGGCGTGAAAAAGTGGTTGAGCTTGTTAAGAGTACCAACCCGAATTCTATTCTAGACATTGCAACAGGAACAGGAGATTTGGCTATAAATTTAGCTAAAACTAATGCTGAAAAAATTGTAGGGCTAGACATAAGTCCAGGAATGCTTGATGTAGGGAAACAAAAAATAAAAGCTAAGAATTTAGAAGGTACCATTGAAATGATTTTAGGTGATTCTGAAAACATGCCGTTTCCCGATAATGCTTTCGATGCGATTACAGTGGCTTTTGGTGTTAGAAATTTTGAAACTTTAGAAAAAGGTTTGGCTGAAATTTTGCGCGTATTAAAACCAAACGGGATTTTTGTGATTTTGGAAACTTCGGTTCCTGTAAAAACACCTTTTAAACAAGGCTATAAGTTATATACCAATAACATTATGCCCGCTATTGGAAAACTGTTTTCTAAAGACAAAAGTGCCTATAAATATTTAAGTGATTCTGCAGCAGTTTTTCCTCATGGTGAAGCACTGAACAATATTTTAAGAAAAACGGGGTTTATTAATGTTAAAGATTTCCCACAAACATTTGGAGTCGCTACCATTTACACATCATCTAAACAGTAATATGAAAAAACTAGTTGTAATTGTATTTTTTATTCTGATTTCTCAATCAAGTTTCGCCCAATTATTTAGTCGTGAACGTATTTTGAATAATGAGAATTTCGATAAAGATAGATTTAGTTACGGCTATTTTCTAGGTTTTAATAATTACGGATTTGATTTTGAATATAATGAAGAAATAAATGATGAAAACGGTAGAGATGTCACCGATATTCAAATAGAAAAAAGCATAGGTTTTAGTGTAGGATTACTCGGAAACATGAGGATTAATGATTATTTCGATTTACGTTTCGAACCAGGTCTTTACATTACCACTAGAAATTTACGTTATAATAAGTATCACTTTCAAGGTTATGAAACCACAGGTACAAATGGAAACAATTTCACTTATGATACTTACGACTTTGATGAAGATCCAAACGGCATACTAGATAGAGAAGTAAAATCGACATATATCCATCTACCTCTTTTATTAAAATTTTCAGCAAAACGTATAAACAACTTTAAGCCTTTTATTGTTGGAGGTCTATCTATGTCTTTAAACTTAAATAGTAACGAAGACAATTTAGAAGACAACCATTCGGGGCAATTCAGAATGACAAAACACACCTATTATTACGAAATAGGTGCTGGTATAGATTTCTATTTACCATACTTTAAATTCACACCATCTATTCGAGGAGTATTCGCTATGAACGATGAGTTAGTTCGTGACTATGATCCTGATAGTCCCTGGACTGGCAATATATCTAGTATGAAAACGCAAGGTATTTTTGTAAACTTTACATTTCAATAGACCGGCGTTTAAACTCACTTAACAAAATAGATGTTGCAGTAGCTACGTTTAAACTTTCCGTTTCTTTTAGCTCACCGAATCGTGGAATAGCAATTTTTTCAGTAATTAATGCTTCAATAGTTTTAGACACTCCATTTGCTTCATTGCCCATTACTAGTACCCCCGTTTCCGAAAGATTTTTGTGTGTATAAACATTTTCTCCTTCCATAAATGCGCCATAAATAGGAACATCTATTTCCTTTAAAAACGATTCTAGATCTAGATAGTTAATATTTACTCGCGTAATAGACCCCATTGTAGCCTGAACAACTTTTGGGTTAAAACAATCTACCGTGCCTTTATTACATATTAAATTATGTATACCAAACCAATCGCATAATCGAATAATTGTACCTAAATTTCCGGGATCACGAACATCGTCTAATGCTACGCAAAGTTGAGAAAGGTCTATAGGTTTTGATTTCGGAATTTCGAAAACAGCAAGCGCTTGATTTGGTGTCGTTAAAAAGCTAACCCGTTTTAAATCGGTTTCAGAAATAAGCGTTTCTTTAGTCGATTCCAGATTAAAAGGTTCGGTAGCGTATACATGTTGTAGTTTTAAGTCGGATTGCAACAATTCTTTAATTGTCTTAATCCCCTCAGCCACAAACAAATTGGACTCTACTCTATGCTTTTTAAGTTTTAATTTATTAATTAATTTTATTTGATTTTTTGATAACATTCAAATAATGTATTTTTGATTTTGTAAGCAACTTTTTTACGTGCTCTTAAATTAGATTGCAAACATAAAACAAGTCTTTTAAACGTTTTTAATTTCTAAAATATACTTGAAACAAAGGTTCTCAAAAATAGTATTATTTATTTTAATAACAGGTTTAATTACGGCATGTAATTCTATTAAAAACGTTAGCGAAGGAGAGCGTCTGTTAGTAAAAAACACGATTTACGTAGATAGCGTTCGTAATACTTCAGAACAAATAGATAATTTATTATATCAGGAGCCAAACAAGACCATGTTAGGTCTTCCTATACGATTATACATTTATAATTTAGCACGTCCAAACATCGATTCTATAATCGATACGCATTTAAACAAAACAGCAAAACATCGCGAACGTTTAGAACGTTTTTTATCTAAAAAACAGTTATCCCAATATATTAATTCTAGAAAAAGTCTAAATGCTTGGCTTAAAACAACTGGTGAAGCACCTTCTATAATTAACGAACCTCGCGCTATAAAATCTGTTAAGCGTTTAGAAGATTATTATATCAATAATGGTTGGTTTGATGTCAGCGCAAGCTACGACACCATACTAAAACCAAAACAAAAGGTTGAAATTGCATATCATGTAAACCGAGGAACACCATATAAAATCGACAGTATTTCTACCAAGATAATGTCTCCCGTTGTCGACTCGATTTACAATCAGAACAAAAGACGTTCTTTTATAAAAAAAGGAGAACGCTATACTACAGATAATTTTAAATCGGAGCGAGATAGAATCACTTCAAACCTAAGAAATAATGGTATTTATCAGTTTAGTCAAGACTATGTTATTTTTCAAGTTGACACTGTTGAGACTAATAAAAAAATGAATGTTGAAGTTCAAATTAAAAACTATAGCAGTAGTCGTAATGCCGATTCTATACAAAATGGCCCTTTTAAAGTTTATAAAATTAAAGATGTAAATATTTACACCGATAATTCTCATGAAAGCAGAGAGTACTCCATTAAGGATACTATAAAATATAACGGTTACAACTTATATAGCGTTCAAGACAAAATTGCTTATAAACCAAAAGCACTTACCGATGCCATTTTTATTAGCCCTGGAAATATATTTAGAGATATAGATCGTACACGTACCTATAAACACTTGAGTGAATTAAAGACATTTAGGTATCCAGATATTAATTATATAGAGAATCCAGATACCACACTTACGGCAAATATTTTTTTAACGCCACTTAAGAAATTTAATTTAGACTATAGCTTAGAAGTTTCGCAGAGTAACATTCAAATTATAGGTTTTACAGTATCGTCAAGTTTATTAGCTAGAAATATTTTTAAAGGTGCTGAGACTTTAGAATTATCAGGATTTGCTACTATTGGCGCATCAGATGATGCTGCGGATGATAAAGATAAATTTTTCGATATTAATGAATTAGGAGCTGATTTAAAACTCACAATACCAAGAATATTTTTCCCTATAAATACCGACAGTTTAATCCCTAAAACAATGTCGCCTACCACCCGAATAGGACTATCTATAGCAAGTCAGACCAATGTAGGACTAGACAAACGTTCATTTACAGGTTCTTTAAATTACAATTGGAGACCCAAACGAGGAATAACTCAAGCACTAGATTTATTTAACGCGCAATACGTTAGAAACCTTAATCCGGACAACTATTTTAATGTGTATAGCACATCTTATGATACTCTTGATGATATAGCCCATGACATAGATTATATTCCTAGCGATGAAGATTTATCTATTCCAGATGGTACTAATGAATTTATAGACGAAGTTTTAAGCGATAATCCGCCAAATGGCATTTCTGATGACGATATACAAACGGTTAACAATATCGATGAACGTATGATTCGTTTAACAGAAAATAACCTAATTGTATCTAGTGCATATTCCTTTATTAAGGACAGTCGTAGAAACCCATCCGATGAAGATTTTTTCATTTTCAGATTTAAGTTAGAATCTGCTGGTAACCTACTCGCTCTAGGGTCTAAACTTTCTAATAGCCAAAAAAACGAAGACAATCAATACGAATTATTTAATGTAGCCTATTCACAATTTATAAAGACGGAGTTCGATTACACAAAACACTGGGATTTAGGACACCAAAACATATTTGCTATTCGCGCTTTTTTCGGAATCGCAATACCTTATGGAAATTCAAACAATATCCCGTTTGCAAAAAGTTTCTTTGCCGGTGGTGCTAACGACAATCGTGCTTGGACCGCTTACGATTTAGGACCAGGAAGCTCACAAAGTAATGACGATTTTAACGAAGCTAACCTTAAATTAGCACTAAATATGGAACATCGTTTTAATGTTTTCGAAGATTTATACGGGGCCCTTTTTGTAGATGTTGGTAACATTTGGAACGTTTTCGATAATGTAGATGATGAATTTGCAACTTTCGATAATTTTAGCTCACTTAAAGACACGGCTATAGGAACAGGATTTGGGCTACGTTACGATTTTAGTTTTTTAGTTTTTAGATTTGATATCGGATTTAAAACCTACGACCCTTCTTATTCTGAAGGCGAAAGATGGTTTAAAGATTATAATTTTGGAAATGCCGTTTATAATGTCGGAATTAACTATCCGTTCTAAATACATTTTAAATTAAAAAAATACATCGTTTGCGCAGATTTTGGGTTAGTTAAGCCCCTAAAAACTTAAAAAAAACACTTAAAAGTATTACATTTGGTAATAATCAACATTCACAATAAATAAAAAATAACTATGGGACACAATATTAAACCTGGAGTTGCTACCGGGAAAGAAGTACAAGAAATTTTTAAACTTGCTAAAGAAAAGGGATTCGCTCTTCCAGCTGTAAATGTAATTGGATCTGATACTATTAATGGTGTTCTAGAAACTGCAGCAGCTCTAAACGCTCCTGTAATTATTCAATTTTCTAACGGAGGTGCCGTTTTTAATGCTGGTAAAGGATTAAGTAACGAAAACCAAAAAGCAGCAGTAGCAGGTGCTGTGGCAGGTGCAAAACACGTTCATGAATTATCTGTAGCCTATGGCGTACCAGTTATATTACACACAGACCATTGTGCTAAAAAATTATTACCTTGGATAGACGGTATGTTAGATGCTAGTGAAAAACATTTTGCTGAAACAGGAAAACCATTATTCAGTTCTCACATGATTGATCTTTCTGAAGAGTCTTTAGAAGAAAACATGGAGATTTGTAAATCTTACCTAGAGCGTATGAGCAAAATGGGTATGACTTTAGAAATTGAATTAGGTATTACTGGTGGAGAAGAAGATGGTGTAGATAATACAGATGTAGACGATTCTAAATTATACACTCAACCAGAAGAAGTAGCTTACGCTTACGAAGAGTTAAGTAAAATAAGTGATCAATTTACAATTGCAGCAGCATTTGGAAATGTACACGGGGTTTACAAGCCAGGTAACGTAAAACTGACTCCAAAAATTTTAAAAAATTCTCAAGAATATATCTCTAAGAAATATGGTGTAGGACATAATCATATCGATTTCGTTTTCCATGGTGGATCAGGTTCAACTGTAGAAGAAATTAGAGAAGGAATTAGCTACGGTGTAATTAAAATGAATATCGATACAGACATGCAATATGCATTTATGACAGGTATTCGTGATTATATGAAACAAAACGAAGCCTATTTACAAGCACAAATAGGAAATCCAGATGGTGCAGATTCTCCAAATAAAAAATATTACGACCCTAGAGTTTGGCTAAGAAAAGGTGAAGAAACCTTTGTAGCACGCTTAAAAAAGGCATTTGAAGATTTAAATAATGTAAACACATTATAAAAAAATCGTG
This sequence comes from Formosa agariphila KMM 3901, assembly GCF_000723205.1. NCBI lineage: Bacteria > Pseudomonadati > Bacteroidota > Flavobacteriia > Flavobacteriales > Flavobacteriaceae > Formosa > Formosa agariphila. The sequence continues at coordinate 574,404 of NZ_HG315671.1, read as the reverse complement.
GCGTTTTGCTGTTATTAAAAACAAAATTTTAATTTTGGCAAGAATATAGTTTAGTAAAAAACGGAGATGCTTAATTATTATTACTCTCTAAATTTCTGCTATATTTACATAACATTCAGTCTAACAGACATAAAGAAACTTATTTTTTTATGTCTGTTAGGAAAACGCTAAACGAAAAAATTTTGAAGTACATTTAGTGCCTCAGAATAAAAAATAGAAATCAATATGTCTTGGTTTAAAAGAAAAACAAAAGGTATTACTACCACCACCAACGAGAAGAAGGACACCCCTAAAGGCCTTTGGTATAAATCTCCAACTGGAAAAATAGTAGATACCGATGAATTAGAAGAAAATTTTTACGTGAGTCCTGAAGATGGATATCACGTTAGAATAGGAAGTAAAGAATACTTCGAAATATTATTCGACGACAATACGTTTAAAGAATTAGATGCTGATCTTACTTCTAAAGATCCACTAAAATTTGAAGACACTAAAAAGTATCCAGACCGTTTAAAAGCTGCTCAAGATAAAACCAGACTTAAAGATGCTGTAAGAACAGCAGTTGGTAAGTCTAAAGGGAAAGACATCGTTATAGCCTGTATGGACTTTAGCTTTATCGGAGGTTCAATGGGAAGTGTTGTTGGAGAAAAAATTGCACGTGCTGCAAACTATTCTATAAAAAACAATATTCCACTCATGATTATCTCTAAATCTGGAGGAGCTCGTATGATGGAAGCTGCACTATCTTTAATGCAATTAGCTAAAACTTCGGTTAAACTAGCACAATTAGCAGATGCAGGAATTCCTTACATTTCACTTTGTACAGACCCAACTACAGGAGGCACAACAGCCTCTTTTGCAATGTTAGGCGATATTAACATTAGTGAACCAGGAGCTTTAATAGGTTTTGCAGGCCCTAGAATTGTAAGAGACACGACAGGAAAAGAACTTCCTGAAGGTTTCCAAACGGCAGAATTCTTATTAGAACATGGCTTCCTAGACTTCATTACACACCGTAAAGATTTAAAAAACAGAGTTAACCTATATCTCGATTTAATTACAAATCAACCTGTAAGGGCTTAAATACAAAAAGAGACGTAATCGTCTCTTTTTTTTATCCTCTTTATAAAAGATTGTCAATATAATATTTAAATGATATAATATTACTATATTTGCCGCTTGGAAGAAAAGCTTCCATGTACATAAAAATCATTTAAATAAATATTGGAATGTATTTAACAAAAGAGTCTAAAGAAGAGCTTTTCGCAAAGCACGGTAAAGGAAAAAACGATACTGGTACTGCAGAAGGACAAATTGCGTTATTCACGCACAGAATTAATCACTTAACAGAACACTTAAAAAAGAATCGTAAAGATTATAATACTGAGCGTTCATTAGTAAAATTAGTAGGTAAGCGTAGATCATTACTTGACTACTTAACTAAGAAAGATGTCTTAAGATATCGTGCTATTGTTAAAGAATTAGGATTAAGAAAATAATAAAAGAGAGGCTTTATGCCTCTTTTTTTTAGTTATTACCCCTCGTAAGAGATATATAAAAAGCTATTACTTAGTTTTTCATTGGTCACCACACAACAACTACAACACAACGACCATTGTTTAATTAGAATAAAAAAATTTATGATTCCAAAAGTTTTTAAAGAGGTTATAGACCTTGGTGATGGGAGAGAAATTTCCATCGAAACCGGAAAATTAGCGAAACAAGCTCATGGATCGGTTGTAGTAACATCTGGAAAATGTATGTTATTATGTACATTAGTTTCAAATTACAAACAAAGTGATGTAGACTTTTTACCATTAACGGTAGACTACAGAGAAAAATTTGCAGCAGCAGGTCGTTATCCTGGTGGTTTCTTTAAAAGAGAAGCAAGACCAAGCGACGGTGAAGTATTAACTATGCGTCTTGTAGACCGTGTTTTACGTCCATTATTCCCAAAAGATTACCACGCAGAAACTCAAGTTATGATTCAGTTAATGTCTCATGACCCTGAAGTTATGCCAGATGCAATGGCTGGATTAGCCGCATCTGCAGCTATACAATTATCTGATGTACCATTCGAAACACCAATCTCTGAAGCTAGAGTTGGTCGTATTAATGGTGAATTCATCATCAACCCAACAAGAGCACAATTAGAAGAATCTGACATCGATATGATGATTGGAGCATCTGCTGATTCTGTAATGATGGTTGAAGGTGAAATGTTAGAAATTTCTGAAGAAGAAATGGCTGAAGCAATTAAATTTGCTCACGAAGCTATTAAAGTACAATGTGCTGCTCAAGTAAAATTAGCAGAAGCTTTTGGTAAGAAAGAAACACGTGAGTACGAAGGAGAAAGAGAAGACGAAGCTGTAGAGCAAAAAGTTAAAGAATTAACTTACGATAAAGTGTATGCCGTTGCTAAAAAAGCATCTGCAAAACATGAAAGAAGTGCTGCTTTCGAAGAAATTAAAGCTGAAGTAAAAGCATCTTTTACTGAAGAAGAATTAGAAGACTTTGGTGACTTAGTATCTAAATATTTCTATAAAGCTGAAAAAGCTGCAATTAGAGATTTAACTCTAAATGAAGGTTTACGTCTAGATGGTCGTAAGACTGACGAAATTAGACCAATTTGGTGTGAAGTAGACTATTTACCTTCTACACACGGTTCTTCAATATTTACACGTGGGGAAACTCAAGCATTAGCAACAGTTACTTTAGGTACATCTAGAGAGGCTAACCAAGTAGATATGCCATCTTTTGAAGGTGAAGAGCGTTTCTATTTACATTACAACTTCCCTCCTTTTTCTACTGGTGAAGCGCGTCCGTTAAGAGGAACGTCTCGTCGTGAAGTTGGACACGGAAACTTAGCACAACGTGCTTTAAAAAATATGGTCCCTGCAGACTGTCCTTACACAGTACGTGTAGTGTCAGAAATTCTTGAATCTAACGGTTCGTCTTCTATGGCAACTGTTTGTGCAGGAACAATGGCGTTAATGGATGCTGGTGTGCAATTAAAGAAACCTGTTTCTGGTATTGCTATGGGATTAATTACAGATGTAGAATCTGGAAAATACGCTGTATTATCTGACATTTTAGGAGACGAAGATCACTTAGGTGACATGGACTTTAAAGTAACAGGAACTGCAGATGGTATTACTGCTTGCCAAATGGATATTAAAGTAAAAGGATTATCTTACGAAATTCTTGTAAATGCTTTAAAACAAGCTCGTGATGGTCGTTTACATATCTTAGGATTAATTACAGATACGATTTCTGAACCTAATACAGATGTAAAAGAACATTCTCCTAAAATGATTACTAGAAGAATTCCTAACGAATTTATTGGTGCATTAATTGGACCAGGAGGAAAAGTAATTCAAGAAATGCAAAAAGAAACAGGAACAACTATCGTAATAAACGAAGACCCTGTAACTGAAGAAGGTATTGTTGAAATTTTAGGTGTAGGTAATGAAGGAATTGCAGCTGTACAAGCTAAAATCGATTCTATATTATTTAAACCTCAAGTTGGTAGCGTTTACGAAGTAAAAGTTATTAAGATGTTAGATTTTGGAGCTGTTGTAGAATATATGGAAGCGCCAGGAAACGAAGTCTTATTACACGTAAGTGAGTTAGCTTGGGAACGTACTGAAAATGTTTCTGACGTTGTTAATATGGGAGATGTATTCGATGTTAAATATTTCGGAACAGACCCTAAAACACGTAAAGAAAAAGTATCTCGAAAAGCTATTTTGCCAAAACCAGAAGGTTATGTAGCAAGACCACCACGCGATCGTGATGATAGAAAACCTAGAGATAATAGAAATCGCGACAACAAACGTGATGATAGAAAACCTAGAGAAAAAAGAGATTAAGTAATCTTTTAACTATATTTAAAAGCCAATTTTGTATTTTCAAAATTGGCTTTTTTTTATTCACAAAAACTTAAAAACCTGAATATTTGATTTTTACATCAAAAAGAGTTATATTATTAGCTATGATATATAATGACAAACTAAAATACTCAGATTTTTTAAATCAATCGATTACATATTTACAACAACACGGATTTGAAAACATTAAAGCAGATATAGAAGGCTATGAAACGCCAAAATCTTATCTCAAAAAAGGGAGTGAATTAAATGTTACACCAGACATCGTTGCAGAAAAGGAAGGCCGAAAACATATTTTCGATATTGGTTTAAAATCTTCAAAACCTAATTTATTAAAATCAAAGTGGTTATTTCTAAACACCTTAAGTAATTTAAAATCATATCGTTTTAAATTAATTACAACACGTGGTCACTTTAAATTTACAAATGATATGTTGGAAGACATTAATCTAAATCTTAAAAAGACAATTAAAATTTAAAAAATATCAAATCTTTTGTAACATTTTTAATCAAGCTTACGTATAACTACATACAAAGGAGTATTCACTTAATTTACAGGAGAACTTTACAATGAGACAACTTAAAATTACGAAGCAGGTTACAAACAGAGAAACAGCTTCGCTAGATAAATATCTTCAAGAAATTGGAAAAGTTGACTTAATTACCGCAGACGAAGAAGTAGAATTAGCGCAACGTATTAAGGCTGGTGATCAAATCGCTTTAGAAAAATTAACAAAAGCTAATTTACGTTTTGTGGTTTCGGTAGCAAAGCAATATCAAAATCAAGGTTTAACTTTACCCGACTTAATTAACGAGGGTAACTTAGGACTTATTAAAGCAGCACAACGTTTTGATGAAACACGTGGTTTTAAATTCATTTCGTATGCCGTATGGTGGATTCGTCAATCTATATTACAAGCATTAGCAGAGCAATCTAGAATTGTACGTTTACCATTAAATAAAATTGGTTCTATAAACAAAATCAATAAGACTTTTGCATTTTTAGAACAAGCTCATGAACGTCCGCCAAGTCCAGAAGAAATAGCCAAAGAATTAGACATGACGATTAACGATGTTAAGGAGTCTATGAAAAATTCTGGTCGCCACGTTAGTATGGATGCTCCACTTGTAGAGGGAGAAGATTCTAACTTATACGACGTATTAAATAGTGGAGAATCTCCAAATCCAGATCGTGAGTTATTACACGAATCGTTACGTACAGAAATTGAGCGTGCACTAGAAACATTAACACCTCGAGAAGCAGACGTTATTCGTTTATATTTCGGTCTAGGAAATCAACATCCAATGACTTTAGAAGAAATAGGAGAAACATTCGATTTAACTCGTGAACGTGTTAGACAAATAAAAGAAAAAGCTATTCGTAGGTTGAAACATACCTCACGTAGCAAAATATTAAAAACATATTTAGGATAAACCTAAAGACAATAACAAACAGTTTAAGCACTATTAGTGCGAAAGTTAACTGTTCGTTTTTTGATTGATGAAAGAACCTTCGGCTGATTACCGAGGGTTCATTTTTTTATATTACATTTGCCGAAAATTATAATTAAATGAGTTCTAAATTAATAGCACCATCTATTTTGGCTGCCGATTTTGGTAACCTGCAGCGAGATGTTGAAATGGTTAATAATAGCGAAGCCGATTGGTTCCATATCGATATCATGGATGGCGTTTTTGTTCCTAACATATCTTATGGGATGCCTGTTTTGGAAGCAATTACTAAACATGCTACTAAAACTATAGATGTACATTTAATGATTGTAGACCCTGACAGATACATTAAGACGTTCGCAGAAATTGGAAGTGATATACTTACCGTGCATTATGAAGCATGTACTCATTTACATAGAACACTTCAAGCTATAAAAGCCGAAGGTATGAAAGCGGGAGTTGCATTAAACCCACACACTAATGTTAACGTACTTGAAGATATTATTAATGATATCGATGTGGTTTTAATTATGAGTGTTAACCCTGGTTTTGGTGGTCAGAGTTTTATAGAAAACACCTATAATAAAGTCAAGAAATTAAAAGAATTAATTAACAAAAAAGGTGCATCTACTCGTATTGAAATTGACGGAGGCGTTACAGATAAGAATGCAAAAGCATTAATTGATTGTGGAGCAGATGTTTTAGTTGCAGGAAGTTATGTATTCAAGAGCACTAATCAACTAAAAACAATATCCGATATAAAGAGAAGTATTAATTCTTAATAATTTATTAAACTTTTACTAGTATATCGAGCAATTAATTTTGATTATGTTAGTCCTTTAATTGTTTAATTGTCATTAAATTAAAAAATAAAATTATCTTCTAAAAAAATCATTTTAACTAACAATAATAAATTTTTAAACATTATTTTTAACAAAAATTTTTAATATGAAAAAGACTACAATTATACTTTTTTTCCTTCTGTTTACTACATTGACTTACAGTCAATATAGAGGACGTGAATCATGGGTTGCCAGCTTTGGTATCAACTTACTTGATGATAGTGCCTATCAAGATCCTCTTAAAGGTTCAGAACGTTGGAGTTTTAGTCGACCAATTACTTTAGGAGTAGAATATAAGTTTGACGAACACTGGTCTATTAGTCCTATGTTAAGTTTTAATAAAATTGATGAAGTTTATGAAGATTTTGCTCATGGCGGAAGCGGATGGATTGAAGGTGGTAACTATACTTCTTTTGATGTTAATGGTAAATTTTATTTTGACGAGTACATTGCTGAAAATGAAAACATTGATGCTTACGCAGGTTTAGGTTTAGGTTATTTTAAAGTTGCAGACGAATCTAATGTTTCTGGAAACGTTACTTTAGGTTTAAGATTCTGGTTTACACCTGTATGGGGACTTAGACTTCAAACTTTAGGAAAGTTTGCTTTCGATCCAGACAAAGTGTATGCTAACAACAATTTTATTCATAGTTTAGAATTACTATACAGATTCTAAAACAAAAAAACACATATTTTCTAGTCCTAAAACAGTATAAACACTTAAAGGATTAAAAAAAATCATTAAAGCTGAACAATGTTAACATTGTTCAGCTTTAATGATTTTATGCTAACTTGATTATAACTTTTTATAGTCAAATATTTGATTAGAAAGACTAGGTCTTCAACTACCACAAGCGAACAATAATTATCTATTTTTTTGATAAACCTAAATGCTTTTAAGTTAGAAACACATGTAATACAGATACTAAAATTAGTATTATTATGATAAAATTGTATTACAATATAGATGTGCGTACCTTAATTAGCACTTAACCTTAACAAATTATAACATGCATTATTTAAAATTCGTGATTCCAACACTTCTTATAGTAATAACAGGAGCTATATTTACATCTTGTGCTACTATTCCAGAAAAAGCTGAAGCCGTTACACCCTTTAATAAAGAAAAATATTTAGGAAAATGGTATGAAATAGCACGACTCGATTTCAAATTTGAAAAAGACCTTAATAATACTACCGCAAATTATTCCATCAATTCAAATCAAACTATTAAAGTGGAAAATAAAGGTTATAACTACAAAAAAGATAAATGGCAAGAAGCAGAAGGAAAAGCTAAATTTGTAGATAGCGATTCTATAGCCAAGCTAAAGGTGTCTTTTTTTGGCCCTTTCTATTCTGGATATAATGTTATTGCACTGGAAGACAACTACAAATATGCACTTGTTGCAGGTAAGAATCTAGATTATTTATGGATTCTATCTCGAGAAACATTTATACCTGAAAGCATAAAACAAGATTTTTTAAAAAAAGCTAAAGAGATTGGCTACAATACAGACGATTTAATTTGGGTAGAGCACGATAAATCATAAAACCATACAAAAATTTTATTGCTATATTTTTCATAAAAAGTTTCTAAAGATTTCGCATATTTATAGCGTTGATACTGATAAGCACATTAAATTATAATTAGAGTGCGATCAACCTTATAATTAATCTTTTAAACCAACCAACATTATGAAAAAATTAGTAGCTGAATTTATAGGCACCATGTGGCTTGTATTAGGCGGGTGTGGTAGTGCTGTATTAGCAGCCGGATACCCAGAATTAGGAATTGGATTTGTAGGAGTCGCTATGGCTTTTGGACTTACTGTATTAACCATGGCATATGCTATTGGACATATTTCTGGTTGTCATTTAAACCCAGCGGTTACAATTGGCCTTACGGTAGGTGGACGTTTCGATAAGAAAGACGTTGTACCTTATATTATTGCTCAAGTTTTAGGAGGAATTTTGGGTGCAGGAATATTATATAGCATTGCCTCAGGAAAAGCAGGATTTGAATTAGGCGGATTTGCAGCAAATGGATATGGCGAACATTCCCCTGATGGGTACAATATGATGTCTGCCTTAGTTACAGAAATTGTTATGACATTTATGTTTTTAATAATTATCCTTGGCGCAACACACTCTAAAGCACCCAAAGGTTTTGGCGGATTAGCAATTGGTTTAGGTTTAACGCTAATCCATTTAATTAGTATTCCAGTTACAAACACCTCTGTTAACCCTGCGAGAAGTACTAGTCAAGCGCTATTTGTTGGCGACTGGGCATTGGGCCAATTATGGTTATTCTGGGTAGCTCCAATTGTTGGTGCTATTATAGCTGGTGTTGTTTACAAATATATCTCTCCAGAAAAAGCAGACTAAATAAAAAAACTTTTATAAAAATCTACTTTTTAACTTCCATCATGTTGGTTAGGAAGTAGATTTTTTATTTTTATACCTTTCAAAACTAAAATCAATGTCATGGGAAAGAAGATAGATTACATAGCACCACATATAATGGAATTCATAAAGAAACAACACCTGTTTTTTGTAGGTACAGCAGCTTCTGAAGGTCGTGTAAACGTATCTCCTAAGGGCACCGATAGTTTTAGAGTGATTAATAAAAACAAAATTATTTGGCTGAATTTAACTGGAAGTGGAAACGAAACTGCTGCACATTTACTTCAGAACACAAGAATGACCATTATGTTTTGTGCTTTTGAAGGCAAACCTTTAATTCTTAGATTATACGGAAATGCAACTATTTTTCACCCTCGAGATGAAGCTTTCCATACTTATAGCACACATTTTCCTGATGCAGTTGGTTCTAGACAGATAATTGAAATGGATGTAGATTTAGTCCAAACCTCATGCGGATTTGGTGTACCGTTTATGGATTTTAAAGAAGAACGTCCTACTTTAAACGAATGGGCAATACAAAAAGGAGAAGATGGAATTAAACAATATTGGACAGATAAAAATACAGAAAGTATTGATGGTTTCGAAACTCAAATTCTAGATTAAAATGGAGCCAAAACATATTTGTATACAAATTACAAAACAACCTGCTACAGAAGATTACATTAAACACATTACCACATCTAACAATCCAATTCTATCAGAATTTAAAAACAAACAAGGCACATTTTTATCAAATTCTACTTTAGATGAGTTTATAAAAGACGAATTATTACACGACAATTTCACACTAACACAAGACTCTAAACGAAAGCTATTAACACTTTCTAGCGGAGAGCGTAAAAAAGCTTTATTTGATTACCTTTTAAAAAGTAAGCCCCAGTTTTTAGTTATTGTAAATCCATTCGACTCTTTAGATGTTAAAAATGTTGCCGACTTAAAATCGCGTTTACTATCACTATCTCAAGACATTCCCGTTATTCAGTTTTTTAGTAGAAAAGATGATATTTTACATTGTATTCAATACATTTTAAGACCTGATTCTGACACTTTTTTTATTCAAAATCTCTTAGAATATTTAAATCAAGAACAAATCACACGTGATATCGACTTTAAACATCCGCTACCTAAACCTATATCTAAACCTACTTATCATTTACCAAAAACATTAATTGAATTAAAGAAAGTTAATGTAACCTATAACGACAAATTAATTTTAAAAGATATCTGTTGGGCGATTAATCAAGGTGAATTTTGGGAATTAAAAGGTGCTAATGGTACAGGAAAATCGACTCTTGTTACCATGATGATTGGAGACAATCCTAAAGCCTACGGACAAGATGTCTATCTATTTGGAAATAAACGAGGCTCTGGCGAAACCGTTTGGGATATAAAACGCCATATTGGTTATTTTACACCTAGTATGATGCACTTATTTAACGGACAACATAGTGCCTTAAATATGGTAATTTCGGGGTTGAAAGACAGTATTGGTTTATATCAAATTCCAACAGATTTAGAAGTAAATTTAGCAAAACAATGGCTAGAATTAATTGGGCTAAATACACTTAAGCACATTAATTATTATGAACTTTCTGAAACGGATAAGCGCTTAATTTTAATTTGCAGAGCAATGATTAAACATCCGCCGTTAATTCTTTTAGATGAACCTACTGTTGGTTTAGACGATAAGGGCGCATTGCTATTTATAAAATTAGTTCAAAAAATTGCTAAAGAAAGTAACTCAGCCGTTTTATATGTTTCGCACAAAACAGAACCCGATTTAAAACCAACACATATGTTTCAATTAGAACACTCAATTCAGGGTTCTGTTGGAAAAGTAAAAAACTAGTAACTAGTATACCATTATGTAAATGACGAGAACTAAAACACGTATTACAGAATACATTCCTAAACACATTTTACTGTTAATAATTATATCTCAATTCTGTTGTACATCGCTTTGGTTTGCTGGAAATGGTGTTATGGACGAGCTTATTCAAGTTTACCATTTAGATGCTTCTGTATTAAGTTTTTTAACCTCAGCTGTACAATTTGGTTTTATTTTAGGAACTTTCGTTTTTGCTGTGTTTACAATTTCAGACCGGTATTCGCCATCAAAAGTATTTATGGTGAGTGCCTTTTTAGCGGCACTTTTTAATTGCGGTTTGGTTATTAAAGGACAATCTTTAACGTTACTACTCATACTACGTTTTTTAACTGGTTTTTTTCTTGCAGGAATATATCCTGTAGGTATGAAAATAGCTGCTGACTACTATAATCAAGGTTTAGGAAAAGCCCTTGGTTTTTTAGTTGGTGCATTGGTTTTAGGAACAGCCTTCCCACACCTTCTAAGCAACATTACTCAGCATTTGCCGTGGGAAACAGTAATTTATACCACCTCTATATTATCTGTTTTAGGAGGCTGCTTAATATTCTTTTTTGTCCCAAATGGTCCGTTTAGAAAATCGAGCATAAAAGTAGACTTTACCGTGCTGTTTAAACTATTTAAAAACAAAGCCTTTAAGGCAGCTGCTTTTGGATATTTCGGACATATGTGGGAACTATATGCCTTTTGGGCATTTACACCCATACTCATAAAAACCTACAACCAAATGCATCCTGAAGCCGTATTAAACATTTCTTTCATTTCCTTTTTGGTAATTGGTAGTGGCTGTTTAAGTTGTGCTTTTAGCGGCATCTGGTCTAAACAATTTGGAGTTAAACGTTCGGCATTTTACATTTTATTGGTTTCTGCCATTTGCTGTATAGTTTCGCCACTTAGTTTTTATATAAATTCTGAAGTAATATTTGTGGCTTTTCTAATCTTTTGGGGACTTGTAGTGGTTGCAGATTCTCCCCTTTTCTCTACTTTAGTGGCCCATAATACAGCTGCAGAAACTAAAGGAAGTGCTTTAACCATAGTTAACTGTATTGGGTTTATCATCACTATTATCAGTATTCAAACATTAGGCTTCTTACAATCTATGATTAGCAATCCAACAGTAATTTACTTAATATTAGCAATTGGTCCAATTTTCGGATTAGTAGCCTTGAAAAGCAAGCATAAAGAAAATGAATCACAATTAGTATAAACCTAATCGTAATTCATTCTTTAAATAAATTCAATTACTCTAAATAAAAACTCTTATTTCTAAAGCGGGTTAGCACTAAAAGTATCGCCTTGAGATACATCTCCTGAAACAAATCCCTTTTTAAACCAACGCATACGCTGTTCTGAAGTTCCGTGTGTAAATGAATCTGGAACAACGCGACCAGTAGCTTGCTTTTGTAAACGATCGTCCCCAATAGCATTGGCAGCATTTAAAGCCTCTTCTAAATCACCGCTCTCCATCATTTGTGTCATTTGTTGAGAATGGTGTGCCCAAACACCAGCAAAATAATCTGCCTGAAGTTCTAAACGTACTGAATATTTATTGTATTCTGTTTCGCTTAATTGACTTCTTAATTGTTGCATTTTATCTGAAATACCCATGATTTTTTGAATATGATGTCCAACTTCGTGAGCAATTACATAAGCCTGAGCAAAATCTCCAGGCGCATTCATTTGATTTTCCATCTCATGAAAGAAACTAATATCTAAATATAATTTTTCATCACCAGGGCAGTAAAAAGGTCCTGTAGAACTTGAAGCTGCACCACATGCAGATGCCACAGACCCCGTAAAAAGTACTAAAGTTGGCTCTCTATAATTTGGTAATAATTGATTCCAAACATCTTCTGTACTTGCCAAAATAGTTGTACTAAATTCAGCTAATTCTTCATCTTCTGCAGTAGGTTTATAATTAGCAGAACTTTCTGTCATAATTGGTCCGCCTCCTAAAAATCGACTAATTAAGTTTAACGGATTATAGCCAGTAACTACAGAAAGTAAAACAACAATACCAGCAATTATTAATCCCTTTTTAGAAAATAAAAGTTTAAATAACGGCACTAATAACATCGGGCTAATGCCTCCAAAGCCGCCTCCTGTGCTTGGTCCTTGTTGCCCTCTTCTATCTTCTACGTTCGAACTCTGCCTTTTTCCTTGCCATTTCATAATATACTTGTGATTTTTTGGGTTGATTAATAGTTGTGACCAAATTTACACTACTCAGTCTAGATGTACAATATAAATTATGCATTGATTAATTAAAACCGCTAGAATACATTTTGAATACCTTCTAAATGAACCTTTTTAAAACAAACAACACACAATCTAACTTATTTAGTAACTGGACCTAAAGGCATAATTATTTTTCCGTAAACTTCATTTAATAAAGTACCAACCCCTGCATAAATAGCCGATGCACCGCAAATAATTCCTTCGTAACCTGTAATGGTTTCTATTAGGTGATTTCCTGTATATCTGCCCAGAGCCAATAGAAAAAATAAAATAGCCAAACTTCCAAACACAAATTGTAATGCTTTATTTATTCTTAAAGTTCCGATAAAAAATAACGATGTAAATATGCCCCACATAATAAAATATGCAATCATTCCTGGTGTAGAGGTACCTTCAAAAATATCTAATTCTGGCATCAATATTAAACCGACGAGCGTTAACCAGAAAAAACCATAAGATATAAAAGCAGTCATTCCGAAACTATTATTCTTTTTAGACTCTAAAATTCCTGCTACAATTTGAGCCGAACCGCCATAAAAAATTCCCATTGCTAAAATCATAGAATTCATTTCGTAAAAGCCAGCATTATGCAGGTTTAATAAAACGGTTGTCATTCCAAAAGCTAATAATCCTAAAGGACCTGGATTTGCTGAATTGTCTTTAATTGATACTGTACTGTGTTCCATTGGTTAGTTTTGTTATTAATAATTATTTTCAGTTATTCGCTTCAAATAACACTGAAGATTATTAAAAGTAAAAATTAAATCACATATTATAATGATTTTCTTAAAAATTAAGGTTAAAATCTATCAAATTTAAACATTAAGCCGTTTTAGATTTGTATAACCTATAAAAACAAACTTCTAAAGAGAGAATATCAATGAAAGACATCAGTATTTTAGGTTGTGGTTGGTTAGGCCTACCGCTAGCAAAAAGACTATTAAAAACAGGATACAATGTAAATGGAACAACTACTACGCCCGATAAATTATCTGCTCTTAAATCATTTAATATTACGCCTTACCTTTTAGACATTACAGCTGATGAATTTCCTGTAGAGTTTTTAAATTCTGAGACTTTAATCATATTAATCACATCAAAAGACATTTCTGCTTTTAAGCGTTTAATTCAACATATTGAAACCTCATCTGTAAAACATGTTATATATATAAGTTCTACATCGGTATATTCTAATTGTAATTCGGTGGTTACAGAAGAGCACCCAACCAACGATAGTCCGTTGGTAAGCATTGAGAATCTATTTAGAAACAGCTCGAAATTTAAAACGACTATAATTAGGTTTGGCGGATTATTTGGATACAAAAGACAACCCGGGAATTTTATCCGTTCTCATAATACAATTCCTAATCCCGAAGGTTATGTGAATTTGATTCATCAAGATGACTGTGTAGAAATTCTATCGCTTTTTATTGAAAAAAATATTCAAGGTGAAATTTTCAATGCCTGCGCTGACTCGCATCCAAAACGAGCCGATTATTACACAAAAGAAATGGCGAAAGTTGGACGAATGCATCCAATATTAGACAAGAACTCGTCTAATGAATATAAAATAATTAGTCCCGAAAAACTGATAACATATTTAAATTTTAAGTTTAAATATGGAGATTTAATGGCATTCTAATTCAGAAAATCAAATTAGAAAAACAAAAAAGCATCATTACTTTTAACAGCTAATGATGCTTTTTTAATTTATTTAAAGATGTTCTTATTTTTTAAAATTCTGAACCCCTATTTCTAACCATTCTTGATACGCTTCTGCATCTGGAAGATAAGCTACTGGTTCTATTAATTTCTCTTCGTTATGGTCGATAATCACATAAAATGGCTGCGAATTAGATTTATACTTAACGGTTTGTAATTCACTCCATTTTTGACCAATGTACTTTAATTTCTTTCCTGGTTTTAATTGCGATTCTACAATATCGCCTTCTTCTAATGGTCGTTTATCATCTACATATAATGAAATAAGAACCACTTCATTCTTTAAAATATTTAAAACGCCTGGCTCTGGCCAAACATTTTGTTCCATTTTTCTACAATTTACACAAGCCCAACCTGTAAAATCTAACATGATAGGCTTACCCACTTGTTTAGCATACGCAACACCTGTATCATAATCGTTAAAAGCCATAATATCGTGTGGCGCCAATAAATGTGCTCCATCGGGTAACGCTTCGTGTGCAGCAGCACCAACTCCACTGCCAAGTTTAGAAAATCCTACACCATAAGGCGATTCGCTATATTCTTGTGGCGGAGGAAAAGCACTAATTAAATTTAAGGGCGCACCCCATAGTCCAGGAATCATGTAAATGGTGAATGATAATACGATAAGCCCTAAACTTAATCGTCCTACAGAAATATGAGATAATGGTGAATCGTGTGGTAATTGTATTTTTCCGAACAGATAAAAAGCCAATGTTCCGAAAATAGCTATCCAAATGGCGATAAAGACTTCGCGTTCTAAAAAGTGTATTTGTAACACCAAATCGGCTTGCGACAAAAATTTAAAGGCTAAGGCTAGTTCTAAAAATCCTAATACTACTTTTACCGTATTTAACCAGCCACCAGATTTTGGTAATGAATTTAACCAACCTGGGAACGCTGCAAATAGTGCAAATGGTAAAGCGATAGCTAACGAAAAACCGAACATTCCTATAATTGGAGCTGCTCCTCCCTTAGATGCCGCCTCAACTAAAAGTGTACCGACAATTGGTCCTGTACAAGAAAATGACACTATAGCTAGTGCTAAAGCCATAAAAAAGATTCCGATTAAACCACCACGATCGGCTTGAGAATCTACTTTGTTAGCCCATGAGTTTGGTAAAACAATTTCGAAAGCTCCTAAAAAAGAAGTTGCAAAGACTACTAATAAGATAAAAAATATAATATTAAACCAAACATTAGTTGCTAAAGCATTTAAAGCACTAGCACCAAAAATTCCGGTTACAGCGGTTCCTAATAAAACATAAATAACAATAATGCTTACCCCATAAATAATAGCATTTTTAATACCTGCAGCCTTATTTTTACTTTGTTTAGTAAAGAAACTAACCGTCATAGGAATCATAGGAAACACACAAGGCGTTAATAATGCAGCGAAACCAGATAAAAAAGCGATAAAGAAAACAGACCATAACCCTTTATTAGAGGCTGCTTTTTTAGTTTTTTGAATATCTGTTTCTAATTTTTTTTCTAAGTTGGCTGTAGATGTTGTTTCAGCTAAAGCAATTGTATTCTTGTCCAATATAAATTCCAACTCTACCTCTGTTGGAGGTAAACATCTTGTATCGTCGCAAACCATGAATTCTACAAATCCATCAATTTTCTGAACAGGTTCAGAGAGTTTTATATGCTGTACAAATTGCGTTTTACCTTCAAAGAGTTTTATTTTCATTTCGAAAACAGGGTCATCTACAGTAACTCCGTCTTCTTCGGTAGTATTTCCTTCTAAACTAAAAGTACCTTCAGAATTGTCATAAATAAATGTAGTAGGTATTGGACCATTATCTGGAACAAATTGAGAATACAAATGCCAACCTGCATCTATTTGGGCTGTCGAGATTAAATTATATTCAGTATCCGATACTTTTTCTACAGAAGTCGACCATTTAACAGGATCTAGAATTTGAGAAAAAGTGGTTAAACTAAATGTAAATAAGAGGACAAATAAAAGATGCTTCATAGTAATTATAAAATTAAACGGGATTTATTTATAATGTTGAAAACACTTTTATTTCCTTAGCATTTTCAATATTCGGCAAATATACATCTCCTACTAAACATAGCATATTTCTTTAATAACTATTAACTTTTCATTTTAAAAATTCACACTATTACGGTTAATACTCATCGTCTATTTCCTTTACTTTTCTACCTTAAACGTATGCATTTCATGTTTATATTTTAAAACTCAAATTTGCATTCAAAATAACTCTCCACAAACTACTGATTAACACCATTTAAACATTAAATCGCGTTACATTATTCACCCCAAATTCAAGGCCGAAATTGCGTAAAAAAATGACAAATATCATTTTATTTTGCAATTAAAATTAGCACCTTAAATATATTAAAATCAGATAGTTAATTTAAATACATAATCATGAAAGCTAAAAAAAATCCCAATTTAGACATCGGGAGAAATAGCAGTATATATTTTGCTATTGGGCTTAATTTAATGCTATTCTTTACCTGGCAATCTTTAGAGTATAAAAGTTTCGATAAAGATGATATTGCCATAGAAATTTTAAATATTGAAACGGAATATGAAGAGGATATTCCGATAGTAAAGTTGCCAGAAGTTGCACCTCCACCTGTAGCAGAAGTGGTATCTGAATCTATTTTAATTGCAGAAAATACTGAAGAAATAATTGAAACGGTAATAGAAAGCACAGAATCTAATCAAGCTATGGCTATAGAGGCTCAACAACCATCTATTGAAATTGAGGCTGTACAAGTGGAAGAAGTAGAGGAAGAAGTGGAAGTACCCTTTGCTCTTATTGAAAACATACCGGTATTTCCTGGTTGTGAAAATTTATCGAAAAGCGAAAATAAAAAATGTTTTCAAGATAAGTTAAATGAACATATTGCTAATAATTTTAGATACCCACAATCTGCATTAGATTTAGGTATTCAGGGACGTGTTTCAATAATGTTTTTTATAGATTCTGATGGACAAATCACAGGAATTCGATCACGTGGTCCTGATGAAGCGTTAAAACATGAAGCTGAACGCATAATACGTTTACTTCCTAAAATGACTCCTGGTAGTCAGCGAGGTAAGCCGGTTAAAGTATCTTATGCCCTACCTATCTTTTTTAAATACGAAGAATAGCAGATTTAATTTAAGTCTGCAAAAAAAAAAGCCCTAATCTAATTAAATTTAGATTAGGGCTTTTTGATTGCACTTAAAACGTAAGTATGTGTTTGTTATTTCAAAATATTATAAGGTTCTAAAAGAAAAAGTATCCTACAGAAACTTGTAAGACGCCATTTCTGTTCTTGTCTGAAAAACCATCTACGTTATTAATATCTGTTAACCCTAAATTATAGCGTGCTCCAAAATTAAGTCCGTTATCCAATTTATAACCTAAGCCAAAATTAACACCAAAATCTACCGTATTAAAATAATCTGTTGCGCTTGATTTGTCATCTTTAGCTGAAAGTAAAAAACCAATCTGAGGTCCTGCTTCTAAACTCAAGCCTTTAGTGACATAATATTTCCCCATTAGCGGTACATTTAAATAATATAGCTCTACCATTTTATCAGAATCACTATCAAGGCTATAACCTTGCCCAGAATAAAGTAGCTCTGGTTGAAATGAAAATTTTTCGTTTACAGGAATTTCAGCCATAACCCCAAGATTAAAAGACGTTACTTCATCATAATCGCTAGAGTGATCTCCGTAAATAGATGCGAAGTTAAGTCCTCCTTTTACCCCAAACTGAATGTCTTGTGCATTAACATTCGCTAATCCAAATACTGCTATTGCAGCAACAAGTAATAATTTTTTCATGATTTTTATTTTCGATTTATAGAAAACAAATCAACACCTTTATTAGTCTGTAGAATACATTTTAAAACAGTTTTAACCTTTTTAACCTATTTTAACAAGATACTAAACTGAACGAGATTACCTTTAAAAACCTAAATCCGAAACTGTAAAGTTTTTACCATTAAATACAAAATACACCTCTCGATTTGCTGTAGTGTTTATACGTATAAACTATAAAAGAAAATGTTTAATATAAACATCTTCTTTTATATTAGCTTTCTACTTTTTAAAAATTATTTATTTTCAAAATGTTTTTTCACAAAAGCTACCTGTTTATTAGCCGGGATGTTATCTGATGACACCATATCAATTTTAACACTCTTAAAATGTAAATCTTTGTTCATGAAATTATATAGTTCTGCGTTTGCATTTGTTGGATTAAATAACACTACATTTTTATATTTCAAAATTTTGTCATAAATTTTTTCTTGCATTTGTTGTCTTTTGATATGCATAAAACTTCCCAACTTATTTAATGTTTCTTCCATGGCTCCTGTATTAAATTGTGATAAGATAGAACGGTATTTACTTTTTAAATTTAAATCAATTAAATTAACAACTGAGTGATTCATCCAGATACCTAAATTATTATTTATTTTCATTAGATTGAGTTTTAGTGTTTTTGGAATATTTTTTTAATATTTCTTTTAACGAGTCTAAATATTCTTTTAAAGATTTGTTATTTACTTTACCTGAGGTTTTACGAAGAGTGATACTTGGAATTTCATTTATATATGTGATTAATTCAGGATGTCCCTCTTGAATTTTTATAGTTGTCAAGCGAATTTTACTATTAAGGTCATTTTGTGATTTCATTTTCTGTATATTTTAAAAATTACGGCATCCCTGAAATTCAGATACCTTTAATTTAGTCTGACACTGAACTTCCAATTATTGCATGTTGCTTGCTTAGTTTTTGTGTTTCATTAGAAAGAGTTACCTGATTATGGGCAGCAATTGTACTTATTTCCGCCTTTTCATAATTTCCTTTTTCATGATGTATTGCGGCTTCAAAGTGGTATTTAGCTGCTGTCAACAAGTGTGCTGCTGCGTTTCTATGGTTTTTACTCCTTTTTAAATTTTCTTTTATTCCGCTACTCGATTTTCCTTTATTAAGATTTACTGTTGTGGTCTTCATTTTATCACTTTAAAAATTAAGTTCAAGTTTATTATTTACATGCCATATACTAGGTGTTTCCCATGCAATGCGTTCTACTTCCTCTTTTTGGCACAAAGAGATTGTTTTTCCTAAAAGGGTTACTGCAGTACCTAATACGTTTATATTTATATAATAATGATTAATAAAACTTTTCCTAAGGACATTTTTGAGTTTTTTTTGTCTAATAACATCTGTATGGCCTGACTGTAATACTGAATCATTTTTCATCTTATATTATTTTTTATTTTTTTGTTTTTTAATTGTTGGTTGATCAATATCAAACTTGTTGGTTTGTTGATTAACATTAGCAGTTGGATTTGTAGGATGACTCTGTTCTTCTGTTCTTTTGAATTTCTTTCTATCTTTAATTATTCCCATGACTGTTATTTTAATTGTTCATTAACAGTATACTGCTTTAATACTTAAACATTGCCAATACTATCTTAAAGCCAATAACTTACACAAAATTAAATTTACCTCTCGGCAACTGTTTTAATATTTATTTCAACTAAATTTTTTAATATCAATGAATTGTTGTATCGTTTCATTTCGCTGTAATTTATATATAGAGCTATAGTGTTATTTAGCTTTTGTTTATAAAAGTCTCTCTATATTTCAGCAAACTTGTGAACCCAAACAAAAATCAATAACAATCAATTGATGTTTTCGTATTAGGGTTATATTTTAAAATAAACTCGGTTAAAACTCTATAGGAACAATAAACTATTCATAAACTCGAATAATTAGCAATAAAGTGAAATGGAAAACGGAAGCTTTTACGTTGTATTGAAGATATTTT
Source organism: Formosa agariphila KMM 3901 (assembly GCF_000723205.1). NCBI lineage: Bacteria > Pseudomonadati > Bacteroidota > Flavobacteriia > Flavobacteriales > Flavobacteriaceae > Formosa > Formosa agariphila. The sequence goes on along the minus strand of NZ_HG315671.1, from coordinate 554,139 downwards.
TAACAAAGTATTTTCAAGAAATAAAGCTTGTCTCGGAATGTATGGGGAATTGACTAATTATCTTTTTTATTTCACTTAGAAATTTACAATTATATTGTTTTGTTCGTCTAGTGATATGCAGAATGTCTTTTAAGATAATCAGGCTAGTTTTACTTTTATTGTAATTTTTCTGTTAGTTGACACACGCTTAAACCAAAATTTTTCATAGAAATATTTCACTTACACAAACAATAACATCCCAGCTAACGTGACACTAAATACAATATGAGCCCCGATAAGCTGAACGTAAAATGTGAATTTAGGAAATTGTGGTGGATTGTCGTGTAAAGCAAACATAAGTTTCCAACCTATTGCTCCAAGTAGGCCTGCTAAAAATCCAAATATTAAAGCATATAACAATTCAGAACCGATAGGAACAATGTTTCTAATGAGAAAATAGCCTGACAAAAATACCAAGCCAATAGCGAAGTGCAAACACCATCCCATCCATATTCCAAAATCAGATTTCCTTATAATACGAGCACGATTTGCCAATTGTTTTAAGCGCTTGGGTTCGCTAAAATTGGTATTAAAAGCAAGCGAGACCATATACGAAAACCCAGTCATAAGCGCTACAGCTACGGTATTAATTAAGATGAATTTTAATATAATCATACTCCTAAATTTCAGTTTAGTTCTAGTCTCTGAATTTAAAATTAATCAGCATAAATCACGATTGCAAATTCAAGTTTATTTATCGTAATCGATTATAATACTACTCCTTAAGGTTTTACAAAGTTTAGAACACTTCAATCTTTAGAGTCAATAAATGTTCGCTTTAGGCTAAAGTGGGATATGTATAGACCGTAATTTAGTCGAGCTCATTTAAGTATAATCCAAGCAAGTGTTTAAGGCATAGCAACAATCTTAAATATAAACTTAAGGTAGCATGGGAAGCAGCATATTTTAATGAGTAAAATTTAAAATGTAGAATTAAATATTAGAACACAATATTATGGCCAACACAGAGGTGTCTCCAGATAGCATGCCAACAGTAAAACAACTCATTCCAAAATTAGAATGTGGTGCAAAAACCGTCACGAGATTACCCTACGGTGGCTTTTTATTTTTGGAACACGATGTACCCTCATTACTTATCTATCGGAAAAAAGAAAACGATTCTGGTACCGATAGATTAATACGAGCAGGAGCATCTTACCTTGTTGTGGGCACAGAATCTTTTCAGTACTATAAAACCTTTATAGAAGATCTAACGACATTAATGTCGGATAATTTTGGCTCGTTTATCTTACTGGAAATATTTTCGGGAGCAGCGGGAAGCCAAACGTTTAAAGTAAGAGGACCATCGCATAAATTACCGGTGTCATTACAGGTTTTAAAGGATGAATTACTTAAAATTAAATCCAGACAGTATAACGTAAATTTAGATGTATGTGTCGAGCAAACAAAAACGCGCCAAATTGTAAGCGAAAAGCCGTTACTCGAGATTTCTCATATTAAACAACGCGGAGCCACACTTATAGGTCTTGAAGTACCCCCTGTATTTCGTGACGAACAAGGACACGTGTATCCGTTATACTTTAGAGATTTTCAAGAACAATTTATTAAAGCCATACAACGTGCTGTATTCGAATTCGTAAGAGTACAAACCACTTCTAGTCTTACCAATTATCATGCGCTAGGGAAACGTTCTATTCATGAAGAAGTATTTAAAATAGATAAACAGCTTACCGAGATAGAAAATAGTTACCAATTTTTATTATTGGTGGCGCCAGTTAATATCCAAGTGCTACGTCAACAGTTCTTCGATTCTCATTTTAAAACATTAGACCGGTATCATTACCGACTACTCCCTGTAGATCCAGATATTTTAAAACGAAAATTATATGATTTACGTATCGATGAAATAGACGATCCTGCAATTTCATTTTTATTTGATGAAAAACGAGCAGAAATAGATCAAGAACTTACCATGCTTAAAGAACGTGGCGCAAAAAACTTTTTTTACAGCAGTATTCGCTTATATAATGGATTGGATAAAGCTTTGATTGCAGAAGCCGAATTAATCCTTCAGAATATACCCGAAAATCATGAGGAAGGTCAACGTGCGGTAATAGATACGTCCGAATTTGGAGATTTAGCAAAACAGGAGTTTGATTATTTTAAAGAGCAAGACTCCCATTTTAATTCTAAAATTCATATTCGAGACGATGTAAATATCATGATGGTATCTAAAGGGGAATTGTATTTGCCTTCAGATTACACCATGAGTAAAAACGATGCTAAAGCACTTATTCAACACGAAATCGGGACTCATGCCCTCACCTATTACAACGGAACGCAACAGCCGTTAACGCAAATGGCTTCCGGCCTTGCTAATTACGATGCCTTACAGGAAGGAATAGCTGTGTTAAGTGAGTATTTATCCGGCGGATTGTCTGGTAACCGTTTACGGATTTTAGCCGGGCGTGTAGTGGCTGGTGCAGCCTTAATAAACGGAGCCGAATTTCACGAGATGTTTTTCAAACTGTACTCGCAATACGATTTTACAAAAGAGCGTGCCTTTAATATCACCTCAAGAATGTTTCAAGGCGGTGGCTTTCTTAAAGATATTATTTATTTAGAAGGCTTAGTGCGTCTGCGTAATTTCCTAAAGGAAGGTGGCGAATTAGTGCCTCTGCTAAGTGGAAAATTTGCATTACATCACATCGATTTAATTCAGGATCTTCGAGATCGTGGTCTCGTTTTACCTCCTAAAATAACCCCTAGATATTTAAACAATGAAGATTTCAACCTTAAAATAGATAAACTCAAGAAGGGCTTGCCCATCTCTAAAATGATATAATTATGAAAATTTGTTTTGTTATTAGTGCTATAGAAACTGAAGCCATTGGGACTTCGGTTGTTATTATGAAAAAAGCGTACGAGAGAGGACATGCCTTATATGTTATGGGTGTTGGCGATTTTATATTTAAACAAGACGCTCCAATGAGTCTACGATGTACTCAAGTTAGAAAAAATTTAAAGTATAAAACTGTTGAAGAGTTTTGGACTCAAGTACAGGAAGACACCAATAAAAAAACGGTAATTACCAGTAAAGACCTAGACGTATTATTTTTAAGAAATAATCCAACAGAAGAAACAGACGACCGAAGATGGGCAGAACATAGCGCTATTGCTTTTGCTCGAATGATTCAGCAAGAAGATGTATTGGTTCTAAACGATGCATTTGCCATGTCGCATGCCTATATAGATAAACTGTATTTTGAAGAATTACCATCCGAAATTAAACCCAACAGTTTAATAACTCGAGATATAAACGATTTGCTTCAATTTTGGGAATCTGTAGGAAAACAGATGGTTTTAAAACCTTTAGAAGGGTCAGGCGGACAGAATGTTTATCTTATTGGAGAAGATAAGAAAAATATACATCAGATTTTCGAAACTCTAATCAGTCAAGGTTACGTTATCGCTCAAGAATTTTTGCCAGAAGTATCTAAAGGAGATGTTCGTGTTATACTTATGAATGGAAAGGTTTTAGAAGAAGATGGAGAAAAAGCTGTAATCCGTCGTCTTAACAAAGATAAAGATGAGTTTAGAAGTAATTTGTCATTAGGTGCCACAGCTAAAAAAGCAAAGTATACCAAGAAAATGCAACATATTGTAGAAGTCACTGCGCCTAAATTAATTAAAGATGGATTATTTTTTGTGGGCTTAGATATAGTTGATGATAAGCTTATAGAAATAAATGTTTTGAGTCCTGGCGGATTAGATCATTGCGAAGAAATTGGACTACCAGCCTTTACCACTACCGTTATTGAAGCGATTGAACGTAAAGTTGAATATAAAAAACTTTATAAAAATAATATTTCCAATAAAGTTCTTGCCACCATGGACTAAGTCTGTAGTAATACAGAATAATTAGAATTTATTTTAATTCAATGAAGTAATTATGGAAAACAATAGAATTATAGGAAAATATACAAGTCATAAAAAAGGGCCATTACTTATTGTAACGGCAGGCGTACACGGAAATGAACCTAGCGGAGTACAAGCTCTAGAAGCTGTATTTAAAAAATTACAGAATGAAAAACCTGTAATTAAGGGTATGTTTGTGGGTATTCTAGCCAATACAAATGCTTTAAAACGCGGAGTTAGATTTATAGACGAAGATCTTAATAGGACATGGACAGAAAAAAATTTAAAATATAATATTTCTGATACGAGTGAGAAACAAGAAATGTATCAGCTTATAAAAGTTATAGACGGACTCTGTGAAACCGAATATACTAATCATTATTTTATGGATTGCCACACTACCTCATCTGATAGTTTGCCATATATGTCTGTTCAAGATGTAGGACAAAATTTAAAGTGGGCACAACACTTTCCGCTTCATATTATCAAAGGCTTTTCGGATATTGTAGAAGGTACTATTGATGGTTATTTTAGTAAAGAAGGGATTACAGGTTTTACCTTAGAGGCTGGTCAACACGACAGTGAAACTAGTAAAATCTATCACGAAGGCATGATTTGGATGCTACTTGAAAAAGCGTGCAATTTACAAGTAAATGATTTAAAGCCTATTCCTCCAGCTATTGAGGCCACAGTTAAAAGCACCGACAAGCAACGCACATTTAAAATTATTCATCGCTTCGGACTAAACCCTAAAGACGATTTTAAGATGCAGGCTGGCTTTGAGAATTTTCAGCAGATTCATAAAGGACAACATTTAGCAACCTTAAATGGTTCAGAAATTTATAGCACTTGGGATGCATTTATCTTTATGCCTTTATATCAAGCTAAAGGGAATGATGGCTTTTTTGTTATTGAAAGTATGCCTCAGTAAAGATGTACAAATAAAGGCGCTACAACATTAAATAGATGAATGGAAATAAAATGAAAAGCTAAAATTTGTATTGTGTTCAAGTCTTGTATAGGTAAGCTCTTTTTCAAAAACGAAGCTTATAGCGAAACATATTAGAAAAGGCTGAGTGTGTTCTGAAACGAATTATTTTCCTATCCTAAGTTTTAATTAAACCTTAAAAAACAAAGCCCTTATCTAATTAAATTTAGATAAGGGCTTTTTAAAAATATTATAAAACGTAATCCTCTGTTTATTTTTTAACGTCAGTATATTTAATAACGGTTTTTCCTATGGTTCCGTTATATGCAAACGGTGCTTTATCAAAATATTCCAGAGCTACTGGCGAATCTAAGTCCGTTCCAATATCAAAGGTAGCGTTAGAAGTAAAGTGTAAAGACATGGCTCTTGGTACGCGTTTTTTAGCAACTTGTTTGCCATTAACTTTAAGTGTTACATCCATAGCACCTCCAATGCGGTCTACCAATTTAGACTCCACAACTATGGTTGCTTTACCCTCCGGAAGTTTAGATTCTGACTTTATTTTTGTTCTTTCGATTTCAAATAAATTGAATTCGTAATGTAAATAACCATCCATGACATAGCATGTAACGCCTCCGCTAAATCCCGCTAAGGCATATAATACGCCATTGGCTTCTTTTGGCACATCTAACTCCATAGTTACTAAACTACTCATTTTACCAAGTTTAGGAGCAGCAGATTCAGGCATACGCGTTAATGGAGCATCGAAAGTCCATTCTGTTAAAGCTGAAGCAGGCGCATCTTCTGGATGAAAGATAGCTGTAGCCCACAATCCACCTCCAACGGGTAAATTTTTATATTTTGTAGATTCAGAGATAAAAAGCATTTTCATTTCCTCTAACTTCTCCGGATTTTCCTTTGATAAATCGGTAGACTGACTCCAATCTTCATTTAAATTATATAGCTCCCAAGTATCATTCATAGGATTCCAAGTTTTAGCGCCTTTAGGAATACCACCTACCCATGGTTTTCTTAATCCCATAGTACTCGCCATCCAGCCGTCACTATAAATACCACGGCTAGCCATAATATCGAAAAACTGTGTTTTATGAGTTCCTTTTACGGTAGCATCATGTAATGAATATACCATACTCACCCCATCCATATCGACTTGTTCAAAACCGTTTACAACTTCTGGTTCAGCAATATCTAATATGTCGTAAACTGTTGGCACAATATCAATAACGTGATGAAACTGTGGTCTTGGTGTTTTATCATGTTTAATGGTTTTTGGCCACGACACGGCCATTGGCTGACGTGTACCTCCAAAATATCCACCAACTAATTTTGTTCCTTTATATGGTGTTGAACCTGCCCATGCCCAACCTGCATGAAACATATTGTCTGTTTTATTAGTTCCTAAAACGTCTAAACCTCCAAGTTCATTTAAAGCTTCTATATGTTCTGAAATCTTTGTTGGAATGGCATTCTGAGCTAATTGTTCTGAAATTGTACCATGTAATCCTTCTGAAGACGACCCGTTATCTCCCCAAATATAAAAGACCAAAGTATTATCTAATTCTCCCATGGCTTCAATTTGATCAATTACACGACCAGCATGATAATCTGCATGCTCTGCAAATCCAGCCCAAACTTCCATTAATCGTCTTTGAAATGGTTTTTCAGATTCAGGAATAGATGCCCACGATGCCATGGTTTCGTCGCGTGGCGTTAATTTTGTGTTCTGCGGAATCCATCCTAATTTCTTCTGACGATTAAAAACGCGTTCGCGATACGCATCCCATCCATCATCAAATTTTCCTTTGTATTTATCTGCCCATTCTTGAGGAACTTGGTGAGGCCCATGTGCTGCTCCTGGTGCCCAATACACAAAAAACGGCTTCTCTGGAGCATATGTTTTTTGCTCCTGTAACCACTTAATGGTTTTATTCGCTAAGTCTTCAGATAAATGATATCCTTCTTCACGTTCCTCTGTAACGTAAGTTGTATTATGTACTAAAGTAGGTTCGTATTGCGATGCTTCTCCGGCTAAAAAACCGTAAAATTCTTCGAAACCATATCCTGTTGGCCAAAAATCGAATGGTCCTTTATTAGTAATTTGGTCTTCTGGTGTATTGTGCCATTTTCCGAACGCAGCGGTGTTATATCCATAAGCTTTTAAAACTTCGGCCATAGTGGCTGCAGTTTTAGGAATAACCCCGCTAAAACCATCAAAATCGTTTGCTAATGCTGCGATTTGCCCGTTTCCTACTCCTGTATGATTTCTTCCTGTAAGCAAAGATGCTCGTGTTGGCGAACACATGGCTGTAGAATGAAAACGATTATACGATACTCCAAGATTTGCCACACGACTTAACGTTGGGGCATTAATTTCTCCGCCATACGTCGATGCTGTTCCAGGACCAATATCATCCATTAAAATGATTAAGATATTTGGCGCATCGGCAGGTAAATGCTTTGCTTCAGGTCTTTTCTTATAAGTTGAGGTTTCCATGGTTAACCCCGGTTTCGAAGCCGATGGCGTGGGTGGGAATGGTAAAATTTGCTGTGCTGTAACGGCACCTCCCAAAACCATTAACACGAGACATAATATATGTTTTGATTTCATAATAGCGTAAGTTTAATTTTTAGTTTATGAGTTATTTATTTTGTTTCATTTTTGCAAGCATCTCGCGGTCGGATTTAGATGGAATGGTCATGGTTGCCAAAAAGCGGAACATATGTCCGTTACTTTCATTAAACCAAATACGACCATAACTACTCTGTATTTTAATAGCGCTAGTAACACTATATCCTAGAGAAATACCTCCTGCCAACTGATTGATTCTTTCACCTTTTGGTAAATCGTCTATTTGAGAAACCCCACCATATTGGTAGCCTAAATCTACTGAACCCCATAATTTTGGTATAAAATATTTAGACACATGCTGATTTAATACAAACAACGGCGTTTGCCTTTTCGTTTCTCCCGCAAAAGGATTGTTATTATTAGTATACAGATATAAATTGGGGTTTATTTCCCAATGAGCTGATGCTTTTTTGTTTTCATTTAAAGCTAAAACCATAGGTAAACCTAAACGGAATGCCCAACGATTGGCTCCTAAATTAACACGCCGACCTTGATTATATTCCCCCGTAGGAGCAGTAAACCCAACAAGGGCATACATTTGAAATTTAGCGTTATACTGACTAAAATCGGCTAAACCCAAAGCGGGAGCATTTAGTAATCCTACTCGTAACCACACACTAGAGTCCATTAAACCTGATTTATTGATAAATTCAAATTCATTAGGAATGTCTTCAGGAAGCCCTTCTGATAATCTCGAAATATCTGCAGTACCTGTCATACTTCCGTAGGTAGGTGTTACTAAAACTTGAGCAATACGACCGTCGATATTAAACGAATATAAAAATGGCACTATAAACGCATTTACATTAATAGTACCACTAGCCAACACCACATCCTGCGATGGTGATAAATTAGATTCTAAGTTTAAATACTGAATGTTAACAGCCATTAAATCTTTAGGAGGCATAAAAAAGGTGGTGGGTGTTTCAGCTTGAGAAAACCCTTTATTTATACTGCTAAACACTATGGTAAAAACGACTAGTTTTAGTGTTTTAAATCTCATGTAATCAGTTGTTTATATAAAATATAAAAAGATGTATCCAGAGACACATCTTTTTTACTGTTTCAATCTTAATTTAATTTAACGTGGACATTTTCAATAATCCCATCAAATTTAAATGGACGCTTTTTATAATAATCGTAAGAAACTGGCGAGCCTAAATCTACGCCAACATCGAACGTTTCGGTAGCAGTAAATGCCAATGGTACGGTACGGTTTAAGGACACATTTATAACCTTATTCCCATCTACACTAATATTGACTGTTCCTGCTTGTGCCGGACCTTTCACTTGGGTATTAATCACTAGTTTATGTTTACCCTTAGCAAGTGGCTGAGCACTTTGCCCTGAATAATTTTCAATAAGCAACATATTATACTCATATTTTAAGATACCATTTTCCATATAAAGGGTAATACCTCCACCAGCACCACCAACACAATACAGCACACCATTAGCTTTGTTTCCTATTTCCAAATCTACAGTTACCGTATTGTTTTCTCTACCAATACCTGGAGCATTAAATTCAGGCATACGCTGTGTGGTTTGGCTAAAATTCCATTCTTTGTAGGGTGGTTTACGAATATCTTTTGGATGTGTACGCAACCAGTTTCCTGCACCTATTGGAAAATCTTTATTATCTTCTGCTAAGGCTAAAAAGTCTTTTTTAAGAGCTTCTAATTTTTCAGGATTTTCTTTTGCTAAATCATGAGCTTGAGAAAAATCGTCGTCTAGTTTATATAACTCCCAAACATCATTATCCATGTCCCAATTCTTAATACGGCTTACCGAAGCAGGCGTATTCCAAGGAATTAGCGGACCAAAAGTAGAGGCCATCCATCCGTCTTTATAAATTGCTCGGCTGGCATTATTATCGAAAAACTGTTCTTCCTTTTGTCCATTCGCCGTTGCATCATTAAAAGTATATGCTAAACTAATCCCATCCATTTTTTGTTGCTTATAGCCATGTACCTCTTCAGGGTGAGGAATCCCTAAAATAGTATATAGAGTAGGTGCAATATCTATAACGTGATGAAACTGCGTGCGTATTGCACCGTCGTGCTTAATACCTTTTGGCCAAGAGATAGCCATGGGGTTCCGTGTCCCTCCAAAATAGCTTCCCATTAATTTTGTTCCTTTAAAAGGTGTGCTTCCTGCCCATGCCCATCCTGCATGATACATATTATCTGTATGAGGAGAACCTAAAGCGTCGATACCACCTACTTTTTCTAGGGCAGCAATTTGTTGCTCCACGGTATTAGGAATATTGTTTTGAGCCAATAATTCTGAAATGGAACCATTCTGTCCTTCGGCACTAGAACCATTATCTCCGAAAATATAAATAACAATGGTATTCTCTTTTAAACCACGGTCTTCTAATCCGTCAAGTATTTTACCCACCTGTGTATCTGTATGTTCTACAAAACCTGCAAAAACTTCCATTAACCTAATTTGAAATGCACGCTGGTCTTCTGGAATATCTGCCCATCCGTTTAAAGTACTATCACGAGGCGTTAATGTTGTGCCTTCTGGAATAATTCCCATCTCAAGCTGACGTTTAAAAACACGTTCTCTGTAGGCGTCCCAACCTTCGTCAAATTTACCTTTGTATTTATCTGCCCATTCGCTAGCAACGTGCTGTGGCCCATGAACCCCTCCAGGAGCCCAGTACATAAAAAAGGGTTTGTCTGGAGAAAATGCACGACTATTATCTATCCAATTCAAAGCTTGTTTTGCTAAGTCTTCGGTTAAATGATAATCCTCGTCGTGAGGCGGTTCTATATGGTCGTAATTAAGTGTTAAACGCGGTTCCCATTGAGAGGTTTCTCCACCTAAAAAACCATAAAAATGTTCGAAACCATAAGCATTTGGCCAGTGATTTTTAGGTCCCATCATGGTTGTTTCTGTAGCTGGCGTGTTGTGCCATTTTCCGAAAGCCGATGTATGATACCCGTATTCTTTTAAAATTTCCGGAATGGTTGCAGCTGTTTTAGGAATAATTCCGGTGTAACCATCGAAAGCCACGGCACGCTCGGCAATGGTTCCAGAACTTACGCGAGTATGATTTCTCCCCGTAAGTAATGCCGCACGTGTTGGCGAACAAATAGACGTGGTATGAAAGGTATTGTATAACAATCCTTCTTTAGCAATTCTATCGAAGTTTGGAGTATGAATTTCACCTCCCATAGTTTCAGAAATACCGAAGCCTACATCGTCTAAAAGTACTAATAAAACATTTGGTGCATCTTTAGGCAAGCGTTGTGGTTCGTCCGGCCATTTCATTTTTGCGTCCTTCATATTCGCCGTAGTCACACTAGCCATAGGCGTAGCTGGGAAAGGTAATACAGCTCCGCTTGTCGTTTGATTAGTAGATGTTTCTGTAGGTAGAGTCTCTTTTTTATCGGAACACGATACTGCAAATAATACAGCAACTCCCGTTAAAAGACTTAAATAATTTTTCATAATTAGTATTGGTTAGTTATAATTATTGTATTAGAAATTTTCGTTTAGACGTAAAAACAGCCCTTTAGAACCATAACTTCCCCATCCGTAATCAATCCCAATATTTGTTCTTGCTTTTTTACTAATGTTTACACGTAAGCCCAAACCATAACCTGGTTCTATATATTCTAATAAGCCAATGTCACTTTGTTTTGCACTTGCAGTTGTTAGGTTACCGTAAACCACCATACCTAGCAATCTGTCGTTTTTCTTAGAACCATAAAGATGTTTTCTGTATTCTGCACCTAAGTATAACAGATTCTGACCACGGAAACGACCTTGAGAATACGGCTCTCCAGATTTAGAATATTGGTCCCACCCAATTGCAGGTAAATTCATATAAGGTAAATCTCCCGAAGTTGTAAGATTAGCATAAGACCAAATTGCAATGATATCGTTATTGGTTTCCTTAATATTAATATAATCGCGATACTCTAACCACAATTGAGTTGAACTTTGGTCGCTCCCTAAAAATTCTGGATTTACTGTAAATGTAGCCATAGCATAACGTCCTTTATACGGATTGTTTACATTATCTCTAGTGTCTAACACTCCATTTAAAGATAGTCCGACTAACGAACTTTTATCTTGATCAAATCCGTAATGCTCGTTGTAAGCGTAGAATGGCGTAATCACTGGAGTTTCGGCGTCTAGGTCTAATAGTTGGTCTTCAAATTTACTAAAGAAATCTAGGCGTAATCCCAAACCAACATAAAAGCCTTTATCACTCACTTTCTTTAGATAAGTTTGATAAAAACGGAAGAAATTGAATTCTAGCATATCTGCTTCAGAATTTCCTTCTATAGAACCATCATCGAAACCAAAATCATTTGAAGCCAGTTTAGACGTTTGTGGCCCCGTTCCCAATCCCCAAGTGGGTTGAGACGATTGTAAATATCTAATATCTCCTAATGCGATAAAATTATTATCTTCTCCATAAATAGTAGATTTTAATGTGATTATAGTTTGACTTTTAGTGGTAAATGCAACACCTAATAGGGCATTAGAAATTTTTGTCGTTTCAGGTTCACCCTAAAAACCACTCACAGAGGCACCTGCCCCGTATATAAATCCAAAGGCAGGATTAGCACCAATAACTGGTACTGGCGAAAAGTATATGGTTCCTTTTTCTGGCGGAGCTTCCTTCTTCGCTTTTTTAGCTGCTTTCTTAGCCTCTTTGGTTTCTTTTTTAGTTGATTTAGTTGCGTCCTGAGCAAAAGAATTTGACGTTACAAGACAAAATACAGATAACACGATTACTCTTAATAGCGTTAGTTTCATAATTAGTTATTGGTTGATAGTTATTGATTAACACGTATAAAAAACATGCATTTCTTTTGAAACACAAAAAACATTTCCCACTAAAGAACCTAATAATCAATTAATTAAAAAAATATTTGTCAATAAAAATATTTTATTTTTTGAATTATCGTACTTAAAGCTACTCATATTTTAAGTTTTCCTTAACATATCAAAGATAGATTAAAAAGATGCTTTTAAAAAAAGAATTTAAATGGACAAGATAAATACTTGGTCTTAGGATTAAATTCAATTTTAAAAATTAAAGGAGTTATTACATACTTTAAAATAGAAATAAAGTCATGTTTACATTAAGGTCATTATCTCCTAAAACCTCCACCTCCATGAAATCCACCTCCAAAATTAGATCTTGTAAACGTACCTCCACGGTTTAAATCTAAGCTATGTTTATTATAATTTCCAGGATTTCGTTGTTGAAATGTTTGTTTGGCAGAATTTGAAAAATGATCATTTTTATTATGATTATTATTCATATTACCATGATGATGGTCAAAATTAGTATGATGATACACATTTTTAGTATTCACATGTATAATTATATTATTATGATATGCAAATGGAGAGAAAGGCCCCCATGGACGGAAATACGGTGGGTAATACCCCCAATAAAAAGGAGAAATCCAAGGCGAATAATACGGTCCCCAAAACCAATCCATTATTAATGGATTTACTCCATATACAGGATAAATATAGTAGTTTGGTCCATAGATACTAGAATTCCCAATGACCTGAACACTCGTATTTTCTTTCTTAACATCTATAGTCGCTACATCTTGAAATTTATCTTTAGCCAAAACAGATTGAATTGTTACTACTTTGTCATCACCCTGATCAGAACTTACAACTCTTAAGTAATCTACTTTACCGTCTTCGTTTAAATCTAAATTAGAGATTTTAGTCTCGGGATTGTTTAATCTTTTTTCGAAATCTTCTAAATCTTTAGACTCACCAAACACAGAAGCAACAGCTTCTAAATCTAAATTATCGCTAATATCTTTGTCTTTAGCTTCTACAGTTGTAGTGGTGGTGGTTGCTGTGGTATTCTGAGTTGTTGCTGTTGTACTTGATCCACAATTAAATAATGTTAAAGCAAAGGCTAAACATAATATTGAACCTATCTTTTCCCTTATGCTTAATATTACTTTATTATTTAAAAAGGTATCCTTCAAAATTAATTCCAAATTCTGAACTTTAATTGTTTTTTCGTTACGATTCATGGTATGGTTGATTTACATTTTAGACTAATTTATGATGCAAGCCAATATTCGAAAAGAAATGAAGTATTACAAAAACACTTACACAATTAAACACTACCACTACATAACCACATTTATGACAATTAAAATACTGATTAACAGATGAATATAAATTTAAAAAAAGTTATATTTAATTTACTGATAGACTATTCAGGTAGGTGGAAAGGTTTACTTTTTCATTAGTTAACTCCAATTTTTTACGAAGTCTGGTACGTGAATTCTCGACCGTTTTAAAAGATTGTCCTGTTATTTGAGAAATTTCTTTAGTAGTTAAATCCATAAACAGAAGCGCACAAAGTCTGCGATCTTTAGGGGTTAAAGTGGGGTGATGTAAAGCTAAATTTTCAAAAAAAGATTTATGAACTTGTTCGAAACTCAATTCGAATTCTTTCCAAATATCAGAATCCATATCTTTTTGAAGCTTTTGCAAAATGACATCTATGGCTTGCTGGGTTTCCTTTTTAACAGCCTTTAATTTAACTGCTTTTAAATCGGTTAAGATATTTTTATAGATTTCTTTGCGATGGATTTCTGTCATGGCTTTGCCAATAAGCTCTCTATTTTTTAAATCTAAATCTTGGTGTAAATCCTGATGTTTAATTTTAAGCTGTTCTTGTACTAACAGACTTTTAATATTTCTATTTCTATACCTAATTAACAACATTCCTAATACTAATGTACCTAGCAGAAGTATTAAACCTGCAATGTAAAGTTTAAACCGTTTCTTTTCTTCCGTTAAGGCACTTATTTTAGAACGAATTTTATAGTCCTGATCTAATTTTATACGCTCTAAATTAACAGCCTTTTCTTCTACATTTAAACTATCCCTGATTTGGTCGTAGCGTTTAAAATAGTGTACAGCCGTTTTATAATCTCCTTTACCTTCATAGGCCTTAGACAAAATATTTGTGGTATTCTGATTACTAAAACTGTATGCGTTATCCGAATTTAAATCAAGTGCTTTATTAGCGTAATATATGGTGCTATCATACTGTTTTTCTTGCAGACTATATTTGGAATAAGCGCCAAATGCAAATAGTTTAAACTTCTTATTGGAAGTATTTTGCGTTAACTTGATGCTTTTAGAAAAATACGTATTAGCCTGAATTGTATCTCCTTTTAAGCTATAAACTCGTCCTAAATTAGTTGTAATGTACCCTAATAAGTCATGATTGTCTAACGTTCTAACAATTTGTTTTCCTTTATTAAAGTAATACAATGCAGAATCTAAATCCTCCTTTATATATAACGTTCCAATATTATTTAAAATCTTAACTATCTTAATAGAATCATTATTTTTTACTTGATAATCATATAATTTAAAAAAGTAATGAAGTGCCTTTTCCTTATTATTAAATTGTGCATAGATTAGAGCCAAATAATGTTCAATTTTAACAACTTCAACTTCATTATTTTTAGCTTTATAAATTTCTTGAGCTTTCAGAAAATAATCTAGAGCTATATCTAGTAAATCTTTAGAGGCATAAAGTTCTCCTTTTGCGACATAAACAGATGCTAAATTAAGTTGTGAATGTTTTGTATCCTGAGCTTCTTCTTCAGCAAAATCTAAGTATATAATCGCCTTCTCCCAATCACTATCTGTAAGTTCATCAGCAATTGTTTTACATAGTTCTATTTTTTTTAATGGATCCTGGGTTAAGCTTAAGCTGTCAATTAAAGTCTCTGATGGTGTCTGGGAATAACCTCCATTACAGTATATAAATAAAATTAAAAAGATAATTCTGTGCATTTGTATGTTTTGTAGAGAAAATCAAATTTAATTAAAATAAGGGTGCACATAGCATTAAAAGGTGATAGGAATAACAATTAGCTCTATTTAAATAAGCAAATAACCCTCTTCTCCCTTATTATAGCGACATAAATCTATGATACGTATTCAAATTATTAGACATAAAAAAAGGCTTCACATTTCTGTGAAGCCTTGTAAACTTAGTAGCGGGAACTGGACTCGAACCAGTGACCTTCGGGTTATGAGCCCGACGAGCTACCTACTGCTCTATCCCGCGATATAAATCCTAAAACAACTAACTTAGCTTTTAACTCTCAGTTCATAACTACTGACCTAATTGTTTCGGACTGCAAATATACGACCCTTTTTTGATATACCAAGCATTATTTTGAAAAACTTTTAAATCAAATTATATTCACTTGAAAATCTGATAGTTCACCTTCTAAAAAAACGGTATAAATCTCTAAAGGATTACAACAGACTTCACAATCTTCAATATATTTTTGCTTAGCAACTCCTGTATCTAATAACATAGATATGGTTTCCCAACAATGCGGACATGTAAAAAAGTGTTCGTACATATGTGCAATATATACATTTACGTTTTAAACCTCTTAATTGTGATCGGTAATAACTGTAGCAGGTTCTGTTTCTAAAGATAAATAGCCTTTAGGCATATGATCTTGGAAACTGTAATACTCTTTGTTAAAGTTATTTTTATTTACCATAAAAATATTAAGCTTGTTTAAGTCTCCTATACTAGTTGGCAAATATCCAGTAAATTTATTATTAGTAATAATAAGTTCTTCTAAGTTGCTTAATTCGCCTAATTCTACAGGTAAATCACCTTCAAACTCATTATCATGTAAACTTAAATGTTCTAAGTTTTTAAGGTTACATAATTGCTTTGGAAAGTATCCTGAAAAACGATTTCTTCCTAATTGTAGGATTTCTAGTTTAGTTAAATTGACAAACGTAGATGGTATATTCCCTTTAAATTTATTGTGATATAAACTTAAAAACTCAAGTTGGTCAAGGTTTCCTATTTCAACAGGTAAAAATCCTACAAACTCATTTAAAAATAACTCTAAACTTGTTAAATCTCTTAAAGTACCAATAGACCTTGGTATTGTTCCACCCAATCTATTTGATGCTAAATTGAGTACTTTTAAATATCTTAATTCACTAATACTTGCAGGCAATTCCCCTTTTAAATTATTGCTAGGGAGATTAAGTGCTACCACATGGTCATCACTAATGGTTACACCATGCCAGTGTTCTACAGGGCTGTTTAAATCCCAAGGAATATTCCAATGTTCGCCATCGGTGGCATAATATAAATTAACAAGTGCTTTTTTTTCGTTTAATGGGATACTCGCTGAGGCAAAAAGGGGAGCAAGTAAGCACATTACTGAGAGTAAAATTGCTTTCATAGGTTAAGTAGGTTATGTACTATTAGAATAACAATATTAACTTAATTCCTGATTAAAGACAAAATTATTCGACGAAATGCACTAGATTTTAAGACTCAAATTCCTCGATTTCCATTTGCACATCTTCCCATGATGACATTAGTGCGGTTAACTTCTTTTTCTTCTTATTATATATGTCGAAAAAGTCTGGTTTTGCAGAAACTTCATCATAATTATTAGCCAATTCTAAATCGGATTTTTTCACATCACGCTCCAACTCATTGATTTGAGATTCAATCTTACTCAACTTATTATTTAAAGATTTAAGTTTTTTCTGATCTTCGTAGCTTGCTGTTTTCTTTTCTTTTGGCTGTTCTTTTACTACATTTCGTTTTTCAACTTCTCTTAGATTCTGAACATTACGCTCCTCTAAATAGAAATCGACATCACCTAAATACTCCTTTAATTTATGGTCTTTAAACTCGACTACTTTATCTGTTAAATTCTGAAGAAAATCACGATCGTGAGAGACTAAAAGTAAAGTCCCTTCAAAACGCTTTAAAGCGTCTTTAAGCACGTTTTTAGATTTAATATCTAAGTGGTTGGTAGGCTCATCCATTACCAAGACATTAAAAGGCTGCAACATTAACTTAGCTAATGCTAAACGGTTTCTTTCCCCTCCAGATAATACTCGTACGTACTTATCGGCTTCTTCTCCTCTAAATAAAAAAGATCCTAAAATATCACGAACTTTACTTCTGTTCTTTTCATTAGCAGCATCAATCATGGTATCTAGAACAGTTTTATTACCATCTAAATATTCTGCTTGATTTTGTGCGAAATACCCGATTTGTACATTGTGGCCTAGTTTTAAGTGGCCTTCGTGTTCTAACTCACCTACTATAATTTTAGCAAGTGTCGATTTCCCTTGTCCGTTTTGTCCAACAAAAGCGGTCTTACTATCGCGTTCAATATGTAAACTAACACCTTGAAGCACTTTCTTATCGCCATATTCTTTAACAATATCGTTAGCCTCTACAACCACTTTTCCAGGTGTCACCGAAACAGGGAAGTTTAAGGTCATGACGCTGTTATCATCTTCATCGACTTCAATACGATCAATCTTATCTAATTTTTTAATTAGCGATTGTGCCATGGTTGCTTTAGATGCTTTGGCACGGAATTTCTCAATAAGCTTTTCGGTTTGCTCGATTTGCTTTTGCTGATTTTTCTGAGATGCGATTTGCTGGTCTCTAATTTCCTGTCTTAACACTAAGAATTGAGAATAGGCTTTCGGGTAATCGTAAATACGACCTAATGAAATTTCTATGGTTCTATTGGTAACGTTATCTAAAAACATCTTATCGTGTGATACTATAGCGACTGCTCCTGGATAATTTTTTAAGAATCCTTCTAACCAGATAATAGATTCAATATCTAAGTGGTTTGTAGGCTCATCGAGTAATAAAATATCGTTATTTTGAAGTAGTAATTTTGCGAGTTCTATACGCATTCTCCAACCTCCAGAAAATGTATCTGTAAGTTTATCGAAATCTTCACGCTGAAACCCTAAACCTTGTAATATACGTTCTGTATTTCCTTGGTAATTATAACCTCCAATAATTTCGTATTGGTGTTGTAAATCGTTTAAATCTACCATTAATTGGTGATAGGCTTCACTCTCGTAATCGGTACGGCTTACAAACTGTTCGTTTATATATTCCATTTTGGCTTCCAATTCCTTTATTTCTGTAAAGGCCTGATAAGCTTCTTCTAAAACGGTTCGCCCTAAAACAAAATCTATGTCCTGTCTTAAAAATCCTATTTTTAAATCTTTATCGGCAGAAATCTGACCAGAATCTGGTTCTAAATCTTTAGATAAAATTTTCAGCATGGTAGATTTTCCGGCACCATTTTTACCAATTAAACCTACGCGGTCTCCTTGACCAAGTTTAAAGGTTATCTCTTCGAATAAATATTCACCCTGAAATGAAATAGATAAATTATGAATGTTAAGCATAGAATTGTTACAAATGTTACCAAACTTTAGGTGATAAAATCTTAAGTTTGTGTTTTAAAATTGATTGCAAAAATACATTAAATAAAATGTTTTCAAAAGGTTCGAAACTATATAGTATTTTCACTGGCGCTTGCCCTAAATGTCATCAAGAATCTATGTACGTGAATAAAAATCCGTATGTACTTAAGGACACTTTAAAAATGCACGAACATTGTTCGCATTGTAATACTAAATATAAAATAGAACCGTCTTTCTTTTATGGCGCAATGTACGTAAGTTATGCGGTAGGAATAGCTTTTGCGGTTGCAGCTTTTGTTATTAGCCATTTATTTTTAGGATCCGGACTTATAACAGCCTTTATTGCTATTGTATGTACACTAATTATTTTTACTCCTATAATTATGCGTTGGTCTCGAAATATTTGGATAAATATGTTTATGAGCTATAACAAAGACTTAGTAAAGAAACAAGAGCATTAGGCGTCTTGGTATCTTTTAATATCTATAACAGGATCCAAATCTCCATTATTTTCAATACTATTAAATAGCGCCTTAGATACGTAAGGCCCTATTATAACGCCGCGTGAACCTAAACCATTTAATATGTACATATTTTTATGTTTTGGATGTTCTCCTACCAAAGGTCTTCTATCTTTTACAGTAGGACGAATACCTGCTACCTGATCTACAATAGTAAAATCGCAGTTTAAAAATGTTTTTAACTTAGTTAATAACTGATTTTTTCCCGCTTCAGTAATGGCATTGGTTTTATCTTCTCTTTCGTAAGTTGCACCTACTTTATATAAATCGTCGCCCAATGGCATTACAAATACGCTAGATTTTAATAAGTATTCCATTTTTAATTCAGGCGCATGGATTATAAGTAATTCGCCTTTAGAGCCATGTAAAGGTAAATAATTAAAAAACGGATTTTGTTTTAGTCCGAAACCTTCAGCAAAAACCACATGTTTAGCTTTAACATCGTGATAGATATATCCAGTGTCTGTAGCTTCTAAATCGTTATACTGAAAGCTACTTTCATTCAACTCATCGTTCAATTTTAAATAGGCTCTATAAGACGACATCAGTAAAGCTGAATCTATTCGACCTGTTTGTAAAACTTCGCCATAACCAAAATCGGCAGCAATGGCTTGGTTTGTATTCTTAATTAGTTTAGTAGAAATAAATTCGCCTACATTAGGTTTATCGGAAGCTGCGAACCAATTGTTTTGTTCTTCTGAGGATACAAAACGTCTATAAACAGGAAGCTTATAATCTAAATTAACACCTAATTTAGCCTCTAGATTTTTGTAAAATGGCAATGCTAAGTCTAATTGCTCCTGACTTTTCCAAACTGCAGTAAATCGTTTTAAAACAACAGGATTATACATACCTCCAGCTACAGTTGACGATCGTTGCGATTGATCATCGAAAACCAAAACCGATTTATTATTAGCTTTTGCTTCTTCTATAAAAGACACGCCTGCAAACCCACATCCTACAATTAAATAATCTACTTCTTTCATGCTGCAAAGATACAGTGTTTAAAATATGAGTAAACAAAAAAGGCTCGCAAATTGCGAGCCTTTTTTATAAGATAAGATGTTGTGATGTTAGTAAGACCACATATCTAATTCAAAGTTTCTAATATTTTCTTTAATTCTATCAGATTCTAATAATTGCATTAAAGCATTATCAGCGATATATTCTTCAACCTTACGATCTCCAAATACATTCTCTTCTTTAAAGATATATCCATTAAAACGTCTAGAGTTTAAGATATGATCGAAAGAAAATGGCACGGCGCTATTACTACCATTAAAGGCTTTAGCTTCATGTAACACCTGACGTGCATCTGGATAGAATACCCAAAATAATGGAATTAATTCTGGAGTATCTGAATCGATGAAGTTAACATCTGGAGCTACCGGAGCAATACCTAATAAACGGTATTTTAACTCAGACTGACGCTTATCGAAATACCATAATCCTTTAATCCAATATTCAGTAATATCGTAGGCAGAGATTTCTCTTTTTCTAATGTATTGTGCATCAACAGTACCTTCAGCATTATATTGCTCGAAACCAATATCTGTTGTATCTACTAGAGCTAAGGCATCTTGAATATCTCCTAAGGTTCTTTTTGTTGTAAAATAAGAATCGTCGTAAATATTTTTGATTTCACCTTTTTTAATACTTCTTAAAAGCACATCATAAAGCGAACGTCTGTTACTACCAATGTTATTAGTATCTACTGGATAATATAACGGAAAGTTTACACGCTCGTCTAACACAACTTTTTCCCAAACCATCTTAGAAAACAATAAGTCACGATCGTCTACATAACCATATTCTAATGGTTTATCATTATCTAATGCTTTTTGAGCATCAGTTCTCTCTCCAATTTCATCAGGACTTTTTGCATTTAATATGTTTGCTTGAGCGAAAGAAGCAGAAGCAACCAAGATGAAACTTAGGGTTAATAAAAAACTTTTATAATTCATTGTCTATAAATTTAAAATGTTGTGCATATCTTTATTTCGAGATGCTTAAAATTTTAATTAGTTAGAAAGCTCGATTAAAATTGGAGATACTTTTTTCAATTTGTACGATGAATTTCCGCTAATTTGAGCTTTAATATCGAAAATTGTTACAGCATCACCACGTCTTGCTTTACGTAAAGCAGCTGCAGCTTTACTATTAAGTTTAGTTCCTCCTACTGTAATAGTTGGTTGTCCAGGGATTTTAATTTTAAACGATGTTACACTTAAAGGTAAATCGAAATCGAAATCGTCTAACTTCGCACCAATAGTAGCAATTTCTAAACTGTTACGTTGCATAGAAACATTGCCATCTTCTCCACGAATTGTTCCTGTTGGACTTGGAATATCTTTAATTCTGAATGTTGCTTTATCAGATACTGGTTTACCGTCAGGTAAAGTACCTGTTACGTTAATAGTAACTTCTCTTCCAGAACCTGGATTCATTACATATTTACCAACTCCAGAACCTTTCTTTAAACCAGGTGCGCTTGCATTAACTTTATTGTCTGCAATACCTGCGAAAGAAATAGTCATTGGGTTAGCAACACCACGATAAACTACATTCATTTTATCTGCTGAAATAGTAGCTGCATTTGGCATTGGAATTGTAGCGAATGTAGATTTTACAGGAACTTCTACAGACTCACCATCTTGTAAGAATGTTAATTTCCCTTCAATAACATGTTCTCCAGCACTTCCTGTACCAAATTTTAATTTTACTTTACCATCTTCTACAGTATACTGATCTGTTGTTAATGGTCTTCCATCTAAAGTTAATTCAACTTTGTTTGGTTTAGTAGATCCATCTTTACGTCCTAATACAATGTTACCATCAAAAGTTTCACCATTAAAGTATGCTGATTTTGTAGTTTCTAATAACGTTGTATAGTTTGTCATAGACGCTTCTGCAGCTAAAGACCCAGATAACATTCTGTTTAACACATCTGAAGCAGTTGTCTTAACATCTGATTGTAATTGAGTAATTTTAGTTAAAGAAGCAACTAAAGGAAATCCTTGGTAGTTATAATCTAACCATGCAACTTCTTTCCCATCTCTGTTTGTAACAGGAGCTGTACTAAATTCTTTTTCTACACTTTCTGCTGCTGGAGCTAATTTTGGATCAGATTTTAATAACGCTACTACACCTTCTCTAAAGGTAGTAATTTCGTTTAAAAATTCTTCTCCACCTTCTTTATAACCATCTCCTTTAAAGAAATAATTATCTAAGAAATCTGCTTTATCCATAGTTTCGTAATCTGTAGGATCTTCAGATTTTTCTAGCATTTTCCCTTTTAAACCTTCTAAGTATGAGTTAAAATCATCTGCTAAAACACCTAATTGAGTTGCTTTATCTTTTAACGGTTTAAATTTTTCAGGTTGTTCTTCGGCCTTTACTGCTAAACTAGTCAGTAATGCTTGGTTTCTACTAGTAGCTGCTTGATTAGAGTCTACTAATTTTTCGTTCATTAATCCAAATGCTGAAAGCACCTCTTTTGACATATTCAAAGCTAACATCGCAATGAAGATTAAATACATCAAGTTTATCATTTTCTGCCTTGCAGATAAATTTCCTCCTGCCATTTCTAATTAGTTATTTAAGTTATTAGTTATAGAACTTTATATTCTAATTAGTAATTATTTTTTATTCATTGCAGTAAGCATTCCACCGTATACACCATTTAAAGATGATAAGTTAGATGCTAAAGATTCCATTTGTTCTTTTAATTTTTGAGCATTTTCAACAGATTCCTTGTTGATTGAAGCTTGACGGCTTGCGCTCTCTAACTGTACTTTGTAAAGGCTATTTAAAGACTCCATTTGTGCAGCGGCAATAGACATTTCTTCACCGTATTTTTTTGTAGAAGCAATAGAATCTACAGCTGGGCCAATCCCTTTTGCTGCTCCTTCGAAGTTTTTAATACTAGCACCTAAACTTGACATTAATTGAGCATCAATTTTAGCGTCTTTTAATAAGTTGTCTAATTTCTTAGATAATAAACCATCTGCATCTTTAGGTTCTTCTTTTTTACCTTTAACAGTTGCTACACCACCAGCTAATTCTGGGTATACTAAAGACCAATCTAACTCGTTGTCTACAGGTTCGAATGCAGATATTGCGAAAATAATTGCTTCCGCTACAAGACCAATGGTTAACATCACGTTACCAGTTAAAGGACCTAATTCAAAATGTGTAATTTTAAATAATGCTCCGATAATTACTACTGATGCTCCTAAACCATAGGACATATTAATAAATTTCTTGAATGCTTTTGATTGTGCCATAATTTTGATTTTTAAGCTTTTTTTCTAAAAAGGTTGATTAATAATAGGTTAATATATTGGGTTCTAATTAATTATTTTCCACCACGAGTAATGTCTGTTCCCATGTAATCTTGAACAGTTCTAAAACCAATGTAGCTTCTTGCTGAATCGGCATACTCGTAATCTCTTGAACTTACTTGTAAGAAATATGCAACATCTTTCCAAGAACCACCTCTAACTACTTTACGTTGGTTTTCGTTATCGTTAACACTTGGGTTAATAGTTGAAGAATACTCGTAAGAGGCAGGATCGTAAGAAGAATATACCCATTCTGCTACATTTCCAGCCATGTTATATAAGTTGTAATCGTTAGGTTCGTAAGACTTAGCCTCTACAGTATATAAAGCTTCATCTGCTGCGTAATCTCCTCTTAAAGGTTTAAAGTTTGCTAAGAAACAACCTCTATCGTCTTTAGCATAAGGTCCTCCCCAAGGGAATGTTGCAGCTTGTAAACCACCACGGGCAGCATACTCCCACTCTGCTTCAGATGGTAATCTGAATGAGTTTACAAGTTGTCTGTTTTTATCTTTTTGATATGAATTTTTGTATAAAGTTCTCCATTGGCAAAATGCATTTGCTTGTTTCCAACTTACACCTACTACTGGGTATTCTCCATAAGCATCATGCCAGAAATAATCGTTATGCATTGGCTCATTATAAGAGTATGCAAAATCTCTAATCCAAGCTGTTGTATCTGGATATACCATAATTTCTTCTTGCATTACAACATCGCTACGCTTTAAAGTTCTGTCTTTAGCGGCTTTTTGAATGTCTAGGTAAGAGAATTGGAACTTGAATTTATTTACATCCCAAGTACGTTGTCCATTATAAGACTCCTCTAATGGAATATGCATAGTGTCCATCACTTCAGCGTAATATTCATCTGGGTATTCAGACTCTTCATAAATAAGATCTACGTTCTTATTTAATTTACGGCCTTCGTGCCCTGTTGGTCCCATTCCGCTATAATTATCTAGCATATACTTTTCGTAAACGGTCATACTAGCAGTATCTGCATCTGTAAATGCATACTCACCAATACCTCCATCTTCAGGTGTAATTCCAACTTCATCAGCTAATACTGCTAATTTTGTTCTAATAATAGAATCACGTACCCAATTTACAAACTGTCTGTACTCGCTGTTTGTAATTTCTGTTTCGTCCATATAGAATGCACGAACAGTAACTGTTTTAGACGGTGCGTCTTGAATACTCGCTAAATCGTCATCAGCTTTACCCATAATAAAAGACCCACCAGGAACTAATGCCATTCCGTATGGCTTTTCTGGGTGCCATTTTTTTCCTCTCACTCCGGTAAGTTCTCCTCTGTCGCTTGAACCACAACTAAACAAGACCGTTACCACAATTGTTAATAATAGTATTTTTTTCATATCCATAGAAAACTTAAGGTTATAGTTAGTGCCTAAATTTTGAAAGTGTAAACATATTTATATATTTTCTAATAAGCAATTTTTAAAGGGAAAAGATGTGCATTTTATCGTAAAAAAAAGCATTTAAACGACCGAAACGGTAATTTCGACTAATTTCATCCAATATTTTGGACCTTTAAACGCAATTTTTCTGATATGCCTTAAACCATCTTTCAGGAACTTGATTGTTACAGGCATCCAAATAATCTTGATGCATACATGGTAATAACGTATGTCTTTTTAATTTATTATTGATTTCATTTAAAAAAGGAATCTCGATCCACCAACGTCCTGTTTTTATACTTTTATAAAAAACAAGTTCCTGAGAATCAACTAGAGTTATAAATTTTTGATAGATATGTTCGTCTTTAAAGTCGCTATCATCTACTCTATTATTAACACCTTCTATAAAGTACCAAATCATTTGGGAGATTAAAACAGAAGTAATTTCATCGTCTTGGGAGCTTTTATATTCAAAAATCCCTAAAGCACTTACTTTATTACTTATTCCTGCGTAACGTGTTATGGCACATATTTCTTTTCCATCTAAACCGTTGGGAGAGACTTTTTGGCTTAAACTGACTTCTGAAGCTTTCATGGCACCTAAATCTACAGAGACTATATTAGCGTCTCGCATAACCGGCTCTACTAGAGTAATATCGTTAGACACTTGTCCTAATCGATAAGCCTCAAAGTATAATGTTTCCATCAAATCTATCTGTTCTTGCGAATTAAAATAGGTTTGATACCCTATGGTAGCGTAATTAAAGAGATTATAAGGCTCTTCTAGAACAATCTTCCCCACAAAACTATCACTTTTAATAGGTTGGGTTAAATCTCCTAAATCGAATTTACTATCTACATTCACAATATTAACCATTGGAATAAGACTATCGAATGCACGATACATGGGATAAGTAAGATCCTGACTTCCGCCAAGAACCACTGGAATAATTTTTAATTTTACTAATTCTGAAACTGTTTCTTTTAATGCAAAGTATGTATCCTCTACAGTTTCTCCTTTATATATATCTCCTAAATCGGCGATACTCGTACTCCAGCTTCCTGGAAATAGTTTATATAAAGCGCTACGAATTTCGTTTAAGTTGAAATCTTCTCCGATATAGTTACTATCGTTTCGATTTTCTAAAACACCAACAATGGCGATATCCACACCCTGAAGGTCTGGCATACCGCTTTGTTTAGAATGTATTTTTAATTTTTGTCCGAAGGCTTGTGGCGACAATAACTCGTTATGAGCCAAAACAACTTCGGGTACTGGAGCCAGAAAATTAAGGTCGGGCATTATTATTTCTTTTTAGCAGTGGTTGCCTTTTTGGCTGTAGTTTTCTTTGCAGTCGCCTTTTTTGCTGGTGCTTTCTTTTTAGCAGCAGTTTTACGCTTTGGCTTTTTCGCCTCGATTAAAGCCATGGCTTTCTCTAAGGTGATTTTAGTAGCGTCTACAGTTTTGTCTAATTCAACTTTAATTTTTCCTTGAATTACATTGTGTCTTCCCCAACGTGCTTTCTCTACACGAATTCCTTCTTCTTCCCAGTTGTGAACGACTTTATCAATCTCTTTCTGAATTTTTTCTTTTATTAATGTTACAATATCATCGTCGGACAAATTATCCCAATCATATTTTTTATTCACATTAATAAACATATTGTTCCATTTAATAAATGGTCCGAAACGGCCTTTACCTTTTTGTACAGGCAAACCGTCGTACATATATATAGGAGCATCTGCTTCTTGTTTCTCTTTAATTAAAACAATAGCATCGTCTAACTCTACACTTAAAGCATCTATTCCTTTTGGTAAAGACACATAAGCCTCTCCAAATTTAACGTATGGTCCAAAACGTCCGTTATTAACAACAACAGGAAGACCTTCGTAAGTCCCTAAATCTTTAGGAAGTTTAAATAGATCTAATGCATCTTCAAACGTAATGGTGTTTAATTGTTGGTCTGGAGATAAACTTGCAAATATTTTATCTTCTTCTTCGGCAGCTCCTATTTGAGCCATTGGTCCGAATTTCCCTAAACGCACACTAACTTGACGTCCCGTTTTAGGATCGGTACCTAAAATACGTTCTCCAGATTCGCGATCGGCATTTTCTTGAACATCTTTTACATGAGGATGAAATTTTGTATAAAATTCCTTCATCATTTTAGTCCAATTCTCTTTGCCTTCAGCAATATCATCGAAATCTTCTTCAACTTTTGCTGTAAAGTTATAATCTAAAATACTTTCAAAATGGTTCACTAAAAAGTCGGTTACAATCATTCCAATATCTGTTGGAACTAACTTTCCTTTATCTGACCCTACTTTTTCTGTAAGTAACTTATCTTTTACTTGTCCTGCTTTTAAAGTGATTTGAGTATACTCGCGCTCTACACCTTCAATTGTTCCTTTTTCAACATAATTTCTATTCTGAATTGTTGAAATAGTTGGTGCATACGTAGACGGACGACCAATACCTAGTTCCTCTAATTTCTTTACTAAAGAAGCTTCTGTATATCTATAAGGTGGTCTTGTATAGCGTTCGGTAGCTGTAATAAACTCGTTTAAAAGGGTTTCGTTAACCTTCATAGCAGGTAACATTCCTTCTTGTTCAGAATCTTCGTCGTCGTTACCTTCTAAATAGACCTTTAAAAATCCATCGAAAGTAATAACTTCTCCATTTGCTGAAAAAATTTCTTTATGTGTTGAAGCCGATATTTTAACATTGGTACGTTCTAATAACGCTTCACTCATTTGCGATGCGATAGCACGTTTCCAAATCAGTTCGTATAAACGGGCTTGATCACGATCAATATCTACAGAATGTAAAGCAAAATCTGTAGGACGAATAGCTTCGTGAGCTTCTTGTGCCCCTTTTGCTTTTCCTTTATAGTTACGTTCTTTAGCGTACTTGGTTCCGTAGGCATTTTCAATTTCGGCTTTCGCTCCTTTTCTTGCTTCGTCGGATAAATTTACACTATCTGTTCTCATATAAGTAATAAGACCGGCTTCGTATAAACGTTGTGCCATAGTCATGGTTTTACTTACTGAAAAATATAATTTACGTGCTGCTTCTTGTTGAAGTGTTGATGTTGTAAAAGGTGCAGCAGGCGATTTTTTAGCTGGTTTTTTCTCTAAATCTTTAACTTTGAAATCTGCTGAAGCATTGCTTTCTAAAAATTTAAAAGCTTCTTCTTTTGTAGCAAAGGTTTTAGGCAACTTCGCTTTAAAAGTTTGTCCGGCTTCATTAGAAAATTCGGCATCTATTCTATAAGAGGCTTCGGCATTAAATTCTTGAATTTCGCGTTCACGTTCTACAATTAATCTCACAGAAACCGACTGTACACGACCGGCAGATAAACCACCTTTTACTTTACGCCATAAAACTGGAGATAATTCGTAACCTACAATTCTATCTAATACGCGACGTGCTTGTTGCGCATCGACTAAATTATAATCTATACCACGCGGATTTTCAATTGCTTTTTGAATAGCTGTTTTAGTAATCTCGTGAAATACAATACGTTTTGTTTTGGCTTTATCTAATTTTAAAGTCTCGGCTAAATGCCAAGCAATAGCCTCACCCTCGCGATCCTCATCACTTGCTAGCCAAACCATTTCGGCTTTCTTAGATAAATCTCTAAGCTTTTTAACAACTGCTTTTTTATCGGAGGAGACTTCGTATTTCGGACTAAAATCACCTTCTACATCTACACCTAATTCCTTAGATGGTAAATCGGCAATATGCCCAAAACTAGACTCTACTTTATAATCTTTACCTAAAAATTTCTCGATCGTTTTCGCCTTTGCAGGTGACTCCACTATTACTAAATTCTTCGCCATTTTTATTTTTTTGGTGCTACAAATGTATATCAAAAAAGCAACATCATCCTAATTTTATGAGCAATCCCTACGATGAAAGGTAAAAAACATCGATTTTAAATCGAAATATCTTCAGTATAATTATTAATTTTATAAGAATAATTAATGTCTTTCTATAGAAACAGTTTCGTCTTCGGAATTCTCGAAGCCAATTACTTCCTTATAAATTATATATAAAGGTAAGTATGCAAAAGATACTGTAGCAAACAAACCAACAAAGCATAATATCAGCCCCACCATTTCGGCAAGAATTCCGCAGATTAACATTAAACCAAACGTAATTAACCATTTTTTATGTCCTAATTTAAAACTTGCCTTAACAATATCTGTAACGCGTGCTTCTGGATTGAAAGCAAAAATAACCGTTAAAAAAGACATTGGAACCATAACATAAAATAAGGGCAATAAAAACAAGATACTCGCCAGTAGACTAATTGCAATACCCACTACAGATAACTTAATTAACTTCATGAAATACGCCTTTTTAAAATAATAGAAATAATCATCTTTCACCGATTCCTCTAAATCTCTTTGCTTACAAATTCTATAAAAAGCAGCCATTAAAGCAATACTAAAAGCTGAGGCTAAAATTATAAATGCAATAAAAAATAAAGCACCAAGTATTAAGAATGGAACATTAAGTTCGTCATTACTAGCCATTAATTCTGGATCTACGCCTACCATTAATAAAGGGATGTATATAATACCATATAAAGGAAGAATTCCCACAATAGATATCAAGACTGTAATTAATCCTTGTACCCAAACTTTCTTAAAAAGTTCTATAGCTTGACTAAATATAACTCCGAAATCTAAAGGTTTCGCTTGATTTACTTTTTGATTAAATTCTGATAAAAACATATCTACTCGTTTTAATTTGCAGATAAAGGACGTATTTTTTAACACAAATACAAGAAAAATTAAACTGCCACTTTGTCAGAAACATATTTATAATTGTATATTTGCAAACTTAATGACTGATAATTATTTTCAGGAGACTTATGGAGAAGACAATTGATGAAAGTAAACAAGGAGAATCCCTTGTATTAGAACAAAAAACAGAAAATTCACGCAAACTATTTATAGAAAGCTACGGCTGTTCTATGAATTTTAGCGATAGTGAAATCGTAGCCTCGATTTTACATAACCAAGGTTATAATACCACACAAAAATTAGAAGAAGCCGATTTAGTATTAGTAAACACCTGCTCTATTCGTGATAAAGCAGAACAAACGGTACGTAAACGTTTAGAAAAATATAATGCCGTAAAACGTATTAATCCAGGAATGAAAGTTGGCGTGTTGGGCTGTATGGCCGAACGTCTTAAAAGTAAATTCTTAGAAGAAGAAAAAATTGTAGACTTAGTTGTTGGTCCCGATGCTTATAAAGATTTACCAAATCTTTTAGCCGAAGTTGAAGATGGTCGAGATGCGATAAATGTGATTCTTTCTAAAGAAGAAACTTATGGAGACATTTCTCCGGTGCGTTTAAATAGTAATGGTGTAACTGCTTTTGTGTCGATTACTAGAGGTTGCGACAATATGTGCACATTCTGCGTTGTACCATTTACTCGTGGTCGTGAGCGTAGTCGTGAGCCACAAAGTATACTTGAAGAAATTAACGATTTATGGAGTCGTGGTTTTAAAGAAATCACCCTTTTAGGTCAGAATGTAGATAGCTATTTATGGTATGGTGGCGGACTTAAAAAAGATTTTGAAAAGGCCACAGACATGCAAAAAGCGACAGCAGTAAATTTTGCAAAGCTTCTAGAATTATGTGCTAAAGAGCAACCTAAAATGCGTATTCGTTTTTCAACGTCTAATCCTCAAGACTTAACGCTTGATGTTGTTGAAACTATGGCGAAGTACAAAAACATTTGTAAGCACATACATTTACCTGTACAAAGCGGAAGTAACCGTATTCTTAAAGAAATGAATCGTTTACATACACGCGAAGAGTATTTCGAGTTAATAAACAACATCCGTCGTATCCTTCCAGAATGTTCTATTAGCCAGGATATGATTACCGGTTTTCCAACAGAAACTGAGCAAGACCACCAAGACACTTTAAGTCTAATGGAATTTGTAAAATATAATTTCGGGTATATGTTTTATTATTCTGAACGTCCTGGAACCATGGCAGAAAGAAAGATGGAAGACGATATTCCGTTAGAAGTTAAGAAAAGACGCTTAGACGATGTGGTACAATTACAACGTAAACACAGCGAATTCCGAACAAAAGCGTATGTAAATACCGTGGTTGAAGTATTGATTGAAAGAGAATCTAAAAAATCTGAACAACAATGGTCGGGACGAACATCACAAAATATTGTTGCTGTTTTTCCTAAAGGCGATTTTAAAATTGGAGATTTTGTTACCGTTAAAATTACAGACTGTACAAGTGCTACACTAATAGGTGAAGGACTTGGACTTTCTAATCAATAACAACGCTTTTTTTAACTACAACCTAAAAACTAAGATTTAAAAAACCAAATTACAGTATGGAATCAGTTCAAGCCATAAAACAACGTTTCGGAATTATTGGTAACGACCAAAAACTAAATCGTGCCATAGAAAAAGCCATTCAAGTTGCCCCCACAGATATTTCTGTTTTAGTAACTGGAGAAAGTGGTGTTGGTAAAGAAAGTGTTCCTAAAATTATACATCAGTTATCACACAGAAAACACGGCAAATATATTGCAGTAAACTGTGGAGCTATCCCTGAAGGGACTATAGACAGTGAGCTTTTTGGGCATGAAAAAGGTGCTTTTACAGGAGCGACACAAACGCGTTCTGGTTATTTTGAAGTTGCCGATGGAGGAACAATTTTTTTAGATGAAGTTGGAGAATTACCATTAACAACTCAAGTGCGTTTACTGCGTGTATTAGAAAATGGTGAATTTATTAAAGTAGGTTCAAGCCAAGTTCAAAAAACTAACGTGCGTATTGTAGCGGCTACAAACGTAAATATGTTTGAAGCTATTAATAAAGGGAAATTTAGAGAAGATTTATACTACCGTTTAAGTACCATAGAAATACATCTACCTCCTTTACGTGATCGCCAAGATGATATTCACTTATTATTTAGAAAATTTGCGAGCGATTTTGCTTTAAAATATAAAATGCCGACCATAAAATTAACCGATGATGCCACCCTTGAATTACTGAAATTTAGATGGAATGGTAATATTCGTCAGTTAAGAAACGTAGCCGAACAAATTTCTGTTTTAGAAGAAAACAGAACAATTAACGGACAAACTATTCGTGGGTATTTGCCAAATGCAACTTCTAATTTACCGGCTGTAATTTCCAACACAAAATCAGAATCAGATTTTAGTAGTGAACGTGAGATTCTTTATAAAGTATTATTCGACATGAAAGCAGATCTTAATGATCTAAAAAAACTGACTGCCGAATTAATGAAGAACGGGAACGATAAAGATGTTCAGAAAAATAATGAAAGTCTAATTCAAAAAATTTACGGCGATGAATCGGATGCAGAATACGATGAAACCGAAGAAGATTTAGAAATCCTATCTATCGCAGAACCAAAGACCACGAGTTTGGTCGCCCCGTCTAATACTCTATTAGACAAATATCATTTTGCTGAAGAAATTCAGGAAGAAGAAACCTTATCTTTACAAGACAAGGAACTAGAACTCATAAAGAAATCGCTGGAACGTCACCAAGGAAAACGCAAATTAGCAGCGGCCGAATTAGGCATAAGTGAACGCACCTTATACAGAAAAATTAAACAGTACGACTTATAGATTATGACTTTAAAACATTATGTTCTTATATTTTTAGTAGCAATAAGTGTTACTGCTTGTGGTGCTTATTCTTTTACTGGTGCTAAGGTTAATCCTAATACAAAGACATTTCAGGTTAATTATTTTCAGAATAACTCTATTTTAATTGAACCTGGTTTAGATTTAGATTTCACGAATGCATTAACAGATTTGCTGTTAAATCAAACAAACTTATCACTTGTAAAATCTAATGGCGATTTAGTTTTTGAAGGAGAAATTACAGAATATCGTATTTCGCCAACCACAGCAACTGCCGAAAATACTGCGGCACAAAACAGATTAACCATTTCTGTAAACGTCCGTTTTTACAATAAACAAGATGAAGAATCTGAATTCGAAAAACGTTTTTCATTCTTCTACGATTATGCAGGTACCGCTCAACTTGTTGGTTCACAAAAAGTAACAGCTATAGACGAAATTTTCGAGCGATTAACGCAAGATATTTTCAATGCAGCTTTAGCACAATGGTAACAATGACACATACCGAGTTTACACATATTTTACAATATCCAGAAGCGTTGCAACCTACTCAAGCCGAAGCGTTGCAAAATGTATTAGATGAGTTTCCGTATTTTCAACCAGCTCGAGCCTTATACTTAAAAGCTTTAAAAACAAATGGCAGTTTTAAATATAATCAAGAACTAAAAATAACAGCGGCTTACACTACAGACCGTAGTATTTTATTCGATTTTATTACTTCGAAAGCATTTACTCAGAACGAAATCTCTCGATTTATAAAGCAAAACACATCACACTTAAAAGATATAGAGGTAGATGTTGAAGATATTTCGGTAAACAAAAAAACATCGATAGATGATATACTTACGCAACACATCGATGAAACAGAAGGCGTGCTTGACCCCGAATTATTTCAGCCTAAAATAGCACCTGCTAAACTTGTACATTTTTCGGAAGAACCTACTGAAGAAGTCGAACTTTCTAATAAAGAGGATGACGAAATTATAAATACGGAAGCCACTACTAAAGAAACAGAAGAAACTACAGCTGTTACCTCTGCTCCTGAAGCTGTTTTAGAACTAGGCAAACCTCTAGATTTTAACACAAATGAAACGCATTCGTTTAACGAATGGTTAAAACTTACATCGTTCACTCCCGTAGACCGCACAGCTCCTGCGCCATCAGCCTCCAAAACAGAGGTTACAAAACCTAAAAAAGAAAAGAAATCGGCAAATAATCCATCTCCAGAACAGTCTAAAAGATTTGCTATAATTGATAAATTTATTTCGAGCAACCCTAAAATAGACCCTAAAAAATCTTCGGGAGTCACTCAAAATCTAGCAGAGTCTCATGTCTTACAGCCTGAATCACTGATGACAGAGACTTTAGCACGAATTTATGTAGAACAAAAAAACTACAAAAAGGCAATTCAATCTTATAATATATTAAGTTTGAAATATCCAGAAAAAAGTGGTTTCTTTGCAGACCGAATTAAAGCAATAAAACAAATACAAGAACAAAATAAGAAATCCTAATGAGTACGTTTACAATATTTTTAGTCCTAATCGTAGTAGTAGCATTTTTATTAATCGTAGTAATTATGGTACAAAACCCTAAAGGAGGTGGATTATCTTCTTCTTTTGGAGGAGGTGGTTCTCAACAAATTGGTGGTGTTAAGAAAACTACTGACTTTTTAGATAAGAGCACATGGACATTAGCAGGATTAATGTTAGTATTAATTTTACTATCTAATGTAGCAATTAACAGAGGAACTGGAACTTTAGAGTCTAAAGCTTTAGATACAGAATCTACAGCACAACCTTTACCAGCTGCTGCACCAGCAAATACGCTACCTGTTGACCCAACGGAAGACGCTGCAGAGTAAACAAAACAACTCATATTTATAATATTAAAATGCCAACTTTTACAGTTGGCATTTTTTGTTACTGAAAGTTTGTCATACCCTGCGAATTGGCACAATTTTCGAATGTTGTTTACACATAAATATAAACTAATTAAAATCATATAATAAAATGAGTAAAGTAAACATCAGACCACTTGCAGACCGCGTTTTAGTAGAACCACTTCCTGCAGAAACTCAAACAGCATCAGGATTATTTATTCCAGATTCAGCTCAAGAGAAACAACACAAAGGTACCGTTGTTGCTATAGGCACAGGTAAAAAAGATGAACCACTTACTGTAAAAATTGGAGACACTGTACTTTACGGAAAGTACTCTGGTTCAGAATTGAAATTAGAAGGAACAGATTACTTAATGATGCGTGAAGAAGACATCATGGCAATTATCTAATTTTACTTTTCCGAATTACGGAAATCCAAAAAAAAATAATTTATAACAAAAATCAATAGTAAACACAGCAGTCTAAAGCCTATAGCTTAAAGACTAATGTTTATAGAAAAATATTATAAAAATGGCAAAAGATATTAAATTTGATATTGAAGCACGCGACGGTTTAAAACGTGGTGTAGATGCTTTAGCGAATGCAGTAAAAGTAACATTAGGACCAAAAGGTCGTAACGTAATTATCGGACGTTCTTTCGGAGCACCAGTAGTAACTAAAGATGGTGTTTCTGTAGCTAAAGAAATCGAATTAGAAGACGCTTTAGAAAATATGGGCGCACAAATGGTAAAAGAAGTTGCTTCTAAAACCAACGATTTAGCTGGAGACGGTACAACTACCGCTACCGTTTTAGCTCAAGCTATAGTTAAAGAAGGACTTAAAAATGTTGCCGCAGGTGCAAATCCAATGGATTTAAAACGTGGTATCGATAAAGCTGTTGAAGCTATCGTTGCAGATCTTGCAAAACAAACACAACAAGTAGGAGATTCTTCAGAAAAAATTAAACAAGTTGCTGCTATTTCTGCAAATAACGACGATGTTATTGGTGATTTAATTGCAATGGCATTTGGAAAAGTTGGTAAAGAAGGTGTTATTACTGTAGAAGAAGCTAAAGGAACAGATACGTATGTAGATGTTGTAGAAGGTATGCAGTTTGACAGAGGATATTTATCGCCTTATTTCGTTACTGACAGCGAAAAAATGATTACCGATTTAGATAATCCTTACATCTTATTATACGACAAAAAAGTATCTACAATGAAGGATTTATTACCAGTGCTTGAGCCAGTTGCTCAGTCAGGTAAACCTTTATTAATTATTGCTGAGGATGTAGACGGAGAAGCGCTTGCTACTTTAGTAGTAAACAAATTACGTGGATCACTTAAAATTGCTGCTGTAAAAGCTCCAGGATTTGGTGACAGACGTAAAGCTATGTTAGAAGATATTGCAATCTTAACTGGTGGTACAGTAATTTCTGAAGAAAGAGGATTTACTTTAGAAAATGCTACAATCGACATGTTGGGTACTGCAGAACGCATTACTATAGATAAAGATAATACTACTGTTGTTAATGGTTCTGGTGATTCAGAAATGATTAAAAACCGTGTGAATCAGATTAAATCTCAAATCGAAGCAACTACAAGTGATTACGATAAAGAGAAACTTCAAGAACGTCTTGCTAAATTAGCAGGTGGTGTAGCTGTACTTTATGTAGGTGCTGCTAGTGAAGTTGAAATGAAAGAGAAAAAAGACCGCGTAGATGATGCTTTACATGCAACAAGAGCTGCTGTAGAAGAAGGTATCGTTGCTGGTGGTGGTGTTGCTTTAGTAAGAGCAAAAGCTGTACTTGCAGCCATTACTACTGAAAACTTAGACGAAACTACAGGTATCCAAATTGTAGCACGTGCAATTGAAGCGCCTTTAAGAACTATTGTTGAAAATGCAGGTGGCGAAGGAAGCGTAGTGGTTTCTAAAGTATTAGAAGGTGAAGGAAAC
Source organism: Formosa agariphila KMM 3901 (assembly GCF_000723205.1). Classification (NCBI taxonomy): domain Bacteria; kingdom Pseudomonadati; phylum Bacteroidota; class Flavobacteriia; order Flavobacteriales; family Flavobacteriaceae; genus Formosa; species Formosa agariphila. The sequence goes on along the minus strand of NZ_HG315671.1, from coordinate 517,581 downwards.
TTTGGTTACGATGCTAAAACTGAACAGTATGTGGACATGCTTGCTTCAGGAATTATCGACCCTAAAAAAGTAACACGTATTGCATTAGAAAATGCTGCTTCTGTTTCTGGAATGATTCTTACTACAGAATGTGCATTAATAGACATTAAGGAAGATTCTCCTGCTATGCCTCCAATGGGTGGTGGTATGCCAGGTATGATGTAATCTTAACATCTTATAAAACTAAAAACCGAAGCCTTAAAAAGCTTCGGTTTTTTTTATACCTATAAACTAATAATATTTTAATTTTTAATTTGTTTCTGATAATAAAATGCAGGCAAGAGCAATAACAATAACAGGGGTTGAATTAAAAATCTGCGAATATTAAATAAAATGAAGTAATTGTCTTGTTTTGCATCTAACACTAGAACCAAAAATACCAGAATTAGAATAACGTAAGCTATCCCATAGAATATTGCCGAAAACTTTAATACGTCTGTATTCTTAAACGCAAAGTAAATAATACCTAACGACAATACTGTATTTAAAAAATAACGTAAGCTTGTAAAAGCAATGAGTTTACATATATTAAAAATAGGCGCGTCTAGAAACAAATAATCATTCTTAAAGAATTCTAGAAAGGGATCGTAAAACAAATCAGCTTCAAAAGCTCTTATTAAAACTAGCCCGATAAATAATAAACCTATTAGACTATACCGCTGAATGTTCTGCATTTTTCTTTTTAAGTTTTACAAAATTATTCACCCAGTACACCCATAATAAAAACACCATACCGTAAATAATTAAAGGAAATACAACGCCGTGTATTAAGTGTTCCGACTCCGGATAATAATAGAGTCCGATAGAAATTATGGCAATACGCAATACATTTACAAGGTATATTAAAACTGTTCCTGCTAAAATATACATTACCGTTTTTTTAATCGTAGAAGCAAATGCAACAATAAACGCTATAAAAAGGATGATAACACTTATTGCATTACACCCTTCAATAACACGAACAATATAAATATCGTTTAAATACAATCTTACCCATTGCTCACCTTCTTGCAAGGCAATGCTAGACTTAAATCCCAACACATTTAATAACACCTGTGTTTGTTCGGCAACTTGGTACGTAATATAATCAGGCTGATAGTGTGTAGTTTTCGACACATCTAAATACCATTTATAACCTAAAGACATTATAAAATACACCGCTAAAAACGTGACTATAAAGCGAATTACAGGTTTATATGTTTTAAATAAAGTTTTCAAATACAAGGGTGTTTCTATAAGGTGTTAAAATTATAAAAATGAAGTTCTATAATCGTAGTAATTTAAATACTTTTACAAAAAAATACAACTATGTCTTTAGCCTCTCTAAAACCTCAAGTGGAAACTATTTTAACTCAAACAGAAAAAACTCTAGACGAACGTTTATTTGCTGTTTGTGAATTACTAGACCAAAACGTATCGTATTACAATTGGGTTGGATTCTACTTTAAAAATGGTGATAAAAACGAACTAAAACTTGGTCCTTATGTAGGCGCACCTACAGATCATACTATTATTCCTTTCGGAAAAGGAATTTGCGGACAAGTGGCTGTTAGTAATGAAAATTTTGTAGTTCCAGATGTTGCTGCACAAGATAACTATATTGCTTGCAGTATTACTGTTAAAGCAGAAATTGTTGTGCCTCTTTTTGTTAATGGCGAAAATGTAGGTCAGATAGATATCGACTCGAATACACCAGACCCCTTTACTGCAGAAGACGAGCGGTTCTTAGAATTTGTTTGTGCAGAAGTCGCTAAACAACTCGAATAAACTTAAACATACATTATAAAAAAGTCTCGACTTCATTCGCTAAAGAAAGAAGTCGAGACTTTTTTTGTATTATAGTTTTGCTTAATATGCACTAAGCTTTTTTTAATCTAATAAATTAAGAACTTACATTCCAGTTCGTATCGCTTCTACAGGGTCTAATTTAGATGCAGAAATTGCAGGTAAAACTCCTGAAATTAATCCGATTAATGTAGATAAAGAAAATCCGAGAAACATATTTTTGAATGATAATATAAACTCAAAATCATCTACAAATTGAGATGCTATTAGCGACACAAGCCAGACAAAAGCAAGTCCGATTAATCCTCCAATAACCGCCAAAATAATTGCTTCGAATAAAAACTGAAATAATATAAATCGGTTTTTAGCACCTAAAGACTTCTGAATTCCAATAAGGTTAGTTCGTTCTTTTACACTTACAAACATAATATTAGCAATACCAAACCCACCAACCAATAGAGAGAATCCGCTTATTACCCAACCAACTAAATTCATTACTCCAATAATATTATCAATTGCATCTGTCATTCCCGACAATTTATTGACGAAAAAATTATCTGGTTCGTCGGCTTTTAAACCTCTATACACTCTAAATTTCTGTTTTAAAACTTGTTCAAAAGCATCGATATCTACTCCTGCTTCAGGCTTAATAGTTATCGCGCCAGGAATACCGTCTGAACCACCATTAGTGAATTGTCTTACAAAGTTTGAAGGCAAATAGGCTTTTTCATCTGGAGAATCGAAAAAGGACGACCCCACTTTTTTAAGCACTCCAATTACGGTTACTTTTCTACCATAAATACGGACTTGTTTACCAATTGGCTGTTCATTCTCGAATAAATTTTTTGCCAATTCGGAACCAATTACAATTACTGGAGCACCTGTAGACGATTCAGATTCGGTATAAAACCGCCCCTCGCCTATTTTTAAATCTTCAATCTCATAAATTCCATAAGATGCCGGCGTTACATCTACATTACTAATTGAGTTATTTTGGTATTTTATGGTTTCAGAATTTCCAAAAATAATATAAGCACTCGATTTTATATCTGGAATATTTCGCTTCACAAATTCGTAATCGTCATTTTCGGTCTGCGGGTAATTATCGCGTTGCCATCTTGGTACTTCTGTTGGTCCGAAAGAATATTTTGTTAGGTAAATGGTATTTTTATCTAAACCCGATAACTGACTCTTGATACTTTGATCTAAAGAATCGACCGCAGCTAAAACCGCTATAATCGAGAAAATACCAATAGTTACGCCCAACAAGGATAAGAATGTTCTTAACCTATTGTTTCGTAAAGCATTTAAGGCAAATGCAAAACTTTCTTTAAAAAGTCTTAAATATAAGATCATTAAGAAGTGCTTTTATTAAATATATGAGAATTTAAAGATAGGACGTTTTAATTATAATTTTGTTACAAAAAAAATAAAAACAAAACAGCAAACAAACTATAAATTTTTTAATGTAAATCCTTACTTTTGCGCATTAATATAACACAACAGTAATGAGCAACGAAAAAACAATCAAATCTGCACTAATCTCTGTATTCAGCAAAGATGGTTTAGAACCTATCATTAAAAAGTTAAACGACTTAGGTGTAACCATGTATTCTACTGGAGGAACACAAGCTTTCATCAACGACTTAGGAATAGACGTTGTACCTGTAGAAGACGTAACATCTTACCCTTCAATTTTGGGTGGACGTGTTAAAACTTTACATCCTAAAGTTTTTGGTGGAATTTTAAATCGTCAAGATAATGAGCAAGATAATGCTGAATTAGCTGAATTTGATATTCCTCAAATAGATTTAGTGATTGTTGATTTGTATCCTTTTGAAGATACAGTTGCCTCTGGTGCTAGTGAACAAGATATAATTGAAAAAATTGATATCGGTGGTATTTCGTTAATTCGTGCTGCTGCTAAAAACTACAAAGATGTAGTTTGTGTATCTTCAGTAAATGAATATGCTTCATTTTTAGAACTTATTTCTGAACAAAATGGAACACTTACTTTAGAGCAAAGAAAAGATTTCGCTAGAAAATCGTTCAACGTATCGTCTCATTACGATTCTGCTATTTTTAATTACTTCAACCAAAACAACGAAGACACTGTTTTAAAAATTAGCGAACAAAACGGACAAGTGTTACGTTATGGAGAAAACCCTCACCAAAAAGGATTTTTCTTCGGGAATTTCGATGACATTTTTACAAAACTTCACGGTAAAGAATTAAGCTACAACAACCTTTTAGATGTTGATGCTGCTGTGAATTTAATAAATGAATTTAAAGGAGACAAACCTACGTTTGCCATTCTAAAACATAACAATGCTTGTGGTGTTGCACAACGCGATACTTTAAAACAAGCTTATACAGACGCACTTGCTGGAGACCCTGTTTCTGCATTTGGTGGTGTATTAATTTCTAACACCGAAATAGATTTAGCTACTGCAGAGGATATTCATTCTTTATTTTGTGAGGTTGTAATCGCACCATCTTTTAGTGAAGATGCTGTAGCCCTTTTAAAAGGAAAGAAAAACAGAATTCTTTTAGTACTTCATGATATTGAAATGCCTAAAACAAATGTAAGATCTTGTTTAAACGGTGTTTTAGTTCAAGATTCTAATAGAGTTACAGACCGTTTAGAAGATTTATCTAAAGCGACAAACAATAATCCTACAGATAGCGAGTTAAATGATTTAATCTTTGCTTCTAAAATCTGTAAGCATACAAAATCTAACACTATCGTTTTAGCAAAAGACGGTCAATTATGTGCTAGTGGAACAGGACAAACAAGCCGTGTAGACGCTCTTAATCAAGCGATACACAAAGCACAGTCTTTTAACTTCGACTTAAAAGGAGCTGTTATGGCGAGTGATGCATTTTTCCCTTTCCCTGATTGTGTAGAGATTGCAAAAAATGCAGGAATTACTGCTGTTATTCAACCAGGTGGATCTATAAAAGATCAATTAAGTATCGATTATTGTAATGATAATGATGTTGCTATGGTATTTACAGGTACACGTCATTTCAAGCATTAATTTCATTACTTTTACGACACTCAATTTTTTAATTAAAGCAAAAAAAGACATATAACGCATGGGATTTTTTGACTTCCTTACAGAAGAAATAGCTATTGACTTAGGAACAGCCAATACACTTATTATCCATAATGATAAAGTTGTGGTGGATAGCCCTTCAATAGTTGCTCGTGATCGTGTTAGCGGTAAAATTATAGCCGTTGGTAAAGAAGCGAGCATGATGCAAGGAAAGACACACGAAAACATAAAAACAATTCGCCCCCTTAAAGACGGTGTAATTGCAGATTTCGATGCGTCTGAACAAATGATAAGTTTGTTTATTAAAAACATTCCTGCTTTAAAGAAAAAAATGTTTACACCTGCACTTCGTATGGTTGTTTGTATTCCTTCTGGTATTACAGAAGTAGAAATGCGAGCAGTAAAAGAATCGTGCGAGCGTGTTAATGGTAAAGAAGTTTATTTAATACACGAACCTATGGCTGCGGCCATAGGTATTGGTGTAGATATTATGCAGCCTAAAGGGAACATGATTGTAGATATAGGTGGTGGTACTACCGAAATTGCAGTAATTGCTTTAGGAGGTATTGTTTGCGACAAATCGGTTAAAATTGCTGGTGATGTTTTTACAAACGATATTATATACTACATGCGTACACAACACAATTTATATGTTGGAGAACGTACTGCAGAAAAAATTAAAATTCAGATTGGTGCTGCTACCGAAGATTTAGAAACGCCTCCAGACGACATGAGTGTTCAAGGACGTGACTTGCTTACCGGTAAACCAAAACAAGTACAAATTTCTTATCGTGAAATTGCAAAAGCATTAGACAAATCTATTCTAAGAATTGAAGATGCTGTAATGGAAACCTTATCGCAAACACCTCCAGAATTAGCTGCCGATATTTATAATACAGGTATCTATTTAGCAGGTGGTGGTTCTATGCTACGTGGTTTAGACAAACGTCTTTCTCAGAAAACAGATTTACCTGTTTACATTGCAGAAGATCCATTACGTGCGGTTGTACGCGGTACAGGAATTACCCTTAAAAACTTACCAAAGTTTAAGAGTGTCTTGATAAAATAGACTTAAAAACATGCAGCAAATATTAAATTTTATTATTCGCAACAAAAACTTTTTGTTGTATTTGCTGCTGTTTTCATTGTCAGTTTTTTTCACGATTCAGACACATTCTTATCATAAAAGTAAATTTATTCATTCTGCTAATTTTTTAAGTGGTGGTATTTACACCCGTATAAATAATATAAATCAGTACTTTGATTTAAAAACGCAAAATGAAAATTTATCTGAAGAAAATGCAAGACTGAGAAACAAACTAGAAAACTATCAATTGTCTCTAGAGCAAAATTATATAGACTCTACAACTTTTAATGGCTCGTATTTATTTAGACCTGTTCGCGTTATTAAAAACAGTTATTCAGCTACCACTAACATTTTAGCTATAGACAAAGGAAGTAAGGATAGTATTCAGCAAGATTTCGGGTTAATAACACCAAAAGGAATCCTTGGTATTGTCGATCAAACAAGTAACAATTATGCCACTGTAATTTCTATTTTAAATACAAAAAGTAGAATTAGTGCACAGCTAAAAAAAACCAATCATTTTGGAACTTTAAGTTGGGATGGGCATTCTCCTAGTACAGTTCAACTTATAGATATTCCAAAAATTGCACCTATTAAAGTTGGTGATACTATAGTAACATCTGGACGTTCTGTAATTTTCCCTAAAGGAATTTTAATAGGAACTATTGAAAGTTTTAAACTAGATGCTGCCGAAAACAATTTCGAAATTAATGTGAGTCTGTTTAACGATATGACAAATATTGAACACGCCTATATTATTGAACATATAGATGCTCCAGAGATTAATAACTTACTAAATCTATCTAATGAACAGTAACGTTATCTCTCAAATATTCAAATTTATAACACTTGTTTTACTACAAGTTATTATTCTAAATCATATTAATTTTTTAGGATTCATTAATCCGTATATCTATATAATTTTTATTGTTCTGTATCCTATAAAGAATGACCGTATTGTTTTTTTATTACTAAGTTTTTTGCTTGGTATTAGCGTAGATATCTTTTCAGATTCAGGAGGAATTCATGCCGCTGCATGCGTTACCATTGCCTACTTAAGACCATTAGCTTTAAAATGGTCCTTTGGAACGGTTTACGAACACCAGACCATAAAATTTAATAATGTAGAGTTTGGCTCTAAACTCATGTATATAAGTATCCTAACGGTAATTCATCATTTAATCCTTTTTCTTTTAGAAGTTTTTAACTTTTCTGAAATACTTTTAACGCTTCAAAAGACGTTATTTTCTAGTATCTTTACCATTCTTCTGTGTATTATAGTTACTATTATTTTCAGCAAACGTACTAAATGAGGCAATTTTTATTATTTTTTACCATAATTACAGTCGGGCTTATATTTATTTCTAGACTATTTTATCTTCAAATTTATAGCTCTCCTGCGAATAACTTATACGATGACAACGCCATTCGTAAGGTATACGATTACCCAAAACGAGGCTTTGTTTACGACAGAAATGGTACGCTTTTAGTGTCTAACCAATCGTCTTACGATGTTATGGTTATACCACGAGAAGTTAAAGAATTAGACACCATAGAATTTTGTAATTTATTGAAAATCGATAAAGAAAAATTCATAAAAACGTATAAAAAAGCTTACCATTATTCGCCACGATTACCTTCTGTTTTTGTATCGCATTTATCTAAAGAAGACTATGCTGTTCTTCAAGAAAAAATGAGAAAGTTTGAAGGCTTCTACATTCAAAAACGTTCACTTCGTCATTACGAAGCATCAATTGGTGCTAATGTTTTAGGTGATATTGGAGAAGTAAACAATGCCATAATTAATAAATATCCTTACTACAAAATGGGAGATTTAATAGGAAAACAAGGTATTGAATTGTCTTATGAAGATGAACTAAGAGGAAAAAAGGGAATTAAATTTATTCAGAAAAACAGATTCAATAAAAATATTGGGCCGTATAAAGATGGTAAATTTGATACACTTCCTGACCCCGGAAAAGATATCAAAATAACAATTGACGCCACTTTACAAGCGTATGGCGAGCAATTAATGAAACATAAACACGGTGGAATTATTGCCATAGAACCTAGCACAGGAGAGATTCTAACCATGATTTCAGCACCTACTTACGACCCCAATTCTTTAGTGGGGAGAAAGCGTTCTCAAAATTTCACGAAGCTCTATAGAGATTCTATTGCAAAACCTTTATACGATAGAGGCTTACTCGCACAATATCCTCCAGGTTCTCCATTTAAAGTTTTAAACGCATTAATTGGTTTACAGGAAAAAGTAGTTACTACCGAAGAAAAATTTACTTGTAATCATGGATATAGCTACGGAAACAGAAAGATGGGATGCCACGGTCACCCAAGTCCTTTAGCTATGAATATGGGGATTTTTGAATCTTGTAATGCCTACTTTGCAAACGTATATAGACGAATCATAGAAAAATACGACACGCCTTACGAAGGCATGAATGTTTGGAATAAACACGTGACTAGTTTTGGGTTAGGAGACTACTTAGGGTACGACCTTAAAATTGGAAGCCCTGGACGAATTCCTAGTGGTGATTTTTACGACAAATGGTACGGAAAAAACAGATGGCGAACTACATATACGTTATCTAACGCCATTGGACAAGGAGAAATTGAAGCTACACCAATACAGTTAGCAAATATGGTTGCTGCTATTGCTAATCGCGGTTATTTTTACACACCACATATTATAAAATCTATAGAAGGTCAAGAAATAGACGCCCATTTTACTACACCAAGACATACTACAATAGACAAAGAAAATTTTGACCCTGTTGTGCAAGGTATGTTCGATGTGTATAACAAAGGTACAGCGGCTAGTTTACAAGTTAAAGGCATAGAAATATGTGGAAAGACAGGAACAGCAGAAAACTTTACTAAAATTGATGGCGTTAAAACACAATTAACAGACCACTCTATTTTTGTTGCTTTTGCACCAAAAGATAATCCTAAAATTGCAATTGCAGTTTTTGTAGAAAATGGATATTGGGGAAGTAGGTTTGCTGGTAGAATTGCTAGTTTAATGATTGAAAAATATTTACGAGGTACCATTTCTAGAACAGATATGGAAGATTGGATTTTAACACATAGCTTAGAACACGAATATTTAAAACCATATTCTGGCGAACCTTTCAAGATAAATCGAGGAACCACTTTAGAAACTGTAGAACGAGATTTAGTTAATCAAGACCATTTACTCCCTGCTAAACCCGAATTATGATTAGAGAAACAAATAGACATTTTTCTTTCGATTGGACCACCATCATTATTTTTATGTTGCTTGTTGGTTTTGGTTGGGTAAATATTATATCGTCTTCTCATGTAGGCGAAACTTTAGATTACTTAGACTTTTCTCAACCTTATGGTAAGCAACTTATGTTTATCGGTCTAACCATTGGACTTATAATTATTATTCTTGCTATTGAGGCCAAGTTCTACGAACGCTTTGCCAGTGTTATTTACGTGATTTCCATGCTCTCTTTAGTTGGACTTTTTATATTTGGAAAGAATGTAAACGGAGCCCAATCTTGGTACGGAATTGGAGGGATGACACTCCAACCCAGTGAATTTGCCAAAGCAGCCACGGCCCTAGCTGTCGCTAAATACGTGAGTGATTTACAAACAGACATTAAGCGATTTCCAGATCAGATTAAAACCTTTATAATAATTATTATACCAGCGTTTTTAATCCTGTTGCAAAACGATGCAGGAAGTACCATTGTGTATGGTGCATTCTTTTTTGTACTTTACAGAGAAGGTTTACCACAAATTTATTTAACCCTAGCCATTAGTGTTGTTTTTATCTCTGTATTATCCTTAAAATTCGGACCAGTTATTACATCTATATTGGCAGCTATTATCATATTTACACAATTCTTTTTAAGTAAAAAGAAACCTGTAATTTTACAACCTATACTTATTACAATAGCAGCAATTATGATGTCTGTTGGTGTACATTTTTTTTACGACAATGTGCTTCAACCGCATCAAAAAGACCGTATAAGTTTATGGTTAAGACTTGAAAACGATCCGTCTAAATTAGCAGAAATGAGACGCGATATTTTGTATAACTTATACGAATCTGAAAAAGCCATTAGTTCGGGCGGAATTGCCGGAAGAGGTTTTATGGAAGGAACGCGTACAACAGGTAAATTTGTACCAGAACAACATACCGATTATATTTTTAGTACCGTAGGTGAAGAATGGGGATTTATTGGTAGTGCCATGGTCGTTATTCTATTTGTACTTTTAATGTTACGCATACTTCATCTCGCCGAATTACAAAAGTCACAATTTAGTAGAATCTATGGATATTCGGTAGCCTCAATAATGTTTCTCCACTTTATGATTAATATTGGAATGGTAATGGGATTAATACCAACTATTGGTATTCCTCTACCCTTTTTTAGTTATGGAGGCTCTGGTCTATGGGGGTTTACAATTTTACTTTTTATTTTTGTAAAATTAGATTCGAATAGAATTAACGAATGGTAGAAAGCTATCTCGATAAGATTACAACTAGGCTGTCATTATTTTGTTTAAAAAATCTAAAAATTTAATTGTTTGTTGAAGGCAAAAGGTTAATTTTAAAACATCCAATAACTTGGAATCTTGTTTTTCAAATACGCTATTATGACCAGCAACTTTAGATTACTTATACTCTTTATATTCATCTCCTTCCAAATTCAAAGTCAAAATTCGACTTCAGAATTCATGATTAAATCTAAAGAAGGCCCTTTAAATATTGAACAAGCATTAAGTAAATATATTCAACTTGAATCGATAAGCGGGCAAGAACAAGAAGCTGGTGAATGGTTTAGAGATTTGTGTGAGCTAAACGGGTTACACATTACACAAATGGGTGACACCAATGGAAACTATAACTTTTCGGCATCTCTTTATCCGCTAAGTAGTGAATTACCTAATATCGTTTTATTAAATCATATCGATGTCGTTCCTCCTGGAGATATTGAAAATTGGGAACATCCACCCTTTTCAGGAACTATTACAGATACCGAGATTTGGGGACGAGGCGCTTTCGATAATAAGGGAAACGGAATTATGCATTTATTTAGCATCATTCAAACTCTTCAAAAATACGGCGACAAAAACATGCCCTATAATGTAACACTACTTGCTGTGTCCTGTGAAGAAACCCAGTGTACCGGTGGTGCTAATTATGTTATCGATAATTTTTTAGATACTCTAAATCCTATTGTTGTAATTGGCGAAGGACCTCCTGGTTTTAATGGTATTCTAAAATGGGATCCGACACAAACGATATTCGGGGTTTCAATTACGAATAAAAGACCGCTATGGTTAGAATTATCGCTAAAAATAAAAACCTCCGCCCATGGATCCATCACGCCTTTAAATTATGCTAATAAAGGCATGATAAAAGCATTAGACAATCTTATTGAAAAGAAACAAAAGGTGGTTTATAACGAAACAAATATTAATATTTTAAAGCAGCTCGGCCGTATGGAAAAAGGACTTTCCGGTTTTGCGCTTAAAAACCCAAGATTCTTTAAAGCGATTATAACCCCGCAATTAAGAAAAAGACCAGAGTTATTTTCTTTATTCTCCAATTCCGTTACCTTAACGAGTGTTAATAGCCATAACGATGTTATCAATGTCATTCCAGATGAAGTAACTGCGCTGTTAGATTGCAGATTATTACCAGAGCAAACCAATGAAGAGTTTCTAGAAGGCATTAAAAAACAATTAAAAAACAAGGATATAACCGTAAAAGTCATTCAGGAATCACCAATTACTGAAACATCAGACGACAACACCATGTTCTTTAAGGAGATTGTAAAAGCCATTGAAAAGAATTATCCAGAATCAGAAAACTTAAGTGTTTCTGTGCCTAACTATAACGATGCTAGTTTTTTTCGAGAGAAAGGCATTAACTCCTATTGCTTTACTCCTATCCCTTTAGCACGTTACTACTTAGAGCACATTCATAATATTAACGAGCGTATACCTCGAGGAATTCTAACTAAAGGAAGTCAAACATTTTTCGATTTTATAGAAGGGTGTTTATTGCAATAATTTATGAGGCTTCAGGTATTACTACATATTAATTAAAAACACAGTCCTATGAAAGTAGCTTTTTTCAGTACAAAATCTTACGATATTACCTCTTTTGAGAAACATAGTAATGATGCACACGAATTTATCTTTTACGAAAGTTCTTTAAATACTAAAACAGCTAAACTAACTCAAGATTGTGATGCGGTATGCGCCTTTGTAAACGACCATTTACACGAACGCACCATTAAATTGCTTGCAAAGTATGGGGTAAAATTAATTGCAATGCGATGTGCCGGTTTTAATAATGTAGATATAAAAGCAGCCCAAGCCGCAAACATAAAAGTAGTACGTGTTCCTGCCTACTCTCCTATGGCTGTAGCCGAACATGCTTCTGCACTTATTTTAACTTTAAACAGAAAAACACATAAAGCCTACAACCGTGTTCGCGAAGGGAATTTTTCTTTAGAACGTTTAACGGGTTTCGATTTATACGAAAAAACGGTTGGTGTTGTTGGAACAGGGAAAATCGGACAATATTTTATTAAGATAATGAAAGGTTACGGTTGTAATGTCATAGCATACGACCTCTACCCTAGCGACGCCGTTAAAGCACTTGGCGTATCTTACGTTTCTATGGACGAGTTATTAGAAAAGTCTGATATCATTTCACTACACTGTCCTCTAACTGAAGACACTCATCATTTAATTGGAAAAGAAGCATTCTCTAAAATGAAAAAAGGGGCGATGTTAATTAACACAAGTCGTGGTGCCTTAATAGATACTGTTGAAGCTGTTGAAGCCTTAAAAAATAAAACTTTAGAATATTTCGGAATCGATGTTTACGAACAAGAAGAAAAATTATTCTTCCGCGATTTGTCTGAAAACATAATTATGGATGATGTTATTTCTAGATTAATTTCATTTCCTAATGTTCTCATTACATCTCACCAAGGATTTTTAACGCATGAAGCTTTAGATAAAATTGCTGAAGTGACGATAAAAAACCTAACAGACTTTGAAAACGGCATTAAATCTGACAATGAAGTGATTATAGATTAAGCTAAATTTCAGCTCGAAAAGATTCGATTCATGATGACGAAATATAGATTCTGAACTTAAAAACTTTTTTATCTACGGAATAAATCGCAATACGTTTTACAGGTCTTAAAAATCTTTTATCTTTAGATTTACTCATTAATTTTAAAAACAATAACATGGCATTAGGAGCCTTTTCCATAAGTTTAAATGTAGAAGACATACACATCTCGAAACAATTTTATGAAACCTTAGGGTTTACCGTTTTTGGCGGCGATATCGAAAAAAACTACCTCATCATGAAAAATGACCAAACTTTAATCGGTTTATTTCAAGGTATGTTCGATAGAAATATTTTAACCTTCAATCCGGGTTGGGACCAAGACGCAAAAACACTTGATAAGTTTATAGATGTTAGAGATATTCAGAAAGAACTGAAATCCAAAGGTATTACTTTGTCATCAGAAGTCGATGAAACCACTAAAGGACCTGGAAACATTATTATCATGGATCCCGATGGCAATCCGATTCTTATCGACCAACATATTTAAATGGTTTCACGCTGTATAGCATAACAGTTTGTTAATTATTGTAATTCAACATTTTAAACACAATTTATTTATTACCTTGAGTAAAATATAACCGCATAAACCGTTACTAGCATATAGCTCACATGACTAAAAATTATAGTTACCAGGCCGCTTCTAAAACTTACTTTTTATTAACATTATGCATGTTAATCTCATGTGTTTCAGCAGGTTTGTTTGCTCAAAATTTAGAAGTCGAATCCGTAAAAAGTGAAGGTTTTAATAGCGTTACAGGGATTTCTACTTACAGTCCTTTTAAATATCTAACATATACACAGCAAACTCAGGCTAAGCAACATACTGATTTAGGTCACTATAAAATTCTAAATAATACTTTCACCTTAGAGCCTCTATCTAAATTAAGACTAACTGCTGAAGGTGGAACTGTAGAGCAACAATCATTTTTTAGTCCTTTACCTCCAAACATTCATTTGTATTATCGTGCCGAAGTTTCTTATGGCATTTCAAACTATGTACAACCTTATATTTACACACAACATTTAAGCGCGCCTATAAATCAGAATTCAGGAATTGACAACGACAACTTACGTCTGAATCCATTTTTTATGCAATCGGAAATTGGCACAGGTATAAAAACAGAAATTAAAGGCTATTTTCTAGAAACAGGAGTCAGAACAATGACAGATCCAACGCTCGATAATCAAGCTTCGAAAACCCAAGTGTTTTCAAAATTTAGCACAAGATTTTAGCGATTCGAATTGCGCTACTTTATTAGGGTTTACAGTTAAAAAAGGCGATGATTTTCACCTATCTTTATGTGTTTACAACTCTAAGGAGTTTCTTATATTTTATTCCACGTTATGAACTTACTTTTAACAGGTGCTACAGGCTATATTGGCAAACGTTTACTTCCCGTTTTGGTCGCTCAAGGGCATCATGTTGTTTGTGGTGTTCGCGACCCTAAACGTTTTAATCCGCCAGAATCTATTGCGCCGCATATTAGCGTAATTACTATAGACCTTTTAGACGAAGAAAGCCTAAAAAATATTCCGCAAAATATAGATGCTGCTTACTATTTGGTCCATTCTATGTCGGCCGCTAGCGATTATAAAGATTTAGAAAAACAATCTGCAATTTATTTTAGAGAAGCGATAAATAAAACACAAACCAAACAGGTTATTTATTTAAGCGGAATTGTAAATGACAAGATGTTATCTGAACATTTAAATTCTAGACAAACCGTAGAACACGAACTAGATAAAGGCACCTATAGTTTAACGACATTACGAGCAGGAATAATTATTGGTTCTGGAAGTGCATCGTTCGAAATTATTAGAGATTTAGTTGAAAAACTTCCTGTAATGATTACACCTCGATGGCTAAACACCAAATGTCAACCTATTGGAATTACAGATGTTATTTCATTCTTAAGTTCAGCGTTAAACAATTCAGAAACGTTCGATAAAAATTTTGATATCGGCGGGCCAGATATTTTAACGTACAAAGAAATGCTTTTACAATTCGCAGAAGCTCGCGGGTTAGAACGGCACATTTATATTGTTCCTGTCATGACACCACGCCTATCGTCCTATTGGTTATATTTTGTAACCTCAACCTCTTACAAACTTGCTATAGCGCTTGTAAATAGTATGAAAGTTGAAGTGGTATGCAGAGACAATCGAATAAATGATATTTTAGGAATCGCACCGGTTTCTTATAAAGAAGCGCTAAGTAAAGCCTTTAAAAAAGTAGAAACTAATGAAATTATTTCGAGTTGGAAAGACGCTTTAAGTAGTGGCTCCATGAATATTATCATGTCCGATTTTATTCAAGTGCCAACTCATGGCTGTTTTATAGATTCTCGCGAACAAACTTTTAGTAATCGAGAAGAATGTCTAGACCGTATTTGGCGTATTGGAGGAGAAACAGGCTGGTATTACGGAAACCGCTTATGGAAATTAAGAGGATTTATAGATAAGCTTTACGGTGGTGTTGGATTACGCCGCGGACGTACACATTCGAATGCTTTGTATCCTGGCGATGCCCTCGATTTTTGGCGCGTTTTATACGCCAATAAAGAGGAAGGACGACTACTTTTGTTTGCCGAAATGAAACTGCCCGGAGATGCTTGGTTAGAATTTAAAATAAAAGATAAAACACTTATTCAGACTGCAACATTTAGACCTGTTGGAATTTCTGGAAGATTATATTGGTACAGCGTATTCCCATTTCACGGCTTTATTTTTAAAAATATGCTAAACCATCTTACGGCTTAACATTCAACTTTATAACGGATTTAATTTATGACACATACCATTTTCTGGTTTAGACGCGATTTAAGATTTACAGATAATACCGCACTTTTTGAAGCTTTAAAAAGCAATACAAATGTGCTTCCTATTTTTATTTTTGATGATAACATCTTAAATGAATTAGAACCTGATGATGCTCGGGTTCAGTTTATTTATAAGTCTTTAGAACGTATTAATTCTGAATTAAAAAAGCACAAATCGTCGGTCTTATGCTTAAAAGGAAATCCGTTAAAAATTTGGAAGCAACTCCTAAAAGATTACATTATTGAAGCTGTATTTACCAACACCGACTACGAGCCTTATGCAAGAACGCGAGATGCCGAAGTTGAAGGTTTATTACATGCTAACAACATTACATTTCATAAGTTTAAAGACCAAGTTATTTTTGAACCTCACGAAATTTTAAAACAAGATGGAAATCCGTATACGGTTTACACGCCATACAAAAACAAATGGCTAGAACATTTTAAAGGGGTGTCGTTAAAAACAGATTTGAATTTTAAAAATTTGCATCAATATGAATTTGATTTTCCCAGTTTAGAAGCTATCGGATTTAAACCTTCTTCAAAAACTGTTAAGGAGTTTCAACTAGAACACGTTGGTGAATATGCTAAGTTTCGCGATTTCCCGAATAAAGATATTGGAAGTTATCTAGGACCGCATTTACGTTTTGGAACTGTGAGTATTCGTGAGATTATTTCGGAATTAAAACCGGAACACAGTACATTTTTAAGTGAATTGATTTGGAGGGAATTCTTTATGCAAATCTTGTTTCATTTTCCTCATGTAGTACACAACAATTTTAGAAGTAAATACGATGATATTTCTTGGCGAAACAATGAGGCTGAATTTAAATTGTGGTGCGAAGGAAAAACTGGCTATCCAATGGTTGATGCAGGTATGCGACAATTAAACAAAACCGGATATATGCATAATCGTGTACGCATGGTCACAGCAGCGTTTTTATGTAAACATTTATTAATTCATTGGACATGGGGTGAAGCCTATTTCGCGAAACATTTATTAGATTACGAATTAGCCTCTAACAACGGAAACTGGCAATGGTCTGCAGGTACAGGTTGCGACGCGGCACCTTATTTTAGAATTTTCAATCCGATTACACAATTGGAAAAATTCGATAAAAATTTAGAGTATGTAAAAACTTGGATTCCAGAATATGGCACCGATACTTACCCAGAACCGATAGTCGTTCATAAAGAAGCACGATTACGTGCTTTAGATATTTATAAGGAAGGAATTAAAAATTAAACGGCTTTAGATTCAAAATAACGGAAACCTTCAATATTTAAAAATATGAGAAGTAATCCATAAATACTATCTTCTACAGGAATTGTAAATAATCGAATTCCCATATTTTCAGCATCATTATACCAAACTATTGGAGCTTCTAAAAACGAACCGGTAAGAATACCATTGCTTGCAAAAAAGAACGGAAGTATAAATAAGAACGTTAAGTAATGATAACTTAGGTCTACTTGCTTCCATTTTAAATATATTAAATATATAGCGGTTAAACCACAAGCTGTAGCGGTATACCAATGATTATAATATTGTAGTGCTATAAACGAAGTCAGTACAATTAAAACTGTAGTTATGTGGTGTTGGTTACTTTTAAAAGGATTCGTTTTCACCAAATACGTAAATGCAAAATAAGAAAAGACGCAACAAAATGGGATACAGACGAAAAACAAAATTTCTTCTAGAGGCAATTCACCAAAAAAAACACCCGTTAAATACTCTGGATTAAATCCCCAAACGCCCATTTTAGTAAACGCATAGTCCCAAATAATAAAGAAAATGGCTATAATGGCATTCGCTTTAAAGAAAGCACCCCAATGTTTATAAAACGCATGCTTCGGATAAAAACTCGCAACAAGCGGAATAGATATACAAGCCAAATTGATTAGTAAATACGTAAATGGCTTCATCTATTTTTTATATTGCTCGTGATATTTTTTAGGCACATTTAACATCCCAAAACACTCTCCTTCTTCCTTTCCTAAATGTTTATGATGTACTTTATGAGCTTTCCTTAACCCTATTAAATATTTATTTTTAGTCTTACTAAACCATTTAAAACGCTGATGAATTAACACATCATGTACTAAAAAATAAGCCATACCATAAAACATGATTCCTAAACCAATAAAGAATAAGAAATTTAGTTCTGGATGAATTCCAAAATACATTAAAGCGATACTAGGAATGGCAAAAATGACAAAGAAAATATCATTTTTTTCAAACACATGCGGATATTTTGGCTGATGATGGTCGGCATGTAAATACCATAAAAAACCATGCATCACATATTTATGCGTTAGCCACGTAATGCCTTCCATAATTAAAAATGTAGCCAAGGTAACAACAATATATAATACAATTTGCATCATTAGTTATCTGTATGTTTTTTAATATTAAACAACATGATTTTCTTGTAATCCTCGCTTAAATTAGCTGTACTAATATTTGCATTTATAAATGCCCGGTCTTCTTCAATATTATTGTAATTTAAAAATCCCGGTGCATTAAGTTGGCACAACAACCGCACATAACGTGCTTCAATATTATTAGGATTACTAGCAATAAAATCTTCTAAAATTTGTTTTCCTGCTCTAAAATAATTCAATTTTCTAAACGGCCAACTGGTATATTCAGCTTGCCACATTGTGGCCGACGCCAGATAAGGAGTCTTTAAGTCACACGCTATATTATCCATATCTGCAATGAACTGTTCCAAGGCCTCTTCTGAAAGAATGGCGTGAAAATCTGCTCGAACTTCAGGCATAACACTACAGTCATATTGAGGATTCATAGTATTCATAGTGAAGAAAGTTAGGATAATTAGAGTTTTAAATAACATTGAGTTTATATCTTATATATGCTTTGGTTAAAATAACCAATTTTAGTGGATTTGAGATACGAATTCGTTCATATAATAAACGTTTAGAATCTAATCGCTCTAATTTATGAAGCAATTTTAAATAATATTTATAGGCTAAATACACGCCAAGTCTACTTTCCATTGGTAATTGCACAATACCTTTATATGCTTCATTAAAATCGGATTCAATATCTTTTATAATATCGGCCTTAGCCATATTTGTCAATCCGTTTTTATTTACATTCGGAAAATAAGACCGTCCCAAAATTTCTGTATCGTCTTTTATATCTCTTAAGAAATTGACTTTTTGGAAAGCAGAACCTAAATATTTTGCCGAATCTTTTAAGGCATTAAACTGAGCCTCGTCGTTATTCACAAACACACGTAAACACATTAATCCCACCACATCTGCAGAGCCATATATATAATTTTTGTAAGCTTCGTCTGTATCGTATTCGGTTACCTTAAGGTCACACTCCATACGCTTTAGAAAATCGACTACATATTCTTGTAAATCATAATTTCTTACAACCTCTTGAAAAGCGTTGATTATAGGATTTAAACTAATTTTACGTTCTAAAGCTTTATGATAATCGGCTACAAATTCATGAAATAATTCTTCCTGATTATACCCTTCAAAAGAATCTACAATTTCATCGGCATAACGCACAAATCCGTAGATAGCGTAAATATGCGGACGAATAGATGGTGCAAACAATTGAATTCCCCACGAAAATGAGGTGCTGTATTCTTTAGTAATTATCTTACTACATTTTAAACTAGATGTGTCGAAAAGTGCCTTCATGCTTAGGAATATTTTAAAATTAATTCGCTTACAATTTTACCCGAAATTAATGATGGTGGAACACCCGGCCCAGGCACAGTTAATTGTCCGCAGAAATATAAATTATCTACTTTTTTACTTTTTAATTTTGGTCGCAGCACATGGGTTTGCAACAGTGTATTTGCCAATCCATATGCATTGCCTTTAAAAGAATTATAATCGTCTTTAAAGTCGTTTACACAATACGATTCTTTAAATAAAATATGCGATTTTACATCTATACCTACAGTGTGCTCTAACCTAGACATCAGTTTTTCGAAATACTTTTCTCTTATTTCGGGTGTATCTTCTAAGTCTGGTGCTATAGGCATTAAAAAAATTCCAGCCTCTTGACCTTCTGGAGCTGCGGTAGCATCTGTTTTACTTGGAAAACTCGCATAAAACAATGGTTTTTCTGGCCATGTTTTAGTATCGTAAATTGTTTCTGCGTGGGTTACGAAATCTGTATCGAAAAACAAGGTATGATGTGTAACATCATCTAATTTTTTATCGAAACCAACAAAAAACAATAAGGCAGAGGGTGCAAATGTTTTTTTATCCCAATACGATTCGGAATACTGTTTGTAGGCTTCTGGCAATAGTGTTTCTGTATGATGATAATCGGCTCCGCTTAACAACACATCGCAAGGATATTCTTCTGCTGCGGTCGATACACTTTGTACGCGTTTATTTTCAACATTAATAGCTGTGACACTGCTATTCGTTTTAAATTTCACACCCAAACTCAATGCTAATTTCTCAATCCCTTTTACCACTTCGTACATACCGCCCATGGGATGCCAGGTTCCCAATTTAAAATCGGCGTAATTCATAAAGTTGTAAAAAGAAGGTGTATTACTCGGTTTTGCACCAAGAAACAGCACTGGAAATTCTAATATTTTTTGAAGCGATTCATTTTTAACATAACTCGCCACTTGCTTTTTAATCGTTTTTAAAAACGCTCCAGATTTAGTAATGGTATCCCAGTTTACAATTTCGAAAAGATGTTCTCCAGGCTGATATACCAAGTCCTTAATCGCGATATTGTAATTATCTTCAGACTTATCAATAAATTTCTGAAGTGCTTTACCGCTATTAGGTTCTATAGTTTCGAAGGTCGATTTAATTTTCTCTAAATCGTCTTCAATCGCTATAGAATCCTTTTTATTAAAATAAATCTTGTACGCTGGATTTAATTTTTTCAACGCATAAAAGTCGGTTGTAGCTGTCTTAAAATCATTAAAAAAAGACTCGAAAACGTCGGGCATCCAATAAAATGTTGGACCAATATCGAAAACAAAACCATCTTTTTTAAACTGTCTTGCACGACCACCAATGGTATCGTTTTTTTCGAGGATGGTTACATCGAAACCCGATTGCGCTAAATAGCAACTCGCCGCTAAAGACGAAAAACCAGATCCCATTATTATTATATTTTTATTTTCCATGTGTCTTTTAAGAACGATTTATTAAAATTCGACAACAGTAAAACTACCGTTGCCGAATTTTCACTATCTAACCAACCTATTAATTTTCAATGTAATATATTAAATATTATGCACTTAATTTGGTAAAAGCACACGATCTATTACGTGAGCAACACCATTACTAGCTGCAACATCTGCGGCAATAATATTTGAGTTTTCGCCTGTTGCGTCCTGAATAACAAAAGCACTTCCTGAATCTACGATGCTAATAGTGTTACCTGCAAATGCTGTTTCTACTGAAGATTCAGATAAATCTGAAGCATATACTTCTGCTGGAATTACGTGATATAGTAAAATGTTTTTTAACAATGCAATTTCATCTGCAGTATCAAAATCGTCTAAACTATTATAGTCTTCACCCAAGGCATCTAATAAAGCAACAAACGCATCGTTAGTTGGAGCAAATACAGTAAATGGACCTTCACTATTTAAAGTGTCTACTAAATCTGTTTTAATAACTGCCGCTTCTAAAATTGATAAATCATCGTTACCAACAACAATTTCTACTAGAGTTTGCTCGTTTAGCATGTCTAAAATTTCTTGAGGTAATAAGATTTTGTCTATAATATGAATCACTCCATTTGAGGCATCAATATCTGCAGTAGTTACTGTTGCAGGATTTTCTGTAGCATCTTCAACACGTACACCATTAGATAAATCAATCATTACATTTTCCCCTTGTACTGTAGCTACTTCTTGATTGTCTGTAAGCTGACCTGAGGTTACTGCAGCGCCTGCAACTACGTGGTATTGTAATATAGTAGTTAACATGGCTTTCCCTTCTGCTGAATCGAAATCTGATAAACTATTAAATCCGTCTAATTGTCCTAGCAGATCTACAAATGCTTGATTGGTTGGTGCGAATACAGTAAATGGCCCATCACCACTTAAAGTCCCTACTAAATTACTGTCTGTTCCAGTATCTGCTAAAATTAGGGCAGCTACTAAATTACTAAGTTCTGGTGTGTCTTGTGCAATTTCTACAATATTACGGTCTTCCGTGATAATAGTATCTCCATCGTCGTCACTATCGCAAGAAGTAAAAACCAAGAATAAACTAAAAAATGCTACTAGGTATTTAAAATTTGTTTTCATGTCTATGTTTTTTATAGTTATTGTTTTACAAACATATATATTATTTTCCATTTGTCCAACTTAATTTTATTATAATTAGACAAATGAATTTTGGCAAAAGCTTTATTTTATATAATTATTGTTTAACTTTGCCCAACAAACACTTAGACATGAGCAATTATACCATGGCGCAAATCGTGTCTTTAACAGGCATTAAATCGCATACTTTAAGAAAATGGGAAAGCCGTTATAATTTTTTAGTCCCATTACGTACGGACACAAATATTAGATATTATACAGACGAGCAATTAAAGAAATTGCTGAATATTAGCATTCTAACACGTAATGGTTTTAGAATTTCTAAGATTGATAAGATGTCTGAAGAAGAGATTCACGAAGCGGTGTCTAAGATTGTTTTAATTGGTTCTTCGGAAGATGAAGTAAGCGCTTTAATACTAAGCATGATTAATTTAAACGAAGATGAGTTTGATGCCACTATAAGTGCTGAAATTCTTAGAACGGGCTTAACCTCTACCATTACAGGGCTTATTTACCCTTTTCTAGCTCAAGTTGGTGTGCTTTGGGGTGCTAACAAAGTGATGCCCGCACAAGAGCATTTTATCTCGAACTTAATTAGACAAAAAATATTTTCGGCAATAGAATTATTACCAAAACCGTTGCCAAACGCTGCTAAAGCCATATTGTTCTTACCAGAGAATGAAAATCATGAAATAGGATTATTACTCGCTTCTTACATTGCTCAGAACATAGGTTGGCGAGTCTATTATCTAGGTCAAAATGTGCCAAACGAGAATATTAAAATGGTGGTAGACATTACAAATCCAAATGTTTTAGTGACGATGTTTACAACACATTCTAAAAAATCTGTAGAATCTAGACTTAAAGGGCTAACAGACGAGTTAGACATTCCAATAATTGTTTCTGGTTATATTGAACATCCTGAAGATTTAAAATCGATATCAGAAAACATTCATTTTTTGAATAAACCCGACGAATTTATTCCCTTATTAAAAACTATTGAAACAAAATTACACAGTGTATTAAACTGATGAATAACATATTAAACACATAGATTATTAAGAACTTAATCTAAAATGTTTTAATAATTCTAAAACGGAATACAATATCGTTAGTTCTTACTAAACCATCGTCATTTCCTTGTTGCGTGTAGTGGTATGCTGCACTACCATCTATTTTAAAATCGGGATTAAATTGATATCCTAAACCTGGAGTAACACGAATAACATCGTTAAATTGAGAGGCACTTACTAAATTATAGAATCCTTCTATAGCTATTGGAATGTAAAACCCCTCACCTTCTCCAAACAATACACCTGCCAAGTTAAAAATCACCTGCGCTTG
Source organism: Formosa agariphila KMM 3901 (assembly GCF_000723205.1). Lineage (NCBI taxonomy): Bacteria > Pseudomonadati > Bacteroidota > Flavobacteriia > Flavobacteriales > Flavobacteriaceae > Formosa > Formosa agariphila. Next base: position 493,993 of record NZ_HG315671.1, on the reverse strand, counting down.
ATATCTAAATCGCAGACCAAAGACTTCATTTTCTGGCGCATCCGAAAACACGAAGCGTTCTTCTAAACGAAATAATTGTTTAAAGACAATTCTTGGACTTAAATTAATTCCTAATTCGTAGCCCTGAAATGGTCTAATTTCAAAAGAACCATATTCGTCACTTTCTTTTGTTGTTAAAATAAAAAAACCAGTTCCAAACAATAATTTTTCGGAGTGATTAAATCTTTTAAAAATAAGTTTCTCAAAATCCTTTTCTAAAGCAGCTTTAAAAATAATACGGTGCCAACTTTTAGGCATAATAGTTCTATAACCAAAATTCCCCGTAAATTTCTGTCCGTCTCCTACAGTCCAAGAGGGATTAAAATCGAACCAAAGTTGTTGTGTAAATTCATTATCCTCTACAGGAAGCCCCCCATTATCTTGAGCATAAGATGGAGATACTAAAAATATGTATACTACTAAACTCAGTATACAGTTGTACAAAGTAGAAGATAACACCTTACAGAAATTTAAGTGAATTGTTGACCTATAACGCATTTGTTTTCATTTTCTAAAACTTTGTATAAGAGAACCTAATTTGCTATTTATTATCTAAAAGTATAAAAACTGGAAGTAATACGGCATAGGATTTAATTAATTTTGAATCTTTTAAATCTAATTGCGCATTTTATATTAACTTTAAAACAATTCAACCAAAATTTTTAGATTACTTAAAGAAACTAAAATTTTAAATTATATTTACCCCAATTAAATCTTTTGAAATGCAAATTAAACAACTTACGAATTTAAAAAGCATCTTTTTTAGCTTTATTTCTTTCACGAGTATTTACAAATTTCAACTTAAGAACCTACTAAAATTACTGCAGCAATAGCTATTAATATAAATTTAAATTTAGAATTTTTATATCTAAATATAAACTTAATAACATTTAGAAAATATTAAAACCAAACTATAAATTATAAAAATGAAAACAATGAAAAAATACATTACAATATTTGTTCTTAGTATTTTGCCGTATGCCATGATGGCGCAAAATAAGGAAAAGCAAATTGATCTTGATGCAATACTGCTTTTTGATCAAATGGGAGAAGCTATTGGAGACTTAAGTTCAGTATCATTTCACTTAAGCACTACCAACGAAGTTTTAAATGCCGACAAAAAAATTGAAACTGAATACAACGAGTGTGATGTTAAAATGGTTGGTCCAGATAAAATGGTAGTAAAACAACACAGTAAGGATAAGCACAGTGCGTATTACTACAATGGTGAAGTTATTACCTATTATTCTTTTAAAGAAAACAATTATATTACAGTAGATGCTCCAGCTAACATTATTGATATGATTGATTTTATGCATGATAATTTCTCTATGGATTTCCCTGCAGCTGATTTTTTCTATCCAACTTTTACAGACGATATCATAGAAAACTTTAATTCTATTACATACGTAGGTTTAGATTTATTAGGTGGCGAAGAATGTAACTTAGTAAAAATTGAAAACGAGAATGTGAGTGTAACAATCTGGATTTCTGCTGAAGCGCATACACTACCAAAGCAATTTGAAATTACTTACAAAAAGAAGGACAATTTAAAGTTTAAAGGAACTTTTAGCGATTGGCAACTTAACCCTGAATTACATTCAGATATTTTCCAATTTACACCTCCAGCAAGTGCACGATTAATTAGCGTTTTAATTGCTCAATCTTAAAACTAACTAAAAAATTAAAAACATATCTCATGAAAATTCAAAATATACAAACTCATATAAAAATAGGTTTAGTGGTGCTTTTATTGGCATTCTTAAATCCTATAGATTTACAAGCACAACGTTTTAACCGCGGTGGTGGCGGTGGCGCTTCTAGAGGTGGGGCAACAGCTCATCGTTCTACGCCTTCAAGATCAATAAGCAAACCTAGCACGTCTGCTTCACGTTCTCGTTCTAACTCTAGTATTAATGGTGGATTTAATAAATCGTCTTCACGTAATCTTCCTAAAAAATCAACTGCTACGAAATCGAAATTACCTTCGAAAACGACAAATTCAGGGATTAAATCTAAGAATACTAATATAGGGAATAAGAAAACGTCTAATATTGGAAACAAAAAAACATCTAATATTAAAAACAAATCTGGAAACAAGGTTAATGTTAAAAACAATAATGTAAATATTAATGTAAACAACAGCAGACACAATACCGTTAACAGAAGAAATACAGCTGTTAGACATAGCCCTGTGCGTTACAACCGTCCGCCTTACCGTTACGGAGGTCGTGGATACTATTGTCACAGACCATACTACTACCACCCATACCGTCCGTTTTACTGGGGACCAATGTGGCACCCATGGGGATACTTCATTACTACTTTAGCGACTACAGCTATTATTGTTAGTGTAGAAAACCAAAAATACCACTATGACAATGGTGTGTATTATGTAGCCGAAAATGATGGGTATACTGTAGTACAAGCTCCTGTAGGTGCAACAGTACAAACGTTACCTAAAGAAGCAGAAACAGTAGAAGTAAATGAAACCACAAATAATTATTACTATGGTGGTGCATACTACGAAAAAAGCGATGAAGGTTACACTGTAGTACCTGCAACTGCTGGAACTATTGTACCAAGCTTACCAGAAGGTGGTGAAGAAACTAAAATTGGAGATCAAACATATGTTCAATTTGGAGACACTTACTACCAACCAGTACAAGTAGATGGTAAAGACATGTACGAAATTGTAGAAGTTAAAGACGAAGAATAAGTCGTTACATATTTAATATACCAAAAGCGCTTAAATTTAGTTTTAAGCGCTTTTTTTTATAACTATAATTTAAAATCTCCTTGTAAGGATAAGAATAATATTATAAAACAGAAACATCGCATTTTAAGAATACAGTGCGTTAACAAGCTCCGTATCCACAACTTCAGCAACCGGAATAAAATAGTTTAATTGCCACAATTGAGTACGTTTTGCCTGATTACTTGTTGGACAATCCCAAGGCGGATACACACGAAAACCACGCTTTCCTGCTTTACTGTCCGTAGCTATTAATCCTTTGGAGATGCCAACAGTTTTCGGAATCACAAACTGCCCCAATTGCTCACCTTTGGCTACATTAATTACATAAAAATCGAAAGCATCTGCATAAGAAAAGGGTTGTGTAACACCTACAGAATTTCTATTCCAAAACGTTACAAATTGGCCTATTTTTTTAGGCGTAATTTTGGCGGTTCTGCATATTATTCGAGCTTCATTTAAATAAAACTGGCAGGCTTCGTATATACGACCTTCCTTTTCATTTTCATAATGAGACAATATTAACCCCGAAGGACCGTAAAGTTTAGTTTGTATGCGTTCTAGAGTTGGTGACATGAATGGCAGAAATTAAAAAATGATATTGAATAAAATCTAATTATTACTGACTCATACAACAACTCGTTTAGTGTACTACTGATTTTACAATTCGTCTAAACAAATTTAAAACTTTAAACAAACACAATATAGCGAGTTACAATTAAGAGTTAGTTATTTAAACTCCAGTTATAATCTTTATAGGTTACCTCGGCATCAGCATCTATTTCTACAGTACTATAAGTGTTTAAAAAACTGATGACACCGCCTTGTTCTTCAAAATCTTCTGCAAACCATTCGAAAATTTTTGAAATTTGAATCGCTTCTTTTGTAATGGCATTTTTTGAAGCATCAGTAACAAAACGATATGAAGCAACTTCTAATTGGGCATCTAAACGTTCAGCAGTATAAGCTGTATTCAATAAAATAGGACACGAATACGAGGCGCAATTTATTGCAAAGTGAATACGTGGCTCATTCATTTTACGGAGTATATTATGTTCAATATCTCCTAAACTATACCACTTCTTTCCTATAAGAATAAACTTTTTATCCCAAGGCTCTTTAATATCTTTAATACTTTTAACCGAGGGATTGTCTAAAATTAATCGAACAGTAAATGCATTATATACATTAATCCAATACGCTAAAACTTCTTTTTCAGACCAAAATTCTGATGGTGGATTCTCTTTTAAAATTTTTAAATACGCTTGAAGTGCCTCTTCATCCGATTTAAAACCTTTATAATCTACATTGCCTTCGTCTGTTACATGTTTAGATAGTAAATCAGACCACTGGGCATGGTCTACAGCTGGTAATATATCTTTAGGAATACTATTAGCATACGTTGTAAAACTATTTTGAGATGTATTTATTCCGTAACCTTTGGAGAACGTTAAAAAAGAAATACATACGAGAAGTATAAGGTAATGTTTCATGTTTGTAATTTATTTAATAGACGTGAATTCTCGCCTTTCATAACAATTATAATATTATCATCATACTAAAATACGAATCCTAAAACATCTCAAGCAGAAAAACATCATCTATTTGTTTCGTTTAGCTGTCAATACACTGTTGTTTTATATTGTTAGGAACTTATATTAGTTTCGTCTATGTTGTAAATAAAGTCTAATAAAGCATTATACTTGAGCCGCAAAATTGTCTGTTATCGCATTCAAATCTTTTACAATTAGAACAAAAATTTAAAATAACAACCAACTATGTTTATACTAGATGCCAATGCACAGCACGAATTGGCGCACTACTTAACTGAAAAGCAATGGCTATCTCCTGAAGATGCTATTATATCGTTGTCCAAAGCAGGTCAAGGAAATATGAATTATGTATTGCGAGTTACCACAAATCAAGGTTCTTTTATTATAAAACAGTCTCGGGGTTATGTCGAAAAATATCCTCAAATAAAAGCTCCTGAAAAACGTGTTCTTACAGAGGCCGCTTTCTATGCTAAAATTGGAACTGTAGAGCGTATTAAAAAAAGGATGCCCGAACTATTAGGTTTAGATGTTTCTAACAACATTATGATTTTAGAAGATCTAGGACAAGCTAACGATTTTAATAGTTTATATGATTTAAACAAGGTTGTCTCTGAAAACGAGATTAGTGTTCTTGTGAGTTATTTAAATGTATTGCATCAACAGTTTTCAAAAGTAAAAGCAGACGATGAATTGGATAATCTAGAGATGCGTAAATTAAATTACGAGCACATTTTTAACTATCCATTTTTAGAAGATAATGGATTCGATTTAGACACCATTCAGGAAGGTTTACAAACCTTGGCAATACAGTATAAAAAAGACGCCTTTTTAAAAGAAAAAATAGAGCTTTTAGGTGAATTTTATATGACTAAAGGACACTACTTATTACACGGCGATTATTACCCAGGTAGTTGGCTACAAACAACCGACGGTATTAAAATTATCGATCCTGAGTTTTGCTATTATGGTTTAAGAGAATTCGATTTAGGTGTTTTTATAGCGCATTTGTATTTATCTAATCAGAGCCAAAATATAATAGACAAGGTGAAATTAGATTACTATGATTTTCAAGATTTAGATGGTTCTATTCTAAATGGATTTATAGGCGTAGAAATCATGAGGCGATTAATAGGATTGGCGCAACTCCCTTTACAATCGAACTTAAACGATAAAAAACGCCTGTTAGAATTGGCTTATAAATTAATTACAAACTAGATGAAAACTTATATATTACTACTGCTTTTATTAATTAGTAACATCATTACAGCTCAAACCAAAGTATGGTTCGACACAGATATTATGATAGGCATGCCAGACAAACGCCCACGAGAGGTAGACGATGGTATTACGCTTATTATGGCTTTAAAACAGCCCGAAATCGAGATTGTTGGCATCAGCAATATTACTTATGTAGACTATGGCTACGGTGTAATTAATAAAATTTTAAATTGGCACAATAAAGGCGAAGACATCCCCGTGTACAAAGGCTCTAATTTGGCTAACGATTTAGGTACCGAAAACGATGCCACAAGAGCGTTATACCAAGCCCTAAAGAAAGAGAAACTCACCATCTTAGCACTTGGTCCAATGACGAATGTTGCAACTTTAGTAAAAAATCATCCCGATATTATTCCACAAATAGAACGGGTAGTAATTTGCGCCGCACGAACTCCAGATTTACCGTTTAATCCAGGACACGGAAAACTTAATCTTTTCGATTATAATTACGAGTTCGATACCGAGTCTATGACTACGTTATTAAACACCGAAATTCCATTAGAATTTGCTGGTTACGAACCAAGCTCATACACCTTTATTGGCAATGTAGATTTGGCGAGTTTAGACTTAACTTTAGAGGCCGACAAATGGTTATTCGATATTGTTCAGCCTTGGATGGAAGTAAACGAAAGCCTGTTTGGTATTCGTGGATTTATCCCTTTTGATTGTTCTACTTTAGGTATCGTAACACACCCTGAATATTTCACGTATTATGAAGATATTCCGATACAAGAGACCTTTAAAAAGAATGATGCTTTAGTGATTCAGCCAGACACTCCGTCTAAAAAATTCTTAGAAGTATCGTACGAATTTAAAAGTAAAAAGAAAGTAAAATATGCACGACGAGCGCTTTTAGGTTTTGAGGAACTTATTTTAGAAACTCTAAGTGCAAAAAAGTAATCATTCATAATAATTTCTCAGGCCTGTTAATGTTTTAAAACTTACACCTCTTAAACATCTAAACATATTAAAACATTCGAAACTTTAAAACATTTCGTCTTGTTTTAATCTGCTTTTTATTTTAGACAAAATTTTCTAAATGTGGCTCCCAACTGTACGAATTATACTTAAGGCTATAAGAATTGATTTCAATTTGTAATACGGTGTTCAACATAGCTTTCACACCTTTTACACCTCCAAAATCCCCTTGATACCAGAATAATAATTTAGACGTGTGCACCGTATTTGTGTTGATATTTACAGATGTTTCTGAAGATAAAAAAGAATACATGGCTTCCTTTAATTGTTCATCTAAGGCATCTAAAGTATAAAAAGCAATAGGTGGACAACTTTTAGCTCCACAATTTAAAGCAAAATGAATACGATAATCTATGGTACTAACAGCCAACTTTTTTACGATACGCGATGCAAAAGGATTCCGAAAATAGCCTAAACTTTGTTTCCATCGGTAGCGTCTTAAAATGCCATGTTCAATATCATCTAAACTAAAATAAGTTTGCGCTATATTAATGTCCTTGTTTCTAAATATTGCTTTGCCTAATGTGGAATCGCGACTAAATAAAATCTGAAAATACGCATTATAAATATTGATCCAAAACGTGTTCTTTTCACTGTCAGTAATTAATTCTGAATACAACTCAGCCATGGATAGCATACCTAAAGTTTCCTCTAACTCACGACTTTCTTTTTTCAGTTTAACTTGTAATAGTAACGCTCCAGATATCGTGAGTAAACGATTTGAATTTTCCATGGATTTAAGTCTATCTATTTCCGATAATTAATCAAAGAAAAGATGCATCACTTATGTAACGTTTTTAAGCCACACTTTTGTAGAATAAGAAACACATGTTTACATATCAAAAATGTTAAAATTCTAAAATGACTCATCTTTTCAGATTAGTCGGAAAGAACCTTAAAACTAAACAGGAACTTAATTTAAATAATCGAATTTTAAAATATTACCTTTTCCTTTCCTGCCTTCGTTAGAGATATATAAATCTCCATTTTCTGTAAAAAAGATACCTTCTGGTTGTGTAAATTTAGGATAGTCTAAGGAACATTTATTTAGAATATTGCCTTCTAGACTCATTTCAATCATCAACTTCCCTACGGTCGATATAACAAATAACGTATTCGTCTTCGGATGAATGGCTAGACCACTAGGCGCAAAATCATGTTTCTTATCATTAAATTTAAAATGATCTTTTTCAATTGTAAATGCAGGTGTTTTATCTAAAGTTTTTGTTTCTAGATCAAATTCATAGATTACATTTTTATCGGCTTTGTCAATTTCTAGTTCTTCTTTACAAGCTACCAACAACCGATTTCCAGTTGTATCGAAAAACAAACCTTCGGTATCTGCTTTTTTATTTAAAAACGTATCGTACTCTTCTACTTCCGGATCTGTTCTAAAATTAGTAATCTGATAAATTGTTCCATTAGATTTCAAAACATAAACTTCATCGTCTTTAACAGCTATATCTTCATAATCGCCATCTTTTCCAAATTTATAACTATGCTCCAATGTGTTTGTTTCTAAATTATATTCGTAGAGCTTACCTTCTTCATCATTCACACTCAATATATTCGGAAAATTCAGGACTGAAATTCCAGAAATCTCGACTAATTTTTTCGGCATTTCCCATTCCTGAGAAGGTTCTTTTAAATTATAAATTGAACAAGTCTCCTGTTCAGGGTTCGGATTTTTACAAGTCCAAAAACATAAAAGAAGCAAAATTTTTTTAAACATACTATCGTGTTTACTCTTTAAAACATATGTGAATTTAGTGTTTTCTATTGAAACAGAAAGAATACGTTGCTTAGAACATGTAATCTTAAAAATAAAGTATCTAGAATACAAATTCAAAAACAGAAAACATGGAAACTTTAGAAAAACAACATATTAAAAGTATTATTATTGCACTTGCATCTGGGAATTCTATCTAAGGCTACTTTTTAATAGTATCGAATCAGATATAAAAAAAAGACCTTAATCAACTGGAAATTAAACGGTAATGCTTAACTTAATTATTATTTAACTGCCACTAGGCATTAAATCTAAACCATGAAAACCTCTAAAATAATTTTGCTTTTAGGGCTAATACTTTGTAGCACGTCTGGTTATTCTCAATTGGACAAAATTAAAGCAGCAATGGACAAACGTAAAGCTAGAAAAGCTGCAGCTATTGAAGCTAATGATCCTTTTTTAAGTATTCTAGCAGGTCCTGGTTATACACCCGAAAACGGATTACTACTAGGAGGCGGATTTTTATATACGTTTAAAACCAATAAAGAAGACAGTTTAATTCAACGCTCTTCTATTCCTATAAACACATTTTTTAGTACGAAAGGAAATTTTCAAGTCAGTACAGCTTTGCAATCGTTTTGGCTAGAAGACAAACTCAGATTGAATGCACGTTTTGTATACTCTAATGCCGAAGATCAATACTACGGTGTGGGTTTCGATAATGCAGAAAACACAGTACAGAGTGACTCTACAACGACTTATAATAGAAAATTAATTTCGTTTAAACCAACTGTTTTAACGCGAATACGAGAAAATCTGTATTTAGGTGTTGGAGTAGATGTTAATAATACTAAAGTTACCAATTCTAACCCTGTAATGGATCAAGACCCTGATTATTTGAAATTTGGTCCCGAGAACTTTAATAGCGGATTGTTATTCTCTTTAAATTACGACAGCAGAGACATCACTGTAAATGCGTGGAAAGGATGGTATGCTAAACTATTAACAGGTTTTTATGGCAATTATTTGGGTAGCGATAACGACTACCAAGTATACGAATTCGATATAAGAACCTATTTTCAAATCTATCGTCCAGGAAACATTTTGGCATTTAAATTATATGGCCGCATCACCGAAGGCGATACACCTTATCAGGAATTAACGGCGCTAGGAGGAACAAATGCTCTTAGAGGGTATATTACAGGTCAATATAGAGACGAGGCTGGAATATATTTTATTTCGGAATGGCGACACACCTTTGAAAAACAAGACAAGTCTTTAAGCAAACACGGTATGACGCTCTGGATAGCATCTGGAACCATGGCATCAAGTGTTAGTGAAATGAATCAATGGGTGCCTAACGGAGGTATTGGCTACCGTTTTGAAGTACAACCACGAATGAATGTTAGAATTGACTTTGGTATAGGAAGAGAATCTTCTGGATTATATTTCAATTTCACCGAAGCTTTTTAACGCATTATTTTTATATTGGCATAATATTTTTCTTTAAAACAAATTAATTTATAAAGCTTTAAAGATTATAAAAACCATAGAAACATGTGCTTTGGCTCATTTTTTGTAAAGCACCATAAAGAGTAAAACAAATTAAAAACTATAACTCATGAAAAAAATAGTTTCAATCTCATGCTTGGCATTAGCATTCACACTATTTAATTGTGGATCGACTACTTCAAGTACTTCAGATTATAATGTACCTCCACCGAATGTCACGGTTAACAATGCACCAACTTCTAACACAGTTACAACTACAACTACCGTTGAAGCCAATAGCACAGACATTAGTGATAATTTAGACCTTGAAGCCGTAGCTTCTGTTTTTGGAGAATCGAAAGATTTAGAAGATTTTGAAAAACGCCTTAACAATCCGGATACTCAAATTTCTAATTTAGATTTAAATGAAGATGGAAATGTAGATTACTTACGTGTTGTTAGTGTAGATAAAGGCGACGAAAAGATTGTAACCATACAATCTGTACTAGCAAAAGACGAGTATCAAGATGTTGCAACGATTGATGTAAAAAAAGAAAACAACTCGGTACAAGTTATTGGTGACCAAGATATTTATGGACCAGATTATTATCTTTATCCAACATTTGTTGCCACGCCATTAATTATGGATTGGTTTTGGGGACCTTATTTCTCACCATGGTTTTCTCCGTTTTATTGGGGATACTACCCACCTTATTTCCGACCTTGGAGACCATTTCCTCCGCACATTTATCATAACAACATTCACGGTCATATAAACCATAACAACCATTATCACCATAATAATTACAATCATCACAATAGCGATCATGTTAATCATCAATTAAAGAGAAACGATCATTTCTCTAATAATGGAAAAACGTTCCAAACACGTAATCCAGGCTCGTATAACAAGCATACGTTAGACATGAATCGTGGGTGGATCTTTTACCCGTTCAAATTTTGGAGGATCCTGGAGGGATTCCACGGAGGCGGTGGATTCCATGGGTGGTTTTAGAAGATAATAAAACACCTTTTACACATAAAAAAAGCGAAGATTTCATAGAAACCTTCGCTTTTTTTTATGGACCGATAATAAGTGATTACTCTTTATTCAACTCTAATTTTTCAGCAAAATAATCGCAGAAATCTTTCATTGTTGCAGTCATTTTTTCATCCTGAGTAGCGCGTTTAAACGTATCGCTCATGGCTACTAAAGTTTGATGAAAAAATACTTTCATTTCGTCTACAGGCATATCTTTAGTCCATAAATCTATTCGTAAAGATTCTTGCGCCTTGCTATCCCAAACAGAAAGCATCATCGCTTTAGCCTCTTCATTTTGTATTCCACCATCCTCAGCAGTCCAATTTAATTGTTCTGGAACACGGTTTTCGTCTAATTCAACAGTTAATTGAATTGTTGATTTAATCTTTGCCATTATTTTTTTGGTTTAAATTTTGAATGATTAAAAATATCTTCAGAACTCATGTTTAACATGGTTTTAAAAGATACATTCGTATTGTTTTCCATATACGCTTTAACAATTTGCCAACCCATATACGCTCCTACTCCTCCTGGCGAAGCGTTATCGATTTCAGCTAAATAAAACTTTGAAAAAGGTGCCGGATTAATAAAACGTCCAGGTAATTTAGAATCTGTACTATATAACAGTTCGCGATCTACAAAATATTGCCAAATATAAGCTTCGTTAGATACTACCCATTGATATTGTTCTTCTGTATATTCAATTTTTTCAGCATCTGTTTTAAACGGAATCATGAGGTCTTTAAAATATAATTTTTTACCAGCAGAAATCATTTCATCTAAAAGCGTCTTATTTTTAGTAGGTAAGATGTAGCGGTCTGCATAGGCTTCTGCTAAATCGACTACAATAAAAGCTTTATTAAAACTCGATTTAATATAATCTTGAACCCCTAAATAAAACTCATGATCAGGCCCTAAGTAAGTATCTAGAGCAATTAAATCTATAGAATCTGTAACGATAACTTTATTTCGGTAGTCTACATAAGACGTTGTTGTAATAACGCGTGGTGCTTGAAATTCTGGATAATGGTATTTTAAATGCTGAAATAAAGATGTTATTTCAACTTCTAGTTCTTCTGTAGTAGGAAAAGCTGCTACCACAGCCTCAGATAATTCTTGTTGTAAAGTGTCCTGAATTTTTTCCATCCAAAAAGCATCTGGATACGATTTTGAAAACATAAACGGATATGTAGCTTTTAATCCGTTTAAATCTGTAACAGTTGCTTTAGAAAATTCCACATCGAAACGCTCTATATTCACAGGCATTTCAATATTTGAAATTTCATCGGTTACTTTACTATCATTTTTACAAGAAACTGCTGTGATTATTATTAAAAGGAAAAAACTTAGATACTTCATAAAAAACTAGATGCCGTTAATTTTTATTACTTAAACGTTTCGTTTATTTTTGTTAGGCAAAGGTAAGATTCTTTGTATAAAATCCTTGAAAAATGCAAACAGAAAAAATTGTAGATCACATCGTTAATTGGTTAAAAGATTATGCCCAAAACGCCAAAGTTAAAGGTTTTGTAATTGGAATTTCTGGCGGAATTGATTCTGCCGTAACCTCTACATTATGTGCGCTTACAGGCTTAGATGTATTATGTGTAGAGATGCCAATTCATCAAGCACCTAGCCATGTTTCGAGAGCTGTAGAACATATTAAACAACTTAGCGAAAGATTTGACAATGTAAGAGACACACGCGTAGACTTAACACCCGTTTTTGAAGAGTTTAAAACAGAAGTCTCTTTAGAAGGTGCAGATGCTACCGTGGCCATGGCACTTGCCAATACCAGAGCGCGTTTACGTATGTCTACTTTATATTACTATGCAGGATTACAAGGATTACTAGTTGCAGGAACAGGAAATAAAGTTGAAGATTTTGGCGTTGGGTTTTACACCAAATACGGAGATGGTGGTGTCGATTTAAGTCCGATTGCCGATTTAATGAAATCTGAAGTCTATGCACTAGCTAAAGTTTTAAATGTTCCGGCCTCAATTATTGAAGCAGCACCTAGCGATGGTTTATTTGGAGATGCAAGAAGCGATGAAGACCAAATAGGAGCATCTTATCCGGAATTAGAATGGGCAATGACCATGTCTGACCAAGGTAAAACTGCCGATGATTTTTCTGGACGCGAACAAGAAGTTTTCACGATATACAAGAGATTCAACACCTCTAACAAACATAAGATGGACCCAATACCAGTATGTATTATTCCCGATAATTTAAAGTAAAACAAACCTTATAATAAATACTTTTTTCTATATTTACATTGACTGGATTTCTATATGAAATCTGCTGCCCCAACAGTCGTTAATTTTAAAACCACCTAAATTATGATTAAACTGTTGGTAGCCGACCACCACCCTATTATCCGGAAAGGACTAGAATTATTATTTTTAACATCACCTGTCATCCAAGTTGAAGGTGGTGTAGATGATGGTGAATCTATTTTCGATTTTCTAAAAAATAATACAGTAGACATTTTAATTTCTGAAATCGACCTGCCTAAACTTAACGGTATCACGGCATTAAGACGCTTAAAAAAAGAATATCCAAACGTTAAAGTCTTAATTTTTAGCACGCACCCTGAAGAAGTTTATGCAATGAGCTCTATAAAAGCTGGAGCCTCGGGTTATATTTCTAAAACAGCCAATATTTTAACCCTTCGTGAAGCCATTTTAAAAATTAATCAAGGAGGTATTTATTTAAGTAACGATTTAACACACCGTCTAGCATTTGGAGAACGTGTTAATAGAACAGGATCGTTCTATAAAAAACTATCCACTCGCGAGGTAGAAGTACTAAAATTACTTTCTATTGGGAAGAAAAATAAGGAAATTGCTCAAGAATTAGATATAAACGAGAAAACAGTAAGCACCTACAAAGCACGTTTAATGAAAAAACTAAATGCGTCTAACTTGGTCGATTTGCTTAACCAAGCTAAGCTTTTAGAATCATAACACCCGAGTTAATTTTCGAGACAATAACATTTTAAGACCGTAATAATCCTTGACTTCTTCAAGTATATTTCGGTTTGTGTCATGTTTATTTTCTAAGGTAACCTGCTGAAATTCTTTTACTTTCTGGTCGATTAAAAAACAACGCAAACTTAAAATTGTTTCACTTACAAGCTGTGCTACACCTTCAGTTTTCGATTTAGGGAAGATATTGTTACGTTCCCAATCGTGTAAGGTGTGGCGCTCATCCTCCATTAAAATACTTGTTATTTCTTGAGACAAATGCATGTCTACCGTATTTACAAATTGTTCTAAAACAAAATCTGGATTCTGGTTTAGCTTATCAATAATTGTATAATACAGCGTCTTAAAAGTTTCGTTACCAAACTGCATTTCATCTTCTTGAAGATCTAAAAATATTTTCTCAAACACTTTTGCTTGTTGCACTACGGGCTCCAATTCTAAATCGCCTTTGTCGTTTTCTTTTAAAATTAAATCTTCAAAATCTTCTTCTCTGTTTCCGTAAAGCAACAAGATTTCGATAATTTTTCGTTCTAAAAGATATTGCACATCAACCTTATTATTAGGTTGATCTTCATTTCTAATAACTTCAAAAAAATCTGGTGGTGGCTCTTGGCTACTACCTCCATAGCTACCGCCTCCACCATAACTACCACTGTTACTATTTCCGCCTCCACTAGATGGTTTTTTAGAATCTTTACTTCCCATTTGGGCTAAAGAACTAAACAATACCGATTCGCTAATATCCATTATTCTGGCACATTCTTGCAAATACACTTCTTGTTTAATACGATCTGGGATTTTAGAAATACTCTGTATAATATCGCGAATGGTTTCAGCCTTTTTTATAGGGTCATTTTTAGCGTCTTGAACTAATAATCCAGCCTTAAACTGAATAAAATCTTTTGCATTCTCTTCTAAATAGGTACGTAATTCTTCTTCTGTATTTTGTCTAGCAAAACTATCTGGATCTTCGCCTTGCGGAAAAGAACACACACGAACATTCATACCTTGTTCCAGAATTAAATCAATTCCACGAATAGACGCACGCATACCCGCAGCATCACCATCGAACAACACCGTAATATTTTTTGTCAGTCTATTTATTAATCGAATTTGCTCTGGAGTTAATGCCGTACCAGAAGACGACACCACGTTAGTTATTCCCGTTTGGTGAAACTGAATCACATCGGTATACCCTTCAACTAAAAAGCAATTATCTTCTTTTGCGATACTTTGCTTGGCGTGATAAATTCCGTAAAGGACTTTACTTTTATAATAAATCTCACTTTCTGGCGAGTTCATATATTTCGCAGCCTTCTTATCATTTGTTAAAATACGTCCACCAAATCCTAACACACGACCACTCATACTCTGGATAGGAAACATAACACGACCTTTAAAACGATCGAAATATTTCTCACCTTTCACTATAGTAAGTCCCGTTTTTTCAAGAAACTCTAATTTATAGCCTTTCTTTAAAGCTTCGTCTGAAAACCCTTGCCACTCGTCTAACGAATACCCTAAACCAAATGCCTTAATCGTTTCGGGTGTAAAACCACGTTCTTTAAAATAGCTTAAACCAATTGCCTGACCAGCATCGGTTTTATGCATAACTTTTTGAAAATGGGTATTGGCAAATTCACTAACCAAATACAAACTTTCGCGTGTATCTTGCTTTTCTTTTTCTTCGTTTGTTTGTTCGGTTTCTTCAATTTCAATTCCGTATTTTCTAGCCAAATATTTTATGGCTTCTGGATATGTAAAATGTTCGTGTTCCATTAAAAAGGCCACAACATTTCCTCCTTTTCCGCTTGAAAAATCTTTCCAAATTTGTTTCACTGGAGACACTACAAAACTTGGAGAACGTTCGTCACTAAACGGACTTAGTCCTTTATAATTACTTCCAGCTTTTTTTAATTGTACAAAATCACCAATAACTTCTTCTAATCGTGAAGCTTCAAATACAGTGTCTATAGAGGATTTTGAAATCAAGGAGATCGGGTTTTAAAATTATGAAAATTGAATTACAAAGATATTTTAAAAGATCGATTAAGACAATTATGAAGCCTAGTCTTAATCATTCAATGTTCACAATTAACATATCAATCAACTGTAAACCTAATAAAATTAGATTTTAATATAAAAACTCAAGTCTTATTAGATTTTCCTTAGTAAACAGTACATTTTATATAAAAATCGCACCCCATAATTAAGGACAATGTATTAACTTTATTAGCTAAACATAACCTTTCTAATAGCAACGAATGAAAAATACACTTTTTTCCCTACTCTGTATTTCATTTTTATTAACTCTTAATACCATTGCCCAAGACAAGGCTACACCTATATTTAAAAATGGTGAAGCCCAAATAGTAAAATCTTTTAACAATCCAGAAGATTGGATTAGACATGATCTATGGGTAGAAACAGAATTCGACACCGATGGTGATGGCAAAACAGACCGTATGCACGTTGCTGTTACTCGACCAAAACAAACAGATACCGAAGGTTTAAAACTTCCTATAGTTTATGAGTCTAGTCCATATTATGCTGGTGTAGCTTCGGACGTCCCTGGCTTATTTTGGGATGTAAATCATGAAATTGGAGCTGAGGAAAAACCTCGTGTTCACCCAGAAGTTGTTCGTGTTGGTGAGCGCCCAGTAATTTCTAATTCACAAATTAAAACGTGGGTTCCACGTGGGTATATCGTTGTACATTCATCTTCTCCAGGAACTGGTTTATCGCAAGGTGCTCCTACTGTTGGTGGTGATAATGAATCATTGGCACCAAAAGCAGTAATCGATTGGTTAAACGGCCGCGCCAAAGGTTATACCACCCCAGATGGTACAGAAACTGTAGAGGCATATTGGTCGACTGGAAAAGTAGGGATGACGGGAACATCTTATAATGGAACAATACCTTTGGCTGCAGCAACAACTGGAGTTGATGGTCTAGAAGCGATCATACCTGTAGCTCCAAATACATCGTATTATCACTATTACAGATCTAATGGTTTAGTTCGTTCTCCGGGCGGATATCTTGGTGAAGACATCGATGTTCTATATGATTTTATTCATAGCGGAGATGAATCGAAACGTGCTTACAATAATAAAACCGTTCGTGATACCGAAATGAAAAATGGTATGGATAGACAATCTGGAGATTATAACGATTTTTGGGCTGGTCGAGATTATTTAAACGATATGGAACCTATGAAAGCGGCGTTATTAATGTCGCATGGATTTAATGATTGGAATGTCATGCCAGAACACAGTTATCGGATCTATAAGGCTGCTAAAGAGAAAGGACTTCCAACACAAATTTACTACCACCAATATGGGCACGGTGGACCGCCACCAATAACTATGATGAATCGTTGGTTTACACATTATTTACACGGTATAGATAATGGTGTTGAAAACGATGCAAAAGCTTGGATTGTTAGAGAGGGTGATGCTCCCAGTGAACCAACAGCTTATAAAGACTTTCCTAATCCAAATGCTAAACCCGTTACATTGCACTTACATGCTGGCGGAACTAAGGCAGGTGAATTAAGCACTGTAGAACCAAAAGAAATTATACAAGAAACCCTTATAGACGATGCTAGTTTCTCAGGAAATTCTTTAGCAAACTCAAGCACATCTAATAACAGATTACTATATGTTACACCAAAATTAAAATCGGATGTACATCTTTCTGGTATTGCTAAAATCAACATAAAATTAGCAAGTAATAAACCTGCTGCAAACTTATCGGTTTGGTTAGTATCTTTACCTTGGAACGCCAATAAAAAAGCGCCAATTACCGATAATATTATTACCCGTGGATGGGCAGATCCACAAAATTATAAATCGATTCGTGACAGTGAACCTTTAATTCCTGGCCAATTTTATAATGTTGCTTTCGATTTGCAACCAGATGATCAAATCATAAAAAAGGGGCAGCAAATTGGCCTTATGATTTTTTCTAGTGATAACCAATTTACGTTACTACCAGAACCAGGAACAGAATTAACGGTAGATTTAAACGGAACAACCTTAGAATTGCCCGTTGTTGGAGGTATTAACTCCCTATAAACAACGACTGATTAATAGCGGAAAAGGCTTCAATTTATTTTGAAGCCTTTTTAATTTGTGTTTAATCCATATCGAAACGCAAACCTAACGATATATTGTTCTGATCGAATTGTTGATGTCTAAATATAGGTGATAAATCATATTTAAAATAAACTCCAACACTTCCAAAAGACACATAACTACTAACTCCATAGACAAAGCTATTTACAGCATCGTAATCTTTATATTTCTTTTTCTGATTATGGCCATCTTCATAATATTTTACTTTTTGAAGGGATGCAATATTAAATCCACCGTAACCACCAATTCCGAATTTAAATTTTTTATGTGTTGAGTATCTAAAATAATCATCATATTCTTTCTTTTTTGAAGGTCCGAATTCAAAATGCACTGGAAATACTAAATTTGTTGTTCTAAATTTCGATTTTTTCACATCGAAAGGAAATTCTTCAAAAACAACCTGATCACCATCTTCACGGAAGTACATATTATTTTTTATATCTAATTTATTCCATTGAAACGAGAATCCGTATTTTAAACGCAATGCATTAGAGTTTTCGAACACACGTGTTTTCCATGCCCAACCTAATTCTACAAACCCAGAACCACCAAGTTTATATGGAGAATCACCTAAGTTCTCGTCTTCAATAAGGGCATTATTAAAACCTATTGCAAATACTAAATCGCTAGTTGTTCGCTTATCGTATTTAGGACTAGGTTTAACTCGTGGCCCAATGTAAATTGAGGTATCTTCAATTGTATCTTTACCAAAACTTCTACCAATACGAATAATAATTTGGCCATCATCACTAAAAGTATAGCCTTCGTTATTACGTGCTAACAAATCAATTTTATTATCGATTATCGCAACGCGGTTTTCAATATTTAAGGCACGTTTTTTAGCGATTTCTTTCTTTAAAATTTCACCTTCTTCCATAGTAATATAACCCGAATCGACTTTCTCATTAATGGCTTCGACTTCCTGTTTCAGCAATTCTTTTTCTTCATTGCGCACAGCTTCTTTCTGGGTTTTTAAAACTTCAATTTCATTAACATTTAATGAATCGGTGGTTACCTCAACACTTACTTCCTGAGCTATACCGAGTTGAAAGGTAAAAAATAAAATGAGGGCAAGAATAAATTTAGTAATGATGTTCATACTGTTCGTTTTTTGATTAATGGTTGATTTATGATGAAATATTTTAATTATTACGTTCTACAACAGCGGTTTTCACTTTTTTGAATCCCGATTTCACAGCATCGAAAACAGTCTCTCTAAAACCATGCTCAATATCGTTTTCTACATGCTCTAAAAGTTTTTCTGCATCTACAGTCTGTTGTGCTTGTTTTATAGATTTATCTGCAAGAACATCTTGTTCTGCCTGCTGCAATAAGTTCTCTATATAATCTTCTGTTGCAATAGATTCTTGCGCAACTAAACTTGAATTGTCTTCTATTTCTGACACAGAATCTTGTAAAGCGGACTTCATTTTATTCTGAATTTCAGCCACTTCATTAGTATCAGAATTTAATTTTAATGCCTTTGTGTTTACTGTTTTCTTAAGCTGATTCACAACGCTATCATCAGAAACAGATTCAACGATATGTATTTTCTGAAGTTCTTCAACCTCAGTTATTGCTTCATCATTACCCAAAGAATCTGTATCAACTACAGTGGTTGTATTTGATATTGTTTCAGTATTCACAACCGGTAAATCTGTAGTAGAATTAGAATTAAAAAATAAGGCACTAAACAATAACACACCTATAAAACTCGCTGCAATGGCCATTACCCAATAGCGTTTTGAATTCTTTTTTTTCTGCGGAGCATCTAATTGAGATTGCAATTTGTCCCACGAATTAGAAGATGGCTGTAAACGGCGTTCTTCTAGAGACGCTTTTATTTTATTTTCGAAATTATTTGATGCCATAACTATCGGAATTTAGTGCATTTACCTGCTGTTGAAGCAATTGCCTTGCTTTATACAATTGCGATTTAGAAGTCCCTTCTGAAATGTTTAGTAGTTCGGCAATTTCATGATGTTTATAGCCTTCTATAGCGTACATAACAAACACCATTTTATAACCTTCGGGCAAACTATCTATAAGCATCTGAATATCTTCAACTGCAAAATTATCGTCGCTAGATAATGGAGAAACATCTCCCGTTTCTTGTTCAACTTCGGCAAAAACGATTTGCTTCTTTTGTCTTAAAAATGAAATAGACTCCCGAACCATAATTCTTCTAATCCACCCCTCAAAAGACCCTTTGTCTTGAAACGTATGTAATTGTGTAAACACTTTATAGAAACCATTCAGCATCACTTCTTCGGCGTGGTGTACATCTTTAATGTAATACCTGCAAACGCTAAGCATTTTGGGCGCATGACTACTATACAACGTTTGCTGAGCTTCACGGTTGTTTTGACGCGCCTGTTTTATAAGCTGATTTTGGTTTTTATGCAACTGAATGACTTTCAAAAGCGGTTTCATTTGGTCTTCTATTTATAAAGACGCAAAAACAAAGTAAAAGGTTGCCTGAAGATTTTATTTTTTTCTTTCGATGACATAATTCACCATTAAAATCAATGATGATTTGTAAGGCGATTCCGGATAAGGTTCTAACATTTTTAAAGCTTCTTCCTGAAATGCTTTCATTTTGGTTACGGCATAATCCAGTCCGCCTTGCTCCCTTACAAAAGCAATCACTTCTTTTACGCGTTTAGCATCTTTGTTATGGTTTTTAATAGAATTAATTAACCATTTACTGTCTTTTTTAGAGACTTTATTGAGCACATGAATTAGGGGAAGTGTCATTTTTTGCTCTTTAATATCTATTCCTGTAGGCTTACCTATTTTTTCTTGACCGTAGTCGAATAAATCATCTTTAATTTGAAAAGCCATTCCAATAAGCTCTCCAAATTTGCGCATGGTTTCTACATGAGTAGATTCTGGTTTAACCGAAGCCGCACCTAAACTGCAACATGCAGCGATTAAAGTTGCTGTTTTCTGACGGATAATTTCGTAATAAATATCTTCAGTAATATCTAAACGACGTGCTTTCTCTATTTGAAGTAATTCGCCTTCGCTCATTTCGCGAACGGCAATAGAGATAATTTTAAGTAAATCGAAATCGTTATTATCTATAGACAATAACAAGCCTTTGGACAACAAATAATCACCAACAAGAACGGCTATTTTATTTTTCCAAAGCGCATTTACAGAGAAGAATCCGCGACGTCTATTACTATCGTCCACCACATCGTCGTGCACTAAAGTGGCGGTATGTATAAGTTCGATAACCGAAGCACCTCTATAGGTACGCTCACTAACCTCTCCATTAGACACCATTTTAGAGACTAAAAACACGAACATAGGTCGCATTTGTTTCCCTTTTCTATTTACAATATAGTGGGTAATTCTATTTAGTAAAGCGACTTTCGAAGACATAGAAAGTAAGAACTTTTGTTCGAAAAGTTCCATTTCGTAAGCGATGGGTTGCTTTATTTGCTCTACTATTTTCAACTAGAAATCTTAGGGATTAGTAATCTATACAAACCTAATAAAAATGAATGTTATAAACTACATTTAAAATGTGCATTAACGGTCTTAAGTATGATTTCGTTGTGACTATGAACAACTATATTAGTAAATAGAAAATTAATGAGGGTTTTCTTATGTAAGCAAGTATTAGTAATGAATCAAAAACATTGATGTGATTTACTTTTTAATTATTTAATTCTATTATATACCTTTCAACGTTATGTGGTATTAACGCTTTATGATCAATTCCAATTTCTCTTAGAAATATTTCACGGATTACAAATTCAAGTAAATAATTCGTTTTTAGAATCTCTTCACTATCTAAACTCTTTTCTTTATGTTTTTCTTCTAAATGAGCATGATAATTTCTTGTGGTTTTTAACCTTTCTGAATATTTATCCATTTTTTTGAAATGTAATGCTAAACTTGATTCATTTAATAGATATTCTAAACGTGTTTTCAAATAACCATTTTTATCAATATGGTTTTTATGATAGTTTTCTAAAATTGAGATATAAGTAAGAAACTTATTTTCAATCAAAACACCCCTTTGACCATAAACACTAAAAAAATTTATAATTGCTAATTCTAATGTTTTTTTTTTTAAACCATTTTTCAAATATTTCATCTGAATTACTAGTAAAAATTTCAAATTCAATTTCTTTACCCAAACCATAATCAAGTTTATTTAATTTTTTTATGTCTTTATATGTTGTTTGACCTACAGTTCTAATTTCAGTAACATTAGATAAAAATGGTTTGAAGAGAATCAAACTAAAAAGTCTCTCTATTGATTTTCTAATTTTTGATAATTCTTTTATTTCAAAAGGTTTATTAAACTCAATATTTATAAAAACAGTTTCTATAATGTGTGATTTTCTGCGTCTCTGGAAATTTGTAGAGGCTCGAAAATATAAATAAACACTAAAATCATTATTCTCAAATAACTCAATAATATCTGGTTGAATATACAAATGGCTTATCTCGAATTTCCCATCTATATTTGTATTAAAATCAAAACCAGTTACTGGGATCCAATCACTTAATTCATCAGAACTAAGCATTAATATCTTGTAAAGATTTGCTTCAATTTTCGCATCATATACGGTAGCAATTAATGTGTTGTCTGATTTATACTTGATTCTGTCTAGCGAACCAATTGATTGGGACGATTTATATGTTTTATAAAGTTTTACTGAATAAGTTTTTGAATTGCTATGACAATTTATATAACCTAAAACCAATTCTATTTCACCCCATTTATCAGTTATATCGGTTTCAGTTTCGAATGGTTGCAAGGAAGAAATGGTTGCACTGCCATCCTTATCTATAAATAAAGTAGCAATAATTTTTCTTTCATTTCTGCCAGGAATCCAAAAAACCCCATCAAAATATTGATTGTAATAATTCAATTGTCAATTATATTAGGTTTTATCTACTTCCTTTTGGAGTAATTAAATCTGGCGCTATAATTAGCTTTTATTCGCCAATTGCCCGCAAGCAGCATCGATATCTTTACCTCTAGAACGTCTAATGGTTACCGTAATGTTGTTTGCTTCGAGTACTTTTACGTACATATTTATAGCATCGTCTGGAGCTTGCTGAAATTGTCCGTCGTCAATAGGATTATATTCTATTAAATTGACTTTACTCGGAGCGAATTTACAAAACTGGACAAGCGCATCGACATCTTTTCTTTTGTCGTTAATTCCTTTCCAAATTACATATTCGTAAGTAATTCGGCTTTTAGTTTTACTGTACCAATATTCTAAGGCTTCACGTAAATCGGCTAAAGGGAAGGTTGCGTTAAACGGCATAATTGAGGTTCTAACCTCATCGATTGCAGAATGCAGAGACACCGCAAGTTTAAATTTAACCTCGTCGTCTGCCATTTTTTTAATCATTTTTGGCACACCTGAAGTAGACACCGTAATACGTCTTGGAGACATGCCCAAGCCTTCTACATCTGTAATCTTATCAATGGCCTTAATCACATTATTGTAGTTCATAAGTGGTTCTCCCATACCCATAAACACAATATTACTTAGTGGTCGGTCTTGATACAATCTACTCTGATTATCTATAGCAACTACTTGGTCGTAAATTTCGTCTGGATTTAAATTACGCATACGTTTTAAACGTGAAGTAGCGCAAAACAGACAATCTAAACTACATCCCACCTGAC
Organism: Formosa agariphila KMM 3901; assembly: GCF_000723205.1. Taxonomy (NCBI): domain Bacteria; kingdom Pseudomonadati; phylum Bacteroidota; class Flavobacteriia; order Flavobacteriales; family Flavobacteriaceae; genus Formosa; species Formosa agariphila. Next base: position 470,334 of record NZ_HG315671.1, on the reverse strand, counting down.
TAGAGACACAAGCGGTAGTTCTGGTTTTAGCTGGAATTAAAACAGACTCGACTACTAACCCATCGTGCAACTGAACCGCATTTTTAACTGTACCATCGCTACTACGCTGCATGGTATCGACTTTTATGTGGTTAATTACAAAATTATCCTCTAACATTTGTCGGGTCTCTTTCGAAATGTTGGTCATATCGTCGAAACTATGAGCGCCTTTACTCCATAACCATTCATACACTTGGTTTCCACGAAATGCTTTATCGCCTTGAGATTCGAAAAAATCTCTAAGTTGATCTTTTGTTAATGCCCGAACGTCCTTTTTCTTGTTTGCCATAATACTGCAAAAGTAATTAAATTGAAATTAGCATCTCTTATCTTCATCGACTTAGATGCTATAAAAAAAGCCTTGACGAACAAGGCTTTTTAATATTTTGATTTGTGATAACTTAGATAATTAACATCGCATCACCATAACTGTAGAATTTGTACCCTTCTTTTACAGCCTCATCATAAGCACGCTTAAGAAAATCGTGACCTGCAAATGCAGACACCATCATTAGAAGCGTCGATTTTGGCGTATGGAAGTTTGTAATCATACAATTGGCAATACTAAAATCGTAAGGCGGGAAAATAAACTTATTTGTCCAACCATCAAATTCATTTAATGTACCGTGAGACGATACAGAACTTTCAATGGCACGCATAGATGTTGTACCTACAGCACACACACGTCTCTTTTCTTTAATTCCTGTATTAATTATGTTTACGGCTTTCTCTTCGATAATAGCTTCTTCGCTATCCATTTTATGCTTAGATAAATCTTCTACTTCTACTGGGTTAAAAGTACCTAAACCAACATGTAAAGTAACATCTGCGAACTTAACACCTTTAATTTCTAAACGCTTAAGTAAATGTTTAGAGAAATGTAATCCTGCTGTTGGTGCAGCTACTGCCCCTTCTTTTTTAGCATAAATAGTTTGGTAACGCTCTTCATCTTCTGGTTTTACCTCACGCTGAATGTATTTAGGAAGTGGTGTTTCTCCTAAAATTTTAAGTTTGTTTCTAAACTCTGTATAAGACCCATCGTATAAGAAACGTAATGTACGTCCTCTAGAGGTTGTGTTATCAATAACTTCAGCAACTAATGTATCGTCATCTCCAAAATATAATTTGTTTCCGATTCTAATTTTACGAGCTGGATCTACTAAAACATCCCAAAGGCGTTGTTCTTCGTTTAATTCTCTTAATAAAAATACTTCGATACGTGCTCCGGTTTTTTCTTTGTTTCCAAATAAACGTGCAGGGAAAACTTTTGTATCGTTTAAAATCATCACATCGTCCTCATCAAAATAATTAATGATGTCTTTAAACTGTTTGTGTTCAATAGTTTGATTTTTTCTATCTAATACCATTAAGCGAGACTCATCTCTATTCTCTGACGGGTCTTCTGCTAATAATTCTGGTGGAAGATTAAAATTAAAGTGTGATAATTTCATTTTCTGATATTTTGTTTTTAAATATTGAAAAAAAGAATACACTCGTTCTTCAATATTGTTAAAAGGAAATGCAAATATACAATCTGAAGATAGGCCTTGTCAAGTAAATCGCTATTTATTATTGACTTATTTGACAAATCCCATCCAATAATCGCTTTATTTTCGAAAATTTTTAGTTTTTTATAATTTTGAAGCCTATTTTTTCTAAATCAGACCAAAATTCTGGGTAAGATTTCGATACCACTTCAGCATCATTTACGCGTAATTTTGTACAAAGTGCTAAAGGTGCAAATGCCATAGCCATTCTATGGTCGTTATAAGTATCGATTGCAACATCTTCTTGTATTACTTCTGAAGCATCTAAAACAAGTGTTTTATCGGTAACATATACGTGTCCTCCTAGTTTTTCAATCTCTGTTTTTAGCGCTTCTAAACGATCGGTTTCTTTAATTTTTAAAGTATGTAAACCAGATAAATCACATGCAATTCCTAATCCGAAACAAGTGACTGCAATAGTTTGCGCAATATCTGGTGCGTTTACTAAATCTAAAGTGATTACAGTGTCTTTAGAAACAAGACTCACTTTTTGAAGCGTAATCGTATTGTCTTTAAACGTCGTTTCTACACCAAACTGTTTGTAAATTTTAGCTAAAACAGAATCGCCTTGTAACGACGAATCTTTGTATGCCGATAATGTAATGGTTGTGCCAATTGCACTTAAAGCCACAATACTAAAGAAGTATGATGCCGAAGACCAATCGCTCTCCACTATTAAAGTTTGTTTATCTACCGGATCTAGTTTAGGTTGTACTGTAATAACCTGTCCTTCGAATTCGGCATCAATTCCTAATTGATGTAACAAATTCAATGTCATTTTTATATAAGGCACAGATGTAATTTCTCCATCTAAAGTCAGTTTTAAACCATGCTCTAAAGACGACCCAATTAACATAAGTGCAGAAATATACTGACTACTTACGTTTGCTTTAAGCGTTACTTCATTTTGAGTAATTTTTTTTCCTGAAATTTTTATAGGTGGAAAGCCGTCGTTTTCAACATAAGTAATATCTGCTCCAAGATCACGAAGGGCATCGACTAAAATTTTAATCGGACGCTCTTTCATACGTTTAGATCCAGTTAGCGTTACCGATTTCCCAGCTTGACTAGAAAAGTAAGCGGTAAGAAAACGCATAGTTGTACCTGCATGATGAATATCGACTATATCGTCTGTAGATTTTAAAGCCATTTGCATCACATCAGAATCATCTGAATTAGATACATTTTCTAATGAAATATTTGGAAATAAAGCTTGTAAAACGAGTAAACGGTTCGATTCACTTTTCGAACCTGTAATGGTAACGTGTAGTGGTTCTTGTATAATTTCAGACTGCTCTAAAGTGATATTCATTATATACTATTTTAATTTTTTATTATTGTGATGTCTGTCGTGATCACGCTTTGTTTTTAGGTCTAATTTTTTATCGAACGCTTCTTGGAGATTAACTCCTGTTTGATTGGCTAAACATAGCACGACAAAAACAACATCGGCTAATTCTTCGCCAAGATCTTTATTCTTATCACTTTCTTTTTCACTTTGTTCGCCATAACGTCTTGCTATAATTCTAGCCACTTCTCCAACCTCTTCGGTAAGTTGTGCCATATTAGTAAGTTCGTTAAAATAACGTACACCGTGTTCTTTAATCCAAGTATCTACGGCTAATTGTGCATCTTCAATATTCATTTGTAATAATTTTCTAAGCGATATAAACCCATTAATTGTTTAATTACTCTTTGTTTTTGGTATCTATAATTATGGTTACAGGACCATCGTTTAACAGCTCGACTTTCATATCTGCGCCAAACTCACCAGTTTGCACTTGCTTTCCTAAATCTAACTCTAACTGACTTACAAAAGCTTCATACAAAGGTATGGCAACTTCGGGTCTTGCCGCTTTAATATAACTTGGTCTGTTTCCTTTTTTGGTACTTGCTTGAAGTGTAAACTGACTAACAACAATGGCATCTCCACCACAATCGATTAATGAGGTATTCATAACACCTGCTTCATCTTCAAAAATGCGAAGGTTTGCTATTTTTTTTGATAACCAAGAAATGTCTTCTTGAGTGTCTTCGCCTACAATACCTAATAACACTAAAAGTCCGTTAGATATTTTTGCAACAATGTCTCCTTCTATAGTTACACTCGCTTTTGATACGCGTTGAATTACTGCTTTCATTAAAATCCGTCTTGTTCTTTATCCCAAATATCGGTACGATAATGTTCGTCTTCACCTTCTACAATTTGCACATAACTTCTGTACCGTGAGAATGCTATCTCATCACGATCTAAAGCGTCTTTTACAGCACATTTAGGCTCTTCGATATGAAGACAGTTATTAAATTTACAATCTTGTTTTAATGCGAAAAATTCAGGAAAATAATCTCCTATCTCTTCTTTTTCCATATCTACCACACCAAACCCTTTTATACCTGGAGTGTCAATAATTCTTGCGTCAAAACTTAAATCGAACATTTCAGCAAAGGTTGTTGTATGTTGTCCTTGCATATGTTGCGAAGAAATGGCTTTTGTTTTTAAATCCAACGTAGGTTCTAAAGCATTTACTAAAGTAGATTTTCCTACTCCAGAATGGCCCGCAAACATACTCACTTTTCCAAGCATTAAATCTTTTACCTTATCAATATTTTTGCCTGTTTCTGCAGATATTCCAATACATTCGTAACCTATAGCTCTATATACCGAAGCTAAGTAACGCACTTCTAATATAGTCTCTTCGTCGTATACATCAATCTTATTGAACAGTAAAACCGTTTTAATAGAATAGGCCTCTGCGGTGACTAAGAAACGATCTATAAAACTTGTAAGTGTAGGCGGATTATTAATAGTAATTAATAAAAATACCTGATCAATATTAGATGCGATGATGTGCGTCTGCTTGGAGAGGTTTACAGATTTACGAACAATATAGTTCATACGATCATGGATATGATGTATTACTCCTGTAGTGACATTATCTAAAGTTTCAATTTCAAAATCGACGACATCTCCAACAGATATTGGATTGGTACTTTTAATGCCTTTAAGTCTAAATTTCCCTTTTATACGGCAGTCGTATGTCTCACCGTTTGGTGTTTTTACGGTGTACCAGCTTCCTGTTGATTTATATACTGTTCCTGTCATGAACTACAAAGATGCCACAAAAATTGAAGACTAAAAAATAATTTAATTAGTACAAAAACTTTTATATTCGATATCATTAATATTAAAACATTAATTCATGAATCGAATATTATTTACTACTCTCTTTTGTCTAATCTGCTTTACAGAGATGATAGCACAAGTGGAATACAAAATTATCACATCTGTTGAATCTATAGTTCCTAACGGAATAGGACGGTCTCGATTAATATCGTCTGTTGATGAACGTGATTACAAAGATTTTACATCAGAACAAACTACTGAGGAATCTAAAAGAAACAAATCTGACCGAGGAGATTTACGTGTGAAGAATTATGAAGAAACTAAACTTCTAAATTTTTATAATGTTGCAGGAATTCGTTTTCAAAACATAGCTTCTAATGACGCTGTTGTGAGTTCTAAAATAAATACTATGACTGAAGAAGGTTGGGAATTGGCTTTTGTAACTAGCGCTGTTGAAAGTGATGCAGGAACTAACGATGGACAAGGTATTTTTGTGACACGCTACATTTTTAAAAGAACAAAATAATACCTACTAAAAAGGGCCCGCAATTGCGAGCCCTTTTAATATACATAAAAAAGAGTCTTATTTATTAACTATTTTTTCTTGGTGATTGATAGATTCTTGGTGAATTGCCTTGAACATTTTTAAGATAAATTCTTCACTTAAACCATGCTCTTGACCTTCCATAACCATTGCTCCTAAAATCTCATTCCAACGCTTGCTTTGTAATACAGATACGTTTTTCTGACGTTTTAAAGTACCAATACCATCTGCTACAACCATACGTTTTCCTAATAAATCGATAACTTGATTATCGATAACGTCAATTTTAGCTCTCAGGTTACTTAAAGCAGCCATATAATCTGCTTCTGTATCTGTTTCTTTTCTAATCTTAAGATCTTTCATGATTTGAACTAACGCAGAAGGTGTAACTTGCTGTGCAGCATCACTCCATGCATTTTCTGGATCGTAGTGTGTTTCAATCATTAAACCATCAAAGTTTAAATCTAAAGCAGTTTGACATACATCAAAGATCATATCACGTTTCCCTGTAATATGCGATGGGTCGTTAATTATTGGTAAATCTGGGAATTTAGATTGTAATTCAATCGCTAATTGCCATTCTGGATTATTTCTATATTTAGATTTTTCGTACGTTGAAAATCCTCTATGAATAACACCTAAGTTTTTAATATTAGCTGTTGCTAAACGCTCTACAGCACCTAACCACAATGCTAAATCTGGATTTACTGGGTTTTTAATTAAAACAATTTTATCTGTTCCTTCTAAAGCATCTGCAATTTCTTGAACAATAAATGGACTTACTGTAGAACGTGCACCAATCCATAATAAATCGACATCATGCTCTAAAGCTAATTTTACGTGTGCTGCATTTGCTACCTCTGTAGCTATTTTCATTCCCGTTTCTGCCTTAACACGTTGTAACCATTTAAGACCTAAAGCACCAACTCCTTCGAACATTCCTGGTCTAGTTCTTGGCTTCCAAATTCCTGCTCTAAAATAGCTTACATCTGTATCTTTTAACTCGTTAGCAATTTTTAATACTTGCTCTTCTGTTTCTGCGCTACAAGGACCTGCTATTACTAATGGATGATCTAATTTTAAATCGTCTAACCAGGTTCTTAATTCTTTCTTGTTTTCCATAATGTTACTACTTTTTAAGCAATTCCTTTTAAAATATCTTTAATTCGATTTGTGTTTTTCATCTCGTTAAAAATAGCTTCAAAGTCATCTTTCTCTAATAAAATTTTAAATTGATTAAGGTTGTTAATATATTCATCTAATGTCTCAATGACGTTAGTTTTGTTTTGTTTAAAAATAGGTGTCCACATATTTGGTGAACTTTTAGCCAAACGTACTGTAGAAGCAAATCCACTGCCAGCCATATCGAAAATATCGCGTTCATTACGTTCCTTATCGATAACCGTTTTTCCTAACATAAAGGAGCTAATATGCGATAAATGTGAGACGTATGCAATATGTTTGTCATGAGATTCCGGATTCATGTATCGAATACGCATCCCAAGGTCAGAAAATACACGCAAACCTCTTTCTTGTAATTTGAATGCTGTTTTTTCTACTTCGCAAATTATATTTGTTTTGTCTTTAAACAAACCATTTATAGCCGCTTGAGGTCCTGAAAATTCTGTACCTGCAATTGGGTGACATGCTAAATAGTTTCTTCTATTTACATGATGTTCTACTTTATTACAAAAATCTAATTTGGTAGAGCCAACATCTATAACCAAGGTATGATCTGAAACTAAGTCTAAAACTTCTGGCAGTAAAGCTACTGAAGCATCGACAGGAATAGACAAAATAACAAGGTCTGCATCTTTTACAGATTCTAAAGTTCCTTTTTTATCTATTAACCCACTTACTAAAGCTTGATTAATATGTTCAGGATTTTTATCTACACCTATTATTTTAGTTTCTGGATGAACCTTTTTAAGATCCTTCACCATACTTCCGCCAATTAAACCAATACCTATTACTACAATATTATCCATAAGTATTTAATTTTGAAATTTAATTCGCGTTATCGCCTCCTCTAATTCTTGCTCTGATGCACATAAAGAAAAACGGATATATCCTTTACCTTGACTACCAAAAATAATTCCTGGTGTTATAAATATAGAATTCTCGTATAAAATTTTATCAATAAACGTTTCGGCATCTACACCTTCTGGTAATTTAGACCATACAAATAATCCTGTTGCATTTACATCGTAAGTGCAACCTAATAAATCGGCTAGCTTCCAAACTAAATCACGACGTTTTTGGTAGACACTATTTAAGCTTTTAAACCACATATTTGTGCTTTTTAAAGCTTCAATTGCTCCTTTCTGAATACCATAAAACATACCAGAATCCATATTACTCTTAACTTTAAGCACAGCACTTAAATGTTCTGCATTTCCTAAAACCATTCCTACACGCCAACCTGCCATGTTAAAGGTTTTACTTAACGAATTAAGCTCGATACAAATATCTTTTGCTCCAGGAACACTTAAAATACTCTTCGGTTTTTCGTTTAATACAAAACTGTATGGATTATCGTTAACAATTAAAATGTCATTACGTTTTGCAAATGCAACCAATTCTACATATAGTGCTTCGGTTGCATTTGCTCCCGTTGGCATATGTGGATAATTAACCCACATCACTTTTACTTTACTTAAATCTGTTTGCTCTAAAGCCTCTAAATCTGGCAACCAACCGTTGGTTTCATCTAAATCGTAAGTCACCGCTTTAGCTTCAACTAATTTAGTAACCGATGCATATGTTGGATATCCTGGATTTGGAATTAAAACCTCATCGCCTGCATTTAAAAATGCCATAGAAATATGAAGAATTCCTTCTTTACTCCCCATTAAAGGCAAAATTTCTGACGCTGGGTCTACATCCACACCAAATTGTGCTTTGTAAAATTCGCCCATGGCTTCACGTAATTCTGGCAAGCCTTGATAACTCTGATATTGGTGTACATTTGGGTGTTTAAAACTTTCGGTAATAGCATCTATTACACGTTGTGGTGGCATTAAATCTGGGCTTCCTATCCCAAGATTAATTATCGGTTTTCCACTTGCTTTTAAGGCATTTACTTCTCTTAATTTCTTAGAAAAGTAGTATTCCTCGACCGTTTGTAACCTGTTTGCTACAGTTATCATAATTTTGCATTTTTATATTCGCCAAGTACTTTAAATTCTTTCACCATAATATCTAATATGGATTTTGCTTTCTCGAAATTGCTATATTTTAAGAAGGTTACGTCTACAAAAAAAGCATATTTCCAAGGCGTTTCTATTTTTGGTAACGACTGTATTTTGGTTAAACTCATTCTACAATCGCTTAATACATTTAAAACACTTGCTAAGCTACCACGTTTGTGTTCTACCACAAATCGGATAGAGGCTTTAGTAATTTCACTTTCATCCAAAACAGAATTCTGTGTTTTTACAATAACAAATCGTGTTTCGTTTTCTTTTATTGTTTGAATACTTTCAGCTAAAATTTCTAATCCAAAAATTTCTGCTGCAGTTTTACTTGCAATGGCAGCAACACCCTTTAATTGTTTTGATGTAATGCGTTCGGCAGTTTCAGCAGTATCTTTATCTTCTACCAGCTTAATGTGCGGATAATCTTTAAAGAATGTTTTACATTGTAATAACGCCATTGGGTGCGAATACACTTCTTTAATATCTTCAATCTTCTGACCAGGATAAGCCATTAAATTATGCTGAATATCTAAATAGTGTTCTCCAATAATATGAAGATTAAACTTATCTATTAATGCGTAATTTGGTAAAATTGATCCAGCTATAGTATTCTCTAAAGCCATAATCGCCACATCACTTTTTTTATTAATAAGATTGTCGACTACAGCGTCGAAAGACATGCATTCATCAATTTCTACATCGTTATCAAAATACGTTCTAGCAACGATGTGATGGAATGACCCCTTTATACCTTGAATTGAAACTGTTTTTACCATATATAAAAAAAGTCCCGATTTACATCGAGACTTTATATTAAAATTTATACTTATAAATTACACATACAATGCCTCATTCCCTTTGCTAAAAAAGAAATAGAAAAAATTAAAATATGTGAAACTTGTGTTTTGCATGTATTGCTTTTCTTGGGCACTAAAGTAATTAATAATTTTACATTACAAAACCTTTCATTTATTTTTTTTCAAATTGTTGTTATAGTTTTAAAGATTTTAAGGTAATTCGTAAAATAAATTATATAATGTTTACTTTTGAACAAAGTATAGTAAAATGTCAATAAAGGTAGAACAGCTTAGTAAAGTGTATGGTACACAAAAAGCTTTAGATAACGTTTCTTTTTCTGTAGGCAAACCCGAAATTGTTGGTTTCCTTGGTCCAAATGGGGCAGGAAAATCTACAATGATGAAAATATTAACCACGTTTATAGACCCCACATCTGGTGAGGCTGAAGTGAATGGGTTTAATATTAATACTCAAACTAAAGCGGTTCAACAAAGTGTAGGTTATCTTCCAGAGCATAATCCGCTATACCTAGACATGTATGTGAAGGAGTATTTAAGTTTTAATGCCGAGATATATAAAGTCTCTAAACAACGTATTTCCGAAGTTATAGAACTTACTGGCTTAACACCAGAATCGCATAAAAAAATTGGGCAACTTTCTAAAGGTTATCGTCAACGTGTAGGTTTAGCCAACGCCTTATTACACGACCCTGAAGTTTTAATTTTAGATGAACCTACAACAGGATTAGATCCAAATCAATTGGTTTCTATTCGAGAATTGATTAAAACCATCGGACAAACAAAAACTGTTTTTCTTTCTACCCATATAATGCAAGAGGTTGAAGCTATGTGCGACCGTGTTATTATTATCAATAAAGGTCAGATTGTATCTGATAAAAAATTGAAAGATTTACAAGCTGGAAAAGCACAAATTGTTTTGGTAGAATTTGACTTTCGTGTAGAAGATGCTTTTTTATTGCGTTTACCGCACGTAACATCGGTAGTTAACACCTATGGATTTGTATATGAGATTACCTTCTCAACTACTGAAGATATGCGTCCGAAGGTATTCGATTTTGCACATGATAACGAATTGAAAATTTTTCAACTGACTCAGAAAAATGAAAGTTTAGAAGAATTATTTAGAACGATGACACAAGATTAATTACTCTTGAAAATATAATTGGCCCTTATATTTTGTGTCAACTTCTACAATTTCAGGTTTATTTTTAGAGATTACATCTCCTGTACTTACAAGTTCTCCTGTTAATAATTCTTGCGGATTAACAATGATATCGTTACTTCCTCTGTGAAAAATGTTTACCGATTGTGCAATTAGATTTGCACCTTCAAAACGACCTGCTCCAGCATAAAACCCTACGGTTAATTTATTAGTAGTTCCTGAAATATAAAACACTGAAATATTATTAGACACAACTATCAGTTCTTCAACATCTAACTGCAACCTAAAATCGCCTACATTAAAGCTTTCTTCAGCATTAAAATCTTCAGAAAACAACTGTAATTCATCAAGTGTTAACACACCTTCAGATTTCACTTCAAACTGTGTTGAACTTCTAATCTGATAAAAAGATGTTGGCGTTGTTATTGTTATTTTTGTTGGATCGTAATTTCTAAATAAATTACACGTGTTATTATCTGTAAGTTGCAATTCACCATCGATAACATGAACCTCTACATCGTTCATTAAATTTTCACCAGTTTCTATAAAGGCTTTTAATTCTGAACCTTGAATTATGGTCAATTCAATATTTCTATTAACTAAAATTCTATCGAAAGTATCAATACCAATGGTTTTAGACGTTAGTTCTCCGGTGGTCTGAAAGCAATCAGACGCATCTTCGCTATCGCAAGAACACAGTAAAAACACTACAAATATGGCTATTATTTTTTTCATCATCTACAATCGTATTCCTACTCCAAATTCAACACATTCTGCTTTTGCTCCGTGAGTTTTTAAACTAAGTGCTGCAAACCATTTTTCTCCAAAATAACGCTTTAAACCGATTCTTAGATACGTTCTTCCTTCAAAATCGAACGGATAATACACATAATAGCCGACTTGAGATTCTACAGACATTTTATTGATAAACAATTCGTGCCCAACAAATAAACCTACACGCTTATAATCGGTATCTGGGTCTATATTATTTTCTGGAAAAGCTACAGCGTTATAGTCAATTAAATCTTTTAAGAAATTTGAAAAGAATATATCTGTTCCAAATTGCACAGCACTCTTTTTAGACAAACGTTTATCGGCATATGCAGAAAGCACATAGAATGCAGATTGCCCCATGCCAATAACATCGCTTTCATTTACACCACTACGAAAAGCAAAATTATACTTTATAGGTTGCGTAAAATTTTCTTTTACAACTGTATGCTTATACTCCTGATCTTCATCGTCTAAATTATATGTTAGACCCACATTTAGTGTGACTGAATTTATACTCGAATTTGGCGCCACTACATTGGCATTAGAATAATGAATAAGCGATACACCCGCTTGAAGTCCAAAACGGTCGAAAATACGTTCCCGCTTATAATTCAGCATAAAATACGTACTACTTAAAATTGTAGAGCCGAAGGCGATGTTTTTATAATTATCGTATTTATCGTACGGATTGGTATTATAGGCTAAACCTTGACCAATACGAAACATTAAATGCCTCTTAAAGAAATAAAAATTATAATGCGCATAAAGCGCATAGTTATTTCCTAAGGTTTCACTTTTTAAATTCTGATACGAAAAAGAAGCACCATAGTCTGGATAATTATACCCTTCTTGCCAATCTTCTTGTCCGAACGTTTTTTTATTCCAACTTACAATAACACCTTCAGGATGACCTTCAATAAGATGTAAAATATAGTTGTTATGAAGCGCTATATTACCTTGAAAATAGTTAACATCGACATAAGATGATTTGAATGTCTCTTGAGAATACATCATCAACGATGTCAGGAAACACAATAAAAGTAGCAGTTGCTTCATAAAAATAAATAAGGGGCAAAAGTAACCGAATTCTTAGAATAAAGCGGATGCTATGGCTTTTATATTATCACTTTTTCCCATAGAATAATAATGTAAAAATGGTACACCTGCAGCTTTTAATTCTTTAGATTGCTGAATAGCAAACTCGATACCTACTTGTCTAACAGCTTTATTGTCTTTACACCTTTCTACAGCATCTATTAAATCTTCTGGTAAATCGATTTTAAACACTTGAGGAAGAATTTGTAAATGACGTTTTACGGCCAAAGGTTTGATTCCCGGAATAATTGGAACCGTTATACCAATCTCTCTAGCTTTTTCTACAAAATCGAAATATTTCTGATTGTCGAAAAACATTTGTGTCACCACATAATCTGCACCAGCATCTACCTTCGCTTTTAAACGTTTTAAGTCCGTATTTAAAGACGGGGATTCCATATGCTTTTCTGGATATCCAGCTACACCAATACAGAAATCGTAATTATGCTCTACTTTAATATCGTCGTGAAGGTATTTTCCTTGATTTAAATTTGAGATTTGCTCCACCAATTCACTAGCAAAATGGTTTCCACCTTCTGTGGCTATAAAATACGACTCATCTTTACGTGCATCTCCACGTAAAGCCACAACATTGTCTAAGCCTAAATAATGACAATCTACTAGCACATATTCGGTTTCTTCTTTAGTAAATCCACCACAAAGTAAATGCGGAATAGCGTCTACTTTATATTTATGCATAATTGAGGCACAAATCCCAACAGTTCCAGGACGCATACGCGTGATTCGCTTATCTAAAAGTCCGTTACCTTTATCGACATACACATACTCTTCGCGAGACGTTGTAACATCTATAAATGGTGGTTTAAACTCCATTAACGGATCTATATTATTATATAAATCTTGAATATTTTTACCTTTCTGAGGCGGAATAACTTCAAAAGAGAATAATGTTTTTCCGTTGGCTTGTTTTATGTGATCTGTAACTTTCATTATTTCGTCAATGCCTTTTTAATCGTTTCGTAGTCTTCTTTATATTCCCAATAAACAAGTCGACCATCTGTATAATCTGTTAATATAAAATTTTCACTAACCGATTTAATGCGTGAAATTGCTATAATTTTCTTGGTAAAATCTTCAGCTTCTACACGTTCTGTAATTTCTTTATTATGAGCATCGAAACCATGAATAATAACGTGGCCACCCAAATGTATTTCTATAAATTTCTTACTCATAATTATTATAAATTTAATCGGCTAATGTTGGACTTAACCACTTCTCTGCTTCTTCGTTACTAATACCTCGACGTTTGGCATAATCTACCAATTGATCGTTGGTAATTTTTCCTAAGCCAAAATACTTTGCTTCTTTATTAGCAAAATAATATCCGCTTACACTAGCAGCTGGCCACATGGCTAAGCTGTCTGTAATTTCTACCCCAATTTCTTCCTTAACCTTAAGAAGTTTCCAAATGGTTTTCTTTTCTAGGTGATCCGGACATGCTGGATATCCTGGTGCAGGACGCACACCTTTATAGGTTTCTTTAATTAAATCTTCGTTAGAAAGTGTTTCATTAGAATCGTAACCCCAATAATTGATTCTAATTTCTTTATGAAGATATTCTGCAAAGGCTTCTGCTAAACGATCGGCAAGCGCCTTAATCATAATTGAATTATAGTCGTCGTGCTTCGCTTCGAATTCTTTTGCTAATTCTGCAGTTCCAAAACCTGTACTTACACAGAAACATCCCATATAATCTGTTATTCCAGTATCTTTAGGTGCAATAAAATCTGACAACGCAAAATTAGGAACACCTGCACGTTTATCTAACTGCTGACGTAAGGTTAAAAAGGTAACTTTTGGTTTGCCATCTTCACCATAAATCTCAATATCATCATCGTTAACGCTGTTTGCAGGAAACAGTCCGAAGATTGCTTTAGCGCCCAACAATTTCTCATCGAATACGCGTTTTAATAATTCCTTTGCATCGGCAAATAATTCTGTTGCTTGTTCGCCCACAACCTCATCGGTTAAAATATCCGGATATTTCCCGTGTAAATCCCAACTTCTAAAAAACGGACTCCAATCGATAAATTCCTCCAGTTTAGTAATGTCGAAATCTTGAAGCACTTGAACTCCTAACTGATTCGGTTTTACAATGTCTGAGGTATTCCAATCAATTTTAAATTTACGCTTTCTAGCCTCTTCAATCGTGACAAAGTTTTTCTTCTTACCACGTTTTAAGAATTGCTCACGGAACTTCTCGTACTCTTCACGAATTTGTTCTTTATATATTTTATTGTCTTTATTCAATAAATTCCCAACTACGGTAACTGCTCTAGAGGCATCATTAACATGCACTACAGCATTGGTATAATTAGGCGCGATTTTAACAGCCGAATGTGCTCGCGATGTGGTTGCACCACCAATAAGTAATGGAATGGTAAACTTCTGACGCTCCATTTCTTTAGACAAATACACCATTTCGTCTAACGATGGTGTTATTAATCCGCTTAATCCAATAACATCTACATTTTCAGCTTTAGCGGTTTCTATAATTCGCTCTGGCGGCACCATAACACCAAGGTCTACGATCTCATAATTATTACACCCAAGTACCACACTTACAATATTTTTACCAATATCGTGTACGTCTCCTTTAACTGTCGCCATTAAAATTTTACCAGCAAACTCTTGCTTACCGTCTTTTTCTGCTTCAATGAAAGGTTGTAAATAGGCTACGGCTTTTTTCATCACTCGAGCAGACTTAACCACCTGAGGCAAGAACATTTTTCCGCTTCCGAATAAATCTCCAACCACATTCATTCCAATCATTAAATGGCCTTCGATAACTTCGATAGGCTTTGCCGATTCTTGACGTGCTTGTTCTACGTCTTCAATAATAAAGGCATCAATTCCCTTTACTAGAGCATGCGTAATTCTATCTTGTAACTCGTGACTACGCCATTCTAAAATTTTGGCTTCATCAACTTTTTTATCTCCTTTTACAGTTTCTGCGAAGTCTAATAACCGCTCTGTTGCATCATCACTACGGTTGAATAATACATCTTCTACATGTTGTAAAAGATCTTTAGGAATTTCGTCGTAAACCTCCAACATGGTCGGGTTTACAATTCCAATATTTAATCCATGTTTGATGGCGTGGTATAAGAATGCAGAGTTTATTGCTTCACGAACAACGGTGTTTCCTCTAAACGAAAACGACACATTACTCACTCCTCCAGAAACATTGGCGTACGGTAAATTTTCTCGAATCCATTTTGTTGCATTAAAGAAATCTAATGCATTTAAGCGATGCTCTTCCATTCCTGTAGCCACAGGAAAAATATTTGGATCAAAAATAATATCTTGAGGTGGAAACTTAACTTTATCGACCAAGATATCGTAAGAACGCTTACAGATATCTATTCGACGCTGATAGGTATCGGCTTGACCATCTTCATCGAATGCCATTACAACCATGGCAGCACCGTAACGTTTCACCAATTTAGCATGATGAATAAACGCCTCTTCTCCTTCTTTTAAACTGATTGAATTTACTACCGATTTTCCTTGAACTACCTGAAGTCCAGCTTCAATAATATCCCATTTCGAACTATCGATCATGATAGGCACACGAGCAATATCTGGCTCTGAAGCAATTAAATTCAGGAATTTTACCATGGCTTCTGCACCATCTAACATTCCTTCATCCATGTTCACATCGATAATTTGCGCACCACCTTCTACTTGGTCGCGGGCAACATCTAGAGCTTCATCAAATTTTTCTTCTTTAATTAATCGTAAGAATTTTCTAGAACCGGTAACATTAGTTCGTTCTCCTACATTTATAAAATTACTTTCTGGAGTCACGATTAATGGCTCTAATCCAGAAAGACTTAAATATTTAGGCTTATTATTTTTTGACATGCTGTTTTTTCTTTTCGATTCTCAATTAAGCGCTAACAACGGCTTGTCTAGGTTTATATTTTGCAGCAACTTCTGCAATTAGTTTAATATGTTCTGGTGTCGTACCGCAACATCCTCCAATAATATTAACGATGTTTTCTTTTAAATAACTCTCGATAAGCTCTTGCATTTGCTCTGCCGTTTGGTCGTATTCTCCAAAAGCATTTGGCAATCCTGCATTAGGATGTGCAGACGTATAAAACTCTGTTTCGTTAGATAAACGACTTAAGTAAGGCTGTAATTGATCGGCTCCTAAAGCACAATTAAACCCAACACTCAATAAAGGGATGTGAGAGATTGACAATAAAAATGCTTCAACAGTTTGACCA
The DNA here is from genome assembly GCF_000723205.1 of Formosa agariphila KMM 3901. Taxonomy (NCBI): domain Bacteria; kingdom Pseudomonadati; phylum Bacteroidota; class Flavobacteriia; order Flavobacteriales; family Flavobacteriaceae; genus Formosa; species Formosa agariphila. The sequence goes on along the minus strand of NZ_HG315671.1, from coordinate 453,778 downwards.
GACAATGTTCGGCCAGAGGCATCAGTTATCGTACCTGAGACCATAATCGGAATTTTAATACCGCGTTCTTCTTGTACTTGATCTATGGCAAACAATGCCGCTTTAGCATTTAAAGTATCGAAAATAGTTTCAACTAAAAGCATATCTACACCACCGTCTAACAACGCTTCTGTTTGCTGATGATAGGCCTGTCTTAATTCTTCGAACGTTACTGCGCGATATTCCGGACGTTCTACATCTGGAGATAAACTTGCAGTACGGTTTGTTGGACCAATACTACCTGCAACAAATCTAGGTTTATCTGGGTTTTCTTTAGTTATTTCGTCTGCTACTTGCTTTGCAATTCTAGCCGATTCGAAATTAAGTTCGTACACCAAATCTTCCATGTCGTAATCTGCCATAGCGATTGTTGTTCCCGAGAAGGTGTTGGTTTCTACAATATCTGCTCCAGCTTCGAAATATTTACGATGAATATCTGCAATAGCTTGCGGTTGGGTTAACGACAATAAATCGTTATTTCCTTTTAATGAAGATAGGTAATCTTTAAAACGCTCTCCTCTAAAATCTTCTTCAGAAAAATTATAACGTTGCAACATGGTACCCATAGCACCGTCTAGTACTAAAACACGTTCTTGTATGGCTTGATAAATATTTGACATTTTTGATGTTTTATATCAGTATGTCATCAGGAAAGAAAGGGATTTCTCTTGGGTTATCTGCCCCTTTGAAAATGGTTTCATTGAGTAGAATGTAGCACCTTCTTTAAGTGTGGTAAAGGGTTGCTAAGGCTTCACCGGGTCTATCCCCTCTGCCTTTCGTGATAACGAATTATTATGATTATGAACTAAGCTGCAAATAAAGGTAATATATATTTATTTTCCTCATATTTACAGCAATTATTATGCTAATTATCGAATAATGGGGACGATAAATAACGATCTCCGCGGTCGCAAATTATAGCTACGACAACTCCGGATTCTAAATTTTCTATAATTTTTAAGGCACTTGCTACAGAACCTCCACTGCTCATGCCTGCAAAGACACCTTCTTCTTTGGCTAAACGCTGCGTGATCATTTTGGCATCTTCTTCACTAACATCAACAACTTGATCGACTTTAGTTTTATCGAAAATTTCTGGCAAGTACGCTTCTGGCCACTTACGAATACCCGGGATTTTAGCACCATCTTTAGGTTGTGCTCCTACTATAGTTATGCTTTTATTTTTTTCTTTTAAATATGTAGATACGCCCATTATGGTTCCGGTAGTTCCCATTGCAGAAACAAAGTGCGTAATTTCACCTTGGGTTGCGTCCCAAATTTCTGGTCCCGTAGTTTTATAATGTGCTTTCCAGTTATCTGAGTTCGAAAATTGATTCAGCATAAAATAGCCTTTCTCCTCATGTAATTTTATGGCATAATCACGAGCACCTTCAATACCAACATCACTAGAGGTTAAAATTAATTCTGCACCATAAGCACGCATGGTTTTAATTCGCTCTTCGGTTGAATTTTCTGGCATAATAAGCACCATATTCACACCTAATAAAGGCGCAATAAATGCTAAAGCAATTCCGGTGTTTCCACTAGTCGCTTCAACTAAAGTATCGCCTTTTTTAATATCGCCACGCTTTAAAGCTTCGTTTATCATATTAAACGCAGCTCTATCTTTTACACTTCCTCCTGGATTATTTCCTTCTAATTTCAGAAATAATTTTACATTTTTATTATCATGTAAATGTGTAACTTCTACTAAAGGTGTTTTCCCTATTTGATCTAAAATACTTTCAGATTTAATCATTCTTTCTAGATCTTATGTTAAACTCCTTTTGGTAAGTTAAGATTGAACCTTGCGGAATAGAAACTGTAACACAAACATTTGCACCTATTATAGTATCTGCACCAATTACCACATCGCCACCTAATATAGTAGCGTTGGCGTAAATGATAACATTATCTTCGATAGTAGGATGACGTTTTGTTGCAGACAAACTCTTTTTAACCTGAACACCTCCTAAGGTTACCCCTTGATAAATCTTCACATTATTTTTTATAATAGATGTTTCTCCAATTACAATTCCGGTGGCATGATCTATGAAAAAAGAATCTCCAATTTCTGCACCAGGATGAATATCTGTACCTGTTATACCATGAGCATATTCACTCATCATTCTAGGAATAGTTGGTACATTTAACTTATGTAATTCATGACTTAAACGGTAGATTGCAATAGCATAAAAACCAGGATACGCTAAATACACTTCTTCTAGACTTTTAGCCGCTGGATCATGCTGCTCGATAGCAATAGCATCTAAATCTAGACGACGTCTTGTACTTGGTAAATTAAACTTAAACGTTTCCCAAATATTAAATGCATCGTCTATACTTAGTTTTCTACACATGTCTAGAAATAGATTCTCTAGATGCTGTAATTCTGTTGCAGGCTCATCGTCGAACATAACATAAAACAAATGTTTTGTGAATGTTGCAATGGAGTCTTTTAATCTAACATTATATGTTTTTGAAACTAGTTTATTTTGCAATTTTGTATCTTCTATCATAAAAAAACGCCTTATTATTTTAAATAACAGTCGGAATTAGTTCAACTAATTTACAGTCTATTTTACAAAACGACTAATTTAAAATTAGATTTTATACAATAGCTTGTACTACTGCTTTTGGAGCTTCTTTACGTGTACCGTCAAAACCATCAATTCCACTCACCGTTGTGTATTTAAGCACATACTTTTTACCTGGATTAATAATTTTATACGCTGATTGACACATTAATGTAGCCTCGTGGAAACCACAAAGAATTAATTTTAACTTCCCTGGATACGTATTTACATCTCCAATAGCATAAATTCCAGGTATGTTTGTTTGATAATCTAAGGCATTATCTACTTTAATTGCATTTTTTTCTATCTCTAATCCCCAATTTCCGATAGGTCCTAATTTTGGAGATAAACCGAATAATGGGATAAAGTAATCTGTATCTATTGTAAACTCTTCATCTGCTTTTTTAACAGTCACACCTTCAATATGATTTTCTCCAGCAACGCCAACAACTTCTGCAGGTGTTACTAAATTTATTTTCCCTAGAAGTTTTAATTCTTGAACTTTTTCTACAGAATCTAAAGCGCCACGGAATTCGTTACGTCTGTGAATAAGTGTTACTTCTGAAGCGATATCGGCTAAAAAGATACTCCAATCTAGAGCAGAATCTCCTCCACCTGAAATTACAACACGTTTATTTCTATATTTTTCTGGATCTTTAATAAAGTAATCTACTCCGTGATCTTCGTAATTTGCAATATTTTCAATCAATGGTTTTCTAGGTTCAAAAGACCCTAAACCACCTGCAATAGCAACTACTGGCGCTTGATGTTGAGTACCTTTATTTGTAGTGACAATAAACGACCCATCTTCTTGTTTTTCTATAGTTTCAGCACGCTCTCCTAAGGTAAACCCAGGTTCGAATTGCTTTCCTTGCTCTAACAAGTTTTTAGTTAAATCTCCAGCTAATACTTCCGGAAATCCTGGAATATCGTATATCGGCTTTTTTGGATAAAGTTCTGAACATTGTCCACCAGCTTGTGGCAAAGCATCAATTAAATGACATTTAAGTTTTAATAATCCTGCTTCAAACACAGTAAATAATCCTGTCGGCCCTGCTCCTATTATTAATATATCTGTTTGTATCATTACTAAATATTTTTTACTGAAATATGATTTTATTTTTTTTCTAAAACGCCGATTTTAACTCGTGCAATTCGGTTTTTATTCGATCTAAACTAGTGCGTTCACTTACCACCTCACCAATTACTATTATAGCTGGAGACGTTAACTGTTGTTGTTTAACCACATCTTGGATAGATTGTATGGTACCAATTCCTATGTTTTCGTTAGCATAAGTTCCGTTCTGAATAATTGCTACGGGAAGGTCTTTCTTATTTTCGTTTGAAAACAATTCAACAATTTCCGGCAGTTTACTCATTCCCATTAAAATCACTACTGTGGCAGACGACTTGGCTGCTAGTGCTATATCGCTAGATATTTCGTGATTCTTGGTTGTTCCTGTAATTACCCAAAAACTTTCGGAAACACCACGTTTTGTTAACGGAATACCTTGGTTTGTTGGGACCGCTAAGGCAGACGACATTCCTGGAATAACATCTACTTTAAGTTTTTTTGATTTTGCATATTCGATTTCTTCTGCTCCACGTCCGAAAACAAATGGATCTCCTCCTTTTAAACGAACCACATGCCCAAAGCTCTTTGCACGTTGTACAATAAGCTCATTAATTTGTCCTTGTTGATACGCGTAACACCCTTTACGTTTCCCAACAAAAATAACTTCCTTAGTGGGTGAAGCGTATTTAAGTAAGTCAACATTTATAAGTGCGTCGTACAAGATTACATCTGCAGATTCAATTGCTTTTACCGCTTTAAGCGATATTAAATCTGGATCTCCTGGACCGGCACCTACTACCGTTAGTTTAGGTATGTTGTTAGTTGTTTGCATAGACTAATTCGCGTGTTCTAAAAACGTCGATGGTGTTGAAAAAAGCTTTGGTTTGGTTAATATATGTGGTTGCAAATTCTTTTGTTGGTTCGTTTTTATTGATTTCATAAATAAAATCTGAAAAACTACTATTTGTATCTAATGTAATTTTATTAGAAGCAATAAATGTTTCGTCGAACAACCCTATAATGTTTGCTTGAGAATTGGTTTTTACATCTTCTGAAAGCAATAAAGCTTTAGCCGCATTTACACTTGCTGTATAAGCTAAGTAAATGGCATCTGCCCATTTTGTTGTAGATCCGTATACCTCTTCTGCCTTTTCTAATTTCTCTTTAGCTTCTAACAATAAAGTCGCTACTAAATCGATAACAACACCTGCACACTCTCCTACTCCAACTTCTTGCTTGTATTCTTCTTTATTACCCCAATCGATAAAATCGCTAGGTTGTAAGTTTTCTGTATCTGATAACGTTACTAAGAAATTATAAAAATATTTCTGTCCGTCTCGACGGTCGTAATATTCTAAAAATGATTCTCCTGGATTTCCGTTAGTTTCAAAATCATCTAAAATTAAACGTAATGCTTGAGGTCCTCTTTTAGAAGGTAACTTGATTACTTTATCTGAAAAACGACCTTCTCCATTTCCTAATACACCACCACCTAATAATACTTGTACAGCAGGCGCTACTAATTTATCTTTAGTACGAATAGACATCCCTTGAAAACCAATGTGTGCCATGTTGTGTTGGCCACAAGCATTCATACATCCACTAATTTTAATAGCGATATCTTGGTTGTTAATGTATTGTGGATATTCTGAATATAAAACTTTCTCTAACTCATCTGCCATTCCTGTACTACTTGCAATACCTAAATTACAGGTATCTGTTCCTGGGCATGCCGTAATATCTGTAGTTGCATTATATCCTGTTGCTACAAAATCTAAAGCCTTTAATTCTTGATAGAAGAATGGTAATAACTCTTCTTTTACGTGACGAATTAAAATGTTTTGTCTTAATGAAAAACGTAACTCATCGGCTGCATAGTCTTTAATTAAAGCGGCAAGTTTTCTTGCTTTATCAGTATAAAAATCACCTAATTTCACTTTAATTCCTATAGCATATAATCCGTCTTGTTTCTGAGGGATTACATTTAAAGCTCTCCAACTATTGTAAGCATCCTCATCTTCTATATGCACTTCAGGGATAGCAACATTGCTTAACTTTATAGCTTCATCTTTTACTTCGATGTGTACTTCTTGATTAGATAATGCTTTTTGTTCAGCTTCAACTAATTCTAAGAATTTTTCTAAACCTTCATCTTTTATTAAGAATTTCATACGTGCTTTCATTCGTCTAGCACGTTCACCATGACGATCAAAAATACGTAATACACTTTCTATTAAAGGAATAACTTTATAGGTTGGTAAGAACTCATAAATTAAATCTGCACTTCTTGGTTGAGATCCTAAACCACCTCCAAGTAAGACTCTAAACCCGCGTTCTCCATCTTTTATCTTCGGAATAAATCCTAAATCATGAATATAACTTAAAGCTGTATCTGCATCTGAAGACGAAAACGACATTTTAAATTTACGACCCATTTCTTGACAAATAGGATTACGTAAAAAGAATTGGAAAGCCGCATGCGCATATGGCGTCACATCGAAAGGTTCATTTACATCGATTCCTGCAGTTTCGCTAGCGGTTACATTTCTTACGGTATTACCACAAGCTTCACGCAAGGTTACATCGTCTTGTTCTAATTGAGACCAAAGTTCTGGAGTATCATCAATACTTACGTAGTGAATTTGAATATCCTGACGTGTTGTAATATGTAATCTCCCTGTAGAAAAACGATCCGAAACATCAGAAATTCTTAATAACTGATTAGAAGTCACTTTTCCGTAAGGTAATTTTATACGTATCATTTGAACGCCTGGTTGACGTTGCCCATATATACCACGAGCTAAACGTAAACTTCTAAAACTTTCGTCGGTTATACTACCTTCATTAAATAATCGAATCTTTTTTTCTAATTCAATTATATCCTGTTCTACAACTGGGTTCTCTATTTCTGATCTAAAACTTTGCATGATTCTTTTTCATTTATTGAAAGTGGATTCCACACTCTCTATTTTGTAAGGCTTTTGTTGGGTCAAAATAAAATTGGTTTTTAGGAAGATTTTGTTCTACGATATACGCATCTAAATCTTCGTCTGACCAATAGTAAAATGGACTCACTTTTAAAACACCATCTTTACTCCAGCTTAAAATATCTTTAGACTTTCTGTATTCAGTTTGTCTTACACGGATATTTGTAAACCAAAGTTCTGGAGCTTGTTCGGCTAGAGCTCTACTAAATGGCTCTAGCTTTACAATCTCTGTAAATTCGGCATGTTTTGGACTGGTTACGTCTGGGATTCCTATTGTTGTTTCAACTACCGATTTACTCAACAAAGGCTCATATTTTTGAACATTTAAGTTGTACGTCTCAATTAGATTTTCTGCATGGTCATACGTTTCTGGTGTATTAAAAAGCGTATCACACCACACTACTTTAATGTCGTTATCTTGTTTTGAAATAGTACTTAACAACACTGCAGAATATACTCCAAAGCTTGTAGTAACTATTTTCTTATCTGTTAACGCCAAAGCCCAATCAATTATCTCTTGAGGGGTTTTGTGTCTTAATTCCTTATTCCAATACGAAATATCTATTGTACTATCCAACATAATTTCTTCTTTAACTTAACTACATCTGTTAATCCTATCGATTTAGTAGGTTATTTGACAAATGTATATGTTGTTCCCAACATATGCAAACTAATTTTAAAAAAATAATGTTAAACTAAATCGGCTAACGACTTATTATTGAAGATGTCTAGTGTTTTGTCACGCACTTCTGCCATTAAAGTATGCACGCCGCAAAGGGTCTCATCTGGGCAATCGTCGCACTTTTCGTAGAAATTTAAACTTACACATGGCACCATGGCAATTGGCCCTTCAAGGGTTCTCATTACCAAAGACATTTTTATGTCTTCTGGAGCTTTTAGCAAATAATACCCACCGTTTTTTCCTTTCTTAGAACCTAAAACGCCTATTTTCCGAAGGGTTAACAGTATGCTTTCCAAGAATTTTTGTGAAATATTTTCACTCTTAGAAATCATACTGATTTGTACTGGCGTATTATTTTCTTGACGCGCTAAAAATAGTAAGGCCTTTAGACCGTATTTGGTTTTCTTTGAAAGCATGATGCAAATATACTGATTTTTAAAACTTAATCTAAAGCCTGTTTTAAATCCTTAATAATATCATCTGTATGCTCTAATCCCACAGAAATACGAACTAAACCGTCTGTAATACCTGTTTCTAATCTGTCTTCGGTACTTAGTTTACTATGTGTTGTAGATGCCGGATGTGTTACAATAGTACGTGTATCTCCAAGGTTTGCCGATAAGGACAATACTTTAATTTTGTTTAAGAATGCACGACCACCTTCTACACCGCCTTTAACTTCGAACGCGATAATATTACCACCTTGTTTCATTTGTTTTTTAGCAATGTCGTATTGTGGATGCGACTTTAAAAACGGATATTTTACAAGTGTTACATTATCATGCCCTTCTAAAAATTCGGCAACTTTTAATGCATTATCGCAATGTTTATCTACACGAACCGCTAAGGTTTCTAAACTTTTAGACAACACCCATGCATTGAATGGAGATAGCGCTGGACCTGTATTTCTTGAAAACAAATAGATTTCGCGAATTAAATCGGCACGACCTACAGCAACGCCTCCTAAAACACGACCTTGACCATCCATTAATTTTGTAGCAGAATGAATAACGATGTCTGCTCCAAATTCTATTGGGTTTTGTAAATACGGTGTGGCGAAACAATTATCTATCACCAATAAGATGTTATGTTTTTTTGCAATAGCACCTAAAACTTCTAAATCTATAATATCTACAGCAGGGTTTGTTGGACTCTCTGCATATAAGATTTTTGTATTTGGAGTAATTAGGCTTTCAATTTTATCGACATCATTGACATTAAAGTATGATGTTTCTATATTCCACTTCGGAAGAAATTTAGTAAACAGCGCATGTGTAGAACCAAACACAGAACTTGCCGACACAATATGATCGCCACTGTTTAAAAGCGCTGCAAAAGTTGAAAACACGGCAGACATTCCCGTAGCAAATGCATAACCACTTTCGGCACCTTCCATTTTACAAACTTTATCTATAAACTCTGATGTATTTGGATTTGTAAAACGGCTGTAAATATTACGTTCTTTTTCTTCTGTAAATGATGCACGCATATCCTCGGCATCTTCAAAAACAAAGCTTGAACTTAAATATAAAGGTGTTGAATGTTCTAAAAACTGAGAACGCTCTGTTTGTGTTCTAATAGCTTCTGTTTCGAAATGATTATCTTTCATGGTACTAATACGTGTTTTTTTCTGTTAATCTTAAAATATCTCCAAATACACCACGAGCGGTAACTGCTGCTCCTGCACCTGCGCCCTGAATCACTACGGGCTGATCGCCATAAGACTCTGTGTAAATTTCGAAAATTGAATCGGATCCTTTTAAAGATCCTAATGGTGAGCTTTCTGGAACAGATACTAATTTTACTTCTAATTTAGCACCTTTTTCATCGGCTAAATCACCGTGTAAATCACCTATATATCTTAAAACATGACCTGATTTTTGTTGGTCTTTAATGCTTTGATATAAATCGTCCATTTCTGTAAACGATTTTAAAAAGGCTTCTTTATCTATACGTCGTAAATCTTCAGGAATTAAATTCTGAATATCAACATCAGTAATTTCGTTATGTAAGTCCAATTCTCTTGCCAAAATTAATAATTTTCTAGCAACATCGTTCCCACATAGGTCTTCTCTTGGATCAGGCTCTGTAAATCCTTGGTCTACGGCTTCTTGTAGTACCTTTGAGAATGGTTCGTTTTTAAGCGAATAATTATTAAATAAATAACTTAACGACCCTGAGAACACACCTCTAATTTTAGTAATATTTTCTCCAGATAAATGCAAGAGCTTAATCGTATCGATTAACGGTAACCCTGCTCCAACATTAGTTTCGTAAAGATAGTTTTTCTGATTTTTAGCCAAGACTTGTCTCAATTCACTATAGAATTTAAAATCGACTGTATTTGCTATTTTATTAGATGAAACAAGGTCGAAACCATGCTCTACTAACGGAATATAATTAGAGACAAAAGTTGCACTCGCTGTGTTATCAATTGCAATTAAGTTTTCTAAATGATGCTTTTTGGTATATGCCACTAAACCTTCGAACGTAAAATCTTTTCCGTTTTCTTGCAAGTCGGCTTTCCAATTAGCACTTATCCCTTTTCTATTTAACAGCACTTGTCTTGAATTTGCAATCGCAAAAATATTCAATTTTATGCCTTTACGTTTTTCAATATCTTTAGCCGAAGCAATAATCTGATCGATTAATGTTCCACCTACTAATCCATGACCAAAAATAGCCAAGTTTATTTTTTTAGATATTCCAAAAATCTCTCCATGAATCACATTTAAAGCTTTATGAAGTTGTGATTTTCTAACCACCAAACTCACGTTTTCACCTGTAATGGTATTGTTGAAAAGCAACGGAACAATCTGATTTTTAATCAGTGCATTAAACGGTTTGTGGAACGTACTTAAATCTTGACCTACAATTGAAATTACAGCAACATCATCTATAATTCCAATTCTATTAACATCTTGAACATAAAAATCGGTTTCAAACTCACGCTCTAAAGCAATTACAGCTTGCGATGCTTTATCGGCATCGACCACCAATCCTAATCCACGTTCAGACGAGCCTTGCGAAATAATACTTACACTAATATCGTTTGCACTTAATGTTTTAAACACACGCGCATCGACACCTACTTTTCCTAATAAACCGCGGCCTTCTAAATTAATTAACGCCACATTATCTAAAACCGATAATGAACGAATGCCTTTAGAAGCTGTTTTAGCTGTTATTAAAGTTCCTTGGTCGCCGCTATTAAAAGTATTTAAAATACGGAGTGAGATATTTTTCTCTAATAACGGAATAATCGTTTTGGCATGTAAAACCGTTGCACCAAAATTAGCCAACTCGTTCGCCTCTGCAAACGATAATTCTTCAATCTTTTTGGCATCTGGAACCAAGTCTGGATTTGCCGTATAAATTCCGTTTACGTGTGTATAATTCTGCAATTCTTCAGCATCTAAGAAATTAGCTAAAAGTGCTGCCGAATAATTACTTCCGTTTCGACCTAAAGTCGTTGTTTTATTATCTTGATTAGAGGCGATAAATCCTGTTATAATATTTACCGTATCTCCATTATATTTTTTAAAATGCTTTAAAACATTCTCTTTAGACACTTTGGTATTTGGCTGTGCATTACCATAAGTATCATCTGTTTTAATAAGTAATCTAGAATCTGTTGCATGGGCATTAACACCGCGTTTATTGAGTAATTCTGCTACTAATTTAACCGATAATAATTCACCTTGAGCTAAAACTTCATCTTTAATTTTCTTACTGTAATCTCCTAATAACTTTACACCACCGAACACTTTATCTAGAACTGAAAACTCTTCAGAGAAATCGATTTCCGGACAAGGTTCAATTTGATAGGCTTTAAAGGTTTCTAAATCTTTTTTATAAGACTCATCATTTTTAGCCTTCTTAAGGATATTTTCCAACTGGTCTGTAGACGAGCCTCTAGCCGAAAGTACAACTGCTATTTTTTCATCGTTCTTAACTTTATTTTCTATAATATTAAGAACCGTTTCTAGGCCTTCTCCATTGGCGAGAGATTTCCCTCCAAACTTCAAGACTTTTAAACGTTTATTTTTCAATTCCGGTTTAAATATGCCTTCTACAATGGTTTCTAATTGTTCAAATTCAATTAAAAATGCATCATGACCGTGATCGGAATGAATTTCGTTATACGTTACATTTGGATGTGTAAGTGCTAATTTTTTTTGTGTTTCACGATTCTCTTCAGCTGTAAAAAACAAATCAGAATCCACACCAACGATTGCAATATTAGATTCTATAATATCCAAAACATTTACATCTTCAGGTCGCCCTTTAGTGACATCAATAGTACGTAACAATTGATTCATTAATTTATATGCTGAAAGCTGAAAACGCTCTTGTAATTTGTTTCCGTGATGCAATAACCAACTCTCGACATTAAAGATTTCTAAATCTTCATTCTTACTTCTATGAAAGCGTTCTTTAAACGATTTTGGTGTTCTATAACACAACATGGCATGCATACGCGCATCGTGAACAGGGTTATTAGAGTTCATTAAAAACTGCTCCTGAATTTGACAGTTTGCAATTAACCAATCTGTAGATTTCCAGTCGGTTGCCACCACAATTAAATTCTCGGCTAACGTAGGATGAATAACAGCCATTTCCCAGGCAATACCACCACCTAAAGAGCCTCCAACCATAGCAAAAACCGAATCTATTTTTAATAATTCAAGCCCTTTTAAAAAGATATTTGCCATATCGCGAGCTACGAAATCTTTATAATTCTCGATAACAAATCCGTCATATCCATTACCTGGAATATTAAACGACAGGACCGTAAATTTCTTAGTATCTATAATTTTATTATCACCAATAAGATCACTCCACCAGCCGCCTTCACCAGCAACGTTACTGTTTCCGGTTAGTGCATGATTTACTAAAACAATTGGCGCTTCGTGTAGGGGTTGCCCAAACACTTCGTAAGACAATTGAATAGGTAAGACTGCACCACTGATGGTTTGGTAGGAATCTAGAGAAATAAATTGTAAATTTTTCATGTCGCAATATATAAAAGCTTCGAGTTAAAAGGGCTTAATTTAAAAGAAACTGTTAGGCGTTTTTAACAGCTTCGAAGGCTTGTTTTAAATCAGATTTTAGATCTTCTAAATCCTCTATTCCTACAGATAAACGCACTAAATCTTTAGTCACTCCAGAAGCTGCTTGAGCCGCATCATCTAACTGCTGATGCGTGGTACTTGAAGGGTGAATGATTAATGATTTGGTATCTCCAATATTTGCTAAAAGTGAGAATATTTGAGTTTTATCGGCTATAATTTTAGCAGCATCAAAACCACCTTTATGCCCAAATGTTACCATACCGCTTTGGCCTTTTGGAAGGTATTTATCTGCTAAAGCTTTATATTTACTACTTTCTAAACCTGGATAATTTACCCAAGCAATTTCGTCTTGTGTTTCCAACCATTGTGCTAAAGCCAAAGCATTTTCACTATGTTTTTTAATACGTAATTCTAAAGTTTCTAACCCTTGAATAATTTGAAAGGCGTTAAACGGACTTAAAGCACTACCATAGTCACGTAAGCCCTCAATTCTAACTTTAGCAATAAACGCGGCTTCTTTTAAAACCTCGCTATATACTAACCCGTGATATCCTGCAGATGGTTCTGTAAATTCAGGGAATTTTCCGTTTGCCCAATTAAATGTTCCAGCATCGACAATAACACCTCCTAAACTTGTGCCGTTTCCGTTAATGTATTTTGTTAACGAGTGAATAACAAGATTTGCACCGTATTGAATTGGATTTAATAAGGCTGGAGAAGCCACTGTATTATCTACAATTAAAGGAATATCATTCGCTTTAGATACTTTGGCAATAGCTTCAATATCTAAAACATCTAATTTCGGATTCCCTAAAGATTCAATAAATACAGCTCGTGTATTATCTTGTACTGCAGCTTGAAAATTTTCAGCCTCAGAAGGGTCTACAAATGTGGTTGTAATACCGTGTCTTGGTAAAGTAACAGCCAATAAATTGTAGGTTCCGCCATACAAACTACTAGATGCTACAATATGATCTCCAGCTTTTAATAATGTTAATAAAGCTGTAGAAATCGCCGCCGTTCCAGAAGCAGTAACAACTGCTGCAATACCGCCTTCGATTGCTGCTAGACGCTGCTCTAAAATATCGTTAGTAGGGTTGTTTAATCGTGTGTAAATGTAACCTGGTTCTGCCAGCGCAAATAAGTTTGCTGCATGGTCTGAATCGTTAAACACATAAGATGAAGTTTGATAAATTGGCACCGCACGTGTTCCTCCATTTTTTGTAACATCGTGTCCTGCGTGCAACGCTTGTGTTGCGAATTTTTGTGTACTCATTTTTCTTTCTTTTTGAGTTAATAAATTAAAACTAAAAGCCAAATGCACCCTAATTTTTAAGGCATACCTAATAGAAAAATGTTAAAAAGAAAAATTAAAATTACTGCTAGCAATTTCGTTTAGTTATCTATCTAAATCCCCGATAAATGAATCGGTTTTTAAGTAGAATTTAGCACCTTCTTTATAAGTTAAAGGGTTGCTAAGGTTTCAGCGGGTCTAATCCCTCCACCTTTCTTGATAACATTTCAATATGTAATTGAACTTTGTGAGTACAAATATTCAGTTAGAAAAGTTGATTTTCCAAATTATTTAGAACATTTTTATGAAATTATCTTTTTTAGCTCTTGTTATTCGCCAAATATTTATCTTTAATAATCTGACCTACAGGCTTGTTTTCAATCTTACTTTCCAACCAAGAAATAATGTCTAAATATAAGAATGCACGTTTTTCATACGGGTGATCTTCGTAGGTTTTTAACGTATCTCGTAACTTCATAAAAGCTTTTTTAATATCCTGCGGATACACGTCTTGCAAGCCTTTTATAAATTTTATCATCTCTTTTTGAACTTCATGTAAATCGTTCATCTTGATTAAAAACTTATATGTACTACGTAATAATGTTTCTATATGATAATCCAGTCCAGCCTCGTAATGTGCTACTAAATTTAAGACTCTAGAGAAGCACAATAAGTCTTCACGCATGGACAAACTTTTGTTAGAAATAATTTTATCGAGATACGTAATACACTTTTTATTGTCTCCCGCCCCAAAATACAAACTCGCAAATTTGTAATAGAAAATCATGGTGTGATGTTCGTCTATTCTATTTGAATACTTCTTTAAATCGGCTTCAATTTTAGGAATCAATTTTAAGCCTTCTTCAAAAGAACCATCTATAAAATGTAAATTCACTTTATTTAAATTCAAATATAAAAACGCCAAAGCTTCAACGTTTTCATCTCTTAAAAATGTTTTATCGCTCACTGTTTTTTCTAAACGGATAAGAGCTTCTTCAAATTTATCTCGACTTCTAACAAAGAATAACGCTTCTAATAAATAGTTTTTTCCCTTTAAAAAGAAAACCGGATTTAGATTAATCATGTTTGGATTATCGTAAAATAATTCCACCCATTTAGAAGCATACCTGTAACAGTTTTTAAAATCTTGAGTTAAAAAACTAAACCACAAATACGCATTGTATAGCCATAATTTTTCGCGAAATCCTAGATTCTTAATATCGTATTTTGGTAATCTTTTGTAAAAATAAGAAGCTACTTGTTCGCCTTCATCTTCATTTTTAACATAACCTGTTTTTAAAAACAAACCATATAACTGAAGTGACAAATTAGATAATTTACTAGCTACAACATTTAATGCACTAAGTTCTTTTGCCTGAATTGTAAGTTCGTCTGCACGTCCTCCTATACTACGTGTAATATACTGAGATTCTATTAACTTCTCGAATTCTACAATCTCGAAAGCCAAGTTTTTCTCTTCATTCTGAATGGCTAAATCTTTCGATTTATCCAGAATTTTTAAACTTTGTTTATATAACCCTTTGTGATATAAAATTGAAGCAAAATCTAATTGCTCACGAATTTGAGACCTAATATTTTGGTGCGAAGGGTTTAACTTTAAACTAATTAGAATTTGCTTGTACAAATGCGCTTTTACATTTGCCAACTGTTGTTTTTTAACGTCACCGTTTTTTAAAATAAAATCTTCGTCGTAGACAGATAACTTATCTAAGATATTAAAAAGGTTCAAAAATTTTGAATCGTTATTTACACCTAGTCTTCCTACATAAAGTTTAAACTGTCGCTTTTCGGACTTAGTTAGAGACTTTACTAATAAAAATAAATTATCTTTTTGGTCTTTTATCATCAAATAAAAATAGTTCTAACTTATTGAATTTCAATTATTTACATATACAAAAATGCTTTTAAACATCGTAAAAGCACCATTATGAGGTATTGTTTAACAAAAGTATAATATAAATTCGTAGAACAATAAAGAAATTAAATTTAGATATATGTCACATTCTAACATTCAAATATTTGACACAACGTTACGCGATGGCGAACAAGTCCCTGGTTGCAAGTTAAACAAAGAGCAAAAATTAATCATTGCTGAAAGACTTGACACGCTGGGAGTTGACGTTATTGAAGCGGGCTTCCCGGTGTCAAGTCCTGGAGATTTTGCTTCGGTTGAAGCCATTTCAAAAATCGTAAAGAATGCAACGGTTTGTGGTCTGACAAGGTCTGTAGAAAATGATATTAAAGTTGCTGGTGAAGCGTTGCGTTATGCAAAAAAATCTAGAATTCACACAGGAATTGGAACATCTGATTCTCATATAAAATTTAAATTCAACTCTAATCGCGATGCTATCATCGAGCGTGCTGTAAGAGCCGTTCGTTATGCTAAAACATTTACAGAAGATGTAGAGTTTTATGCTGAAGATGCAGGACGAACAGACAACGACTATTTAGCAAGAGTATGCGAAGCTGTAATTGCAGCTGGAGCAACGGTTTTAAACATTCCAGATACTACGGGGTATTGCTTACCAAACGAATATGGTGCTAAAATTAAGTACTTAATGGAAAACGTTAAAGGTATAGAAAAAGCCATTTTATCTTGCCACTGCCACAACGATTTAGGTTTAGCAACAGCAAACTCTATAGAAGGTGTAATTAATGGTGCAAGACAAATAGAATGTACTATTAATGGTATTGGTGAGCGTGCAGGAAACACTGCTTTAGAAGAAGTTGTAATGATTTTAAAACAGCATCCTACTTTAAATTTAGACACAAACATTAATACATCTTTATTATATAGCACAAGCCAAATGGTTTCAGAACATATGGGTATTTACACCCAGCCAAACAAGGCTATTGTTGGAGCTAATGCTTTTGCACACAGTTCTGGAATTCACCAAGATGGTGTAATTAAAAATCGTGAAACGTACGAAATTATAGACCCTAAAGATGTTGGAGTTACAGAATCTGCAATTGTTTTAACCGCTAGAAGTGGTAGAGCTGCTTTAGCGTATAGAGCTAAAAATGTAGGTTACGAGTTAACAAAATTACAGTTAGATGTCGTTTACGCAAGTTTCTTAGATTTTGCAGATGTAAAAAAAGAAATAAATGATTCTGATATTCATCAAATCATTGAAGGTAGTAGTATTTACAGTCAAATTATTTCAGCTTAAAAAATAAGCCTGAAGTCTATTTTAGATTAATATACATTTGAAATAGCAAAAACTTAAAAAATGAAAAAAACATTATTCGATAAAGTTTGGGATGCGCATGTTGTAGACGCCATAGAAAATGGGCCACAAATCTTGTACATCGATAAGCATTTAATACATGAAGTAACAAGTCCTCAAGCTTTTAATGAGTTAAAAGACAGAGACATTCCTGTATTTAGACCCAACCAAATTGTGGCCACAGCAGACCACAATACACCAACAACAAATCAACATTTACCAATACAAGATAAATTATCTAGACATCAGCTTGAGCAGCTGTCACAAAACTGCGCCGACAACGGAATCACACTTTTTGAATTAGGTCACAAATATAATGGAATAGTCCATGTTATGTCTCCCGAATTAGGTATCACACAACCTGGGATGACAATCGTATGTGGAGATAGTCATACCTCTACACATGGTGCATTTGGTACTATTGCTTTTGGAATCGGTACAAGTCAGGTTGCTCAAGTTTTTGCTAGTCAATGTTTACTTTTAACTAAACCTAAAAGTTTACGCGTTTCTGTAAATGGAACATTAAAAAATGGCGTACTTCCTAAAGACGTTATTTTATATATTATTGCAAAATTAGGAACAAATGCTGGTACAGGATATTTCTGTGAATATGCCGGAGATGTTTTTGAAAATATGAGTATGGAAGGCCGTATGACGGTTTGTAATATGAGTATTGAAATGGGCGCTCGTGGTGGAATGATTGCACCAGACCAAACGACTTTCGATTATGTTGAAGGCCGTGAATTCGCACCAAAAGGTGAAGAATTTGAAAATAAAGTTGCCTATTGGAAAACCTTACCTACTGATGAAGGTGCTGTATTCGATAAAGAATATGTCTTCGATGCAGAAGATATTGAACCTATGGTTACTTATGGAACAAACCCAGGTATGGGGATAAAAGTATCTGAAAACATCCCTACACTTAACGATGCTTCATTTGAAAAGTCATTAAAATATATGAATTTCAAAAAAGGCGAATCTCTTATAAACAAACCAATTAATTTTGTCTTTATTGGTAGCTGTACCAACTCTAGAATTGAAGATTTTAGAGTAGCTGCTAATTATATAAAAGGCAAACAAAAAGCCCCAAATGTTACCGCATGGCTAGTTCCAGGAAGTAAATTAGTGGAAGCACAAATTATTGAAGAAGGACTTAAAGACATCTTTACAGATGCAGGTTTCGAACTTCGCCAACCAGGTTGTTCTGCATGTTTAGCCATGAACGACGATAAAATTCCGCAAAACGAATATTGCGTTTCTACTTCCAATAGAAATTTTGAAGGTAGACAAGGTCAAGGTGCCAGAACAATTTTAGCAAGTCCATTAGTAGCTGCAGCAACAGCTATAGAAGGAAAAATTATTGACATTACAAAACAATTAAACTAAATGGAAAAGTTTACAACATTTCAGTCTAGAGCCATTCCATTAGACATAGAAAACATAGATACTGATCAAATTATTCCTGCACGTTTCTTAAAAGCTACAGACAGAGAAGGTTTTGGAGATAATGTATTTAGAGATTGGAGATTTAATAAAAACGGAGACTTAAACGAAGACTTTCCTTTAAACGACACCACCTACATGGGAAGTATCCTTGTAGCCGGCGATAATTTTGGTTGTGGTTCTAGTCGTGAGCATGCCGCTTGGGCCATAGCCGATTACGGATTTAAAGTTGTTGTTTCTAGTTTCTTTGCCGATATTTTTAAAGGAAATGCCTTAAATAATGGTATTCTTCCTGTGCAGGTTTCGCCAGCGTTTTTAAAAGAATTATTTAATCACATTACAGCAGACCCTGAAACAATAATTAGTGTAAATTTAGAAACACAAATCATTTCTATAAAAGATACAGATTTTAAGGAGTCTTTCGATATTGATCCTTACAAAAAAACCTGCCTAATAAATGGTTACGATGATATTGACTATTTATTAAGTAAAAAAGAAGATATTTTAGCTTTCGAAAACAAAGCCTAAATATTAACTTGCAACCATTACCAATTAGTTCTGCTTTTACAGCAAACTAAAAAATAATTCTTATGAAACTAAACATAGCAGTATTAGCAGGAGACGGAATTGGACCAGAAGTCACTGCACAATCTATAAAAGTTCTTAAAGCCATAGCTTTAGAATTCGATCATTCTTTTAATTTTAAATATGCTCCAGTTGGTGCTGTTGCTATAGACGAAACTGGTGACCCATTACCAGAAGCAACTTTAGAGCTTTGTAAAAATAGCGATGCTTTATTATTTGGTGCGATTGGTGACCCTAAATACGATAATGATCCTTCTGCAAAAGTACGTCCAGAGCAAGGTTTATTAGCGTTAAGAAAGTCTTTAGGTTTATTTGCAAACATAAGACCTGTAAAAGCTTACGATGCTCTTTTAAGTAAATCGCCTTTAAAAAAGGATATTATTAAGGGTACCGACATTAGTATTTATCGCGAACTTACGGGAGGTATTTATTTCGGAAAGAAAGAACTAAGTGAAGACGGAAATACAGCTTCAGATTTATGTGAATACTCACGTAATGAAATAGAACGTATTGCACATTTAGCATTTAAAGCTGCTCAGTCACGTAGAAAGAAACTAACTTTAATTGATAAAGCAAACGTATTAGAATCGTCTCGTTTATGGCGTAAAGTGGTTAAAGAAGTTGCCACAAACTATAAAGATATAGAATTAGATTTCTTATTTGTAGACAACGCTGCAATGCAAATGATTTTAAACCCAAAACAATTTGATGTTATTTTAACTGAGAATATGTTTGGAGATATTATTAGTGACGAAGCTAGTGTTATTGGTGGATCTATCGGATTATTAGCTTCTGCTTCTGTAGGAGATAAATATGCGATGTTCGAGCCTATTCACGGATCTTATCCACAAGCTACAAACAAAGGTATTGCAAACCCTATTGCTTCTATTTTATCGGCTGCTATGCTATTAGATCATTTCGATTTAAACGATGAAGCTGATTTAATTAGAACGGCTGTAGATAAATCTTTAGCGCTACATATTACAACTCCAGATTTAAATACTAAATACGACAATATTACAACAACTAAGGTTGGAGATTTCATTGCTGATTTTATTAGTAATCCTACAGATTCTAATCATAATTTTTCTAATATTCACTTAGGACAATCAACAATAATATAACTTACAGCAAAGTTTAATAATTAAAAAAGCGTCTTAGTTTAAATACTAAGACGCTTTTTAATTTTACTATGTTTATAAATTGAATTTACTCAACAATAAATTTACCTTTCATTAAAGCGTAATGTCCTGGGAAACTACATAAGAAATCGTAAGTTCCAGCTTCTGGAGCATCGAACTCAATTACATCAGATTCTCCACCACCAAGTAATTTAGTGTAGACAATAACATCTTCAGAACCTTCTGGTACATATTCATGATCTGCTGCAGAAGCTGCTTTAGAAGCAAAGGTAGATAGCTCTACGCCTTTATTAAGAAGCACAAAATTATGTCCCATTACATTCTTTGGCATTTTTCCTGTATGCATTAAAGTTAATTTCACTTTCTGACCTGCTTTAACTTTAATTTCTTTTAAATTAAAAGTCATTTTATCGTCTCCATGAAGCATAATTTCTACTACACCATCTGTTGCCTCGGCTGTATCTGCTGTGGTTGTTTCAGGTGTTGTTGCAACTGCTGGTGTTGCTGGTGCTTCAACTTCTGTATCGTAAGAAAAGCTTTTTTTCTTTTCTTCTTTTCCTCCACAATTCATTAAGAATGTAGAACTTAACATCAATACTGTTAATTTTAAATATTTCATAATTTCGCTTTTAAAGTTTGTTTTAAAGTTTCGGAAATTTAAGACTTATTTTATCTAATCCCAAATTATGGATGCTTCCTAAATGGGTGTGTTTTTTAGAATCGTATGGCACATAAGTTCCCGCCTCTACTTCTCCTCCAATTTTTTTATAAGCATCTCTAAACGACATCCCTTCTACCACCAAAGTATTGATATTATCTACAGTAAATAAGAACTTATATTTCTCGTCGTGTAAATCGATATCTTTCACCTTAACTTGAGCAATAGAGAAATTAAAAATGTCTAGAATATCTTTCATATCTTCAAGAGCCTGAATCATATTCTCTTTTAATAATTGATAATCACGATGGTATCCACTAGGCAAGTTATTCGTGATTAACACCATTTCGGTTTGAAGTGCTTGTATCTTATTACTCTTTCCACGAATCAATTCAAACACATCAGGATTCTTTTTATGTGGCATAATACTACTTCCCGTTGTTAGCTCGTCTGGGAAGGCTATAAAACCAAAATTCTGACTATTATACAAGCAAATATCCATGGCGAAACGTGACAGCGTATTTGCTAAACTTCCTAATGAAGCTGCAATGGTACGTTCACTTTTTCCACGGCTCATTTGCGCGGCCACCACATTATATTTTAAGGTTGAAAAGCCCATTTCTTTAGTCGTTAATTCACGATCTATTGGGAACGAACTTCCATAACCTGCAGCAGAACCTAACGGATTCTGATCGGCTACTTTTTGAGCAGCTTGTAACATATACACATCATCGATTAACAACTCTGCGTAAGCAGAAAACCAAACACCAAAAGACGACGGCATTGCCACTTGTAAATGTGTATAGCCGGGTAATAAAGCATCTTTATGAGTTTCGGCCAATCCAATTAGAGTATCGAAAAACGTTTTCGTTTTATCCTGAATAGTTTTTAATTCTTCTTTAAAATACAATTGAAGCGCCACTAAAACTTGATCGTTTCTAGAACGTGCAGTATGTATTTTTTTACCAACATCGCCTAAAGTTTTTGTCAGTTCAAATTCTATTTTAGAATGCACATCTTCAAAACTTTCTTCAATAACAAATGTACCGTCTTCTATTTGAGCCTCTAAAACATCTAAACCTCCTAATAATTGTTCTAACTCTTCGGCTGTAATAATATTTATACTCTGTAACATTTTGGCGTGAGCCTTAGAAGCAATAACATCGTATTTAGCAATATGTATATCTATTTCTCTATCGTTACCAACAGTGAATTGTTCTATTTTTTTATCTATTGAAAGCCCTTTATCCCAAAGTTTCATAAGTAAGATTTTTATAGTTTAAGCTGAACATTCAACTTAAATAATTAAAGTATTTTTTCTAATAATTGAATGTAAATTGCAACACCTTCTTCAATTTCATTTAAATAAATAAATTCGTCGGCAGAATGTGATCGTGTACTATCTCCTGGTCCTAATTTTAAAGACGAACAACTTAAAACAGACTGATCTGATAATGTTGGTGACCCATAAGTAGTTCTTCCTATTTCGATACCTGCTTTTACCAATTCGTGATCTTTAGGAATTGAAGATGAATTTAATCGTAAACTACGTGCTACAATCTCTGTGCAAGGTGCTTCCTTTACTAAAATATCGTTAATCTCTGCATTAGTATATTTATCGTTTACACGTACATCGATTACTAATTCTACTTCGGCTGGAATGGCATTATGTTGTTTACCCGCAGAAATTTGAGAGACTGTCATTTTTACGTCACCTAAAGCTTCTGATGGTCTATCGAACTTATAATCTTTAAACCAATTAAGCACTTCAATAGTATTATAAATGGCATTATCGTTATTTGGATGCGCCGCGTGACTAGGCGTTCCTTTTACCTTAGCATCGAACACCACCAATCCTTTTTCTGCAATGGCTAAATTCATTAATGTAGGTTCCCCGACAATAGCCACATCTATTTTTGGAATTATAGATAACATACTGTTTAAGCCATTAGGCCCACTACTTTCTTCTTCGGCAGAAGCGACT
The DNA here is from genome assembly GCF_000723205.1 of Formosa agariphila KMM 3901. Classification (NCBI taxonomy): domain Bacteria; kingdom Pseudomonadati; phylum Bacteroidota; class Flavobacteriia; order Flavobacteriales; family Flavobacteriaceae; genus Formosa; species Formosa agariphila. Next base: position 430,990 of record NZ_HG315671.1, on the reverse strand, counting down.
ATAACCAAATTATATTTTAAGTTTGGTTTATCGTAAAAATACGTGAATGTTGCAATTAAGGACACTAAACATCCTCCGGCATCATTACTACCTAAACCATATAATTTACCATCTTCTACAATAGCTTTTAAGGGGTCTTTAGTGTATCCGTTATTCGGTTTAACAGTATCGTGATGCGAGTTTAGAAGCATCGTTGGCTTGCCTTCTGTAAAATATTTATTTGTTGCCCAAACGTTATTTTTAGTTCGTGTATACGGAATGTTTTTCTGTATAAACCAAGCTTCTATAAGTTGCGCTGTTTTATCTTCTTCTGAAGAGAATGATTGGGTTTCAATCAAACGCTTTAGTAATGAAATAGCTTCTTCTGTTAATTGTTGCGTTGTCATTAGGCTTGAATGGTTGTATGTTTTGTGTTCTGATTAAATAGCATCTCTGGTTTTCCTAAACACACTTTACTTACGTGATTAGTAATGGCATGAAAACAATTATCTAACTTAGGTAGCATGCCGTCTGTAATTACACCGTCTGCTTTTAAAGTCTCATAATTTTTGGTATTGATATCTTCAATCACTGAATTCGCATCATCGACATCTAATAAAACCCCGTCTTTCTCGAAGCAGTAATAAAGTTCTACCTGATATAAATCTGCAAAAGCGATAGCCAATTCAGATGTTACAGTATCTGCGTTTGTATTTAATAATTGTCCGTTTTCGTTATGTGTTATCGCACAAAAAACGGGTGTAATATCGTTTTCTAAAAGCACTTTAGGCACTTTGGTATTCACGTGTTTTACATCGCCTACAAATCCGTAATCTATAGTTTTTACCGGGCGTTTTTCTGAAACAATTACGTTTCCATCTGCACCCGTAAACCCAACGCTATTACAGTTATTAGCTTGTAATTGCGCAATAATATTCTTGTTGATTTTTCCGCCGTAAACCATCGTAATAATATCTAAAGTATCTGCATCTGTAATGCGTCTTCCGTCTACCATTTGCACTTCGATATTCATAGATTTAGCCATTTTAGTAGCTAATTTCCCTCCACCGTGTACTAATATTTTCGGACCTTCAAGTGCAGCAAAACCTTTTAAAAATTCAGCTAAAGCGATATCATCATCAATAATATTACCACCTATTTTTACAACTTTTAGTGTTTTCATATTATAGGTTTTCTAAAATTTCTTTCATAACAATTTGTGCAGCGTACGTTCTATTATTAGCTTCCTGCATCACTATAGATTGTTCACTATCTAGAACAGCATCTTCTACAATTACATTTCGTCTTACCGGCAAACAGTGCATAAATTTAGCCTGTCCTAGTTTCTCTTTAGTAATCATCCAATTCGGATCTGTATTCAAAATCTTTCCATAATCTGAAAAACTACTCCAGTTTTTAGCATATACAAAATCGGCATCTTTTAACGCTTCTTCTTGATTATGATTAATTGGCGTGTCTTTCGTAATTTCAGGATTAAGCTCATAGCCTTCGGGATGCGTTATGGTTAAATCGACATCCATTTTTATCATCATTTCAACAAATGAATTGGGTACCGCCTGTGGCAATGCTTTAGGGTGTGGCGCCCAAGATAAGACTACTTTTGGACGTGCTTTTTCAGATAATTCTGAAATGGTAATCGCATCTGCCAATGCTTGTAACGGATGTGCCGTAGCGCTTTCCATATTTACAATAGGCACAGTGGCGTACTTTTCGAAGCTGTTAATTACCATTTCTGCATAATCTTTATCTCTATCCATTAGGCTTGGAAAGGCACGCACAGCAATCATATCGGCATATTGAGAGATCACAGCAGCCGCTTCTTTTACATGTTCGGAAGTTCCGGCATTCATAATTGTACCGTCCTCAAACTCTAAATTCCACGCATCGTTTACATTTAAACTCATGACATCCATTCCAAGATTTTTCGCCGCCTTTTCTGTACTTAACCGCGTCCGTAAACTCGAATTAAAGAACAACATCACTAAGGTTTTATTCTTACCCAAGTGTTTATGTTCGAAAGGATTCATTTTTAAAAGAATAGCTTCTTTTATGGTTTCTGAAAGATTTGAAATATCTGATATTTGCGTGTATTTTTTCATGCTAAGCTAATTCTGTTTTTAAAGCCTCAAAGAATATGTCTAAGTGTTCTTTTTGAATCGTTAATGGCGGAAGTATTCTTAATAAATTAGGATTTTTTGCACTTCCTGTAAATATATGATGGTCGAAAATAAGGTTTTTTCTAAGGTCTGAAATCGGAAAATCGAATTCTAATCCTAACATTAAACCACGACCTTTAATTGATTTTAATTGTGGTAATTGGCTTGCTTTTTCAAGAAAATATGCTGAAATCTCTTTAGTGTGCGCCAGCAAATCTTCTGCTTTTAGCACATCTAAAACAGCAATAGAAGCCGCACATGCTAAATGATTTCCTCCAAAAGTAGTTCCTAATAATCCAAATCGTCCTTTTATATCTGGATGAATTAAAATACCTCCAATAGGAAAACCATTCCCCATACCTTTTGCCATAGAAATAATATCTGGCGTAATGTTATGTTTTTGAAATGCGAAGAAATCTCCCGTTCTACCAAATCCCGATTGTACCTCGTCGGCAATAAAACATGCATTATATGTTTTACATAATTTCTCAAGTCCTTGGTAAAATGCGGTTGTACTTTCGTCTAAACCTCCAACACCTTGAATAAATTCTATAATTACAGCACAAACATCGTTATTTTTTAACGCTTGTTCTACTCCTTCTAAGTCGCCCAATTCAAAAAACTCAACATCTTGTTGGGCGTTTAATGGCGCTACAATTTTAGGATTATCGGTTGCTGCAACGGCGGCAGAAGTTCTTCCGTGGAACCCATTTTTAAAGGCAATAATTTTAGATTTTTCATTATGAAAAGATGCTAATTTTAATGCATTCTCATTCGCCTCTGCTCCTGAATTACATAAAAATAACTGGTAGTCTTTACATCCTGAGAAGTCGGCTAATTCTGCTGCTAATTGTTCTTGCAACGGATTCTGAATGGCATTGCTATAAAATGCAATCTCTTTTAACTGACGCGTTAAACGGTCTACGTATGTTGGGTGTGCATGCCCTATAGAAATTACAGCATGACCACCGTATAAATCTAAATATTCTACATTTTTGTCGTCGTAAACAAAAACGTCTTTCGCTTTTACTGGGGTAATATCGTAAAGCGGATATACTGGAAACAAACTCATATTTGTTCTTTTTTAATGTTGCTAATTTTATTGTAAGACGCTACCATTCCCTGAATTAAAGACGAACTTAAACCTTTGTGTTCCATTTCGTTTAACCCTTCAATAGTACAGCCTTTTGGCGTTGTAACCTTATCGATTTCTTCCTCTGGATGATTCCCAGTTTGGATAAGCAAACTAGCTGCGCCTTCGCAAGTATGCATCGATAATTCTTGAGCCTCTTCGGCATCGAAACCTAGTTGTATTGCCGCTTGTGTTGTGGCGCGAATTAATCGCATCCAAAAGGCTACACCACTAGCACAAATAACCGTTGCAGCTTGCATCTGGCTTTCTGGAATAATTAAGGTATGGCCTAATCGATTAAAAATAGCCTGAGAAATCTTGATACGTTTTGCTCCCTGCGTATTACTACAAATACAAGTCATAGATTTCCCTACAGCGATTGCTGTGTTTGGCATGGCACGAATTACAAACTGATTTTCGCCAACAACCCCTTCTATTTTTGGGATTGAAAATCCAGTAACAGTTGAAATTAACACGTGTTTTTCTGTTAAATACGGTGTAATTTCAGCTAATACTTTTTCAAAATGAGCAGGTTGAACCGCAAATATTAAAATATCAGATTTTTTGGCTGCTTCAACATTATCACTAGTAATAGTTACATTCGTGTACCCATTAAATTCTTCTAGTGATTCTAAATTTCTTTTGGTTAAATAAAGAGTAGTAAACGCATTATCGATAATTAAACCTTTTGCGATAGAATGCCCTAAATTTCCCGTTCCGATTATAGCAATTTTCATATGGTTAGTGGTTTTAGAAGTAAGTAGCTTTTAATTGAACCCCTTCGGTTTCTTCAAATCCGAACATTAAATTCATATTCTGAACCGCTTGTCCTGAAGCGCCTTTTAACAAATTATCAATCACACTTGTCACTAATAATTTATCGTTGTGTTTATGTAAATGAAGGATACATTTATTCGTATTTACCACTTGTTTTAAATGAATATCTTCATCTGAAACCACTGTAAATTTAGCATCCTTGTAAAATGATTTATACAATGTTTTTGCGTCTTCTAAAGTCCCTTCATATTTCGTGTAAGCTGTTGCAAAAATCCCTCTAGAAAAATCACCACGATTTGGCATAAAAATGATTTCTGAATTAAAATTACTTTGTAATTGCTTTACCGACTGATTGATTTCCCCCAAATGCTGATGTGTAAAAGGTTTGTAGTACGAAAAGTTATTATCTCGCCACGTAAAATGTGTAGTTGCAGATAAAGATGTTCCGGCTCCTGTTGCCCCCGTTACAGCATTAATATGCACATCGTCTTTAAATTTCCCGTCTGATGCTAATGGTAATAATGCCAATTGAATTGCCGTTGCAAAACATCCTGGATTTGCTAAATACTTCGCATTAACAATAGCCTCTTTATTTAGTTCCGGAAGTCCGTAAACGAATTCCATACCGTTAAAATTTGCATCGGCTTCTAATCTAAAATCGTTACTTAAATCGATAATCTTAGTCGCATCAGAAAAGCTATTATTTTCTAAAAACGCAGTAGAATTCCCATGGCCTAAACATAAGAATAACACATCTACATCGGCATTAATGGTATCTGTAAATTGTAAATCTGTAGACCCAATTAAATCTTGATGCACTTTACTCACCGCATTTCCGGCATTAGACGTACTGTAAATAAAATCGATATTCACCTGTGGGTGATACATTAGTATTCTAATCAGTTCTCCTGCAGTATAACCTGCTCCTCCTACAATTCCGGCTTGTATCATGATTTCTTATTTACGAGTTGGTATATCTTATTCTGGTTTCCAAGAATTTTTATAAATCCTTTAGCGTCATCTGCTGTCCATCCTTTGTTCTCTTCACCATAACTTGCAAATGTAGAATTCATTAAGTCGTGTTCAGACACGATTCCATCTAAAGAGAAATGGTAAGGCTTAAGTGTTACAACAACATCTCCTGTTACATTTTCCTGACTACTAGATAAGAATGCTTCCATATCTCGCATTACAGGATCTAAAAACTGACCTTCGTGTAAATGCATCCCATAGAAACTAGACAAGTAATCTTTATGTTGCATTTGCCATTTAGTAAGTGTATGTTTTTCTAATAAATGGTGTGCTTTTACTGTAATTAAAGCTGCGGCAGCTTCAAAACCAACACGTCCTTTAATTCCAACAATAGTATCTCCAACATGAATATCTCTTCCTATGGCGTATTTTGAAGCTACTTCATGTAACGCTTCAATATTTTTTTCTGGAGCGGCTTCGGTTCCGTTAAAGGCTACAAATTCACCTTTTTTGAACGTTAACGTTACTTTTTGTTCATCTGTTTTTTCTAATTGAGACGGATATGCTTCGCTAGGTAATGGTTTTTCTGATGTTAATGTTTCTTCTCCGCCTACACTAGTTCCCCACAATCCTTTATTTACAGAATATTTAGCTTTTGCCCAGTTCATGTCGATACCATTGGCAACCAAATAATCGATTTCTGTCTGTCTGGCTAATTTCTGATCTCTAATAGGCGTAATAATTTCAATTTCTGGCGCTAGGATTTGAAAAATCATATCGAAACGCACTTGGTCGTTTCCTGCTCCAGTACTTCCGTGAGCGATATATTTTGCATCGATGCTTTTTGCATACTCTACAATTTCGATGGCTTGAATAATACGTTCTGCACTCACAGATAACGGATATGTATTATTTTTTAACACATTTCCGAAAATTAAATACTTCACTACTTTTTGGTAAAATGTAGCTACGGCATCAATATTTTTATAAGTAGAAACGCCCATTTTATAAGCGTTACTTTCTATATGGCTAATTTCTTCTTTAGTAAAACCTCCGGTGTTAACACTTACTGCGTGTACATCGTACTCTTTTGATAAACTTACTGCACAGTATGATGTGTCTAAACCTCCACTGTATGCTATTACTAATTTTTTCATTTTACTATAATTTAATTACTTCTTATTTTATTTGACCTATTTCCTTGGCAAAACAGGCATTTACATAATATCTAAAATTTAATTCGTCTCTCAGTTTTCCTAATTTCTCAAGCTCTTCGACCAATACAACCGACATTTTTGATAAGGTAACATGAGTCATCCCCAACAATTCGTTGTAATAATGAACTTTAGTAGTTTGAGCTATTGAAATTAAAAAAGTATCGTTAAAGTATTCGGTTAGTCTGGCCATAAGTAATAGACCGAGATTATATTGCCTATAATCACTATCGACCCACAGTGATGATCTTTCGTATATTAAATGCTCTTTAACCTGATGCTCGTGAACAAAAATGTGTCCGCAAATACGATTATCTTTAGTTAAAATAAAGCAACCATTTTCAACACGTTTCTTAAGCATTTCTACACTCACATAATACAGCGTAGGAAGCACTCTAGATCGCTCCGAAATAATCTCTAAAGACTTATTAGAAAGTTTATAGACCAACTTAAGCTCAATACCTTCTTCCTCGCAAAAGGTTTCGGCCTGTGCAATCACTTGATCAATTTTAATATCTGTATCGACTAGTATATCCATTTTACTTTTAATGACTGCTTATTTGGTCAGACCCCATTTTATGTACAAAAACTACACCAATACTATTTATCTTGCTTTTTTAGAAATAAATGTTCCTTAATACTTTTTAAACGTTGAAATACTTTAGATTTTACTTCTTTTTGATCTTTTGGAGGTTGTTTATCTGGATCGTACAACATTCCTGTACATAAACACATTTTTTGTTCTGTACGTTGTAAAACATCATAATTCTTACAGGTTTGGCACCCGTCCCAAAAGGTTTGATCGTCTGTTAATTCTGAGAATGTTACAGGCTTGTATCCTAGATCTGAATTCATTTTCATTACAGGTAATCCTGTTGTTATACTGAAAACTTTAGCATCTGGAAACTTTGTTATAGAATGATTGAAAATTTTATGTTTTATTTGCTTTGCCAGCCCTCTATTTCTAAAGTCTGGATGTACAATTAAACCAGAATTGGCAACAAACTTACCGTGTCCCCATGCTTCAATATAACAGAAGCCTGCAAACTTACCATCTTCTAAAGCGATAACAGCATTTCCATTTATTATTCTAGCAATAACGTACTCGGGAGTTCTTTTAGCAATCCCAGTACCTCTTACTCTAGCTGAATCGGCTATGGTTTCACAAATAATTTCGGCATAAATAGTATGCGATTTGTCGGCAATAACTATTTCCATATCTTAAACTTGTATTGAATGTCTTTAATTTATTTTTTTTCGATAGCTGAACCGGACTCACCTAAGTTCAATAAAATTATAAATACACCCTAAGGGCGACGAACAAGAATACGGCGCATAGGATTCGGGTTAATTAAAAAATTAACTTTATTTAAATTTACTATGATAAAAAATTTGGACACTATGAAAAAATTAAAATTACGTAATAACTTGCTTTAGACGAAGATTAAAAGCGGCGGCGAGGTGCACTTGCGGGCAACCTACGAAATACGTAACGTATATTATTTTTTAAATTTTCCATGTTGTAAAGCTATAATTTTAAATTGAAATGAGCAACAACTATTATGCTATTATTAACGAAAATTATTGATTATATTGCTTTTAGATGCTTTTATTTAAAATAATTCAAAATTTATTGCATATACTACATTATAGAAAATAAAAACCCTCTAAAACGTTCAATTTTAGAGGATTCATAATTAATATATACTTTAAGCTACTTTCTACTTTTTATAAGTAAAATTACGCTTAGACACTTTCGTTGCTGTTGGAAAATCGCTTGGAACTTCTGTTTGAGTAACTTTTCCTGTTGCTGCCCATTCTACACCTCTATTTAAAAAGGTAATAAAGCCAACACATTCAAAAGCCTCAACATCATGACCTAAAGTGGTATGAAATATTCTTCCCTTTTTATAGTTGATAGTCATAATTACAGGTTCTTTTTGTTTTAACGCAGCATCTTTTAAAGTAGACACTGCAGTAGACAAAATACTTACATTATTTGCAGGACCTCGCATCATAGCATAACATTCGTCGTTGGCATGCATCCATACTTTAGGCAAGCCTTTAGTAATTGGGTGTTCCTCATTATAGTTAGTTACAGCAAAATCTTCACGCTTCCCATGTTTCCCTCCTGGTCCCGGCGTATAATCTTTCTTCGGATTATCGTTTTCGTCTAAATATAAATAAGGTCCACTTTTTTCGGTACGACCTCCCCAGCCTCCAATACCAATCATTTCGTTGTAAGCCTCCCATTCTGGAAAACTATTATCTGCGGCATGCACACTTACAAAACCACCTCCCTTTGCTATAAATTCTTCAAAAGCTTTCTGAGTTTTTTCTGGCCATGGAGCTGCTTTATAGCCGAAATTAGAAATAATTACATCGTATTTTGAAAATTTAGGATTAAAATCAGGGTCGGTTATTGGCTGACCTTCTTCACCCTCTTCTACATTTGCATAATCTAACCAATCTTTATATTTTTCACTTTTATGCAAAAAATGTGTTCTTGCAATATCTACAGTAAACTTTCCTGTTTCCTCTAAATATTGTTTCATCATAATTGTAGACTTTGGCCACACATCATGATTGTTTTGCCCATCAACAATAAGGACTTTTATTTTCCGCCCAACCTCATCTGCACTATATCCCTGAGAGATAAAACACAAACTCAGGAAGAGTAAAACAATATATTTTTTCATATTAAATCTATTTATTTGAAAACGAATTAAATTCCTAAAATACTCTTTAAATAATTTTCATCTGGTTTGACTCCCGCAAAATCATCGAAACTACGTTCGGCAGCTTCAATAATATGCTTTTGAATAAAAGGCGCACCCTCTCTTGCTCCTTGATCAGAAGATTTTATACAACACTCCCATTCCATGACTGCCCAAACATCGCAATCGTATTTAGTTAATTTCGTAAAAATACTTTTAAAATCAACTTGTCCATCTCCTAAAGATCTAAAACGTCCAGCACGGTCTTGCCAATCGGAATACCCCCCGTACACACCTTGCTTTCCAGACATATTAAATTCAGCATCTTTTACGTGAAAGGACTTAATGCGTTCGTGATAATAATCGATAAACTTTAAATAATCTAACTGCTGCAGTACAAAATGACTCGGGTCGTAAAGAATATTGGCGCGCTTATGATGTCCCGTCGCTTCTAAAAACCGTTCGAAACTCACACCATCATGCAAATCTTCACCTGGATGAAGCTCGTAACACACATCGACACCGTGTTCGTCGAAATGATTTAAAATAGGCAACCAACGTTTTGCCAACTCTTCAAACCCCATCTCTACCAAACCTTGCGGCCGCTGTGGCCAAGGGTATACTGTATGCCACAACAACGCTCCAGAAAAGGAGGCATGCGATTTCAACCCCAATCTTCCACTGGCGGTTCCGGCTTTTTTAACCGTATCGATTGCCCATGTTGTCCTAGCTTTAGGATTGTTTTTATATGCATCTGGCGCAAAACCATCGAACAGTGTATCGTAAGCTGGATTTACGGCAACTAATTGCCCTTGTAAATGTGTCGATAATTCTGTGATTTCTAATCCGTATGAATTTACTTTCCCTTTTAATTCGTCGCAATAGGTTTGACTCTCGGCAGCTTTGTCTAAATCTATCAATTCAGGCACCCATGTTGGGATTTGAATTCCTTTATAACCTAAATCTGCAGCCCATTTACAAATAGTATCTAACGAATTAAATGGCGCCTCACTTCCTGCGAATTGCGCTAAAAAAATTGCTGGTCCTTTTATTGTTTTCATATATTAACACTCTCCATAAAGAGCGAACTTTATTCCTCAAACTTTCTGAAAAAATTGAGTACGTTATTATTTTTTAAATGTTGTCCATGCGGCATTATTCTTATCGCTTTCTACCGCTGCATAAATAAACTGCATACCTCGCACACCATCTTTAACCGTTGGGTAATCCGGTCGCTCTATAGTTTCACCGCTTAAAATAGCCATAACATGAGTTGCGAAATTTTTATAAATTGTTGCAAATGCTTCTAAATATCCTTCCGGATGACCTGCAGGAATACGCGATACATTAAGCGCTGCGTCGTACAAATCGTTTCCGTTTGGCGTATATACTTTTACAGGTTCTTCAAGCCAATGTGTTATTAATCGGTTCGGATTTTCCTGCTCCCATTCTAAGCTCCCCTTGTCTCCATAAACCTTTATAGCCAAATTATTTTCTTCTCCTAAAGCAATTTGAGAAATAGACATGGTGCCTTTTGCTCCATTTTCCATACGAAGCAGTAAATTGCCATCGTCGTCTAAGACTCTACCTTCTCCAAATCTCCCTAAATCGGCTGCTAATTCTTTAATTTTTAATCCAGTGATGTATCCCATTAAATTCTCGGCATGTGTCCCAATATCTCCTAAAGCACCTCCAATACCGGATTTAGTTGGGTCGACTCGCCAAGAAGCTTGTTTCTGCCCTGTTTGCTCTACGGCGGTAGATAACCACCCTTGCAGGTATTGCACTTGTATTTTTCTAATATGTCCTAAATCCCCATTTTCAACCATAGCTCTCGCTTGCTTCACCATAGGATATCCCGTATAATTATGCGTTAAAGCAAAAATCTTTCCGCTCTTTTCAACTATAGATTCTATTTCTAAGGTTTGCTCCAAAGTTAAGGTCATCGGTTTATCGCACACCACATGAAAACCATGTTCTAATGCCAATTTTGCTGGCGCGAAATGCATATGATTTGGTGTTACTATAGACACAAAATCCATACGAATACTTTCGGGCAGTTCTATTTCTTTTAAGATCATCTCTTCAAAACTACCATAACACCTATCTTCAGGAAGGAATAACGCCGCTCCTGATGCTTTCGATTTTTCTGCATTACTACTAAACGCTCCACAAACCAAATCGATCATCCCATCGATAGCAGCAGCTTTTCTGTGTACATCTCCAATGAATGATCCGGTTCCTCCACCAATCATTCCCATTCTTAATTTTCTTCCCATAATAAATTATGCTTGTTCTATTTTATTTCGTTTTTTCATATACATGTTCAATCCTAAAAATGCTACAATTAGAATAGCTGGTAAAATGGACATGGTACGTAAAGCTTCAGAAGCATTAGCATCATCCATTAATTTTCCCATAATAGGTAATACTAAAGACACCGAAAACATACCTGCTCCTCCCATAATCGAGAGTCCTAACGCTCCTGTTTCTGGTAAATATTCTGCTACAAACCCTAACATAGTAGGCCAAAAGAATGTGACTCCAACAGCAAAAACAGCTGCTGCAACAAAGGTCATTCCACCAGTAGTTATGGTTAATAACCACAGACCAATAAATGTGAATATCGCCGAATATAGTAACATCCCTGAAGGCTGTAATTTATGAACGACTTGACCCGCAAACAATCTCCCTAATGCCATAATACCATTAATAAATGCTAACACTAAAAGCGGCACGGCAACAGATTCTTTTAAAAGGGATTCGATACGTTGTGTGGTTCCTAATTCGGATGCGGATGTTAACAACATACAAAACACCATAAATAGGAATAGTGGTTTACAAACACTTGAAAACATTTTTTTATTACTAATTCCCATTTGAACACGTTCTGTTACTGGAAATTTTTGACCATAAAATAAAACAGCGTATAAAAATAGAGGTACAAATAAAGTAGCCACCATAATTTGCCAACTCAAGCCTAAAACATCCATAATTAACCATCCTACAATTGACCCTATAACAATACCGCCAGGGAACCAAACATGAAACCGATTTAACATTTTAGTTTTTTCGGATGTGTACATGGATGCAACCATCGGATTTAAAGCCGCTTCTACCATACCGTTTCCAATACCTACAAATAATGTCGCTAAGAATAACGAGGTCATCGAGTCTGCTAAAATGGTCCATACAATCCCAACAGCATGCATAATGAATGCAATCCAAGTAATTTTTTTAATGCCGAGAAAATCTACCAGAGGTCCTCCAAATATCATGGCTAGAGTAAACCCAAAAAAAGCAGGCGTAAATGCATAGCCAATTTGTTCTAAAGTTAAACCAACACCTTCTGGTCCGAAAACGGTTTCTAACCGTGCTCGAATAGCAAATGTCATTGCAGTGGTTATTAGAGCCAGACAGCTCCCAAGAAAAAGTCTTTTCTTATTGATAGTTTCCATTTTTATGTCTTTGGTTAGGTTAGTTTGTGTCAGAATTAAAAGAATAACATCTTAAACAACCTAAGCCTATCTATAAACAAGGAGAACGGGAAAGGATTTGAAAACTATTCTATAAATTTCTACTTAGTGAAAATAGAAAATAGATTTCAGAATGAGGTGTATAATTATTCAGTGAAATATTTTAAACACATTCGGTATTCGCTATAGCATGTTTTAATCTATAACTATTTGGCGAACACTTTTCGTGTTTTTTAAATACAGTTGCGAAGTACTGACTTGTTGCAAAACCACAGGTATATGCAATTTCAGCGATTGTTAAATCGGTATTCTCTCTTAACATGGTCTTAGATAAAGCCAAGCGTTTCATCATTAAATATCGCATAGGCGTCACATTGGTAAGACGCTTGCAATGATGTGTAAATCGTGTAATACCCACGCCTGCAGATTCAGCCATAAGTTCTACAGTCCAATTTTCAGATAAGTTTTTTTCTAGTTCGTCTAGAAAGAATTTTACACTTCGAGAACTATCGGTAAGTTTTTCATCTAAAACAACATCTTCTGCATCTAATAAGTCTAGCAACAAAATCAATAAATAATTAATCAGTAATCTAATCCTGGACGCATTACTACCATTATCGTCGGTATTAATAGCCTTATTAATCCTTACAAAGCATTCACGAACTCTTTGATCTGTTTTCCAAATAGATTTTTCATTCTGTCTTAAAATGGCAGTCAAGCGATCTAAGTCTTTCGGAATTAAAGTTATCCAATCTGGCCACACCCATTCTTGATGTGGTCGTCGTACTCCCAGATCAATTATCACCCAATAAAACTTCCCCATACCTACATACGGATTTCCTACTTTATGGGCTTCCCATGGACGAGTAATTGTTAAGTGGTTTGGTGTTAATATAACGTCCTTATTTTCTTGTGCATAAGGCATGCTACCAGATTCTAAAAAATGAAATTCAATACCTTCATTTCTATGCCAATCTAATCCCCAATCCTGTGGTTCGTTAGCATCCCAATACCCAATACTATTAAGCCCTAACGTATTTTCGTCTAATCTATCGCCAGGATAAGTATGTCTCGCGAGGGCTTTAAATTTTATTTTTTTTCGATTATACGCATCAATTAATGGCAAACAAGTATCAGCATGATAAACCACACCATAAGCTTTATAAGGCTCAATATTTACTTTGTTTGCTTTCACTGAAATTATTTAAACACAATTCTCATGCAAAATACACTTTATTTATGAATTTAAAATTTTAGATTCGTAAAAATTAAGAATGTGTCATTTACTCATCCAATTGGTCCATATTGTATGAATTCTTTCAGTGTGTTTTAGTACACAGAAATCATCTGTAATTTTATAATTTTGCATTCAATTTTTCAAACAAAATAACTTTTCACCACTTTAACCTATGAATTTAATTAAAAGCTTAATTGCTTTCTTATTCCTTACCCAATCGTTTATAATTCACTCCCAATCGTCTATAAGCGGTACACTTTCAGACCAGAATAATCAACCCATAGAAGGCGGTACAATAAGCCTAAGTAGCCAATCTAATCGTTACACCATTTCTGGACCTAAAGGAGAATTTAATTTTACCAATATTCCTTTTGGCGAATACACTATTAATATTTCTCATTTAGGTTTTAAACCCATTTCTGAACGTATTAAAATTGATAAAGACAACATGACATTGTCTTACTTTTTAGACACCGATTTACTTAATTTACATACAGTAGTGCTTACGGGAAATTTCTCACCTAAAGCACAATTAGAATCTAGCACTTCTGTAAGCACACTCAATAGCGAACACATACAACAAGTATATCCACGAGGTACAGCTAATTTACTAGAAAACATTCCCGGAACGTTTACAGATGCCTCTGCAGGCGAGGTATTTACTAAAGTGTATACACGGGGAATTTCGGCTGCAGCCGAAGACGACATGGGATGGTATTACGTGTCTTTACAAGAAGACGGTCTTCCTGTTAGTCTAGTGCAACATTCGTATTATAGCCCAGATATTTTTAATCGGGTAGATTTAACCACGGGTAAAGTTGAGGCTTTACGCGGCGGAACCGCTTCTATAATTGCTATGAACGCGCCAGGAGGGGTTTACAATTTTATATCTAAAAACAATTCTTCTGAAGGTTTAAACGGCGAAGTTCAACTGCAAACAGGTATTCAAGGCGACGGCAATATGATGTATAGAGCAGATGCTGTTATAGGTGGCGCCTTGGGTAATAACTGGTTTTTTAATGCTGGTGGACACTACAGACATGATGATGGCGCAAGAAATACAGATTTTACATTTAGTAAAGGTGGGCAATTTAAATTTGATGTTACCAAAGAAACTTCTCGAGGCTATTTTAAACTTTACGGAAAATATCTTAACGATTACACTAACAGGTATAATGGTGTAGCTGCCACGAATTGGGATAATCCAACAGCGGCTTTTGGACAGAATTTTCATAATACAGCCTTGTTAATGCCAAGTTTTAACGCAAATATTCCAGATGGACGCACTTTGTCTGAAGGTGGAACAAATAGCTTCAATCCTGCAAATGGAGTACATGCTAAAGATTTAGCGTTTGGATTCGATTTTTCTCAAAACCTAGGAAACGATTGGTCCATTAAAAATAATATGAAGTTTTCTTCAAAAAACGCAAATTGGCAAACGGCAATAAGTAATGCATTTGTATCTATTAGCGACCCTACTGCTTATTATTTAGTAAGTAACGGAAATCCTTTTCCTGTTGGACAAATAGTATTTAGAGAAGCAAATTCTGGAACAGAATTAGCACGCATAGATAATAGCGGAATTTTTAGCGGTGAAGCTTCTCAATATTTAACAGATGGCACATTACCCAACGATGCTATTATGGGTACATCTACCTGGTATAAGGATAATGATGCAGATGAATTTATGCAGCAATTAACATTAAATAAATCTTGGGACACACACGATTTAAACTTTGGTTTTGCAACAGGATTTTCAGATACTTCGGTATTTACACAAGGAAGTTTTGCCTTTTCTACCTACGAAAACAGTCCGCAAATGCTACAGGTTACATTAGAAAATCCAGGAGAGCCTGTAATAGCTCTATCAGACGAATTTGGAGTGAGTAATTACGGTGGTTTATTCTTTACAAATAGTCGCGCTAAAATTAGTCAGGTTGCCGCTTTCGCAAACGACCAATGGGAAATCTCAGACAGAATACAACTTGATTTAGGATTACGTTTTGAATCGATTAATCACAACGGAAGTAATGATAGCTATGCGCCTTTTACTCAAAGCGGAGGATTAGATCTAGATGAAACCACTGCTTACGACAATAACATTTTAGCACCTACTGGAGAGATTCATGAGTTTGATTACACCTATAATTACTTATCGTATTCTTTCGGATTAAATTATAAATTAACGCGTGATGCATCTTTATTCGGACGTGTATCTAAAGGAAATAAAGCTCCGGAATTAAATTATTATTTTAATAATTTTTCTAACGTACCAATCAATCAAGCCGGTGAAATTCAACAAATCAATCAAGTCGAGATTGGGGTAAAATCTATACTTAAAGACTTTTCGTTTACAACAACTTTATTTTGGAGCGAATTAAATAATATCGGTATTTCTAACTTCGAGTTTGATGGCGACACAGGTAGTATTTTCTATACTCCAATGCAATTTAACACGTCTAGAACTTTAGGTTTAGAATGGGAATCTATCTACACCCCATTCCAGAACATTGCATTTAGATTTAATGGAATTATTCAAAATCCGAAAGCAACTGATTGGACCATTTACGATGCTTCTGGCACGGTTGACACTGCCGATGATAGCATTGTAGACTACTCAGGAAACACTTTGCCTTTTAACCCAAAAGTCATGTTTAACCTAGCTATTGAATATAATAAAAATAGAGTATCTTCATTCTTAAAATGGCGATATACAGGAACACGTGAAGCTAACGTAGGTAATGCTTTTCAATTAGATGCTTTTAGTGTTTTTGATGCTGGCTTAGGGTATAAAATAACCAACAATTTAAGTGCAAACCTGCTAGTAACAAATCTTTTTAACTCAGATGGTTTAGCTAATTTTATGGGAGCTAATTCTTTTGGAGCCAATGCCAACGGCGTAACATCAGAATATATAGATAACAATCCGAATGCTAGTTTTATTGTTATTCCTATTTTACCACGAGCTAGTTTACTTCAATTAAATTACACCTTTTAGTCATTTAATTCTTATTTAAACACACACAACTAGACTTGATAAATCAAAAAAGGTTGGAGATAAAATCTCCAACCTTTTTTTTCTCGCTATAAAAATCAATCTACTTACTCGTTGTATAATTCTTCTATAGTCCAATAATCTTCTCGTCCTTTAGATTCTTCTCTAGCAGCTCTTACTACTTTTCTATGCACAGAGCTTTCATCGTTCATAGCTCTTACATAACTTAACACATCTGCAATCCATTGATCACTATTAGAGTTAAGCGGCATCATAATACCGTATTCAACACCTTCAATAGAGCCAATAAGTCCATTTATTAAAATCTTACTTAATTTTTTCTGATCTCCAATAACACGTTCGCTACCAATTAAAGATGGCGCAATTAACGTCCCGTCTTCTGTAGCTACTCCTTTTAAATCTGCCCCGTGACACGTAATACATAATTGCTTATACGCATCGTAACCTTTATAAATTCCTTTTTTCTCATTTACATGTCTATTAGCAATTCTTTTTTTCAAGGTTTCAAGCTGAGAATCGTCTTTCTTTAAACTCTCTTTAACCGAATGCGACACTATTTCGTGATTACTATATTTATCGTTAATAGCATTTAATAAGGCTGTTGCTTTATCATCTTTACTATATCTTAAACTTAACGCCAATTGATTAACAACATCGACATTAGCATCTGAAACCAAATTTTCTAACACTGAAAGAAAACTAGTATCTCCAGCTTTCAAGAAGTTTTCACTTAATCTAATTGCCGTAACTCTTACTCTTGGATCGGTATCGGTTAACTTTTCTGTAATTAAAGTTTTATCGACATCTCCTAATCCTTCTAAAGTCCAAAGTGCAGTTACGCGTTCAATTCCAAAATCTTTATCTGCATTAAACAAACCATCAAAAAAGGATTCGTTATCTCTAGCTAACGCTTGCAACTCTGGGATAACCGTTTTATCATCTTTTAAAATGATTAATTTCTGAGCCGTATTTCTATACCAACCATTAGGATGTCCTAAATACACGATAAGGTCTGCAGCGCTTTTTCCAATTAGGTTAGGCTTCCCATCGGGCTCTATATCTTCATGTACAATACGATAAATACGTCCTTTCCCAATATTTTTATCTAAACCTTTACGTTCGATTACCGGACGAATGGCACTTCCTTTTTTAGTCCAATTACTCTCTTGAATAATTCCACGGTACATATCTACAATGTATAACGCACCATCTGGTCCTGTTTTAGCTTGTGTAGGTCTAAAATTTAAATCTGTAGACGCCATAAATTCTGCTTGATCGTAAGCATTATATAATACACGCTTTCCATTTTCAACCTTAACTTTAGCACGACGAATTAAACGACCAACGGGCTCTGGAATAAACAAATCACCATAGGTTGAAGGCGGTAATTTATGTCCTCTAAAAATTTCTTGACCCGCAACACCCGTAAAATGATTTAATGTATTATCTGGTCTTAATCGTTTTGGTCCTCCTTGAACATCTGGAGTTCCAACAATTGGCCATGGTTCCATAAAACCTTCAGAAAGTCTTCCTTTAGGATTAAAATCGCCATACACTGCAGGCTGCTGGAAGCCATACGCTGGGTTTTCGCTACCCGCAGAAGAGTAGTACATGACACCCATATCGTCTTGCGTTAAGCCCCATTGCCCAGAAGGCATATTATCTAAAGAATCTACGATAACTTCATTCTTTTTAAATTTAAAACGTACGGGATTATATGTGGTATACACCCAGTTATCTAAATTCCAGATTAATCCGCTTTGTTGATGCTCTAAATTTCCACCACGACGATCTGGATTATAATACACGCGTTCTTTTTTATCGGCTACACCATCACCATCGGTATCTTTATAACTCCATAAATCATAAGAATAGGTTTCGTTAACAATTAATTCGTTTTCTAGCGGAAGTATCATTCTTGGTAACAATAAACTATCTATAAAAACAGTACTCTTATCCATTTTACCATCACCATCTAAATCTTCTAGTAATTTAATTTTACTAATAGAACGGTTGGTTCCTGTACCATCTACATCTTGCATATATGTATTCATTTCTGCTACATACATTCGTCCATCTCCATCCCAAGCCATTGTAATAGGCTCATCAATCATTGGTTCACTTGCTACAAGCTCTACTTTATATCCTTCGGGTAAGTAAAACGATTTTAAACTTTCTTCTGGAGAAAGAAAATCGGCTGCTGCTTCTTTTACTATTTCTGGTTTTTCGTAAATTTTATCGACATATTCTTTTTTCTCGCAATTGAAGAAGGTTAATACTGCAAGTGATAAAATGCTAGTTTTTATAATTTTCATTGTTTGGTTAATTAGTTTGTGGGTGATACATATTAAATAGATTACATCTTAGCTATTAACATTTTTTGAACCTCAGCTTATAGGAATTACACTGAAATTCTTAAAAGATGCTTTTAGATTATTTTAAGGCACTGATTCAAGCTACAATTTTAAACGCTTCTCCCCTTGAAACATTAGGTAAAGGTGCGATAGACACTACATAATCAGGCCAATTTTGTGGTTCTGGTTTATAAATAAGTTCAACAATTCTTTCGTATGTATAATTTCTTTCAGCGATTTCTACAAATGGAGGTCTAAGATTTTTTTTATCTTTTAAATGACAAGCAACGCAAGTGTTTTTAGCTAATAATTTGAGCTTCTGCATCATAAATTACAGCAATCTCCTCGACTGTAGCTGCTTTGGAAGCCTCTAGAACTTCTGTCTTGGTTTCTTCATAAGAAAAAGTCTCTTTTTTCTTTTCTTCTGTTCCACCACAACTCATTAGTACCACACCTGAAAGCATTGCTACTAACATATAATTCATAATTGTCATTTTTAGGCTTTTTTTTACACATCTAACCTTGATTTCATCATTAAACATAAGACCAAAATCAAATATATGTATATTAAACCTTAAGACAGTGCAGAATTTTTCAGTGAAAAAAATCACACTATTTTATACTGTTAGTTAAACGAACTTTTAAGTCTAAATAAACAAGAAATCTAGAAACACTTAAATTTTAAACATAAAAAAACCACTAGTTTTTAATGTTAAAACTAGTGGTTTTTTTATATTTAAACAGACTCAGAAATTGACATCTAAGCTGTGTGTTTTTTCAATACATTTTATTTAAACCAAAAACTGAAATAGATCTGGATTATCGTTTAAATAATCGCCATAGAATTTTCTAGATTTCATTTTCTCCATTAAAGGTATTAAATCTTTACTCGATTTTAACTCTATACCTACAACAGCCGATCCGTTTACACGATTTGTTTTTTTAGCATATTGAAAATATGTAATATCATCGTTAGGACCTAATATTTCGGCTACAAATTCTTTTAATGCACCTGCACGTTGCGGGAACTTAACTATAAAGTAATGTTTTAAATTCGTGTATAATAAAGCACGTTCTTTAATTTCTTCAGTTCGTGTAATATCGTTATTACTTCCACTAATTACACAAGCTACATTTTTACCTTTAATTTCTTCAGCATAAAAATCTAGAGCAGCAATACTTAAAGCACCTGCTGGCTCTACAACTATAGCATCTTTATTATAGAGTTCTAAAATAGTTTCGCAGATTTTACCTTCTGGAACAGTAATCATTTCGGATAAATTTTGCTTACAAATTGCAAAGGTTTTATCGCCCACTTTCTTCACTGCAGCACCATCAACAAAGTTTTCAATGCTTTTTAATTCTGTATTATATCCATTTTTTAGCGATGTTTTCATAGAAGGCGCACCTTCTGGTTCTACACCAATAATTTTAGTATCTGGAGACAATTGTTTAAATACAGTAGATAAACCGGAAGCTAATCCGCCACCTCCAACCGGAATGAATACATAATCTAAAGGTGCGTTAATCTGACTTAACATTTCTAAACCAATAGTTGCTTGTCCTTCAATAACCTTTTGATCGTCGAACGGATGAATAAACGTTTTATTTAAACGTTCACACTCCAACATTGATGCATGATAAGCATCATCGTAAGTATCGCCAACTAAAACAATGTTAGTATATTCTTCACCAAACATTTTTACTTGATCAATTTTTTGATTCGGTGTTGGCGAAGGCATAAAAATAGTTCCCTTTATTTTTAACAATTTACAAGACAGAGCCACACCTTGCGCATGATTCCCTGCACTTGCACACACAATACCGTTTTTCATTTGTTCTTCGGTTAAAGACGACATCCTATTGTATGCACCACGAATCTTATAAGAACGTACTAATTGTAAATCTTCTCGTTTAAAAAGAACATTTGCATTATAGCGTTTAGAGTATTGTAAGTTTTTAACTAAAGGCGTTAAAACAGCAACCGATTTTAAACGTTCGGCTGCTGCTTGTACTGCTTTTAAACTTGGAAAATATGTTTTGTTTTCAGTTTGCATAATTGTGTTAGGCTAACACTAAAGCATCTTATTATGCTTCAGTTTTTATTGTTTTCATTGCAGTCATTGCTGTTCTTAACGATTTTCCAATCGCTTCAATAGGATGATTCCTAATAGCATCATTTACCGCAATTAATTCAATATTATCAACCTCGTTAGATGTTGAGTAAGGCTTACCAATTACATCTGTTTTAATTCCTTTCATGAAATCTACCAACATTGGTTTTGCTGCATGATCGAATAAATAACAACCGTATTCTGCTGTATCAGAAATTACACGGTTCATTTCGTAAAGTTTCTTTCTTGCAATTGTATTTGCAATTAAAGGTAATTCGTGAAGCGATTCGTAGTAAGCTGATTCTTCAATAATTCCTGCGCTTACCATAGTTTCGAAAGCTAATTCTACACCCGATTTTACGATAGCAACCATAAGTACGCCATTATCGAAATACTCTTGGTCTGAAATTTTTTCTGACGTTAATTCTGTTTTTTCGAATGCTGTTTCTCCTGTTGCTTCTCTCCATGTTAATAAGTTAACATCGTCGTTAGCCCAGTCTTCCATCATAGTTTTAGAGAAATGACCAGAGATAATATCATCCATATGCTTTTCGAAAAGCGGACGTAAAATATCTTTTAATTCTTCAGATAATTTATAGGCTTTTATTTTAGCTGGATTCGATAAACGGTCCATCATCGTTGTAATACCACCATGCTTTAATGCTTCGGTTACAGTTTCCCAACCGTATTGAATTAATTTAGCAGCATAACCTGGCTCGATACCTTCTTCTACCATTTTGTCGAAACATAAGATAGATCCCGTTTGTAACGCTCCACATAAAATAGTTTGCTCTCCCATTAAATCACTTTTCACCTCAGCAATGAAAGACGACATTAAAACTCCTGCTCTATCTCCTCCAGTTGCAACTGCATAAGCTTTAGCCTGAGCTAAACCTTTTCCTTCTGGATCATTTTCAGGGTGTACAGCGATTAATGTTGGTACACCAAATCCTCTTTTATATTCTTCACGAACTTCTGTTCCTGGACATTTAGGAGCTACCATGATTACTGTTAAATCTTCACGTACTTGAGTACCTTCTTCAACAATATTAAAACCATGAGAGTAAGATAATGTTGCTCCTTTTTTCATTAAAGGCATAATCGTTTCTACAACATTAGTATGCTGCTTGTCTGGAGTTAAGTTTAACACCAAGTCTGCAGTTGGAATTAATTCTTCGTAAGTTCCAACAGTAAAGTTATTTTCTGAAGCATTAACGAAAGAAGCACGTTTTTCTTTAATTGCTGCTGCACGTAAAGCATAAGAAATATCTAATCCAGAATCTCTCATGTTTAACCCTTGATTTAATCCTTGTGCGCCACACCCTACAATGACGATTTTTTTACCTTTTAATGCTTCTACACCATCTTCAAATTCTGAAGATGCCATAAAACGACATTGTGATAATTGCTCTAATTGGTTTCTTAATGATAGGGTGTTAAAATAATTTGCCATTTTGTTTAAATTAATTAAATGCTACTAGCATTTGTGATATTTTCATTTCTTGTTTAGTTACTGCAATTCTTCCTGAACGTACAAATTGCATAATGCCATAGGCACTAAATTCACGATACAATTGTTCGATTTCGTTTCGTTTACCTGATTTTTCAAGTACAAAAAACTCCTTATTAACCGTTACAATTCTAGCGTTACTCTCTTTAATTATATTTTGAATTTCACGTTCTTCAAACAAAAGATCAGATCTTAATTTGAACATGCAAGATTCTTGATAGATGGTTTCTTCATCTGTATGATAGTAAGCTTTTATAACTTCAACTTGCTTTTCTATCTGACCAACAATTTTCTTTATTCTATCTTCTTCTAGTTTCACAACAATTGTAAATCTTGACACCCCTTCAATTTCTGAAATTGATGTATTTAAACTTTCAATATTAATGTGGCGACGTTGAAAAATTGCTGAAATTCGATTTAAAAGACCAATATTGTTCTCTGTGTAAATCGATATGGTATATATGTTTTTGTTATCTTCCATAATTAACTTAATCTAATGTCTGAAACTGAAGCTCCTGTTGGTATCATTGGGAATACATTATCTTCCTTCTCTACACAAACTTCTAAGAAATAAGCACCTTCGCAAGCCATCATTTCTGCTACTGCATCTGCTAATTCCTCACGTTTTGTAATTTTCTTAGCATCTATATAATATCCTTTTGCAATTGCAACAAAATCTGGGTTTGTCATTTCTGTAGAGGCATAACGCTTATCGAAGAATAACTGTTGCCATTGGCGCACCATTCCTAAAAATTCATTATTTAAAACTACAATTTTAACAGGTACTTTTTGCTGAAAAATAGTGCCTAACTCTTGAATATTCATTTGGTAACCACCATCTCCAATAATTGCCACAACATCGCGATCTGGCGCAGCCATTTTAGCTCCAATTGCTGCTGGTAAAGCAAAACCCATTGTACCTAAACCTCCAGAAGTAATATTACTTTTAGATTTGTTGAATTTGGCATAACGACATGCAATCATTTGATGTTGACCAACATCTGAAACAATAGCTGCATCTCCTTTAGTTTGTATGTTTATCTGATTTAACACCTCACCCATAGTTAACCCTTCTTTAGTTGGGTGTAAGTCGTGCTGAATTACTTTTTCGAATTCTATAGCGTATAAATCTTTGAATTTTTGATGCCAATCTGTATGCGATTTTTCATCTAAAAGCGGAATTAATTCGGTTAAACTCAGTTTAGAATTTCCAAGAACGGCAACATCTGTTTTTACATTCTTATCAATTTCAGCTGGGTCTATTTCAAAATGAATCACTTTAGCTTGCTTGGCATAAGTCTCTAAATTACCAGTAACACGATCATCGAAACGCATACCAATAGCTATTAACACATCGCACTCGTTGGTTAAAATATTTGGCGCATAATTACCATGCATACCAACCATACCTATATTTAAAGGGTGATCTGTTGGAATTGCCGATGCACCTAAAATGGTCCAAGCAGAAGGGATTCCTGCTTTTTCTATAACCGCTTTTAATTCGCGCTCTGCTTTACCAAGAATAACACCTTGCCCCCAAACAATCATAGGCTTTTTAGCACTATTAATTAAATCTGCGGCTTTTTTAACAGCGTTACTATCTATTTTACAAGCGGGTTTATAACTACGTACCGAAGTACATTTTTCATAACTAAAATCGAACTCCTCAAACTGAGCATCTTTTGTAATATCTACAAGAACTGGCCCTGGACGTCCGCTTCTAGCAATATAAAATGCTTTAGCCATAACTTCTGGAATATCTGCAGCTTTGGTAATTTGCACATTCCATTTTGTTACTGGCGTAGATATACCTACAATATCCGTCTCCTGAAAAGCATCACTCCCTAACAAGTGAGAAGCAACTTGACCAGTAATACAGACTAAAGGCGTAGAATCTATTTGAGCATCTGCGATACCTGTAATTAAATTGGTGGCTCCTGGACCAGAAGTAGCCATTGCGACCCCTACTTTTCCAGAAATTCTCGCATAACCTTGGGCTGCATGCGCAGCACCTTGTTCATGACGCGTTAAGACATGATGAATTTGATCTCTATATTTATAAAGTTCATCGTAAACTGGCATGATTGCACCTCCGGGATACCCGTAAAGTGTTTCAACACCTTCGGCTAAAAGACATTTAATGATAGCCTCACTACCTGAAATACGTACTGTTTTCTCGGTAGTTGTCTTTGTCGTTTTTACTGTTTCTGTATTCATAGTAAAAAATTAAAATTCATCAGTCACACATCCTTTTGATGCAGACGATACTGTTTTCGCATATTTATATAATACTCCGCGTTCTGCTTTCAATTTAGGAGCAACCCAATTGGCTCTTCTTTTGGCTAACAATTCTTCAGAGATTTCAATATCTATTGTATTATTTTCTGCGTCAATAAAAATAATATCACCGTTTTCTACTAAAGCAATATTTCCTCCTTCTTGAGCTTCTGGTGCAACGTGCCCCACTACAAATCCGTGAGATCCTCCAGAGAAACGTCCATCTGTAATCATTGCAACATCTTTACCTAAACCGGCACCCATAATAGATGATGTTGGTTTTAGCATTTCTGGCATTCCAGGCGCACCTTTTGGTCCTTCATAACGAATAATAATCACATCACCTTTCTTTACTTTTCCGTTTGCTATTCCTTCATTCACTTCTGTTTCACTGTTAAAAACATTTGCTGTTCCCTTAAATGAAAGTCCTTCTTTTCCTGTAATTTTTGCAACGGCACCTTCAGTCGCTAAGTTTCCGAAAAGGATACGAATATGTCCTGTTTCTTTAATTGGCGTAGCAAGTGGCTTTATAATTTGTTGTCCCTCGATTAAATTAGGAACATCTTTTAAATTTTCTGCAATGGTTTTTCCTGTTACTGTTAAACAATCGCCGTGAAGCATATCGTTTTCTAACATGTATTTTAATACCCCTGGAATACCACCAACACCATGTAAATCTTCCATAGAATATTTACCACTCGGCTTTAAATCTGCCAATAAAGGTGTCTCATCACTAATTCTTTTGAAATCTTTTAAAGTGAAATCAATTTTAGCCGCTTTAGCAATTGCTAAAAAGTGAAGTACTGCATTTGTAGAACCTCCTAAAACAGTAACTAATCTAAATGCATTTTCTAATGACTTTTTAGATACAATGTCTGAAGGCTTTATATCGTTTTCTAATAAATAACGTAAAGCTTCACCAGCTTTAACGCATTCTTTTTCTTTTAATTTATCGTCTCCAACAGCAGGTGTAGACGAGTTAAATGGTAACGACATCCCTAAAGCCTCTATTGCAGATGCCATAGTATTTGCCGTGTACATTCCACCACAAGCTCCAGCTCCTGGACACGCTTTATGTACCACTTCTTTAAACTCTGAATCGTCTATAGTTCCCGCTACTTTTTTTCCGTAAGCTTCAAAAGCAGAAATAATATCAAGCTTTTCACCTTTATGACATCCTGAAGCAATAGTACCACCATATACTAAAACAGAAGGTCTGTTTAATCGTAACATTCCCATTAAAGCACCAGGCATATTTTTATCGCAACCTACAACAGTTACAACGCCGTCGTAACTCATTCCTTCTACAACAGTTTCCACAGAATCTGCAATAATATCTCTAGAGACTAACGAAAAACGCATACCTGGAGTACCGTTAGATATTCCATCGCTAATACCAATGGTATTAAAAATTAACCCGACCATATCTGCATTTTGCGTTCCTTTTTTAACATGTTTAGCTAGGTCGTTTAGATGCATGTTACATGGGTTACCTTCGTACCCTGTACTAGCAATACCTATAAAAGGCTTCTGCAAATCCTCATCTGTTAAACCGATAGCATGCAACATGGCTTGAGCAGCAGGTAATGATGCATCTTGTGTGACTGCGTAACTATACTTTTTTAAGTTTTTCATATGTTTATAAAAGCTTTTGCTCTAATTCTATTTCCTTTGAGAGCCCTAAATTAATTTTTTGTCATTTTTTAACGAATTTAATCCGATACCTTCAGACTAAACTCATCATTATAATTACATATTCAAACAGCTTATATTCAGCATTTTAAACCCCAATATATATGATGTTCAATTTATTCTTTTTATGATAAAAAAACGACTTTTTTTCAATTTTGAGTCGAAACCCAAGTTTAACATCATTTTCATGTCATTATTTTAGAAATCTACACCTTTATTGAACGTATAAAATCACTATAAATTTTAGTGCAATATTGAAACAAAAAAGCCTTCCCGAAACAGGAAGGCTTTAATTTTATTTTATAATAAACACACTTCCATTAACATTGCGAGCGAATCACAACGACATTAATAGAAATAATATTTACTAGGATGTTTTTCATATGTGTTTCAAATATCTAAATTCTTAGATTAACAACCTATAAAAAACGAAATTATTTAACAATTTTATTCCGAATTTAAACACGAGGTAAATCAATACCAGTTTTAAGAGGTAAATTAGATTCACCCATTAAATACTTATCTACGTGATAAGCCGCCTGTCTTCCTTCTGAAATTGCCCAAACAATTAACGACTGTCCACGACGCATATCTCCAGCTACAAAAACACCTGGCACGTTAGACATATAATCGTTAGTATCGGCTTTAATATTGGTTCTAAAATCCATTTCTAAACCTAATTGTTCTGGAAGTGTTTTTTCTGCACCTGTAAACCCTAAAGCCAATAATGCTAAATCACAATCCCAAGTTTTTTCGGTTCCTGGAAGTTCTTTTAATTGCGGACGCTCGCCTGGTTTAAAAATCCATTCTACCTCAGCAGTAACTAATCCTTTTAAATTACCATTTTCATCGCCCAAAAATTCTTTAGTTGAAATACTAAAGAAACGCTCTACACCTTCTTTATGAGATGTACTTGTACGTAATTTCATTGGCCAATAAGGCCATGGCTGATGTGCTGGTCTTCCTTCTGAAGGCTTATCTAAGATTTCAAAATTGGTTACAGATTTTGCACCATGACGATTAGAAGTTCCAATACAGTCTGATCCCGTATCTCCACCACCAATAACAATAACATGTTTATCTGTAGCCATGATTTCGTTTTCAAACTCTTTGGTACCGCTTACACGCTTGTTGTTTTGCTTAAGAAAATCCATAGCTTGAACCACACCATTTAATTCAGCTCCCGGAATTGGCATACCACGTCTTACCGTTGCACCACCACATAACACCACTGCATCGAAGTCTTTTTTAAGTTGTTCTGCATCTACATTTTCACCAACATGAGCATTGGTTTTAAACACAATACCTTCTTCCTCCATGACTTGAATACGACGATCAATGATTTGTTTTTCCAATTTAAAATCTGGAATTCCGTATCGTAATAAACCACCAACTTTATCGTCTCTTTCAAAAAGTGTCACCAAATGTCCTGCGCGATTTAATTGCTGAGCAGCCGCTAAACCTGAAGGTCCACCACCAATAACCGCCACTTTTTTACCAGTACGTGTTTTTGGCGGATGCGCAACAACCCAACCTTCTTTAAAGGCTGTTTCAACTATTTGTTTTTCAATATTCTCGATAGTTACAGGATCTTCATTTATACCCAACACACATGCTTCTTCACATGGTGCAGGACATAATCTACCTGTAAATTCTGGAAAATTATTTGTAGAGTGTAAAATCGCCGCAGCTTCTTTCCACTTTCCTTTATATACTTTATCGTTAAAATCTGGAATTAAATTACCAAGTGGGCAACCACTATGACAAAATGGAATTCCACAATCCATACAACGCGCACCTTGATCTTTGATATGAGGTTCAGACAAAGGAATTGTAAATTCCTTATAATCTTTAATACGATCTTCAACTGGTTCGTACCCTTCAACTTCACGTTTATATTCTAAAAATCCTGTTATTTTTCCCATAATATCTATTGCGTTACAAGGTTTTCTTGTTCTAATTTAATTAAAGCTTGCTTATATTCTTCTGGTAAAACCTTGATAAACTTAGGCAAGTATTGTTCCCATTGTTCTAAAATACGTTGTGCTAACGGACTTAAAGTTGCGTTATAATGATTTGTAATTAACGTTTTTAATAAAGTAATGTCTTCATCTAAAACTACAGGGTCTAAGTTAAGTGCTTCAGAATTACAGTTATTTCTAAATGTACCTTTAGCATCTAATACGAAAGCAATTCCACCACTCATACCTGCTCCAAAGTTTCTTCCAACTTCACCAAGTACAACTGCAACACCACCTGTCATGTACTCACAACCGTGATCTCCAATACCTTCAACAACCGCTTGAGCTCCCGAGTTTCTAACACAGAAACGCTCTCCTGCTTTACCATTAATATAAACCTCTCCAGATGTTGCTCCGTATAAGGTTACGTTTCCAGTAATTACATTGTCTTCAGGAACTATTGTTGCTTTTTCAGGAACCTTAATTATTAATTTAGCTCCAGATAATCCTTTCCCTAAATAATCATTCGTGTTTCCATTAACAATCATAGTTAATCCTTTTGTTGAGAATGCTCCAAAACTCTGTCCTGCCGAACCTGTAAAATTTAAGTTAAGTGTATTTTCTGGTAACCCTTGAGCCCCATAAATTTTAGAAATTTCGTTACTCAATACAGCACCAACCGCACGGTCTATATTTGTAATATCGAAATCTAAATATGTTTTCTCTTTACGGAATAACGCCGGGTGTGCTTGATTAATAATATCGAAGTCTAAATGCACATCTAAATTATGCTCTTGCTTCTCTGTATTATATAATTTTACGTAAGGTTCTGTTTTTACTCTATGTAATATTGGCGTTAAATCGATTCCTGAAGCTTTATAATGTTCGATAGCTCTGTTACGATCTAATTTTTGAGATTGTCCAACCATTTCATTAATAGTTCTAAATCCTAATTGTGCCATAATTTCACGTAATTCTTGTGCTACAAAATACATGTAGTTAACAACGTGCTCTGGCTTCCCTTTGAATTTCTTACGTAATTCTGGGTTTTGAGTTGCAATTCCAACAGGACATGTATTTAAGTGACACACACGCATCATAATACAACCTGAAGCAACTAAAGGTGCTGTTGCGAAACCAAATTCTTCAGCTCCTAATAAACATGCTACAGCAACATCACGACCTGTTTTTAACTGACCATCACATTCTAAAACGATACGGTTCCTTAAGTCGTTCATTACTAAAGTTTGCTGTGCTTCGGCAATACCTAATTCCCATGGTAAACCACAGTGTTTTAATGATGTTAATGGAGATGCTCCTGTTCCACCATCGAAACCTGACACTAAAATAACATCGGCTTTTGCTTTTGCAACACCGGCTGCTACTGTTCCAACACCAACTTCAGATACAAGTTTTACGTTTACTCTAGCTTCTCTGTTAGCCGATTTTAAATCGTAAATTAACTGAGATAAATCTTCAATTGAATAAATATCGTGATGTGGTGGTGGCGAAATTAATCCTACATAAGGAGTAGAATTACGTGTTTTTGCTATTGAAGGATTCACTTTTGGCCCAGGTAATTGCCCACCTTCTCCAGGCTTCGCTCCTTGCGCCATTTTAATCTGAATCTCTTTTGCACTTGTTAAGTAATTAGAAGTTACTCCAAAACGCCCTGAAGCGACTTGCTTAATTGCACTGTTTTTCCAATCTCCATCAGGATCTTTGTAAAAACGTTCTTGATCTTCTCCACCTTCACCAGAATTACTTTTTCCACCAATACGGTTCATTGCAATGGCTAAATTCTCGTGTGCTTCTTTACTAATAGATCCGTAAGACATCGCTCCCGTTTTAAAACGTTTTACGATTTCTGTCCAAGGCTCTACTTCTTCTATTGAAATTGGATCGTAGTTTGTAAATTCAAATAAACCACGAATCGTCATTAAATCTTTTGACTGATTATTTACAAGTTCTGCATATTCTTTATACGTAGACTTCTTATTAGTACGAACAGACTCTTGTAATTTAGCAATAGTTAACGGGTTAAATAAATGCTTTTCTCCGTTACGTCTCCATCTGTATTGTCCACCAATTTCTAAATCTAAATTAGCATCGATATCACGAACTGAATATGCAAATTTATGACGTTCAGAAATTTCTTTTTCAATTTCATTTAAACCAATACCTTGAATACGCGTTGCTGTTGTTGGAAAGTACTTTTCTACAACTTTAGTATTAATACCAATACATTCGAAAAGTTGAGACCCGCGATAAGAATTTAAGGTAGAGATACCAATTTTGTTCATCACCTTTAAAATTCCTTTTCCTACAGCGATATTATAATTAGAAATAGCTTCTTCGAATTCTAATCCTGTAAGATCTTGAGATTCTAATTGTTTTTCAACAATTTCGTTAACCATATATGGGTTAATTGCACTTGCACCATAACCAAATAACAGGGCAAAATGATGCACTTCACGAGGTTCTGCAGACTCTATAATTAAACTAATTTGAGAACGCTTTCCACGCTTATATAAAGCATGATTAACATAAGAACATGCTAATAATGCAGGAATTGGCGCCTTATCTTTACTTACATTTCTATCTGAAAGAATAATAATATTGGTTCCAGAATCAATCGCCTTTTCTGCTGTATCTACAATAGCTTCTAAACGATCTTCTAATCCGTTAACTCCCTTAGTTACATCATACAATATTGCAATAGATGTAACTTGATAGTCTGGACTTTTATCGTGATTTTTTATTTTATCTAAATCCTGCTTAGAAATTACAGGGTTCTGAATTTTTAATTTACGACAGTGAAATTCGTTGATTTCAAAAATATTAGTATCACTACCTAATGTTAAACTAATGTCTGTAATTAACTCTTCACGAATACCATCTAACGGTGGGTTTGTTACTTGAGCAAACAACTGCTTAAAGTAGTTATATATTAATTGTGGACGCTCAGACAAAATAGCAATTGGTGTATCGCTACCCATAGAACCTATTGGTTCTTTACCACCTTGTGCCATTGGCAAAATAATGGTATTTAAATCTTCCTGAGTATATCCAAATACACTTTGTCTTACAACTAGATCTTCTTCTTCGTGAGTAATAGGC
This sequence comes from Formosa agariphila KMM 3901, assembly GCF_000723205.1. Lineage (NCBI taxonomy): Bacteria > Pseudomonadati > Bacteroidota > Flavobacteriia > Flavobacteriales > Flavobacteriaceae > Formosa > Formosa agariphila. Next base: position 399,265 of record NZ_HG315671.1, on the reverse strand, counting down.
TCATCACTATAAGGAATATCTTTTAAGTGAATTAAGTTTTTATCTAACCATTTTCTATACGGATGCTGCGTTGCAATTTTCTCTTTAATTTCTTCATCGTTAATAATACGACCTTCGTCCATATTAACTAAAAACATTTTTCCTGGCTCTAAACGACCGTGGAATTTAATATTTTCTGGCTTGATATCTACAACCCCTGTTTCTGAAGACATAATTACAAAATCATCTTTTGTAACCGTGTAACGAGACGGACGTAAACCATTTCTATCTAATACAGCTCCAATATAACTTCCATCGGTAAACGGAATAGATGCAGGACCATCCCATGGTTCCATTAAACACGAGTTAAATTCGTAGAATGCTTTTTTAGCATCAGACATGGTGTTGTTTTTCTCCCATGCTTCTGGCACTAACATCATCATAACTTCAGGCAAAGAACGTCCTGTCATTAACAACAATTCTACAACCATATCCATAGAAGCAGAATCCGACTTACCTCTTAGTATTGTAGGAATTACACGTTTAATATCGTCTCCAAACCAATCGCTTTTCATGATTTCTTCACGAGAAAACATACGCGATACATTTCCTCTTAATGTGTTAATTTCACCATTATGACACATATAACGGAAAGGCTGAGCTAAATCCCATGTTGGGAATGTGTTTGTTGAGAAACGTTGGTGTACTAAAGCCAGTTTAGCATCTAAAAGTGGGTTTAATAAATCTAAATAGTATTCTTTGATATCTTCAGGAACTAATAATCCCTTGTATATAATAGTTTTGGTTGATAAACTTGGAAAATAGAAAAATGAAGATTCAGATAATTTTGAGTTATATACTGCATGCTCAGCAATTTTACGTGCTGAAAACAATTTAAGATTGAATTCAAACTCAGATTGCTCTGGATGACTTTTACCTACAAATACTTGCTTAATAAAAGGCTCACTTGCTGCTGCAATTTTACCAATCACTTTATTATTAACCGGAGCATTTCTCCACCCTAATAATGTAAGTCCCTGTTCTGCAATACATTTTTCGAACGTATCGACACAGAATTTACGTTGGTTATCTTTTTTAGGTAAGAACATATTACTTACCGCATACTCTCCACGAGCAGGCAATTCAAAATCACAATACTTTACAAAGAAGTCATGAGGGATATCAATTAAAATACCAGCTCCATCCCCTGTTTTACCATCGGCACTTACAGCTCCCCTGTGCTCTAACTTTACTAATATCTCAAGTGCTTTATGGATAATATCGTTAGATCTACTTCCGGTTAAACTACATATAAATCCCGCACCACAATTGTCGTGTTCAAATTCTGGCAAATACAGCCCCTGTTTCTTCAACATAATCATTAATATTTTAGTTAATTTTTGCTACTAGCAAGCACTAATATAGTAGTATACTTTTTACCATAATAATTGGCATTAAACTTTTATGACATTATAGGTATACTTAAACTTTTATTTTCTTATTACAATTAATTAGGGATTTAATTTACGAATTCATTATCGTTACAAACTACAAAAACGCAACAAATTTAATAATAAGCATAAGTCTTCTTAACAGTAAGATAATTTCAATACATAATATTCACCAAAATGAATAATTAATTCAAGTTTCGCTAAAATTATATTTTTCAAAATTAACTTTTGTTAACAATTATTTAAGATACCCTCATTTTTTCAGGGGTAAAAATGATTTAATCATAAAAATAAACCTTAACCCCCTATTTTTTTGTGGGTGTAAATACTTTTTACTTAGATTTGGCTCAACATTAACTCAACAATTCAATTTAATATGAAAAAAATCTTTACACTAGCACTCCTTTTTGCTACAATCAGCATTTATGCTCAGGACACAATAATTGAAGTAGAAGAAGTAGAAACAATTGAAACTAAAAAATTTACAATTAGCGGTAGCGTAGACGCGTATTACCAAACTTACTTAACAGCTCCCGACAATGAAGGCCAATCTTTCGGAACTGCATTTGCAGACCAAAGTGGTTTCGCTTTAGGAATGGGTAATGTTATTTTTTCTTACGAAGGTGCAAAAACAGGAGCTGTCCTTGATTTAGTAGTTGGACCAAGAGGTGCTGCTGCTACTTTTAATACAGATATTTTAGATGGAATAGTAAACCAAGCATACGTGTATTGGAATGTATCTGACAAAACAACATTAACGTTTGGTCGTTTTAACACCTTTTTAGGTTACGAAGTTATTGCACCTGCTGCAAACTTTAACTACAGTACGTCTTACTTATTCTCAAGCGGACCATTTTCGCATATGGGTTTAAAAGCTGATTTTGCAATTTCAGATGATTTTAGTTTAATGCTTGCTGTAACAAACCCTTGGGATGTTAACAACACATCTTACGATGGAGAATACGCTTTAGGCGCACAGTTAGGATACAAAGGACAATACTTGAACTTGTACTACGATAGCGGAGCCAATAGCGGATTAGGTTTCGAAATAGACTACACAGGTGGTTTCGATTTAACTGATGCTTTCTACTTAGGAATTAATGCTGCTTACGAAACAACTTCTTATGTTTTTGATGATGATGGAAATGAATTAGCTGACGACTTTACCAATGGATTTTATGGCGTAGCCTTATACCCACAATATACAACTAGCGATGCTTTTGCAGTAGGTTTAAGAGGTGAGTATTTTGGGTATCACGCTGAAGAAGGGGATACCTCTAGTGTTTTTGGATTAACCTTAACCGGAAGTTACACTATTGAAAGTTTAATTATTAAACCAGAAATTAGATTAGATTCATGGTCTGACGCTACACCATACTTAGATAATGATGGAGTTGCTACAGATAATTTAGCTGCTTTCACTGTAGCTGCTATATACGCATTCTAAATAAGATAAAATAAACTCCCTAACCTAGACAACCACGTCTAACCTAACTGTCGCTAATTACTAACCTTAATATTTTATTTATGATGTTATTATTAAACTCAACACCTGCCCTACAAGATGCTGCCGCTGTTGCCGCATCTGTAAAAGATGACATGGGAATGCTTTGGATGCTTATTGCAGGTATTTTAGTATTCTTTATGCAAGCAGGGTTTTTCCTTGTAGAATCTGGAATGACAGATTCTAAAAACGCAGTAAATATTGCCATGAAGAATTTCTTGGATATTGCTGTAGGATCTTTAGCTTTCTGGTTTATCGGATACTCTTTAATGTACGGTGCCGATGTTACAGAAGGAGGATTCTTTCACTGGAGTGGATTTATCTTCTCTCAAGGACCAGCAGATTTATTCTTCCAAACAGTATTCGCTGCAACAACTGCAACTATTGTATCTGGAGCAATTGCTGGACGTACAAAATACACAACGTATGCTATTTTTAGCATCATATTAACCGCTCTAATCTACCCTATCGCAGGTGGATGGGAATGGAATGGCGGATGGCTAAATGCTGAATGGATGCCAGCTGAATTTATCGATTTCGCAGGATCATCTATCGTACACTCTGTAGGAGGTTGGGCAGCTTTAGTTGCTGCTTGGATGGTAGGTCCAAGAATTGGAAAATTCCTTAACGGTAAGCCTGTAGAAATGCACGGTCACAACCAAATGTATGCCACTTTAGGAGTTTTCATCCTTTGGTTAGGATGGTTCGGATTTAACGGTGGTTCTCAATTAGCTTGGGGAGGCGACGATTCTGTTGCTGCTTCACAAGTTGTCTTAGTAACCAACTTAGCAGCTTCTGCCGGAGCATTAAGTGCTTTATTATTTACTTGGTTTAAAAACGGTAAACCAAATTTATCAATGACATTAAACGGAGCTCTTGCTGGTTTAGTTAGTATTACTGCTGGTTGTGGAAACATGAGCGAAGGTGGTGCTGTCTTAGCTGGATTAATTGGAGGTATTCTAGTAGTATTATCTATTGGTTTCATTGAAAAAACATTAAAAGTAGACGATGCTGTTGGTGCAATCTCAGTACACGGTGTAGCCGGAGTATGGGGAACCTTAGTTATCGGACTTTGGGGTATCGACGGAGATACTGGTATTGGATTATTTAATGGTGGTGGCGCTTCTCAATTATTAGCTCAAGCTATAGGAGTTGTTGCATACGCATTCTGGGCAATCGTATTATCGTACGTATTCCTTACAATTATCAAGAAAACTTGTGGTGGATTAAGAGTAACCGAAGAAGAAGAGATTGCAGGTCTTGATATTTCTGAACACGGTTCTATTGCTTACCACGGAAAAAGAACAAGAGAGTTTGAAGAATAAACCCTTAAAGTTATAACACTCAAAAAGATGCCTTGCCCAAAACAAGGCATCTTTTAACGTAACAACATTTCAAAAACTAAAAATTTATGAATACATTCAAATTAACTAAAATGATAAACCTTTTTTAATTATGAAAAAAATAGAAGCAATTATTAGAAAATCTAAATTCACTGAAGTAAAAAAAGCACTTCATGAAATCGGTGTTAATTTTTTCGCTTACTGGGATGTAACCGGACTTGGAAACGAGAAAACAGGACATGTATATAGAGGTGTTAGCTATAGCACCAGCGACATACAACGCAGATACCTTTCTATAGTAGTTAACGACAGCTTTGAAGACATTACAATTAAAACCATCCTTAAAGCAGCGCGAACAGGAGATGTAGGTGACGGAAAAGTATTCGTGTCGGACATTACAGAATGTTACAGAATTAGAACAGGAGAAAAAGGAGGAGAAACTTTAAAATAATAAACAAATAAACTTTTAATATGGAAGGATTAACTATTAATAATGTATGGATGATGGTCTGTACAGCGCTTGTTTTCTTTATGCACCTTGGATTTGCATTTTTAGAGATAGGCTTAACACGTCAAAAAAACACCCTTAACATACTTTTTAAAAATATTTTTATAATTTGTATTGGACTCTTACTCTATTGTTTAGTAGGATTTAATTTAATGTACCCTGGAGAATTTAATGGATTTATAGGATTTGCTGGATTCGGATTAGACTCTCCGCTTACTGCAGACGGCGCATTAGATTTAGCATATAACGAAGGCTACACATACTGGACAGATTTCTTATTCCAAGGGATGTTCGCAGCTACTGCAGCAACTATTGTTTCTGGAGCCGTAGCTGAACGTATGAAAATTGTGCCTTTCATGATTTTTGCTATTGTATACGTAGGTTTCGTTTACCCAATTGCTGGATCTTGGAAATGGGGTGGCGGATTCTTAGATGAATTAGGGTTTTACGATTTTGCAGGGTCTACACTTGTTCACTCTGTTGGAGGATGGGCAGCAGTTATAGCTGTTTGCTTATTAGGTCCTCGTATTGGAAAATTCCAAGACGGAAAACCTCAAGCGATTCCCGGTCATAACATCCCATTAGCTACTGCCGGAGTATTAATTCTTTGGTTAGGTTGGTTTGGTTTTAACGGTGGTTCTGTATTATCTGCAGACCCAGGATTAACATCTTTAACTTTAGTTACAACATGTTTAGCAGCTGCTACCGGAGGAGTAGTTTGTATGTTAGTTTCTACTGCAATGTTTAAAAACTTAGACTTAACAATGTTCTTAAATGGTATTCTTGGAGGATTAGTAGGTATTACTGCTGGAGCAGACCAAATGAGTCCTACAGATGCTATTATTATTGGGGCAGTTGCAGGAGCTTTAATTGTTTTTGCTGTAAGTTTTATTGATAAAGTAAAATTAGACGATCCTGTTGGAGCTATCGCTGTACACTTAATTTGTGGTATCTGGGGAACTTTAGCTGTTGGTATTTTCGGTAATTTAGCTGGAATGGATCAGTTTATCAGCCAATTAATTGGAGTTGCTAGTTACGCAGTATTTTGTATTGTTACCTCATTTATAATTATCTTTACTCTTAAGAAAACAATGGGAATTCGTGTTTCTGAAAAAGAAGAAATTGAAGGATTAGATGCACACGAGCACGGTATGGATGCATATCCAGACTTTAGAATGAACGAACACTAAACAGTCGTTTACACATAAATTAAAGGCTTTAGAATTTAGATTCTAAAGCCTTTTTTAATTTTTAGGTTTAATTAACAGCATGATATTTTGAATTTCTAATATTATACGTACTTTTGCTACCTAATAACGAGGAAAGATTTGACTGATTGCAACCTCCATAAAAAATGCTAAAGGACAGTATTTACTTCCTGAGACGTTTTCGTCAAATCCCCTCCATATTTAATAATTTAAATTAGATTATGGCATATTTATTTACCTCCGAAAGTGTGTCGGAAGGACACCCAGACAAAGTTGCAGACCAAATAAGCGACGCTTTAATAGATAATTTCTTAGCATTCGATAGTGAATCTAAAGTTGCTTGCGAAACTTTAGTAACTACGGGTCAAGTTATTCTTGCTGGTGAAGTAAAATCTAAAACCTATTTAGACGTTCAAAAAATAGCAAGAGACACGATTAATAAAATCGGTTACACTAAAGGCGAGTATATGTTCGATGGTAATTCTTGCGGTGTACTTTCTGCAATCCACGAACAATCTGATGATATTAGCAGAGGTGTCGATAGAGAAACTAAAGAAGAACAAGGAGCAGGAGACCAAGGAATGATGTTTGGTTACGCCACTAGCGAAACCGAAAACTTCATGCCTTTAGCTTTAGACTTATCGCATATGTTATTAAAAGAATTAGCCGCTTTAAGACGCGAAAATTCAGACATTACATATTTACGTCCAGACTCAAAAAGCCAGGTTACTATTGAATATAGCGACGACAACGTACCACAGCGTATAGAAGCCATTGTAATTTCTACGCAACACGATGATTTTGGAACAGACGACGCTATGTTGGCTAAAATTCGTGAGGATATTATTAAAATTTTAATTCCTCGTGTAATCGCTAAGTTACCAGAGCAAATTCAAAACCTATTTAACGACAATATTAAATACCACATTAACCCTACAGGAAAGTTCGTAATTGGTGGACCTCATGGAGACACAGGTTTAACTGGTCGTAAGATTATTGTAGATACTTACGGTGGAAAAGGTGCTCATGGTGGTGGCGCATTCTCTGGGAAAGACCCAAGTAAAGTAGATCGTAGTGCGGCTTACGCCACAAGACATATTGCAAAAAACTTAGTTGCTGCAGGTGTTTGCGAAGAAATATTAGTACAAGTATCTTACGCTATTGGTGTTGTTGAACCTATGGGAATTTACGTAAACACTTACGGTACATGCCCATTCAACATGACGGATGGAGAAATTGCTAATAAAATTTCTAGCATATTCGATATGCGTCCTAACGAAATAGAAAAACGTTTAAAATTACGTCAACCTATGTATAGCGAAACTGCTGCTTACGGACATATGGGAAGACAACCTGAAACAGTTACAAAAACGTTTGTACAACCAAATGGAGAATCTACAACTTTAGATGTAGAATTATTTACTTGGGAAAAATTAGATTACGTAGATGTGGTTAAAGCTGCATTCAACTTATAATAATTATATCGTAATATATAAAAGCCATTTTCTTAATTGAGGATGGCTTTTTTTTTGCACATTTACAGCAGTTAGTATCAATCTTATAGCTTGACTTAATACCATGAAAACACTATTTTTTTTCTTAATCTGTACACTTCTTTGTTTTAGTTGCAGTCAAGACGATACAGTAGATTGCTTTACACCACCCAATCCGTTTTACTTTGAAATTGTTGATGCAACAACAGAAGAAAACTTATTTACAAACGGTACATTTAAGGCTGAAGACATTACACTTATCAACATCTTAAACGAAAATACTCCTGTAGAATTTACTTTTATTACTGAAGACAATTACAATATAATTGATATTAATTCTGTTGGATGGCAAACCGAAATTGTAAATTTTGAATTAAAAGTTGAAGATGAAACTATTTTTAACCTTTATGTAGATGCCACACGTAAATCTGAAGATGGATGTAATTTCACAACGTTTAATAAAGTTGAAATCCAAAATGCAGCATACTTACTAGACAATGAGCTTGATTTATACAAAATACTTATGCAACCTTAAAAAGTATAATCATAAAAAAGCAAGCTATAATAGCTTGCTTTTTTGTGGGGAGAGTAGGATTCGAACCTACGAAGACGTAGTCAGCAGATTTACAGTCTGCCCTCGTTGGCCGCTTGAGTATCTCCCCAAAACCGGATGCAAATATATACCTTTTTTTAATATTTCAAATAAAAAATTTATCGTTTTTTACAATATTTATTTTAAGCCTTGATACTGAATAAATAAGAACTTAAAATAATTTTAAAATCATCTCAGTTTAAACACCTTTATAGAGAATACACAGCTCGTAATGTAACATATCTTGGCTGAATAAAATAATCTGTTGCACTTACAGAAATATCGCTTACACTACTCTGACTTTGCGTTTTTGTATTTAATAAGTTTGTTGCTTTCAGTTCAAATTCCCATTTACTATCTTCATCTTTTCTATAAGCTAAAGAGGCATTCCAAAATTCGTAATTGTTTATTGAAGCATCTTCATCTCTAAAATCATTATACGTATAATCTGTTTTAAATGTAAGCACCTTCCAAATTAGGGCATCAAACTCTACACGAGGAGAAGATGTAAAATATTTTGTACGTCTATCGCCTTGATCTGAATCTTGTATACTATAATTATAACCAATCTCAAAATTAGGTGCATCTCTAAAATTAGAACTTAATTCTAAACCATAATTTTGGGTGTAATTCTCGTTTATAGATCTTTCATTTTGAATAAACTGATTAAACTTAGAGTAATTAAACTGTGCGTTTGCAGAAGCTCTAAATTTACCAACTTGTTTTTGAAACCTTCCGCTAGCAGATAGCGTTTCATCTGCGTAAGCCGAATTGAATGGTGAATTAGATCGAATTACACTTTCGAAATTTGTTATATTTCTAATGTTATCTATACTTTTATTATAGTTAATATTCGCAAACACATTGGTGTAATTAAATAAGTTAAAACTAGAATATCGTAATCGCACGGCGTGAGAAATGGCATTATCTAAACCTTCATTTCCGTAGAAAAATGAATTGTAATCATTCATTACTAAGCCTATTGCTAATTGCGTAACATCGGTGAATTGTGTTTCCATATTATAGCTAAGCGATAATTGTTCACTCTTTTTAAGCTGAAGACGCACATCTAAATCTGGAAGAAACTTAAAAAAGTTATCATTATACTTTTCACCAAACTGTTCGTTGTTACTGCTATAACTATGCATTGTAGCACCTGGAGTAATTGTAAATATACCTGTTTTTAACGTATAATGTGCCCCAACGTACACATCTGAAAATGTATAATCTATATTATTTACACCTAATCCATCGTTAATAGTGGGTGTAGGATCGAAAGTAGAACCATCGTCTAAAACTTGAAAAATGCTTGAATTAAATTTCTGTTGACTGTAAATTGTTCCTAAAGTGAAATTTATATTACTCTTAGCATTTAACACATTGTAGTAATCTACTTTAGCATCTAACTGATTAGATTTTACACGCTTATCCTGATTCACATTATAATCCATCTGCAAATTATCTAATCCCAATGCATCCGCAGCATCTACATAAGTGCTTTTTTCTTCAATAATTGCATTGTAAAAAGGATCTTCGTCTTGCCATAAATGCTGACCTTCAAAAGCAAAAATGTGTTTATCACTTAACGTGTAATAATAATTTAAATTCTGATTGATACTATACGGACTAGACGATTCATTTTGTAACGTATTTCCAATTATTGAGGATACCTCTACTTGATCTTGATTCTCTTTAGACAACCTACCTACAACATCGTAATCTAGCTGGTTATTTTCATTAGGCTGATAACCTACACTAAGTTTTAACATGCCCAAATCGCTACTTTGTTGTGTTTTACTTTCTGTAATTTCGTCTGGCACACCCAAATCGGTGTTTGTATAAGTAATACTATTATTTTCTTGAAGACCAATTCTATTACTTACAAAAATTCCAAAACCACTAAACGTTAGCGTTTCTTTAGGTGAGTAACTAAAATTTGCTGCACCAAATTTGGTATTAATATCCTGCGCCCTATTATTCTGAAGTGAAGCAAATCCAAGACTATTAGAACCTAAATCTATATTTGTACCACTACTTCTGCTTGGAGCTTTAAAACCACCTGTGAAATTGAAATAATCTCGTCTTGTAAAAGCTATTTCTCCTATATTATTTAAATCTCCAATAATGTTAATACTGTACTTTGGACTATAATAAAACAGTTTTGGCTGAACCACATACAAACCATCTTCGTCTGCTACTCCAGCCCCAGCAGTGATATCTCCGAACCAGAAATTCTTTTTACCTTCTTTTAATTTAATATTTATAGCAACATTATCTTGATTATTAGTTACAGTTCGTAATTGTCCTATTTCTGCAAAATTCTTTAAAACCTCAACCTTATCTACTGCATTAGAGGGAATATTTTCTGTTGCCAATTTAGAATCGCCATCAAAAAAATCTTTACCATCTACCATAACTTTAGTCACGACATTTCCCTCTACCTCGATTTGTCCGTCGTCGTTTATCTCTACTCCCGGTAATTTCTTTAATACATCTTCCAGTTTACGTTCTGTACCGTTTTTAAATGAATCAGCATTATAAACAATGGTATCTCCCTTTACGGTAACAGGCATTTCGTAAGTCAATTCGATTTCATCTAAAGCATTATCGCTACTTAATACAAATGTTTTATAGACATTTTTATCTGTAGTTTCAATAGCAATCTGTTCGGTTTTCATTCCTATATAACTCACCTGAACATTATATTTAGAATTCTTAGACACTGCTAATTTATAAACACCATCTTGATCGGTAATCCCATAAGATTCTAATGCTTGACTTTCGGTATTTATGGCAATAATATTTGCCAATTCTAAAGGGTTTCCAATGCTATCTTTAACAACACCTTCTAATTTTAATTGCCCAAAACTTAAGTTTACAGCAAACAGCAACAGTACTATTAATACATTTTTCATGTCTCGTTTTTATTCTTTAATCTTCAGTACTATTAATTAGCGTCTTCTACCTCCTGGACCACGATTACCTCGCATTTCACGCATTTCTACCATTTTCTCTGCTACAATCTTATCATATTCTGCTTGCGTAACCTCTTTTCCTTTTTTAGGTGCTGTAATTTCAGCATCGTCTTTAGAGTTCAACACAATTTTAGAACATAGAATTGTTGTTTTATCAGCATTAATTCCTAAAATTAAACCTGGTAAACCCCAGTAATCTCCTGGCCCTTGATTAACCGGAATTTGAGGCGTGTACCAAGCCGTTACTACAATTTCTTTTGTTGTTTCTTTGTCGTCTTTCTTATCGTCATCTTCACCTCTTCTAGGACCTCCAAAACCTATTACATCTGCATTACTTACTACTTTTACGGCTGTAGCTTTAAAACATGTATACTGCCCGATTTGCTTAGATTCACTTTCCATTTTCCAAGCAAACTTTGGCAAACTGTCTTTAATTAAGAATTGTTTTCCAAAAAACTCTTGATCAACAATAACCTGATTGGTTTTTATATTTTTGTATTGCGGTCCTGCAGAAAGATCTAAACCTCTAAATCCTCTTCCGCCACCACTTGAAACTGACTCTAATTTTTCTTCCTCTTTATAAATTGATTCTGAACGATTAAACGATAAAATATATGTTTTTTCTAACATCGATTTCATACGCTCTGCAATCCTTTTTTTCTGCTCTTCACTTATTTGTCTGTCTCCAAAATCTGGCATTTGGGCAGTCGTTTTAGATTCATAATACGCTTTTCCTTGAAAATCTGCCTGTGCATTTACTTGCGAAGTAATTGCTGTGATTACACATACTAATGCGAGTTTAAAAAATTGTGATTTCATATTTGATTGTAATTAATTTAGGTTCCTATATTGTATTAAGACTTTAAATTTTATGATTCGTTTAATGCTTTATCGATTTTTATTCTGATAAACAGCTTCAACAAATTCATCTTGAAGTATTCAATAAAATAATGATAGTAATTTTGTACTTTTCACCTATGAAATTTACCCTTTACATCTTCTTGCTTTCAACTCTAGTTCTACACAGTCAGACCACTGTAACAGCAACCTTGAAAACATCGTCTAAACTAGATGTTACGGAGTTTGTTGACGCTGATAATTTAGGAACTACTTATTATATCAATCAGAACGAATTTTCTAAGCAATCACCACAACAAACCTTACATTATACCAATCTTCAACTTGGACACATTAACGATGTAAACACATTTAATCCATTACGGTTAAATCTTTTTTATCGAAATTTTAATACGATTATTATTCTAGATAATCGCTTGGCCGAAATTTTCAAAATAGATTTCAATAGTATTTCACCTTATAGAAATCCTTCGCATGTATCTACGGGTTACGACACAACGCTGTGGTTATTTAATGACAACACACAACAATTAGAACTTTTCGATTATAAAACAAACACCCTTCGCGCGTCGACTACGCCTATAAACTCTGAAGTCTTAGATATTACAAGTAACTACAATTGGTGTTGGCTACTTACTAAAGAGTATTTATATCAGTTTAATTATGTAGGCTCATTGGTTCAAAAAATTAAAAATGAAGGATTTACAAAATTGGATGAAAGCAACGAAAATATTGTCCTTCAAAAAGACAACGAATTATTTTACTTAAAAAAAGACACTTCTAGTTTTATTAAAATAAACTTACCCGATTTATTAATAAAACAGTTTTTGCTTACCAATGAAACCTTGTATATTTACAACCTGAAAACTCTGAATCAATTCCATTTAAAAACCTCATAAGCTATGCATGTTGCAATTGCCGGAAATATTGGCGCTGGAAAAACGACGCTAACCAAATTACTAGCGAAACATTTTAACTGGGAAGCCCAATTAGAGGATGTTGTAGATAACCCGTATTTAGACGATTTTTATAACCAGATGGAACGTTGGAGTTTTAATCTTCAAGTGTACTTTTTAAACAGCCGCTTCAGACAAGTCCTTCAGATTAGAGAAAGCGGAAAAGATATAGTTCAAGACCGAACAATTTACGAGGATGCTCATATTTTCGCCCCTAACTTACACGCTATGGGCTTAATGACAAATCGTGACTTTGAGAATTACCGCTCGCTTTTCGATTTAATGGAATCTGTAGTTCAAGGACCAGATTTATTAATTTACTTAAGAAGTTCTATACCAAATTTAGTAGGACAAATTCAAAAACGTGGTCGTGATTACGAAAACTCAATTAGCATTGATTACTTAAGCCGATTGAACGAACGTTACGAGGCTTGGATACATGGATACAACAAAGGAAAACTTTTAATTATAGATGTAGACAATTTAGATTTTGTAGACAATCCTGAAGATTTAGGTTATGTAATTAACAGAATTGATGCCGAAATAAACGGTTTATTCTAACATATTACTTAATAAACCCACTTGCTTTTGCATGATCTATAGCCTCTTTACTAGAATTTACTAATAAAGCTGGTGTTGTTTTATAAGTGTCGAATAGCCCTTTTACACGGATACTTTTTTCCTTGTGATCTACAGATCTTAAATAAATAGCTAAAATACGTTTCGGAAATAATTCTGCAATCTCTATATAAATATCGGCATCATGTTCGCCACTATCCCCAATAAGAATAAAGTTTAGTTCGGGATACATTTTCAAAATATTTATAATCTCCTTTTGCTTTTCAGGCTTTTCGCTAGTTTTTTTCCTTTTAAAAATACTATTCATACTCCGTAACAAAATCGGTCCTTTAGGAAAATTGTTCGTTTTTAGAAAAAATTCTAAATACCTATATAAGTTCCACGGACTATGACTCACGTAAAAAATAGGATTGGCATTCGTCCCCGAAGCCCCGCGATGTAACATATGATAAAATGCCGCAGCACCTTCTAAAGGAATGCGTTTAAAAGCCCCTTTAAAAAAAGTATTTATAAGTACACGCCATTTTAGAAACGAGGCAACGCCTGTATGAATTATAGTATCGTCTATATCGCTAATTACTCCATATTCTGCAGACATAGAAGGAATTAAAATTTCGGCAGGAAATCTATTTTCTTTGGTAATTTTTCGTTTAATATTTACATCGTTATAAGACGCAATAACTTTTAACCAACCTTCTTTATTGGTAAGAGTATTTAAATCTTGAAGTGTTTCTTCTGATTTAAAATAACCGTGAGAATCTGTTTTTACTTTAACAACCTTATTATTTGGCAAACGCAGATTTAATTCTACGTTTTTCACCTCGTCACTTTCAAAGCGTTTATAAGTATTTATTAGAAGTTTGAATAACCCCTTCTGCTCCAAATCTATTGTTTCATCTTCTAGTGCACGCCCGCGTAAATAAAATCGCGAATGTGTTCCGTAACTCTGAAATGCAATTATTTGTAAAGGATCTTTTTTAAACATTTTTAACCATAAAACTTAGTGTAAAAATACCGGTTTATTATTAAATTTAATAAAAATTAGATATTAAAAAAACCGTCTAAAAAATTACTTTCTAGACGGTTTTAAATATACCTAATTCAGCATTTATTTTCTTCTGTTTTTAATGAATTGATTTACATCTTCACCTTCATAAACTACAGTTTCAATAATCTCTTTACCATCTACTGTTTTTATAACGGTTACTTCTGCAACTTTTTCGCCAGTTTCATCAACACTAATCTCAATTTCTCTTCTAACCTCTTGAATTACTTCAGTTTGATTAGTAAGACCCTCGGTATTATAATTCGCTAAATTATCTGCTGTTAACGCAATACTTGGAGCAATAACTAAAGCAACTACCGACATTAATTTTAAAAGAATGTTTAAAGACGGTCCTGAGGTATCTTTAAACGGATCCCCAACAGTATCTCCTACAACTGCAGCTTTATGTGCATCTGTACCTTTTCTACCTTGTTCTTCTATTGTTTTTTTAGCATTATCCCATGCACCACCGGCGTTAGACTGAAAAATAGCCATTAATACCCCACAAGATGTTACTCCCGCAAGTAATCCTCCTAACATTTCTGCACCACCAATAAAACCAACTGCTACAGGCACCGCAATAGCTAATAATCCTGGTAACACCATTTCTCTAATCGATGCTTTTGTAGAAATATCGATACATTTACCATAATCTGCAACACCATCGGCTTTGTCAAAAATAGCACGATCTTCTGGAGAAGCTTTAGTCATATCTGAGTCATATTTTCTCATCACACCTAAAGCCGCTTTTAATTCTGGAATATCTCTAAATTGACGACGGACTTCTTCTATCATAGCCATAGCCGCACGCCCCACTGCATTCATAGATAAAGCAGAAAATACAAAAGGTAACATAGCTCCTACTAAAAGTCCTGCCATAATTCCTGGATGAGACACATCGATAGCCGTTACGTTTGCTGTTTTCATAAACGCTGCAAAAAGCGCTAAAGCTGTTAAGGCTGCCGACGCAATTGCAAACCCTTTTCCTACTGCTGCGGTAGTATTACCTACAGCATCTAATTTATCTGTACGTTCACGTACTTCACTTGGCAATTCTGCCATTTCTGCTATACCTCCTGCATTATCACAAATAGGTCCATAAGCATCTACAGCCAATTGAATTCCTGTATTTGCTAACATTCCTACTGCTGCAATAGCAATACCATATAATCCTGCATAATGGTGTGAAATAATAATTGCAGCTGCAATTAATAAAATCGGAATTGCTGTAGACATCATCCCTACACCTAAACCTGCAATAATATTTGTTGCAGAACCTGTTTCCGATTGTTTTACAATAGACATTACTGGTTTTTTACCCGTTGCAGTATAATACTCTGTGATTTTACCAACACCAAGACCGGCAACTAAACCGGCAACAGTTGCCATAAATACACCCCAAGACCCAAAAGGTAAACCTTCTACCGACTCAGGAATTAATGACCCAATTATAAAATAAGATGCAACTACCATTAATCCAGCAGATCCAAACTCTCCAATATTTAGTGCTGTTTGTGGATTACCACCATCTTTTACTCTTACGAAGAATGTTCCTAGTATAGACATTACAATACCTACCGCTCCAAGAACTAAAGGTAAATATACAGCGCCTAAACCATCAAATTCTGGAGTTAGAATATAAGCTCCTAGAACCATTGTACCAATTATAGAACCAACATACGATTCGAATAAATCGGCACCCATACCAGCTACATCTCCAACATTGTCACCCACATTATCTGCAATAGTTGCAGGGTTTAAAGGGTGATCTTCTGGAATACCAGCTTCAACTTTACCAACTAAATCGGCACCTACATCGGCAGCTTTAGTATAAATACCTCCACCAACACGAGCAAATAGTGCTATAGATGATGCTCCTAAAGAAAATCCTGAAAGCACATTTAAAACCATTGCTAAGTTTTCTGCACCTGGCCACATGTTTTGGTATAACATAAATAAACCACTTAACCCTAGAATACCTAAACCAACAACACCTAAACCCATTACAGCACCTCCAGCGAAAGCCACTTCTAGTGCCCTGCCAAGCGAAGTTCTTGCCGCTTGTGTTGTTCTTACATTGGCTTTGGTTGCTACTTTCATTCCGATAAATCCGGCAAGTGCAGAACAAATAGCTCCTACAATAAAGGATAGGGCTACAATTCCACTTGATCCGACTTCAGAAACACCTTTAAAATACAGCAGTACGGCTACAGCAGCCACAAATACAGCCAAAACCTTATACTCTGCTTTTAAAAATGCCATAGCACCATCTGCTATGTTTTTAGCAATACGTGACATTTTCTCGTCACCTACTTCTTGCTTAGATACCCATCCACTTTTTAGAAAAACGAAAATTAATGCGAGGATTCCAAAAAACGGTAAAAATTTAATTAAATATTCCATATTCAATATTAATTTAGAAAAGTTAGTTATTTACATATCTATAAAAATACCAAAATTAAAGACACAAAAAAACCACATTTGTCAGTTTAAATGTGGTTTTTTTACTATTTTATAAAATATACGATTAAATTTTGAAATCGCCGCGTTCTTTGTGCTCGCTATTATTGTAACGTTCTACACATTCGTGATAAACTTTTAGTGCTGTTACTGCATCACTCCATCCACCGGTATCTACTTTCTTTTTTTCTAAATCTTTATACACTTGAAAAAAGTGTTCAATTTCTTTTAAACGGTGTGGGTTTAAATCTGATATATCGTTTTTGTTATTCCAAATTGGATCTGAAACCGGTACACAAATAATTTTTTCATCTGGCCCTTTTTCATCGGTCATATGAAACACTCCAATTGGACGAACTTCCATTACCGTCATTGGGTAAGTTGGTTGATGTCCTAATACAAGTACATCTAATGGATCTTTATCTAAAGCTAAGGTTTCTGGAATAAAACCATAATCTCCAGGGTACATCATTGAAGAAAATAGCATTCTGTCGAATCTAATTTTATGTAAATCAAAATCGTATTCGTATTTATTTCTACTTCCCTTAGGAATTTCTATTAATACATCAAAAGTTTCGTGTTTTTCTGGACTCATATTAACTGTGTTTTATAAAGGTAAATGTACTGAACACTATAATTATAGGCAACCTAAAAATGAATTGATTTCAGATTATCTTAATTATAACGTTGTAAATTGATAATTTGTAAATAAAAAGACGATAAAACTAAAAATAAAATCCAAAACTACCTGTTACTCCAAAATTACGAGCACTAGGATTCTCTAAATAATTACCTCTAAAATTAAAATCTATTCTAAATACTTTAAAAATATTACCAATTCCAAAACTATATTCATAATACACTTTTTCACTCGGTGCATTATATGGCACATTCGATGCACTTAGTGCAATATTCTCTTCTGAAATTTCTCCCCAAACTCCTCTTAATCCTATAATTTCTCTTAAGTTTAATTTATTTAGAAATGGAATACGCGAAAACAATCGGCCATTGAAGTTATGCTCCATGTGAGCAGACACGTATGTATCTGTAATAAACTCGTAATAATCTAGCTGAGAGAATGTATTATATACCGAAAAGTAAGCTTGGTTTCCTGGCACAACGCTAAGTAATCCTAAAGGCACTTCTCCAAAGGTCTTTCCTGCTTCTACCGTAGTTAATAACCGTCCAAAACCACCAACTTGCCAAGGCTGTGTATACGAAAATTGTAATTTTGTATAATCGAAATCACTTTTCATTAAGTTTTTTTCACCATGACTTACTTGTGCAAATAGAGTCGCAAAGTTATTATTAGCTCTTGCGCGTTCTACACCGTAACCTGTCATTCGTCTGTTAGGGTAATATGTTACAGACAATGCCGTTTCAAATTGTTTCAATTCTGAAGCAATTTCTGTAAATGTATCGTCTGTATAATAATCTAAATTAAAGGAGTCTGAAGCAGAACTCAAGGTTCTAAAATCGGCTCCCAAGCGGAATACAACATTTTTAATAGGTTCCAATTCAAATGCTAAACTGGTTAATTCTATATTAGATAATTTGTCGTTTGTCCCTTTTGCAAATAATGCAGAAGAAGCTAAACTTCGGCCTAAAACATCTGTAGACGTTGTTAAACTTGCCCCTATTTGTTCTATATCTTTACGGTGACCTCCAGAGATTATAAATCGGTTTTCTTTATTGATTAACCATTTTCCAGAAATACCGTATTTTATTTTCTTGTCTCTAAACCCATAAGCGCCAAACCCTTCTAATCGCCAAGGATCATTAGCTCCAAAATACGTACGTCCACCTCCACGAATACGCAAGCCTTCTACTTCGTTATATCCAAAACTAGAAAACAATGGTCCATAATCCATGTTTAACTCATCAATTTCTACATATCCAGATGCCAAAACTGTACCTGCACTATATAAGCGTTTAAACTTTTTAACGGTTTGTAATGTATCCAGCATTTTATAAACACCTTTTTCATCTTTGCTTAAGGTTTCTTGTCTATTAGCTTCCCAAAACTCGTCATCTCGATTGTAGGTATCTTCATTATACTCGAAAACTTCTTCATTATAAAAATCATCTGCATGAGGTTTATCAAATTGATAGTTATCGTATAGAGTAGTACGTTTTCCATATACACCTCGAGCATCATCTTTTTTCTTAAAAGCAAAATCCGACATAAAATAGTCTCGTTTTATAAGAAATATGGAATCGTTTAAAACATCAAACTCTTGTTCTATATAAATTTCTTTTACCCAATTTATATTTGCGCTTTTTGAAGCTTGCATGTTTATTTTTTTAATCGCAAACGTTGAGTCGTTCACCCAAAAATCACCTTTAAAGGTTAACTCATTTTTACGACGCGGATAATAAATAATATTATAACACCATTTATTATCTATATATGCACTATCTGACAGGACATAATTATATACGTTTATCCCTGTTTTTGATAATGGACTAACAAAACTTTTATCGAAGAATTTAAGATAGTTTTCGTACACATCGTACTGCGAATACAAGTCTTTAATGAAATCTAAAATGAATTGATTATTACTAAAACCAGACATTTTGTTTCCTTTTAAAACATCGCGTTCTTTTGAAGTTACATTATTACCATATACTTTACTCGCCGATTCGTTTACAAAAATGGGTAAGTAGGTTTTTCCTGTAACGTTAGAGGTATCTACAGATTCAAAGACAAATTCCATGCCTTTAAAAATTCTGCTTTCCATTAAAGAACTGTCTATGGTATTTAAATCGAATTCAATTTTTTCGTACTTGTCGTATTCGTACTGATCGAATTTACGAAGGCCATTTCTTCGTTTATGCTCCCATATTTTTCTTAAAATATCTATTGCGGGATTATTTTTTTTAGGTTGTTTTCCGGTTACAATTACAACTTCGTCTAATTGTGCGGTTTCCTCCTCTAAAACGACTTTTAAGTTGTAATTTGATTTTTTAGGTAATGGAATTTCTTTTGTTATATATCCAATAAATGAAACTGAGAGTGTCTCCCAATTGGAATCTGATTCCATGTAAAATTTACCATCTTCGTTGGTAATTGTTCCCTGTGATGATCCTTTAAAAATAACGTTAGCATAAGCTACAGGTTCGTTATTTTCGTCAAAGACGTTTCCGCTAACTTTTGTTTGGGCTAGTATAGATAGACATCCTAGGAGGAAAAATGTGAGGCTAAGTTTTAAATTCATAGTTAAAAAAAAACTTCATCAGCAATGAATCATGTTGATGAAGTTTTAAATATACAGTATAAAGTAATTTACTTTTTATACATTACTTTTTTTACAGCCTTAACAACGTCGTTGCTGTTAGGTAACCATTCTGCCAATAATTCTGGAGAATAAGGTGCAGGAGTATCTGCTGTATTTATTTTTTCAATTGGTGCATCTAAATAATCGAATGCTTGTGACTGTACTTGGTAAGTAATCTCTGTAGATACATTTCCAAATGGCCATGCTTCTTCTAAAATTACTAATCTATTCGTTTTCTTAACAGATTTTAAAACAGCGTTAATATCTAACGGACGAACAGTACGTAAATCGATAATTTCGCAAGACACGCCTTCTTTAGCTAAATCGTCTGCTGCTTTGTAAGCTTCTTTGATGATTTTACCAAAAGATACGATAGTAACATCTGTACCTTCTCTTTTAATATCGGCAACTCCAATTGGTAAAACATACTCACCATCTGGCACTTCACCTTTATCACCATACATTTGCTCACTTTCCATGAAAATTACTGGATCGTCATCACGAATAGCTGCTTTTAAAAGTCCTTTAGCATCATAAACGTTAGAAGGTACTACAACTTTTAAACCAGGTGTGTTAGCAAACCAGCTTTCGAAAGCTTGAGAGTGCGTTGCCCCTAATTGTCCTGCAGATGCAGTTGGTCCTCTAAATACGATTGGACATTTAAACTGCCCACCAGACATTTGTCTAATTTTTGCAGCGTTGTTTATAATTTGATCAATTCCGACTAGCGAAAAGTTAAAGGTCATATACTCTACGATTGGCCTGTTACCAGTCATTGTAGATCCAACAGCTATTCCTGCAAAACCTAATTCAGCAATTGGTGTATCGATAACACGTTTTGCACCAAACTCGTCTAACATTCCTTTTGATGCTTTGTATGCACCGTTGTATTCAGCAACTTCTTCACCCATTAAGTAAATGCTCTCATCTCTGCGCATTTCTTCACTCATGGCTTCACAAATCGCTTCTCTGAATTGAATTGTTCTCATGTATCTAATTTTATAAGACCACAAAAATAACAATAAATGCAAAACTTTCTACAAAAGAATTCTTATTAATTTATTAAATCAAAAGAAATTTTTAAAAACAGCTTAAATCAAGCTAAAACAGTGATAAGAATATTTTTATTTTACTGAAAACAACACTGCTATCCCAGCTAGATTTGCTTTAAATAAAGTAAAAATCTAAAATCAATATTTTTAACTCCATAAAACATGTGTCTCTATGTACGCAACATGTATTAAAACAGCTCCTGATTAATATGTGCTTTAAAACTTAAATTCAACGTTTATTCTTTACTTTTTTTTACATAAAAAGATGAATGGTAAAAGAGATTGGCATTTTCACTCTTAGAACCATAAATTCAACATTCGGCAAAAATTAACGCTTTTTTTAACATTTTTACTATGCATGCATAGTAAAAATTCAATAAAATTCAATAACTTCGTAACCAGATAAAACTATACTTATATATAACAAACAAATATTATGAAAATATTAGTGTGTATTAGTCACGTTCCAGATACGACTTCTAAAATAAATTTTACAGAAGGCGATACAAAATTTGATACCAACGGCGTTCAATTTATAATTAACCCAAACGACGAATACGGATTAACCCGTGCCATGTGGTTTAAAGAAAAACAAGGTGCAACTGTAGATGTTGTAAATGTTGGTGGACCAGAAACCGAACCTACGTTACGTAAAGCTTTAGCACTTGGTGCAGATGGCGCAATTCGTGTTAACACCCCAGCCTTAGATGGTTATGCCGTAGCAGAACAACTAGCAAAAGTGGTAACAGATGGTGCTTACGATTTAGTAATTGCCGGTAGAGAATCTATAGACTACAATGGCGGTATGGTGCCAGGCATGCTTGCTGGTTTAATAGATGCTAACTTTATAAATACATGTATTAGCTTAGACATTGATGGTACTAATGTTAAAGCCATTCGTGAAATTGATGGCGGTAAAGAAACTGTAACAACAACTTTACCTTTAGTAGTAGGCGCACAAAAAGGATTGGTTGATGAAAGCGATTTACGTATCCCGAACATGCGAGGTATTATGATGGCTCGTAAAAAACCTTTAACAATTTTAGAACCTGTAGACGCATCTACTGAAACCGTTTCTGTTAAATTCGAGAAACCAACTCCTAAAGGCGCTGTGACTTTAGTGTCTCCAGATAATTTAGATGAACTAGTTAATTTACTTCATAACGAAGCTAAAGTCATTTAATCACATTTCAATACAACAAACAATTTTTATTGGAATTTAAAATCAAAACATTATGTCAGTTTTAGTATATACAGAATCAGAACAAGGTAAATTTAAAAAAGTAGCTTTCGAAGTTGCTTCTTACGCCAGAGCTGTTGCCGACCAATTAGGGACATCAGTTACTGCAATTTCTATTAATGCTGAAGACCCTTCGGTTTTAGGAACTTATGGTGTAACCAAAGTATTAAATGTTAAAGACGCTAAGTTAGATGCGTTTAATGCAAAATCTTATGCCAATGTTATTAATCAAGCAGCCACCGAAGAAGGCTCTAAAGTTGTAATTGTTAGTTCTAGCGCAGACAGTAAATATTTAGCACCATTATTAGCAATCGCTTTAAAAGCGGGATATGCCTCTAATGTTGTTGCCGCGCCTTCAAGCGTATCTCCATTTACGGTTAAACGTACAGCGTTTACAAACAAAGCATTTAACGAAACAAGCATCAGTACAGATATAAAATTAGTAGGACTGTCTAAAAATTCGTTCGGATTAAAAGAACAAGCTACCGAAGCTGAAGTTACTAATTATTCACCATCTATTCCTGAAAACGGCGTTCATGTTGAATCTGTAGATAAAGCCACAGATAAAGTAACCATAGCCGATGCAGAAATTGTAGTGTCTGGAGGTCGCGGATTAAAAGGTCCAGAAAACTGGGGTATGATTGAAGAATTAGCTGAAGTATTAGGCGCTGCTACCGCATGTTCTAAACCAGTTTCGGATTTAGGATGGAGACCACATGGCGAACACGTTGGACAAACAGGAAAACCTGTAGCAGCAAATTTATATATTGCTATCGGAATTTCGGGAGCAATTCAACACTTAGCAGGAATAAACGCATCGAAAGTAAAAGTCGTTATCAATACAGACCCAGAAGCACCTTTCTTTAAGGCTGCAGATTACGGTGTGGTTGGCGATGCCTTCGAGGTTGTACCTGCCTTAATTGAAAAATTAAAAGCCTTTAAAGCACAAAACGCTTAATTTTTTTTAACTTGTAATCATAAAATAAAGACTGTTTAAAAGATTCCCATCTTCCAAATTTGAAGGAATTTACTCATTTTCGTTTTTTAATTTTCTCAAAAAACATAGAATAGGTTTGGTAAAGTCCCAATTTAAACAGTCTTTTGTGTTTTTAAATTATGAGTTTAGTTAGACTAAATATAAAAGGAATTTCCTACAGCCAAACGCAAAATGGCGCTTACGCTTTAATACTCAATGAGGTAAACGGTGATCGTAAATTACCTATAGTCATTGGGGCATTCGAAGCACAATCTATTGCCATAGCTCTTGAAAAAGAGATTAGGCCTCCACGTCCATTAACACACGATTTATTTAAGAATTTTTCAGACAGATTTGATATTACTATCAAGCAGGTTATTATTCATAAACTTGTAGATGGTGTATTTTATTCAAGTCTGATTTGCGAGCGTGATAAAATTGAAGAAATTATAGATGCTCGAACTAGCGACGCTATTGCTTTAGCATTACGTTTTCAGGCACCCATTTTTACGTATAAAAACATTTTGGATAAAGCTGGTATTTATTTAAAAGTGAATCCAGATAAAGACAATGAAACATCGCATGATGAAGATGTTTTAGTTGAAGATTTAGTGGCCGAAGAACTTGAAACCTCATCGAGTGAAGACATATACAACGCTAAAACTTTAGATGAATTAAATAAATTATTAGCTGAAGCAGTTATGAACGAAGATTATGAAAAAGCTGCCCAAATTCGAGATGAAATCTCGAAACGATAAAGCCCTCTAAAAGTATGAAACACCTTTTATTTGCACTTGCTCTTGTTTTCTCCGGATTATTTTGTGGTGCTCAAGCACAAAGTATAGAAAAACTATGGCAACTAGACCAACTTCAAAACAAAATTGAAGATTCTACACAAACTGCAAATAAAACCTTTGAAACTTTAAATCTTCAAGACGGAGAATTTAAAATTACATTTAAAGATCAAAATGCAATACCTTCTACTGGAGATTATATGCATCAGAATAAATTATTGGTGTTTTATTACAGCTCACCTACAGATGATATTCAACATTTTAAGATTTCAGAATTAACAGATTCTACTTTAGTTTTTTCAGAAAAGCAAAACACCTATACCTTCCGCAGTATAGAATCAGATTTAAAAGCTGCAATTGCTACAGCAGAACAAGACACGATAATTCCTAGTCAAGGATTTTCTACAAATAGCTTATTACGTGGTTTACTAGGAATGTTAGTTTTACTACTAATTTGTTACCTCTTAAGCAGTAATAGAAAAGCTATAAACTGGAAAACCATTGGAGTGGGATTAGGTGCTCAGGCCATACTTGCAATAGGTGTTCTTAAAATTGAATTTGTACAAGACGCTTTTGAATTTGTAGGTAAAATATTCGTAAAAACATTAGAATTCACCCAAGCTGGAAGTCAGTTTCTATTGGGAGACATGATGAATGTTGACAGCTTTGGTTTTATATTCGTATTTCAAATTTTGCCAACTATTATCTTCTTTTCAGCTTTAACATCGGTATTATTTTATTTAGGTATTATTCAAATTGTAGTGAAAGGATTAGCTTGGGTATTAACTAAATTATTAGGTATTTCTGGAGCAGAGAGTTTAAGTGTTGCAGGAAATATATTTTTAGGTCAAACTGAAGCTCCATTAATGATTAAAGCCTATCTAGAACGCATGACACGTTCTGAGATTCTCCTTGTTATGGTTGGTGGAATGGCTACTGTAGCTGGTGGTGTTTTAGCAGCATACATAGGGTTTCTAGGAGGTGAAGATCAAGCCTTAAAAATATTTTATGCAAAGCATTTATTAACAGCATCTGTAATGGCTGCTCCTGGAGCTATTGTAATTTCTAAAATGCTATACCCACAACAAGAAAAAATTAATTCGGAAATAGAAGTCACTCAAGAAAACATTGGCTCTAACATATTAGATGCTATTGCCAACGGAACTACAGAAGGTTTAAAACTTGCTGCCAATGTTGGTGCTATGTTATTGGTTTTTGTGGCATTTATTGCAATGATTAATTATGGTTTTGGAAAAATTGGACTTATTGGTGGTTTCAACACTTGGATTGCAGAACACACACCATATAAAGCCTTTTCATTAGAATTTATTTTAGGGTATCTATTTTCTCCTTTAATGTGGATTATTGGTGTTGCAAAACAAGATATGGCACTTATGGGACAATTACTCGGGATTAAACTAGCTGCCAGCGAATTTGTAGGCTATATTCAATTAGCCGAATTAAAAAACATCGCAAATCCAATTCATTTTAAATTCGAAAAATCGATTATCATGGCCACTTATATGTTATGCGGATTTGCAAACTTTGCATCAATCGGTATTCAAATTGGAGGTATTGGATCCTTAGCACCTGGACAACGTAAAACCTTATCAGAATTTGGTATCCGTGCTTTAATTGGTGGTACTATCGCCTCTTTATTATCAGCAACAATTGCTGGTATGATTATCGGGTAACAGCGTCCTTTGGGCATTCCCATAAAAGGGGAAAACTATTTATATATTAGATTTAGATTACACCTTAAATAAAATCTTCTTTTATTATTTTTGCAGTTATTAATTTTTAAAGTTTCTTCCTTTTTTGGAAGACTGAAGATGGGCTCATGAAACAATATTTAGACCTTGTAAACCACGTTTTAGAAACAGGAAACGAAAAAGGAGACCGCACAGGAACGGGAACAAAGAGTGTGTTTGGTTATCAAATGCGCTTCGATTTAAGTGAAGGTTTCCCGATGGTTACCACCAAAAAACTGCATTTAAAATCTATTATTTACGAATTGCTTTGGTTTTTAAAAGGCGACACCAATATAAAGTACTTAACCGATAACGGTGTTAAAATTTGGAATGAATGGGCCGATGAGAATGGCAACTTAGGTCCTGTTTACGGACACCAATGGCGCAATTGGAACAATGATGAAATAGACCAAATTAAAGAGATTATTGAAACTCTTAAAACCAACCCGAATAGCAGACGCATGCTTGTTTCTGCTTGGAACCCGTCTGTACTTCCAGATACGTCTAAATCTTTTAGCGAAAATGTAGCCGAAGGAAAAGCAGCATTACCACCTTGTCATGCTTTTTTTCAGTTTTACGTCGCCGATGGAAAATTATCGTGTCAATTATATCAACGTAGTGCAGATATCTTTTTAGGAGTCCCTTTTAATATTGCATCGTATGCATTATTCACGATGATGATGGCTCAAGTTTGTGGTTACCAAGCTGGAGATTTTATCCACACATTTGGAGATGCCCACATCTATAGCAATCATATGGAACAAGTAAAACTGCAGTTAAGTAGAGATACAAAACCGCTTCCTAAAATGATTTTAAATCCGGACGTAAAAGATATCTTCGATTTTAAATTCGAAGATTTTAGTTTAGAAGATTATAACCCTCATCCGCATATAAAAGGTGCGGTAGCGATATAGAATAAAAAGGCGTTTCTAACTTTAGAAACGCCTTTTTTTTATATTATAGACTTAATACGCTATTCTCTGCTCCTGCAAAATCATTCCATACTTGAGCATCTGCTTCAGCTTCATTTTGAAACTCTCCATCAACCAAATATCTAAATTCGTATGATTTTTCAGCATCTAAACTTACAGCGCCTTTAAACGTTCCGTTTTTCAACTTTTTTAAAGGATTCGCTTTCGTATCCCACTCATTAAAACAACCAACTACAGTTACCTCTTTAGCGTCCTCAGCTGGCACTGTAAATGTAACTTTACAAACAGGCTTACTTTTTAAATATTGTTTTGAAATTGCCATAAATATTATTTTTTGATAGTATAAAAGTATGAAAGAATTTTCTATCGTCATACTAATAATGCCCTCTAGTACAAATAATTATGATTTTCTTAAAAAAAAATTAAATATGACTTAATGTTCAAAATTAAAGGGTAACTTTTTAAAATTATTATTAACAATAATCGCAATAATTAATTTCATTTTACAAAAGCTTTCAAAAATTGAAGCAGAAATAGTATTTTTACCTGACTAACACATTCAACCTATGTTCGGCAATAAAAAAAAAGAAATCCCTCAAATAGATAAAGAGCAATTAGAGTTAATAAAACATGCACAAAAACGTATTAAACAAAAAAAAGGGTTATACACCCATTTCATTCTATTCTTAATAGGTTCTATAGCTGTAATTGTTGCTAATTTAGGACTTCATATTGGAGAAACTTACAGACCTTTAAATATAGATTGGTTTGTTTTTGTGATTGCTTTTTGG
Organism: Formosa agariphila KMM 3901; assembly: GCF_000723205.1. Lineage (NCBI taxonomy): Bacteria > Pseudomonadati > Bacteroidota > Flavobacteriia > Flavobacteriales > Flavobacteriaceae > Formosa > Formosa agariphila. The sequence goes on along the minus strand of NZ_HG315671.1, from coordinate 371,500 downwards.
TCTATATTTTTAATTTATCATGCATTTAATGTTTATGTGATTCACCGCTTTATGGGAGATAGCTGGCAACAAGAACAATTAGATATTTTAGTTGCTAAACAAAAAGCTGGTATCGAAAAATTAAAATCGAAATTACCTGAAGTTGAACCTGTGTCTCAAACAACTTCTATTCCTGCAATAGAAGAAAAAAAAAAATTGACTAAGAAGCAAAATCTAACACTTATTGTAGCTGCTTCAGAAAATAATGCAATTGGAAAAGACAATCAATTAATTTGGCATTTACGAGACGACTTGCAACGTTTTAAGTCTTTAACGTCTGGGCATTGTATTATTATGGGACGTAAAACCTTTGAAAGTTTCCCGAAACCGTTACCAAATCGCACGCATATTGTTGTTACTTCTCAACAAAGATACAAAGTACCTCACGGGGTGATAGTTGTACATAATCTAGATGATGCTTTAGATGCAGCTTTAGAAGACAAACATCCATATGTTATTGGTGGTGGCGAGATTTATAAGCAAGCACTTCCTTTTGCTAATAAAATAGAATTGACTCGTGTACACGATACTTTTGATGCAGATACGCATTTCCCAGAACTAAACCTTTCCGAATGGAGAGAGGTTCAGAATATTTATCACGCCAAAGATGAAGAAAATGATCATGCCTTTTCGTTTATAACCTACGAACGTATTTAATAATCTTTGCAAGTTGGTTGTATGCAAATTTCTGTAAATTTGCAGTATGATAAAAGAAATTCAGCTTCGTGTTTCTCTTGTAGAGGAATCTAAACACCAAGATAGTTTATTATGGAAGTCGGCTAAAAAGCTAGATATTCCTAAAGAAAAAATAACAGGCATTAAAGTGCTTCGAAAATCTATCGATGCGCGTAAACCTGCAATATACTTTAACTATAAGGTCGCCGTTTACATTAACGAGCCCCTTCCTGAAACCTCATCATACACGTTCGATTATAAAGACGTCTCAAAAGCGAACCCTGTACACATTATTGGGTTTGGTCCTGCTGGAATGTATGCTGCTTTACGTTGCATAGAATTAGGTTTTAAACCAATTGTTTTAGAACGCGGAAAAAATGTTCAGGATAGACGTCGTGACTTACGTGCCATTAATCAAGACCATCACGTCGATGAAGATTCTAATTATTGCTTTGGAGAAGGTGGCGCTGGAACCTATTCTGACGGAAAATTATACACACGTAGTTTAAAGCGTGGCGATGTCCGTCGTATTTTCGAAAATTTAGTCTATCACGGTGCAACAGACCAAATATTGGTTGATGCCCATCCACATATTGGAACCAATAAACTTCCTAAAGTGGTAACAAATATTCGTGAAACCATATTAAAGTATGGTGGGGAAGTTCATTTTGAAACCCGTGTAACAGATTTCACAATTACAAATAATAAAATACAAGCCATTCAATTATTAAATGGTGAAGAGCTAACTGCTAATCGTGTTATACTAGCTACAGGCCATTCGGCACGAGATATTTTCTACTTACTAGATAAAAAGAAAGTCGCTATTGAAGCAAAATCGTTTGCCATGGGCGTACGTGTAGAGCATCCGCAACATATTATCGATTCGATTCAGTACCATTGTAGCGGAGACCGAAACGAATTATTACCTGCAGCAGCTTATAGTTTAGTACAGCAAGTAAATGGTCGTGGTGTTTATTCGTTCTGTATGTGTCCTGGCGGTTTTATTGTGCCAGCCGCTACAGCAAACGGCGAGGTTGTTGTAAACGGAATGTCGCCATCGAAACGAAATAATGAATTTGCAAATTCTGGTATTGTAGTCGAAATTAACGCGGATACAGATTTATATAAATACGAACAGTTTGGAGCACTTAAAGCTCTAGAATATCAAAAAGACTTAGAAAAATTAGCCTTTACTTCTGGCGGAAGAAGTCAGGTCGCACCAGCCCAACGTTTAACAGATTTTGTGGAAGGCAGATTATCATCAGATTTAAATCCGACATCTTATCAACCAGGCATAAAAAGTGTGCCTTTACACTCTTTGCTACCTAAGCTAATAGGGAAAAGTTTACGTAGAGGTTTTGAATCCTTCGGACAAAAAATGAAAGGTTATTACACAGCTGAAGCCAACATTATCGGTGTAGAATCTAGAACATCATCGCCTGTAAGTATTCCTAGAACAGAAAAATTAGAACATCCACAAATTGAAGGTTTATTCCCTTGTGGTGAAGGAGGCGGTTATGCTGGCGGTATTATTTCTGCGGCTATGGATGGAGAACGCTGTGCAGAAGCTGCAGTACTAGGTTTATAAGACTAGAATTGATGACTGAAAGAGAAAAAATGTTAGCAGGCGAATTATATCGTCCGTCAGATCCAGACTTAACTCAACAACGCTTGCGTGCACGATTACTTTTTCAGAAAGCAAACAGCCTACCTGAAGCTTATAAAAAGGAACGCGATGCCGTATTTAATGAGCTCTTAGATGCCGACGAAAACTTATATATAGAACCTCCTTTTTATTGTGATTACGGTTCGAATATTAAAGCAGGCAAAAATCTATTCATAAACTTTAATTGTTGCATTTTAGACGTTGCCTTAGTAACTATTGGCCATAATGTAATGTTGGCACCCAACGTGCAAATATATACAGCAACACATCCTTTACAAGCCGAACTTAGAAATAGTGGTCAAGAGCTAGGACAATCCATAACCATTGGAAATAACGTGTGGATTGGAGGTAACAGCACTATTTGTCCAGGCGTGACTTTAGGAGACAATGTTGTAGTTGGAGCAGGTTCTGTAGTAACCAAAAGTTTTCCTAAAAATGTAGTCGTTGCTGGGAATCCTGCAAAAGTGATAAAAACCATAGATAACAGCTAAATTCATAGAAATTATAAATCTAAATTTTATTCTTATTTTTACATTTTAAAACTAACATTATGAACGCATATATATTTCCTGGTCAAGGTGCTCAATTTTCAGGAATGGGACTTGATCTTTACGAAAACTCTAAAGACGCACAAGAATTATTTGAAAAAGCCAATTCAATTTTAGGGTTTCCTATTACAGATATTATGTTTGAAGGTACAGCCGAAGACCTTAAACAAACAAAAGTAACTCAACCTGCTATCTTTTTACATTCTGTAATTTTAGCAAAAGGTTTAGGTAACCAGTTTAAACCAGATGTTGTTGCTGGTCATTCTTTAGGCGAATTTTCTGCATTAGTAGCTGCTGGCACTTTAACATTTAAAGATGGTTTAAAGTTAGTTTACCAACGTGCTTTAGCCATGCAAAAAGCTTGTGAATTAGCCCCAAGTACTATGGCTGCCGTTTTAGGTTTGGCAGACAACATTGTTGAAGACATTTGTGCTTCTATAGATGGTGTAGTTGTTGCTGCAAACTATAACTGCCCAGGACAATTAGTAATCTCTGGAGAAACTTCTGCTGTAGAAAAAGCATGTGAAGCTCTTAAGGAAGCTGGTGCAAGACGTGCATTAATTTTACCTGTTGGAGGCGCTTTTCACTCACCAATGATGGAACCTGCTCGTGAGGAACTAGCAACTGCCATAGAAAACACTGTTTTTAGCAAACCAAATTGTCCAGTATATCAAAATGTAACTGCTACAGCTGTTACGGATGAAAATGAAATTAAAGCAAACTTAATTTCACAACTAACTGCTCCTGTACGTTGGACACAATCTGTACAACAAATGATTGCCGATGGCGCAACTCATTTTACAGAAGTTGGACCTGGAAAAGTTTTACAAGGTTTAGTTAAGAAAATTGACAAAACTGTAGAAACTAAATCTGCAATTTTAGAAACTACAGAAAATTAATGAAGCTATCTAGAACTCAATTTATTTTAGGATTAATTGCAATTAATATAGCGCTCGATCAAATTTCTAAATATGTAGTTAGAGCAAACGTTACACCTCATAAAGTAACCGAATTAATAGGAGATTCTTTTATTTTAACCAACGTAGAAAATTCTGGTGCATTTTTAAGTTTAGGAAGTGATTTAAATCCAACTTTAAAAAGCATATTTCTTCTAATTCTGCCAATAGCGGTATTAGGATATGTAACATATTATATTTTAACACAAAAGGCCTTAGATAAATATTCAGTAGTTGGATTCTCTTGTATTATAGGAGGAGGAATAGCCAACGTATACGATCGTATTTTATATGGATCGGTAACCGACTTTCTGCATATAGATTTAGGAGGCATTTTTAAAACGGGTGTATTTAACGTAGCCGATATGTCTGTAATGTTAGGCATGGGGCTTCTGCTCTATTCTAATTTTGTGACAACTAAAAAATCTAAACAAAACGCATAAAAAAAGCCTCAAATTAAATTTGAGGTCTTTTTTATTTTGATTAAGCTTGAAGGACACAGTCCTCGCAATCTTTTATTTTCCCGTAGTATGTTTCTCTGTATTTGTGAAGTGTTTTAACTGGTATATTTAAAAACAACATCTTAATATAAGTTACTTTAGTTTGTAAGACTCCCATTTTTTTTGTGAACCTCGCTTCATTCTTCGTCTCTCTTTTTACTGTAATCAATTTCATTGTATCATATTTCATTATAATCCAAAGGTAATTAATCGATTACACCTAACCAAGATTGCCCATCATTACTCTACTATTTTACTATAGAATTACATTTTTGTTAGCATATTCCCGAATGTGTTGAAAATAATTCATTGAAAATCAATCATAAACTAACATAAATGTCCCCTAAACCAATAAAAAATCCTTCATCACAATATAATTGTAAAGAAGGATTCTACTAAATTAACACTAATTAATTTACTTATTTGTTTCTAATTTTTTGCTCCCATTTCCAGGCAGAACGCATAGCATCATCTAATGTTAATTGAGATTTCCACCCCAATTCATTATTTGCTTTTTCTGTATTGGCATAAGCAGCAATTATATCTCCCTCTCTACGAGGTGCAATCTTATAGTTTAATTTTTTACCAGAAACGTGTTCAAAAGCATTTATAACTTCTAACACAGAACTCCCCGTTCCTGTACCTAAATTAAACACTTCAAAACTAAATTTATTTTTCGATTCTAATAATCGCTTTAAGGCAATTACATGGGCTTTAGCCAAATCTACAACGTGAATATAATCACGAATACAAGTTCCGTCTTCTGTAGGATAATCATCTCCAAACACAGATAATTGTTCACGTAACCCCACAGCAGTTTGTGTAATAAAAGGCACTAAATTTTGAGGCACTCCAATTGGTAATTCTCCAATTAAAGCCGTCTCGTGTGCGCCTACCGGATTAAAATAACGTAAGGCAATCGCATTTAAATTAGGTATTACTTTACAGCTATCTTTTATAATTTCTTCACCAATTTGTTTTGTATTTCCGTAAGGAGATTCAGCTGGTTTTACTGGTGCATTTTCGGTAATTGGTAATTCATCTGCTTGGCCATAAACCGTACAAGACGAACTAAATATAAAGTTAGCGTCTTTTAATTTATCAAGTTCTTGTAACACATACACTAATGTATTAATGTTGTTTTCGTAATACAATAACGGATTTTCAACGCTTTCACCTACAGCTTTACTAGCTGCAAAGTGAATAACACCTTTTACATCGCTATGCTTTTTAAAGAAATTTTGAACCCCTTGTTTATCTTTTAAATCAAGCTCTTCAAAAATAGGCTCTTTTCCAGAAATACTAGAAATCCCTTTTAAAACATCGCGAGAAGAATTTGAAAGGTTATCAATAATAACAACATCATAGCCTTCATTTTGAAGTTCTACTACGGTATGTGAACCTATAAACCCAAGACCACCTGTAACTAATATTTTATCCATTAATAAATGCTTTTACTTTACTCGTTATGTATTCTATTTGATCATCGTCTAATTCTGTATGCATTGGTAAAGAAATCACTTCTTTTACCAATTGATTGGTCACTTTAAAATCAGATTCGTTATAACGCTCGTCTAAATACGCTTTTTGATTATGTAGCGGAATTGGATAATACACACCACAAGGAATATCATTTTCGTTTAAATATTTAGTTAAAGCGTCACGATCTACTCCTGTTACCTTTAAAGTATATTGATGGAATACATGATTATCTTCTGCTCCACTTCTAAATGGCGTAACAATATGTTTTTCGTCTTTAAAAGCGGCATCATATTTATTTGCAGCATCTATTCTCGCTTTATTATAAGCATCTAAATTTGGTAATTTAGCACCTAGAACAGCGGCTTGAATAGCATCTAAACGAGAATTTACTCCTACAACATCATGATGGTAACGCTCGTACATTCCGTGATTTACAATACCACGAATGGTATGTGCCAATTCATCATTATTTGTAAAAATAGCACCACCATCGCCGTAACAACCTAAGTTTTTAGATGGGAAAAACGATGTCGCAGAAACATCGCCTATAGTACCTGCTTTTACTTTAGTACCATCTTTATATGTATAATTTGCACCTATTGCTTGCGCATTATCTTCAATTACAAATAAATTATTGTCTCTTGCAATCTCCATAATGGCTTCCATATTGGCACATTGTCCAAATAAATGCACAGGCACAATAGCTTTAGTATTTGGAGTAATCGCGTTTTTAATCGCGTCTATATCTATATTAAAAGTATCTGGTTCAACATCTACTAAAACAGGAGTTAATTGCAATAATGCAATAACCTCAACTGTTGCAGCAAACGTAAAATCTGTAGTAATAACTTCGTCGCCAGGTTTTAAACCTAAACCCATCATCGCAATTTGTAAAGCATCTGTACCATTAGCACATGGAATAACATGTTTTACATTTAAATATTGCTCTAAATTTTTTTGAAACTCGTGAACCTTTGGTCCGTTTACAAATGCTGTAGTTTCTAAAACCTCTTGAATAGATTCATTTACAACATCCTTTATTCTAGCATATTGACTTTTTAAGTCAACCATTTGAATTTTTCTCATATGAAAGAAATTAAAGTCCACAACTTCAACGTGTATGGACCATAAAATTAATAAATCCGTTTGGAACATTAAGCTAACGAAATTACAAAAATCATGAACGTTAACCAATCAAATTATGCCAAAGAAATCCTATTTTTGTCCAAAGCAAATTAATTTGAGAATTTTATACAATACAGGCATATTCCTTGCGCAATATTTACTTCAGGCCATTGGTGTTTTTAACCCTAAAATTAAAGCTGGAGTTATAGGCCGACGAGAAACGTTTAACAAATTAAAAAAGAGTATTTCTGCAACCGACAAAACGTTGTGGTTTCATTGTGCGTCTTTAGGAGAATACGAACAAGGTTTGCCAGTATTTTCTGAAATCAAAAAAATCTATCCAAACCATAAAGTAATACTGTCTTTCTTCTCACCTTCTGGTTACGATATTAGAAAAAACGCTCCTATTGCAGATTGCGTTGTTTACTTGCCTTTAGACTCGAAACACAATGCCAAGACTTTACTAGATTTAGTACACCCAGAACTCACTGTTTTTGTTAAATACGACATCTGGCCAAATGTTTTAAATGAATTAAAACGACGACAAGGACGTGCAATTTTAATTTCAGCATTATTTAGAAAAGAACAAATTTTCTTTAAGCCTTATGGAGGGTTTATGAAGGAGGCACTATTTGCTTTCGAACATATTTTTACTCAAAATGAAAATGCGAAACAATTGCTGGAAACTATAGGCTACAAAGCTATTACAGTTTCTGGAGATACTCGTTTCGATCGCGTAAGCAATCAATTAAAAATAGATAACACTTTAGATTTTATTGCTGAATTTAAAAATAATAAGCTCTGTTATGTTGCAGGAAGTACTTGGCCTGAAGACGAAAAACTACTTGTACATTACATAAATACAGAAGCTCCTAAAGATGTAAAATTTATTATTGCGCCACATAATATTAAGGCAAACCAGATTAATCAACTTCAATCAGATATTAAAACAAAGACGGTATTATTTTCTGAAAAAGAGTCTAAAGACCTATCTCAAGCCCAAGTATTTATTATTGACACCATAGGTATTCTAACCAAAATTTATAATTATGCAGACATTGCTTATGTAGGTGGTGCACTTGGAACAACCGGACTCCACAACACGCTTGAACCTGCTGTTTTTGGTATTCCTATACTAATTGGAAATACGTACGATAAATTTCCTGAAGCCATAGATATGATAGCAAATCAGGGCATGTTTTCGATAAAAAACCAATCAGAATTAAACGAAATTAGCACTAAACTTATTAATAATTCGGAATTTAGAACCAAAACAGGAGCTAAAAACGCTTACTATATTAATGATAATGAAGGTGCTATAGGCCTAATTACTCAATATTTAGGTGTAAATTCTTCTAAATAATGATTTTTTTCTGATTTGTTAAAAAAATTAACATTTTAAACTTTAAGATTAACTAGAAGTTAGTACCTTGGCACCTTAAAATTAACAAAACACTAAAATTATGAAAAAAGTTATTTTAAGCGCTGCACTTGTGTTTGCGTTAGGAACAACATTCACATCTTGTAGAGACGTAAAAGAACAATCTGAAAAAGCTGGAGACGCTATTGAAAATGCTGCTGAAGAAACTGGAGATGCTATCGATGGTGCTGTAGAAGATACTGCAGATGCTATTGACAATGCTGCTGATGCAACTAAAGACGCTGTTAACGATGCAGTTGACGCAACTGGTGATGCTATTGATAATGCAGGTGATGCTGTTGAAGGTGCTGCTAAAGATGCTGCTGATGCAACTGATAAAGCTGTTGATGCAACTGGAAAAGCTGTAGACGATGCTGCTGATGCAACTAAAGATGCTGTTAAAAAAACAGCTAACGATGCAAATAATGCTATCCAAGGAAAATAATTAGTATTCCTTTTTATACAAAAAAAGCCTCGTAAAATTTACAAGGGCTTTTTTATGCCGTAACCTTAAAAAATTAAGGTTGCCATTTTATACTTTCTCTTAAAAGGTGCAATTTGTTTTTTTACATCTTTTCTATATGATTGTAATGCAGTATCAGATCCAAACGCCTTTCCTAAAACACCATCACGCTGCTTCTTTCTGTCGTTTATTTTTAATTTTTTAGTTGCATCATCATCCGATCCACCCATAATGCCAACAATATCGCTTGCGAAACTTTTGTTCTCTTTTTCTACAGCAGAACTTACGCCACTAGACAATCCTAAATCTTTACCTGGTTTTAAGGCTGAAACTAAATCTGTTGAAAAATCTGGCGATGGTAATTTAATATCTTGCGCCTGTATCGTTAAAGACACAAATGCAAAGACAATAAAACATAAATAATTTAATGGTTTTTTCATAATTAATACCTTTTCTGGTTATAAAATCAAATTTAGATATTTTATCAAGAATTAAAATATATTCAAAAGAAAATTACGTTTTAATAACAAAACTGTTTAAAAGACAATGAATTAAAATTGATTTACTTCAGAATAAAAACATTAAACTTTACTTCAGTATTTTCTGGAAACATACACTATTTTCAACTTCGGCATATTGTCCATAATTAGGGATTACGTTATATCCATTTTTTTTGTAAAGCTTTATAGCTTCAGGTTGTTTCAATCCTGTTTCTAGCATACACTTTTTAAACGATAATTCTGATGTCCACTGTTCTAATTCGGCAAGTACTTTAGAGGCTATTCCTTTTCCGCGAAAAGCTTCAGAAGTATACATGCGTTTAATTTCCATAGTCGTATCATCATACGCCTTGATTGCACCACAACTAATCGCTAAGTCTCCTTGATAAGCAACAACAACATATTTAATTTCAGTCACTTTATTAAACTGATTATAAAATGCATGTTCTTCGCCGTCGCGTTCTGCTAACTCGGAATCTAAATGTTTCACCAATGCTTCAAAATCTTTATTATTAGCATCTGTTCTTACTAAGCTTAACATCTCTTTTTGGCTATTGATCTTTTAAAATAATTTCAATTTTTTCTAATTCTGAAGCTGAAAACTCTAAATTATTTAAAGCACCTAAATTATCTAATAATTGTTTTTCACTACTCACACCAACTAAAACAGAGGTTATTCTGTCGTCTTTTAACAGCCACGCCACAGCCATTTGTGCTAAACTCTGATTACGTTCCTGGGCAATAGCATCTAATTTTTTCACTTTTGATATCACGACTTCGGTTACCGATTCTTTTTGAAGAAATCCTGTAGATTTTGCTGCTCTAGAATCTTCTGGAATCCCTTTAATATATTTTGAAGTTAACACGCCTTGAGCTAATGGTGAAAATGCAATGGCACCTATACCTTCGTTACCTAAAACATCTAGCAGACCATTTTCGACCCAGCGATCGAACATACTATAACGTGGTTGATGTATTAAACATGGTGTCCCTAATTCATTTAAAATTTTAGATGCTTTAATAGTCTCTTCGGCGCCGTAATTAGAAAGCCCAACATATAAAGCCTTTCCTTGTTTAACAAGTAAATCTAAAGTAGACATTGTTTCTTCTAAAGGTGTATTAGGGTCTGGACGATGATGATAAAACACATCTACATACTCTAAACCCATACGTTTTAGACTTTGATCTAAACTAGACACCAAATATTTTTTAGACCCCCAATCGCCATAAGGACCAGGCCACATTTTATAACCTGCTTTTGTCGAGATTATTAATTCGTCTCGATACGGTAAAAAACTATCTTTTAAAATTTTTCCAAAATTGCGTTCTGCACTTCCAGGAGGCGGACCGTAATTATTAGCTAAATCGAAATGTGTAATTCCATTATCGAAAGCGGTATGTAACATTTGTTTACCGTTTTCTAAAACATCTACATCGCCGAAATTATGCCATAACCCCAATGAAATTGGAGGTAGCACCATGCCACTTTTTCCACATCTTCTGTAAGACATGTTGTTATATCTATTCTCGTTTGCTTCGTACATAATTTCTTAACTTATAAAAGTATCTTACAAATAACCAATAATTTTTCGAGTGTACATTACTCTATTCTCCAAATGCTTTCTCTTTCTTCTTCTTCCCAAAAAGACGTTTAAAAAATCCGTCTCGTTTATCTGGATTACAATCTAAAGCTTCTAAAACAATGGCAGAAGGTGTTTCAAATTTCGCATGTGTAATACTATTAAAATCACTGTTTTTGTTTAATGCTGAAATAAAATTAGCAACAATTGGCAAGGCTGAATTAGCACCTTGACCAATAGACGTATTACTAAACCCTATTCGATGATCGTCGTTCCCAACCCAAGAGCCCATTACTAAATCTGGAGTAATCCCCATAAACCAACCATCTCTATTATCTTGTGTTGTTCCTGTTTTTCCAGCCATGTTGTTCGATATACCATACGTTGAACGTATACGTTTTGCCGTACCTTCGTCAACCGTTGCTTTCATAAACTCAATCATAGTCTGCCTGGTGTTATCACTAAATGCAGGCTGCATAGGTTTAGAAGCCTTGTACTCGTACAAAATCTTACCAGATTTATCTTCTATTTTTTCGATAAAATAAGGTTTAGACGGTACACTTTCGTTCACATAACTGGTATAAGCAGCGGTTAACTCCATTAAAGATAATTCTGCTGTACCTAATGCTAACGAGGGAACATCTGGTAAATCTGAAGTAACCCCCATTTTTCTTGCTTGATTAACTACATTTGGAATTCCTACTTGATCTAGCACTTTTACAGCAATAGTATTTACAGATTGGCTCAATGCTTTTTCTAATGAATAATTCATGTATGGATCAACCTCATCTCCAGAGGCATTAGATGGTGTCCAATCGTCTTCGTTAGTATAGGTAACTTCTTTAACCGAAATGTAAGTACATGGATCCATTCCTGATTCTAATGCTGCCGTATATACAAAAGGTTTAAATGTAGACCCCACTTGTCGTTTTCCCATAGATACATGATCATATTTAAAATACTCGAAATTTACACCTCCAACATATGCTCTTATAGCACCCGTTTTAGGCTCCAATGCAACAAATCCAGCATTTAGAAATTTTAAATAGTGCTTCAAACTATCTATAGTCGATACAGAAACAATAGTGTCTCCTTGATAAGTAAATAATGGCTTCTTACTCTTTTTACGTAAAGAATCCATGATTTGAGAGTCTGATAACTTAGTTTTTTGCAAACGTTTATATTCAGGTAGTTTCTTAGTTAATTCGGTAATCATAACCTCATCTTTAATCCAAGGTGCATTGCTACCATATCCTTTCTCGAACTGGTTTTGTAAACGTTCCATATGCTTACTCATGCCCTGTTCTGCATACTCCTGCATGGTATTATCTAAAGTCGTTGTAATTTTCAAACCATCTTTATACAAATCGTACGTACTGCCAGTAGCATCATTTATGCTATCTAAAATATGTGTCATTTGTTTACGAACGTTTTCTCGAAAATAAGGAGCTAAACCTTCATTATAAGTAAATTTATGATAATCGATTTCTATAGGCTGGTTACTAACTTTAAGTCGCGCAGCTTCATCAATATATCCGTATTTCTGCATTTGCTGTAAGACCACATCTCGACGAAACTGACTGCGTTCTGGAAATAATCTTGGGTTGTAACTGTGATTTGCTTTTAAGGTTCCAACCAAAGTAGACGATTCCGACAAGGTAAGTTCGCTAGTTGTTGTATTAAAAAAACGTTGCGCTGCACTTTCAATTCCAAAGGTATTTTCACTAAAAGGCACCGTGTTTAAATACAAGGTAATAATATCCTTTTTATCGTAAACATCTTCAATACGCGTAGCAACTATCATCTCCTTAATTTTATTTATAGGCATAGAAAGTATCCAATACTGTTTTCTTCCGAAGAGATTTTTTGCCAATTGCTGAGTGATAGTACTACCTCCTCCAGAAGAATCGTCTTGAAGTAACACGCTTTTAAAGAAGACTCTCAAAAAACTTTTATAATCAATACCGTCATGTTCAAAAAAACGAGCATCTTCTGTAGCGACTAATCCATTAACTAGATATTCTGGCAAGTCGTTAAAACTGACAATACTTCTATCGAAAACAAAATACTTACCGAGTAATTCTTCGTTATGATCTAAAATAAGACTTGCTTCAGCTTGTTTTAAATCAACTAAATCTGTCCGAGAAGGAACCTTACCCCATAACCCGAAATAAATACTCCCCACAAAACCAAATACCAGAATTACACCTAAAATCACTAATTTCAGAACAATCTTTAACCAACGTCTTTTTTTATTTTGAATCTTTTTTTTCAATGCTTTTTTATATCTTAATTTAAGTTTTACCAATTAATAATAAGCGCATGGTAAATGTAGAGAAGAACAAATTACTTTCAAACTAAATTACCTACAACCATAACGCAATAAACTATTTTAAATTTTAAATAAAGAACTGTATTGTAAGAGATATTAACCAGAATGAATTTAAAAAACTAATTAATTAAATCCATTAAAAACTTATATTGCATAGGCTAAAGACCAGAAGCGTCTTTATAAATTTTACTTACAATTGTAATGTAATTATTGATGCCAAATTATTAATCTAATGATTCTTTTTCACATCTAATGAATATCTTAAAATCTCTTTTAATATTAATATGTTGTGTCTTGTCATCTACTTTAAGTCAGGCTCAGGAACAAGAAAAACCTAAAGTCGCCCTCGTTTTAAGTGGTGGTGGTGCACTTGGTATTGCACATATACCAACCTTACAAAAATTAGACTCGCTTGGCATTGTACCCGATTTAATAGTAGGAACAAGTATGGGAAGTATTGTTGGAGCACTGTATTCTGTAGGCTACACTGGCGACGAAATTGCTGCCATTTCTAAAAGCGCTGATTGGGATGCTCTTTTTAGTGGAAAGTCGGCTATTACAAGTGTGAGTAATGAAGAAAAAAGTGAATTTGGACGTTATTCTATAGGTTTTGAGGTGATTGATAAAAAACCAAAACCCGTAATTGCCATATTAAATGATCAGAACTTAAGAGATTTTTTCGGGCAACTCACCTTTCCAGTTTATAATATTACAAAATTCGACGATTACCCTATTCCGTTTAGAGCTATGGCAACAGATATAGTAAACGGACAACAAGTTGTTTTAGATCAAGGTTCATTAACAACAGCCATGCGAGCAAGTATGTCCATTCCTGGTGTATTTAAACCCGTAGATTACGAAAACACCTTACTTGTAGATGGTGGGGTATTAAACAATTTCCCTGTAGATATTGCAAAAAAATTGGGTGCAGATATTATTATAGGAAGTGAAGTCAGTGGTGGATTACAAACAAAAGACCAATTAGGAAGTTTAGAAAATTTACTCTTCCAAACCGGAATGCTTTCAAGCAATTTACTTGTTGCAAAACATAAAAAAGAATGCGACATCTTATTAGACCATGTTCCAAACCTAAAATATACCCCAGGAGATTTTGACAAGAGTAATATTATTTATGAAGAAGGCAAGAAGGCCGTAAAAGATAATGAGGACCTACTTGTAGCGCTCGCAAAAAAACTAAAACCGTTTAAACAGCGATCGCACGCTATGCCAGTTCAGAAGAAACATGTTACACTAGATACTATTGTTTACAAAGGAATTAGCAAAAACAATTTAAGATTAGTAACCACTAGATCTGGTTTAAAGGAAAAAGAAGAATACACTGTTGAAGAAGCAGAAAATCATATAAATAGAATTTTAGGAACAAATTTATTCAACTCTATTTCTGCAAATCCAATTATTGATGGGGATAAAACAGGTCTAGAAATTATTGCTGTAGAAAAGGCGCATAATCAAGTAAAATTAGCAGCTCACTTCGACGACTTTAGAGGTGTTGGCTTACTGGTAAATTATACAGGACGCAATATAATAGGGTCTTCTTCTCGGTTTTTAGTTACCCTAGATATAGCAGAGCAGCCAAAGTTTAAAGTGCAATACCAAAAAATTTATGGTGAAAACAAAAACTGGTGGTTTAGATCCGAACTCTTTGGTCAAAAATTAGATCAAGACATTTATATACGTGGAGAAGCTGCCGACGAAATGAACTACAAATATCTACAATTCGACAACGAAATTAATCGCAACATCAACACCCTAAAAAGTTATGTAGGTATTGGACTAAATTACCAACTTACCAGTCTTACACCCGATGCCGATCCAGAAATCATAAATAACATTTTAAATATTGTCGATTATAAATTCAATACAACAGAGGTATATGGACATTATATTTACAACACCATAAACCAAGTATTTTATCCAACAGACGGACTTTATCTAGAAGCTAAAATAGGACGTGCGTTAGCCAATAATGCTGAATTAAACTTCTACGACAACACTTTAAACGAAGACCAATCGGGGCACACTAACGGGTTTACAAAATTTCGTGTGAATTTTAAAAAAGTACAAAACTTTAATAATAAACTCTCTTTAATATTAGGTGCAGACATGGCCTTTACCTTTTTAGATAAAATGAAAAATAGTGATTTATCTTTTCAAGATATAGGGTACGGAGCGAATTACTATTTGGGCGGCAATTTAAAACGACCAAGAAAAGACGATTTAGTGTTTTATGGCTTATTAGAAGACGAACTTCCTGTAACTCAATTCATGGGTTTAGATATCGCGTTACAATATGAGTTTCTAAATAAATTATTTTTTACACCTCACTTAAATATAGCAACAGTAGGTTTCGGAAACTTTAAAGATTATTCAAAAGATGCCTTTTCGCCAAATGCAGAATGGCAAGATAGTTTAGATCCAAGTAGCTTGGTCTCTGTTGGAACAAAATTATCATATAATTCTATGATTGGCCCGATAGATTTAGATTTTACTTGGGTAAATAGTACAGAAAAATTTCGTTTATTTTTTGGGATTGGTATTCCTTTAGGTGAGTAAAACACAATTATTAGAAAAAGAAGACACCACATTATTTGCGCTTTAGTTGGAGATATCGATGTGCTTGTATATAAGTTCTACAATCCAAATGCAAAAAAGCTCATAGCGATGATTTAATTTCTAAAGAGCATAAGTTTTGACGTTACTAATCGCAATGTTATATCTTCTAAAATGATTGTAATACGCTGCAAGCCTGCTTACTTTATAGATTCGAGAACTGAAGCATATATCTCGAAATAATTATAAGGCTACCTAGAATCCAAACCTATCTTTTAGAACGCATAGACAGAAAGAACTTCATGATTTATATACTTCATTTAATTTTAATAAATGTGCACTCTATAATTCTTACAATACAGAAACTTTATTTTTAAGCAGAACGTATAGTGTAATGCTAATTCTGAAACAAATTCGGAAGAACAAAACAATTGGATGTTATAAGAAGTATAAAAACAAAAAAGCCTCTATCTTTCGATAAAGGCTTTAGTACTGAAAGCGGGACTTGAACCCGCACGGGCATTACTACCCATTGGATTTTAAGTCCAACGTGTCTACCAATTCCACCATTTCAGCATGGTATAAAATTTTATAATACAGTGTATTAAAAGAACTACAAGTCATAATAAAAAAGCCTCTATCTTGCGATAAAGGCTTTAGTACTGAAGGCGGGACTTGAACCCGCACGGGCATTACTACCCATTGGATTTTAAGTCCAACGTGTCTACCAATTCCACCACTTCAGCATCTTGGTATATATTCTCAGAGCGAAAGACGGGATTTGAACCCGCGACCCTCACCTTGGCAAGGTGATGCTCTACCCCTGAGCTACTTTCGCGTAGTGTTTTAATGAACGTAGCAACATTGCTATTGCGGATGCAAATTTAGGACTTTTCTTGGTATCTCAAAGCTTTTTTGAAAAATAATTTAAAATAATTTTTAAGCTACTGAAAATCAATATCAAATAATTTAACTTTTTACCGTTTTACTGGGTTTAATCAGCATACGTTTTATTTCATTCAGCTTCATTAATGCTTCAACCGGCGTTAACGTATCGATATCTGTATTTATAATTTCCTCTTTAATATTTTCTAAAAGTGGATCGTCTAGATTAAAGAAACTTAACTGTAAATCGTCCGACAAGGTTTTTACCTTATCTGTAAGTTCTTCGCTAGAATGCGATTTCTCTAACTTCTTTAAAATCGTATTTGCTCGATGCAATACTTGTTGTGGCATTCCAGCCATTTTAGCCACATGTATACCAAAACTGTGCTCGCTACCACCTTCTACCAATTTACGTAAAAATAAGACATTGTCTTTTAATTCTTTTACCGAGACGTTAAAGTTCTTGATTCTAGGGAACGTTTCGGTCATTTCGTTTAGTTCGTGATAATGCGTGGCAAACAGTGTTTTTGCTTTTGCAGGATGCTCGTGTAAATATTCGCTAATCGCCCAAGCAATAGAAATCCCATCGTAAGTACTGGTTCCTCGTCCGATTTCGTCTAGCAAAACCAAACTACGTTCCGACATATTATTTAGAATAGAAGCCGTTTCATTCATCTCGACCATAAATGTCGATTCACCCATCGAAATATTATCGCTCGCACCTACTCTAGTAAATATCTTATCGACTATACCAATTCTAGCAGATTTAGCAGGCACAAAACTCCCGATTTGAGCAAGTAATACAATAAGTGCCGTCTGACGTAAAATTGCCGATTTACCCGACATGTTTGGCCCAGTAATCATGATAATTTGCTGAGACGAGCGGTCTAAAAATACATCGTTAGCTATATAAGGTTCGCCTATTGGTAATTGCTTTTCAATTACGGGGTGACGCCCTTCAACAATTTCTAAATCGAATGTGTCATCTAAAACTGGATACACATAATTATTATCGGTTGCCAATTGTGCAAATCCGCACAAACAATCTAATTGCCCAATTAAAAATGCATTTTGCTGAACAGGTTTAATATACTGACTCATCCACGATACTAAATCGGCAAACAGTTTTTGTTCAATAGCTAAAATACGTTCTTCTGCTCCTAAAATTTTGGCTTCGTATTCTTTTAATTCTTCAGTAATGTAACGCTCCGCACTAACCAAGGTTTGTTTTCTAATCCACTCTTCCGGAACTTTATCTTTATGTGTGTTTCTAACTTCTATATAATAACCAAAGACGTTGTTAGACGCAATTTTTAAAGATGTTATCCCCGTGCGCTCGCATTCACGCTCCAACATAGCATCTAAATAATTTTTCCCTGAGGTTGATAAGCCACGAAGCTCGTCTAACTCGGCCGAAAATCCTTCAGCAATCGTATGTCCTTTTAAGACATTAACCGGTGCTTCTTCATTTAAAGTCTGCTTAATTTTCTCACGTAACACATCGCAACTTTGTATTTTATCACCTATAATTTTCAAGGCATCGTTACTCGATTGAGACGCTAATGCTTTTATCGGTACAATGGCTTCTAGTGAATTTTTAAGCTGAATAACCTCACGCGGACTCACTTTTGCAGTAGCCACTTTTGAAATTAAACGTTCTAAATCGCCTATGTGTTTTATATGCTGACGCGTTTTTTGATGTGTGTCTTGTTCTTTAGTTAAGAAATCGACTACCTCATGACGTTGTTTAACTTTCTCAGCATCTTTTAACGGCAGTGCTAACCATCGTTTTAGTAAACGTCCGCCCATTGGCGAAATGGTTTTATCTATAATATGTAGTAAGGTAATCGCATTGTTATTGGTAGAATTATACAACTCTAAATTACGCATGGTAAAACGGTCCATCCAAACATAATCATCTTCTGCAATACGCGAAATAGAGGTAATATGTTCTAATTTATTGTGCTGTGTTTCGCCTAAATAATGCAACACAGAACCCGAAGCAATAATCCCTTCTTCTAAATTTTCAACACCAAATCCTTTTAATGTTTTTGTGTTGAAATGTTTCAATAAGGTTTCATTGGTATAATCAGTTTGATATACCCAATCTTCTAAATGAAACACATGATAATCGTCTCCAAAAGCACTTTTAAACAGATTACGTTTTTGCTTAGATACTAATATTTCACTCGGATTAAAATTCTGAAGTAACTTATCGATGTATTCTTCATTTCCTTGCGAGGTTAGAAACTCCCCCGTAGAAATGTCTAAAAATGAAATTCCGATATGCGTTTTTCCAAAATGTACCGCACACAAAAAGTTATTCGATTTCGATTTCAACACCTCATCGTTAAGCGATACACCTGGCGTAATTAATTCTGTAACGCCACGTTTTACAATGGTTTTAGTTTGCTTTGGGTCTTCTAACTGGTCGCAAATTGCAACACGTTCGCCAGCTTTAACCAATTTTGGTAAATAGGTGTTTATAGAATGATGCGGAAATCCAGCCAATTCTATCTCACTTTCGCTTCCTGCACCACGTTTGGTAAGCGTAATATCTAAAATTCCCGCAGTCTTAACCGCGTCTGAACCAAAGGTTTCATAAAAATCGCCTACACGAAATAGCAACAAAGCATCTGGATACTTTGCTTTAATCGCATTATACTGTTTCATTAACGGCGTTTCTTTTTTCGTTTTTTTTGCCAAGGGTAAGACGTTTTTTAGTGTTATTTTTGCATTTTAAATACCGTTGCAATGTAACCATAATTTGATTTTTTTGAAAATATGTTCAACCCTATTCAGAAAATCAATAGAATTAAAGAATACAGAAATTTAATAATATGCGTAAATTAAAAAATAGCGAGTTAGATAGATTAAGTGTTGAAGATTTTAAAGGCACTAAAAAAACACCGCTTATTATAGTCTTAGACAACATTAGAAGTTTAAATAATATTGGTTCTGTATTTAGAACGAGTGATGCGTTTTTGATTGAAAAAATTTACCTCTGTGGCATTACCGCAACGCCACCACATAAAGACATACACAAAACAGCTTTAGGAAGTACAGAAACTGTAGCTTGGGAATATGCTGAACACACATTAGATGTGGTTGAAAAATTACAAGCTGAACATGTAAAAGTTTTAAGTATTGAACAAGCCGAAAACGCCACCATGCTTGATACCTTTACTCCAGAAGCAGACACTACTTACGCCTTAGTCTTTGGAAACGAAGTAAAAGGTGTGGCTCAAGATGTTGTTTCTAAAAGCGATATGGTGATTGAAATTCCGCAATTCGGGACCAAGCATTCTTTAAACATTTCGGTAAGTGCAGGTGTTTTAATTTGGGATGTATTCAGTAAAATGAAGGCTCTTAATTAAGCATTAATTTGTTCTAAAACAGCCAAATAATCGGCGCGATTGGCTACAAAATCCATATCGGAAATATCGATAATTTTGACTTTTAATTCCGTTTGATTCTTTAAGAACTCAAGGTAACCTAGATTGATTTTATTAAGATAATCGTCTTGAATGTGTTGCTCGTAATCGCGACCACGTTTTTTAATATTTTGCTGAAGACGCTCTGTATTTTGATATAAATAAATGTACAAATCCGGTTTCGCGATTTCTTTATACATAATATAGAACAACTTTCTGTAGAGTTTAAACTCGTCTTCTTGCAGAGTAATTCTTGAGAAAATTAAAGATTTAAACACATCGTAATCGCTTACAATAAAGTCTTTGAATAAATCTAACTGAGATAAATCGTCTGAAATTTGCTGATAACGGTCTGCCAAAAAAGACATTTCTAAAGGAAACGCATATCGTGGTGCATCTTCGTAAAATTTTGGTAAAAATGGATTGTCGGCAAAACGCTCTAAAACCAACTTGGCATTAAAATCTTCAGACATTTTAGTTGCCAAACTTGTTTTCCCTGCACCAATATTTCCTTCAATAGCAATAAAATTTTGATGAGAAAAATTAAAACGTGTAATCGGATTTACTAACTTCTGAGGTATTGGAGTTAATACGCTTGTATCTTCACAAACCTCTAATAACGAATTCACCGATTGCTTTAAAATAGGATGTTCAAATTTCGAGGCAATATCGTTGAAAGGTAATAGTACAAATTTGCGTTTTTGCATTTCTGGATGCGGAACGTTTAGTAATTCGGTATTTATAATTTCATCTTCAATAAAGATAACATCCAAATCAATTATACGAGCTTCGTAACTCGCACCTTCTGTTCGTGTACGACCTAATTCTGTTTCAATATCTAATAAGGACTGCATGACCTCGTCGGATTCAAGCTCGGTTTTAACAATTAAACACGCATTTAAAAAAGGGTCACTTTCAAAACCAAAAGCAGGCGATGTATATACTTTCGAAATATTTTCTACTGTACCCACACGGTCGAACATGCGATTTACAGCCGATTGTAAATTCTGAAACTTGTCTCCTTTATTGCTTCCTATAGATATGTAAACGTATTTTGCCATGAACTAAAATATGGACAAATTAAAGAAAAGTAATTTACTTAAACTTGAATTTCGCTATTTAAAGACAGATAAAAATTCAACATAAAATTAGAGTCTTTTAATTATGAAAATGTGATTTCGAAATTAAATATGTAGGTTTGTTTTTGAAACTTAGACACATGAATAAAAAGGACCTTTTTCTAGCACATCGTATCTACCTGTTATTGGGTGCTTTATTCATGACCTCTTTAGTTGTTTCGAATCTAATCTTCCAGAAATTCTTTTATTGGTACCCGTTTAACATCACTATTTTTGGCGCCAGTTTATTTGAAATCTCTGTTGGAATTCTTCCTTACCCTATTACGTTTTTAATCACCGATTTAATCAGTGAGATTTATGGTAAAAAGGCCGCCAACCAGGTTGTAATTACTGGGATTTTTGCCTCTGTCTTTTCAATGTTCATTATTTATGCTTCCGATGCTGTTCCCGCAACATCTTGGTCGCCGGTAAACGATGACAAATTTACGAGTGTTTTTGGAAGTACCATAATTGCTGTTTTGGCAAGTATGATGGCTTATTTATTTGCACAATTTATCGATATTCAGATTTATCACTACTGGAAAAAACTTACAAAAGGGAAACATTTGTGGTTACGCAACAATTTTTCCACTTTTTTATCACAATTTATCGACACTTTTACCGTTTTGTTGCTACTTTGTTTTTTTGGTAAACTAGAATGGACTAAATTTGCCGGGTTATTAATCAGCGGATTTTTATTTAAAGTCTTAATGGCTTTATTTGATACTCCGTTTTTATATTTAGGCGTTTATCTATTTAGAAAACGTTTCAATCTAAAGGTAAACGACGAAATCCAACTTTTTTAAGGCATGAAATTTGCTTTACGGGAGGTGTATTTATGTGAAATATGCTTATTTCTTCATTTTTAATGAATTAAGTCATGTTTTATTAGGATTTGTTAAAAATTCGGTTACATTGATAGATACGCACAAAACTAAAACAGATACATGAGGCAATTAAAGATTACAAAGCAAGTAACGAACAGGGAATCTAAATCGTTAGACAAGTACTTACAAGATATAAGTAAAATGCCATTAATTACAGCCGAAGAAGAGGTTGAATTAGCGCAACGTATACGAGAAGGAGACCAAGTAGCTTTAGATAAATTAACAACATCTAATTTACGATTTGTAGTTTCAGTTGCAAAACAATACCAAAATCAAGGTTTAACGTTACCCGATTTAATTAACGAAGGTAATGCAGGTTTGGTAAAAGCAGCAAAGCGTTTCGATGAAACACGTGGGTTTAAGTTTATCTCTTACGCCGTTTGGTGGATTCGTCAAGCTATTTTACAAGCTTTAGCAGAACAGTCTAGAATTGTAAGATTGCCATTAAATAAAATTGGTTCTATTAACAAGATTAATAAAGCCTTTTCATTTCTAGAGCAATCGCATGAACGCCCGCCAAGTGCAGACGAAATTGCAAACGAGTTAGACATGACAGTGAGCGAAGTTAAACAGTCTCTTAAAAATTCTGGTCGTCATTTATCAATGGATGCACCATTAAAAGAAGGAGAAACATCTAGTTTATACGATGTTGTAAAGTCTGGTGAGTCACCAAACCCTGACAACAACTTAATGTACGAGTCGTTAAACTTAGAAATTAACAGAGCCTTAGACACACTATCTCCAAGAGAAAGTGATGTGTTACGTTTGTTCTTTGGATTAAGTAATGAAGCACCAATGAGTTTAGACGAAATTGGAGAAACATTCGATTTAACCCGTGAGCGTGTAAGACAAATTAAAGAAAAAGGAATTAGACGTTTACGCCATAGTTCTAAAAACAAAATATTAAAAACATATTTAGGATAATCCTAAGAAACTTATAATAATTATTAAAACCAGAATTAATGCTTAAAATTATAGTAAAAGAAGGCGAGCAAATCGATCGCGCTCTTAAACGTTACAAAAGAAAACACAGAAACGTAAAGGTGATGCAAAACTTAAGAGAAAATCAGTTTTTCACAAAACCTTCAGTTAAGAGAAGAAGAGAAAACCAAAAAGCGGCTTATATCCAAAACTTGAGAGATCAGGAAGATATTTAATGTCGACTTTATACAGACCTAAAAACACGCTTAAGATGTATATCTAAAGCGTGTTTTTTTTGTTTTAAGAAATTTCTATAGATACATACATACCTTCATTTCCACGTATATTGCACACTGTTTCATCTTCAAAAATAAGGTACTGCCCTTTTATTCCTTTTAACACTCCAGTGTAGTGTTGCATTTTTTCAATATTTAAAGATTTAGGCTTTTTAGGATATTGTAAAACCGGAAACTCAATTTCTGTTTCTGTATTAGAATCAATAAAATAAGGTTTTGCTTCTTCAGGAATATAAGTCTTTAATTTATCTCTCCATGCAACTAAATTTTCATCCTCTACTTCATTTTTAAGCATGGTCCGCCAATTGGTTTTATCGGAAACATAATCTTTTAATGCAACTTCAGTAATTCCTGCCAAATACCGATTAGGAACCTCAACTATCTCTATGGCTTCATGTGCCCCTTGATCAATCCAACGGGTTGGCACTTGCCCTTTTCTAGTAACTCCTACTTTTACACTACTTGAATTTGCTAGATACACAATATGAGGTTGTAATTGCACTTTCTTTTCAAAAGCCAAATCACGATCTTCAACATCTAAATGCGCTTTACTTAATTCGGGTTTCATTATCCAATCGGCAGCCTGAGGAATTTCGAAAAAGCAACTCTTACAATAGCCCTGTCTGTAGATTTTTTTATCTAATCCACAATTCAAACATTGATATTTTATAAAATTAATATTTAATGTTTTATTTAGTAACTGATTCATATTTAAAAAGTCTGAATCGAAAACTAAATAATATTGAATAGGCTTAGCATATTCGGTTTCCATTTTTGTTAGAACACCCTCGTAAGTCATAAAAAAAGTATTATTTTTAGTTCATAAATATAATGTAAATATGCCAATTACTATAGTAAACTCAATTGCCTCTTGGTTTCTAAAAAAGCGATTCCATCAAATTGAACTATTTTTAAAATATCCTAATGAGGTACAGCAAGAATTACTATTAAACTTAATTTACACAGCGCGAGATACTAAAATTGGCAAACAGCATGAATTTCGCACCATAAAAAATTATAAAACATTCGCAGAACGTGTACCTATTTCTACATACGAAGATTATCAAGATGTAATTGAACGGGCTCGAGTTGGCGAACAAAACATTTTTTGGCCATCGCATATTAAATGGTTTGCAAAATCTAGCGGTACAACTAATGCTAAGAGTAAGTTTATTCCTGTAAGTAATGAATCTTTAGAAGATTGCCATTACGCTGCAGGAAAAGATATGCTTTGTATGTATTTAAATAATAACGAAAATTCTCAACTCTTTACAGGTAAAGGTCTTCGCTTAGGCGGAAGTAAAGAATTATACAAAGAGAACGGAACAATATACGGTGACTTATCGGCTATATTAATTGATAATATGCCATTTTGGGCTGAATTTAGTAGTACACCAAGTAACAAGGTGTCTTTAATGAGCGATTGGGAAACCAAGATGCAAGCCATAGTAGATGAAACTATATTAGAAAACGTAACAAGCTTTGCAGGCGTTCCCTCTTGGATGTTAGTACTATTAAACAATGTTTTAGAAACGACTGGGAAAGGCAATTTACACGAGGTTTGGCCCAATTTAGAAGTGTATTTTCATGGCGGCGTAAGTTTTACACCTTATGCTGATCAATATAAAAAGATACTGCCAGATCCTAATTTCAAATATTACGAGACATACAATGCATCTGAAGGGTTCTTTGCTATTCAGGATCAAAACGATACTAAAGAATTACTGTTGATGTTAGATTACGGTATCTTTTACGAGTTTATCCCTATGGATACCTATGGTACGATAGATCAAAAAATTATACCGCTTAATGAAGTCGAACTCAAAAAAAATTACGCCATTGTTATTACCACTAATGCAGGTTTATGGAGATATAAGATTGGAGATACGGTAAGATTTACATCGCTTTCTCCATACCGAATTAAGGTTTCTGGGAGAACAAAGCATCATTTAAATGTGTTTGGTGAAGAATTAATTATTGAAAATGCCGAGGATGCGCTTAAAAAAGTATGTAAACGTACCAAATCCGAAATTGTAGATTACACTGCAGCACCTATTTTTATGGTAGGCAAAGAAAAAGGAGCACACGAATGGATTATAGAATTTAAAAAGGCTCCAGAAGACTTAAATTACTTTATAGAGCTTTTTGATAATGCATTAAAAGCATTAAATTCTGACTATGAAGCTAAGCGCTATAATAACTTAACACTCAACAAACCAACCATACATATTGCCAAACAAAACCTCTTCTACGATTGGCTTAAACTACATAACAAATTAGGTGGACAACATAAAATTCCTAGACTTTCTAACTCTAGAGAATATATAGAAGAATTATTACTCTTAAACGGAAAAGAAACGGCTACAGTTTAAACATTATTTTCAGGATATACTGACTTTAGAACTTTAAATAATCGACAGGATATTTTTCGTTCAATAGTGTTTGAATTATTTCTACAGTCGCATTGGTATAAAATTGATGCGTAGCTTTAGTTGTGTGTGTGTTTAGCAAGTGTTGCTGTTCTAGTACAGCTTTAGTTTGTCGTGCTACAGCTTCACCAGAATCAATTATTTTTACATTATGAGGTAATAGCTCTAATAGTAACGGCATGAGGTAAGGATAATGTGTACAGCCTAAAACCAAATAATCTATATTAGCATCTATCATAGGCTTTAAATAGACTTTTAGTAAATCTTTCATTTCTGAGCTAGTCGCTTTTCCCGCTTCTATTAAAGGCACTATACCATCTCCTATTTGTTCAATAACATGAACATCTTTTTTATAGACATTAGTCGTTTCATGAAATAACTGACTCGTTAATGTGCCCTTTGTTGCCAAAATACCTACAGCCTTTGTTTTACTATTTAAAGAAGCAGGTTTAATAGCTGGCTCTATACCTATAAATGGCACATTATAAGACGTTCTAAGTGTCTTAATTGCATTAGTAGTTGCTGTATTACAAGCAACAACAATAAGCTTACAATTACGACTAATTAGCAACTCTGTATTTTTAATACTTAAATTCAGAATCTCTTCCGCCGATTTATTTCCATAGGGTGCATTTGCACTATCTGCCAAATAGATGGTATTTTCGAAAGGGAGAAGTGCTTCAATTTCTTTAAAGACAGAAGTGCCCCCAATACCTGAATCGAATATGCCTATAGGTTGTGTACTCATAATCTCAAAAATAAAAAAAGCCGCTTTAGAAAAGCGGCTTTTTTATATATTCTTAACGTATTAGAATTAAAATCCTAAATCTTTCTTTACGTCTGCTAATAAGTTTTTACCATCGGCCATGATTACACCTCCACCTTGAGAAGAATCTAATACATAGTCGAAACCTTGAGCTTTTGCTACTTTTAAGATTGAAGCTTTAGCTTTTTCAGTGATTGGTTTTAATAAATCAATCTCTTTTTGTTGCATATCTTTTTGAGCTTGTTGTTGGTACTGACGGATGTTTTGTTCCATAGTTTGTACCTCTTGAACACGTTTAGCATTCTCTTCTTGAGTTTTTGTAGAAGACTCAGCATCGTATTGCTTTACTTTTGTGTCAAGTTCTGTTGCCATATTTTTAATATCAGCTTCATAGGTTTTCCCTAATTTCTCCATTTGAGCTTGAGCTGTTTTCATTTCTGGCATTGAAGAAACTAATTCTTGTGTATTAATATGAGCAACTTTACTTTGTGCTTGTACAAAAGATGATGCGCCAATAAATAAAGCTGTTGCTATTAAAAGTGTTTTAATTTGTTTCATTTTTAAAGTATTAATTTGTGTTTAATTGTTGTTAATTATTATCTGTATTACTAGAGCTATTTTCTAGAGCTTCACGTTCTTGTCTAGCTTTTTCACGCTCTTCTAAAATTCTTTGCTTTCGTTCTTCTAATTCCTGTTCTCTAGCTTCGCGATCTCTAATTTTTTGTTGTTTACGCTCTTCATCAAGTTCTTCTTTAGTTTTAGGTGTATCATCTGATTTTGAATTTGTATCTAAATCATATTCAGTAGGTGCTGTCGCATTACTGTTTTCTACCTTTTCTTCAGAAGGCGCTAATGTATCAATATTTTCTGAATTTTCTATACCTTTATTACGAGCTTCTAATTTTTCTTGTTTAGCAGCCTCCCGATCATCAAGAATTTTTTGTCTTCGATCTAGTGCGGCTTGCTTATTAGCAGCTCTTTCATCTAAAATTTCTTGTCGGCGTTGTGCTTCAAGTGCTTCACGTTCTAAAATTTTATCTGCTTGAGCTTTTTCTCTAGCTTCTAATTCTGGATTGTATTCTGGTACTAAATCTTCATCTGCTGCGGCTCTACGTTCTGCTTTAGTTTGAGCTTGTTGACGTTTAGATGTTCTATTTATAGTTCGTAACACCAATTCACTAATATCATAGCGTTCTGCAGAATACAACATCACTAAATCTGCTGATTTATCGAATATAAAATCGTATTGCTTCCCTGCTGCGATATCTTGTACTGCTGAAAATATTTGATCTTGAATAGGTTGAATTAATTGTTTCTTCTGAAGCATTAAATCGCCATTAGGACCAAAACGTTTCTGTTGATGATCTAATATTTCTTTTTCTTCAAAATCGATATCTTCTTTGCGCTCTTCGTAAAGTTCGCTTGTTAAAAGTACTTTTTCGTTACTTAAATCTTTTCGTTTTTGAGCAACATCTTTTAGTTTTAAATCGATGTCTGCTTTCCAACGCTCAACCTTATCGTTTAATTGAACAGTTGCTTCTTGATATTCAGGAATATGTTCTAAAATATATTCTGTATCAATATAACCAATTCTTACTCCTCGCTGTGCATGCGAGTCAAGACTTAGCAAACCAATTACAGTCATTAAAAAAAGAACGTATATTTTCATCTGTTTCATTTTAATAAAATTATTAACTACTAAACTTTACAAACGACAGATGAATCAAAATATTCTGTCACTTCCTGAAATAAAGTTTCCAAAATTAACAAATTTTAACCTTATAAGTTTTAAATCATGAAGTAAATACGAAAAGTCTTATAGAAAATATCATGCCAAATTAAAATTGTTGTCCAATAATAAAGTGTGTCTCCCAACCGTTAGGTTCTGTTTGACCTGGAAGTGGATCAAATCCGTAACCGAAGTCAATACCTAATAAACCGAAGGCTGGCATAAATACACGTAAACCAACTCCCGCAGAACGTTTTAATTGGAATGGATTATAATCTCTAAATGTATTAAATGCAGCACCTCCTTCTACAAAGGTTAGTGCATATATTTTAGCAGATGCAGCTAATGTAATAGGGTAACGTAATTCTAAAGAGAATTTATTATAAATAGCAGCACCATCATCTGTAGTATTACCATTAGTATCTACAGGTTGAATAGATTGGTTTGGATAACCACGTAATGCAATTGCTTCTCTACCATCTAAACTATAACTTCCTAAACCATCTCCTCCTAAGTAGAAACGTTCGAAAGGAATTACACCTCTAGCTTGGTTATATGCGCCTAAGTATCCTAACTCGATAGTTGGTTTTAAAACCAATTTACCAATGATACTTGTATACCACTCTCCTTTAAATTTAACTTTATAGAATTCTAACCAGTTAAAACGTTCCTGATCAATTTCTCCCATACGCGTGTAAGCAGAATTTTGAGCAGCTGCAGAAGCATCTGGATCGTTATAAATAGCTTCTTCTTCGCTACGCTCTATTTCTAAAGCTTCGTAATCTACGCCATTCCATAATGAGTATGGTAAAGATAATTTTGCACTCACGCTAAAGTTAGATCCTCCTAATGGGAATACAGGATCGTTCCAAGTATTGTTTCTTGTTAAACCAATGGTATAAGCTAAACTGTTAGAATATCCGTCTGCGAATGTAAATAATCCTGTACTATAATTTTTAAGGTTGTAGTGTTGAAAACTAACTGCTTGAGACAATGTAAAAAAGTCATCTGGCACACTTAAACGTTTAGCTAACCCTACAGTAACACCTAATATATTAAATCGTCTATCTGTATCGGCTTCACCTGTACTGGAGTCGTATAAAAATTGATTAGAGTAAGATATTGAAGTTGAAAATTGGACTGGTTTTTTACCACCCATCCAAGGTTCTGAAAAAGAGAAACTATACGTTCTATAAAACTGACTGGCTTGTAAACGTAAAGACAACTTTTGACCATCACCCATTGGTAAAGGTTTATAAGATTCTAAATTAAACAGATTTCTTAATGAGAAGTTATTAAAAGAAAGTCCTAATGTTCCAATGAAACCACCTCCACCGTAACCACCTTGTAGCTCAATTTGACTAGACCCCGTTTCGACAACCTCGTATTCCATATCGATAGTACCTTCGTTTGGATTCGGGTTATTAAAATTAGGTGTTAATTGCTCTGCATCGAAAAATCCTAACTGACTTAATTCACGTACAGTACGCACTACATTTTCTTTACTATATAATTCTCCTGGTCTGGTACGTAATTCACGATAAATAACATGGTCGTTTGTCTTGTCGTTACCTACTACAGATACCTCATTAAAATGAACAGGCTTACCTTCAGAAATTCTAATTTCCATATCGATAACCCTTCCATCTGCATTGGTTTCTACCGAGTTGATTGTAGAGAACAAATATCCGTTATTCTGGTATAAGTTTGTAATATCTTGACCATCTGGTCTTGTTTCGTCGGCAATACCTTTTTCTAATAAAACACCGTTATACGTATCTCCTTTACGAACGCGTAAAATAGCATTTAAATATTGGTCTGTATACACCGTGTTTCCAATGAAATCTATTTCACCAAAAGTGTATTGCTCACCCTCTTCAACATTAATATTTATTGAGATGGTTTTATCGTTATTTACAAAAATACTGTCTGATACAATTCGAGCATCTCTGTATCCATTTTCTTTATACGTGTCTATTACACTAACTAAATCTGTTTTGTAATCGTCTTCAATAAATTTTGAACGTTTCCAAACACGCACAAACATTTTCTCTTTGGTATTTTTCATACTACCAAGTAAAGTGCGATCAGATAATACTTCATTTCCGATAAAATTAATGTCTTTTATCTTCACTTTTTCACCCTTATCTATAGCGACAACCATATTTACATATGGCTTATCTAAGGTGTCATTAACTGGTATAACATTAACGTTAACTTTGGTCGTGTAAAACCCTTCTTTTCTATACTTAGATTCTAAATAATTTTTAGTAGTTGTAATTAAGTTTTCTGTAACTTTTACACCTTCATTAAGATTATTTTCTTCTATAATTTCTTCAAATTTTCCTTTTTTAACACCTGTAATTTTTAAATCACTTAGTTCTGGTAAATCGTATAAATGTATTTCTAAGCTGGCAACACCATCATGTACATCTTTAATGTAAATTTCAATATCACTAAATAGACCTGATTTCCAAAGCTTCTTTATTGCTTCACTAATTTCATCTCCTGGGATTAAAATTTCAGAGCCTTTTCTAAGACCAGAATATGTTACAATTGTCTGTTCGCTAAAACTAGAACTTCCAGATACAGTAATTTCCGAGATGGTGTATTTTTCGCCTGTTGGCTTTCCAATTTGAGCATTAACACCAAGTGTTGCTAATGAAAAAAGTAAAATAAAAATGTTGGGTAAATATGTTTTCAATGATAAAAAATTAGCTAAGTTGTTCACTTGTTTTTCCAAAACGGCGTTCTCTTTTTTGATAATCAATAATAGCATCATACAAATGTTGCTTAGTAAAGTCTGGCCAAAGTACATCTATAAAATATAATTCGGCATAGGCGATTTGCCAAAGTAAGAAATTGCTTATGCGTTGTTCGCCGCTAGTGCGTATAAGCAAATCTACGTCTGGTAAATTTCGCGTGTAAAGATGCTTATTTATAACTGATTCGTCAATACTTTCAGAAGAAATTATATTATTTTTAACTTTATCACTTATTTCTTTAACTGCAGAAATTAATTCTTCTCTAGACCCATAGCTTAAAGCCAATGTAAGGGTCATTCTCGTATTATTTTCAGTTTTTACAATAACCTCCTGCAGCTCTTTAAATACCTTTTTAGGTAAGGAGCTTAAATTCCCTATGGCATTTAATTTAATATTATTGTCTTGAAGTGTTTTAATTTCTTTTTTTAGAGAACTTACTAAAAGTCTCATAAGAGTGTCGACTTCTAGTTTTGGCCGATTCCAATTTTCGGTTGAAAAAGCATATAGCGTTAGGTTTTTAACACCTAATTCGGCAGATGCTTCAACGGTTTCCCTCACCGATTTTGTTCCGTTTTCATGACCAATTGCTCGTAAAAATCCTTTTTGTTTTGCCCAGCGACCATTACCATCCATAATTATGGCAACGTGTTGGGGTAATTTTTCTATATTAATATTCTCTTTCAAAATATATTTTAATTAATGCAATAACATGGCTTTCTACCAAATGTATATGTTAGTGTAAATCCAGTAAAAACATACCAATCGTTATTGTTTAAGTTTCCATAGCGGCGATCTTCAAAAACGTCCCCACTCGCTTTTTTAACAATAATATTGCTTTCATCTATATTATCTGTAAATGTATAGCGAGCACCTACTTCAAAACCTAAATTAAAGGTGTAATTTATTCTTATTTTATATCCCAAAATTATTGGTATTCCATATCCTACTTCAATCTTGGTATCTTCTGGAAGTAAAATTGCTGTTTCACTAGCATCTAGCTTAGGGTCGGCGATGTTAAAACCAAAAACACTAACTCCTGTATAGATATAAGGGGTATGCTTAAATCCTGATTGATGTAAATTGAACTCAAAAAAATTAAACTCTAATCCAACCGACGCTTCTGCAATTGTTTTTACATTTTCGGAACCTAAATCAGGCATTTTATAATTTGTTGTTGCAGACACTCTCCATGAATGCCTAGGACTTCTGTTCCATTTATAAAGTCCACCAAAAGCAAATCTAGAGGGATTAAGAATAGAAGACTGACCATTAGAGTCGTCAATAGTATTACTACCCCCAATAAACACTCCAAATTCATGGATTTGTGAGTAACTGGTTTGAATAAATAATAGATTTATAACAAGTATGACTATGTACTTCATAAAGTTTTAAAGTTTGCAAATATAACAAATTAGGTAAGCGCTTAACAAATTGAATTAATTTGTACTAGTCTAAAAACTTAAATTACACTGTATTATTGTTTAGTTACGTTTATCTTCTCCCCATAAAAGTTTTTTTCTAAGGGTGTTTAAGAAGCTTTCGTCTAATAATTCTATCATTTTTATAGTGAAATCTGCTTTTCTTACTGTTAATATAGTATCATTATTTATGGTTGCGATTCTAGAATCTAAGGATACTAAATAATTATTTTCTCGTCCGCTAACCTTTAATTTAATCTCGGTTGAATCTGTAATCACTAAAGGTCTAGCATTTAAATTATGAGGCGCAATAGGTGTTAAAGTCAAGCTATTAGTATCTGGCGTTATTACTGGCCCACCACAACTTAACGAATACCCTGTAGACCCTGTCGGGGTTGATATGATTAAACCATCACTCCAATACGACGTTAAATATTCATCGTTTAAATAGGTTTCTACCGTAATCATTGAGGTTGTATCCTTTCTGCTCACAGCAATTTCGTTTAATGCGAAATTCATCTTTTTGATGTTCTCGTTCTCTGGTGAAGTCGTTATAGTAAGTAAACTACGTTCCGAAATTTTGTAATTCCCATTTAAAATATCGTCTATCGCTTTTTCTATATATTCCTTCGGTATTGTAGCTAAAAAGCCCAGTCGCCCCGCATTAATTCCAACAATAGGAATACCTAAATCTTTTACAAAAGTAACTGCTCTTAAAATAGTTCCATCTCCTCCTATACTAATTAACAGGTCGAAAGTTGCATCTAAAGTATCGAACGTTTTAAATACATTATATTTCTGATCATCTTCAATTTCACTATGTATTAAATCAAAGAAGTCACGTTCTATATGGATATCGGCATTCTTTTTAAGTAAATGCCTGAGTAGAACCTCAACAGGAACATCAGAATTTTTATGATAAAATTGTCCAAAAATGGCTATTTTCATAATCACATGTTTAGGTATTTATTTAAATAATCTGATCGTTCCTTAAGATTCTCAATATAACTATCGTCTTCATGCCCAGAAATAATACTATAATTATAACGTCTAAACGTTTGAATAATATCATTTAAACTTGCATTTCCTATTTTTAAAGTAAACTGCACCAATTCGTTTTCCATCTTAGAGATAAAAGCGCCAAGCAGTTTTCCTTTGTTAGATTCTACAATTTGAGAAATTTCGCTAAATGAATAATCGTCTAGTCCTTTTTCTATAACTAAAGTACCGCCGTCTTCTGCAAAAAATGGTGTCTGGTTAAATAAAGTTATAATATCATTAAGTTCATAATAGCCTAAATACTCGTTTTTAGCATTTAAAACAGGCATAATATTGGTAGAATTTTGTGCAAAAGTTTCTAAAACATCTAACCAATTAGCTTCTTCACGCACAAAAAAACCTTCTGAAGCATAACTATAATCTTTAATAAACTTATCGCTTTCAAAACAATACACATCCGTTTCCGAAAGACACCCTAAATACATGTTCTCCATATTCTTAATAGGAATATGCGTATATGTAAGCTGATTAAAGAGCAATTGCATATCGCTAATTTTATCGGCCGTACTTAACGGTTTTATATCGTTTATAATATATTCGGAAAGATTCATTTTATCCTAATTTATATGCGTGCAAATTAATTAAAAAATAGTACAATAAGCTTGTTCTACTTTGTATTTTTGCTTTATTAAAATAGGATTCATGACAAAATTAAGTGTAAATATTAATAAAATAGCAACGCTAAGAAATTCTCGAGGCGGTGATTTGCCAAATGTTGTTCAATTTGCTAAAGATGTTCAGCGCTTTGGAGCCGAAGGTGTAACCATACATCCTAGACCAGACGAACGCCATATTCGTTATCAAGATGCGTTCGACTTAAAGACCGAAGTCTACACCGAATATAACATTGAAGGAAACCCTATTAAAAAGTTTATGGACATGGTTTTAGAAATAAAACCTACTCAAGTTACTTTGGTTCCAGATGGGGACGATGCCATTACATCTAATGCAGGCTGGGACACCATAAAGCATAAACATTTTTTAAGCGATATAATTACTGAATGCAAACGAAATAACATTCGTACGTCTATTTTTGTAGACCCTGTTTTAGAACAAATTGAAGGCGCGAAAGAAACAGGAACCGACCGTATTGAATTGTACACAGAGGCTTTTGCTCATCAATTTGGTTTAGGCAATTCTGCAAGTATTGTTCCTTATACAGAATGTGCTGTTTTAGCAGAGCGCTTAGATTTAGGCGTCAATGCAGGTCATGATTTATCTTTAGACAACATTAAATTCTTTAAAGATAATATTCCTGGACTTTTAGAAGTTTCTATTGGTCATGCTTTAGTTTCCGAGAGTTTGTATTTGGGGATTGAAAACGTGATAAACATGTATTTAAATAAACTGAAATAAACGTTTCAAAATAAAAAGCGATGCAATTACATTCTAATATATTAGGCGAAGGCACACCATTTATTATTCTTCATGGGTTTTTAGGCATGAGCGATAATTGGAAAACTTTAGGCGCTAAATTTAGCGAACAAAACTACCAAGTTCACCTTGTAGACCAACGTAATCACGGAAGGAGTTTTCATAGCGAAGATTTTAGTTACGAGGTTTTAGTTGAAGATTTAAAATCGTATTGCGACCATAACAACCTTACAGATATTGTACTTTTAGGACACTCTATGGGAGGAAAAACCGCTATGCTGTTTGCTACTAAATATCCAGAATATGTATCAAAACTTTTAGTAGCCGATATTTCACCACGATTTTATCCAGTACACCACGATGCTATTTTAAACGGCCTTGGTGCTCTAGATTTTTCAGAATTAAAAACAAGAGGTGCAGCAGATAAAGAATTATCTCGATATGTAACCGATTTTGGAACCCGTCAGTTTTTACTTAAAAATTTATATTGGGTAGAAAAAGGGCAATTAGGTTTACGTATTAATTTATCTGCATTAACCGAAAATGTTTCTGAAGTTGGCGAAGCTTTACCAATACATGCCGAATTTAATGGTGACACTTTATTCTTACGCGGAGACAAATCTGAATATATTGCGTTACAAGACGAAAATATTATTAAAGCCCATTTTCCTAATGCACAAATTACAACTATAAAAAATGCTGGTCATTGGTTACATGCCGAAAACCCTGAAGATTTTTTTCAAGCTGTTATCCGTTTTATAAAATAGAAGTTTATCTTTACTAGAACTAAATTTTAACTACCTCTAAATGAAACATATTGTACTGTATCTGTTTGTTTTGTTTGCCATAAATATTTTTGCTCAAAACAAGCATGAAGATGGTCCTTTTAAAGAGTATTATAAAAATGGAACTTTAAAAACTGAAGGCACTTATAAATCAGATGAGAAGATAGGGCGATGGCAGTATTATTACGATAATGGTCAACTCGAAAAAGAGGATGTCTTTCTACCTAATGGAGGTTGGTCTGGATTCAGTCGAACATATACCTTAGCAGGTGTTTTAAAAAGTGAAACTAAAACTGACCCTAAAGAATACGGTAGTTATATAGAAAAGGAGTTTTTTAGCGACGGAAGTGTTCAGCGAGAATACAAATTAAAATATGTTAATGAAAAAAAGTATCTAACAAGAAAAGGACCTTATAAAGAGTATTATGCTAATGGTAATATTAAGGTTGAATGTATGTTAGATCAAGGAAATATAGAAGGAGTATGGAAACATTATTACCCTACTACCGAATTAGAGTGGGAAGTTAATTATACCAATAATTATAAACAAGGCATCTATAAACAGTATTATACAGACGGAACGGTTCAAATTGAAGGGACTACTGATTTAGATTTGAAAAACGGAGAGGAGTTAAGGTTTGATGCTGTAGGGAAGAGTATTCAAAAATTAAAATATAAAAAAGGGGTGCTTAAAAACACCTCAAAAAATGCCGACGTAATTATCACTAACATCCCTGATGGCGTATTAGAAAAAGTGCCTGTGTATCCTGGTTGCGAAACTGAATTAGGGAATATGGCTAGGAGAAAATGTATGTCTGTAGAAATTTCTAAATTTGTAGCTGATAAATTTAATACCACTTTTGCAGGAGATACTAATTTAAAAGGCGCACAGAAAATTTATGTTATTTTTAAGGTCGATGAAACAGGTAGAGTTATAGATATCCGGTCTCGAGCAGAACATAAAGCTTTTGAAGCTGAAGCGATTCGTGTATTAGCATTATTACCAAAAATGACACCAGGTTATGTTTATGGAAAGCCTGTAAAAGTGCCGTATACATTACCAATAGTTTTCAAAATATAATATTAATATATCTTAAAATACTGAGTATGAATCAAGTTATAAAATTCCTATTAACAGCTTTAATCGTCATGCTTTTAGGTCGATTTTTATCAGGTATACATGTAGACGATTACATTACCGCTATTATTGTCGCATTAGTTTTAGCCGTTTTAAACGTGCTAGTAAAACCAATTTTACAAATATTAACATTCCCCATTACTATTATTACTTTCGGGTTATTTCTATTTGTAATTAACGGATTAATTATCTTATTAGCAGGTTATTTCGTTGGTGGTTTTCACGTAGATTCTATATGGTCGGGTATACTCTTTAGTATTCTGTTAACCATACTTCAATCTATAATATTTAGTATTGTAAAAGAAGATAAAAAATAGTCTGAAAGACAAGACGTTAAAAACTTTGTAGGGTTGTAAAAATGTTTTATTTTTGCAGCCCGTTTTTAATTAAAAAAATCAAGGAGAATCTGTACTAATTAAGAGTTTAATCAATACAGAATCTTATGTTAAATGCCCAAGCTGGGTTTTATATCATTTAAAATGAATATTACAAGAGAGAACATTGATGCATTAAATGCTGTAGTAAAAGTAGATATCACTAAAGAAGATTATAGCGATAAAGTAGATAAAATCTTAACAGATTACCGCAAAACAGCTAACATTCCTGGATTTAGAAAAGGTCATGTACCAATGGGAATGGTTAAAAAGCAGTATGGTAAAGCCGTATTAGTAGACGAAGTAAATAAATTATTACAAGAAGCTTTAAACAAATATTTAACTGAAGAAAAGTTAGATGTTTTAGGACAACCACTTCCTAAGGCTCAAGAAGGAATCGATTGGGATTCTGAAGCATTTACTTTTGAATTCGAATTAGGTTTAACTCCAGAATTCGATGTAGAATTAAAAGGTAAAGACGCCATTACTCAATATAATATTGTTGCAGACGATAAATTAATCGACGAGCAAATTGAGAATATCAAAAAACAATACGGAAAATTAATCCCTCAAGATGTTGTTGAAGAAGACAGTGAAATTACTGGAACTTACAAAAACGAAGAAAAGGAAATTGAAAACACTGTAACTTTAACTTTAGATAAACTTAAAGGAAAAGCAAATCCAAAGAAATTTATAGGATCTAAAGTTGGTGATGTTATCACGCTTAAAACTAAAGGTCTTTACGCAGACGATCATGATTTAATGAATGCTTTAAAAGTATCTCATGATGATGCTCATGGTTTAGAAATTGAAGTAACATTTACAATCTCTGAAATCAATAAACGTGAAGCTGCAGATTTAGATCAAGAATTATTCGATAAATTATTTGCCGATGGTTCTGTAAAATCTGTAACAGATTTAAAAGACAAGATTAAAGAAGATGCTGAAAAGCAATTCGTGCAACAAGCAGATCAAAAACTTTTAAACGATGTAACTGAATACTTAGTAGAGAACACTAAATTCGATTTACCTGCAGAATTTTTACAAAAATGGATTCAAGCAGCTGGAGAAACACCTCTTGATGATGCAGCAGCTAAAGAAGAATTTGAAAAGTCTGAAAAAAGTATGCGTTACCAATTAATTGAAGGAAAATTAATTACAGGTAACAACATCCAAATTACTATGGATGATATTAAAGATCATGCAAAAACCATGATTAAAGCTCAAATGGCTCAATTTGGTCAAATGAATCCTTCAGATGAAGAGTTAGAAGGTATCGCTGCACGTGTACTTGGAAACCAAGAAGAAGCGCGTCGTATTTCTGAGCAAATTGTTAGTCAGAGACTATTAGAAGTTTACAAAGAAAAAGCAAATTTAAAAGTAAAAGAAGTGACTTACGAAAACTTTGTTAAAGAGGTTTACGGAGACAAATAAGTCAACTGTTTTAAAGAATAATCATTATATTTAGGCGTTGAATAGGTTTTATTCAACGCCTATTTTATTCATTATTTAATCTAAAAGAACATTATGAATTACGGAAAAGAATTCGAAAAATTCGCTATAAAAGATCAAGGTATTAGTAGTACTTATTACAACCAAATTATTGGTAGTATGTACCCAACTAATTTAACCCCGAATATTATTGAAGAGCGCCAAATGAATGCTGTTGCTATGGACGTGTTTTCACGTTTAATGATGGACAGAATTATATTTATGGGTACTGGAATTAACGACCAAGTTGCTAACATTATCCAAGCACAATTATTATTCTTAGAAAGTACAGATGCTAATAAAGACATCCAAATTTACATTAACTCTCCTGGAGGAAGCGTATATGCAGGATTAGGTATTTACGATACCATGCAATTTATTAAGCCAGATGTAGCAACAATTTGTACTGGTATGGCTGCGTCTATGGGTGCTGTATTATTATGTGCTGGAGCAGAAGGTAAACGTAGTGGTTTAACACATTCTCGTGTTATGATTCACCAACCTTTAGGTGGTGCGCAAGGACAAGCTAGTGATATTGAGATTACTGCTCGTGAGATTTTAATTTTGAAAGAAGAATTATACAAGATTATTAGTAAGCATTCTGGTCAAGATTACGACAAAGTATATGCAGATAGTGATCGTGATTACTGGATGAAAGCAGATAAAGCTAAAGAATACGGTATGATTGATGAAATATTAGTGAGAAGCTAATATAATTCAACAAAATAATAACAGCTCGTTATTATTTATAAAGTGAAATTTAAAAAGATTTATGGCAAAGGAAGAATTAGAATGTTCGTTTTGTGGAAGAAAAAAACCTGAGACTAGTTTATTAATAGCAGGTTTAGATGCGCATATATGCGATCGTTGTATCGAACAAGCACACGGTATTGTTTTAGAAGAATCTAAACAAACAGATAATAGTGAATTATCGGCCGAATTAATGTTGCGTAAACCACTTCAAATTAAAGAATTTTTAGACGAGTACATTATTGGTCAGGATATGACTAAAAAAGTAATGTCTGTCGCTGTATATAACCATTACAAACGTTTGTTACAATCTCCATCTAAAGATGATATCGAGATTCAGAAAAGTAACATCATGATGGTTGGACAAACAGGTACCGGAAAAACATTAATGGCTAAAACCATTGCCAAGATGTTAAATGTGCCTTTAGCTATTGTTGATGCTACAGTATTAACAGAAGCTGGTTATGTTGGTGAAGATGTAGAAAGTATCTTAACACGTTTATTACAAGCTGCAGATTACAGTTTAGAAAAAGCTGAAAAAGGTATTGTTTTTATAGATGAGATTGATAAAATTGCTCGTAAAAGCGATAACCCTTCAATAACAAGAGATGTCTCTGGAGAAGGTGTGCAACAAGCTTTATTGAAGCTTTTAGAAGGAACCACTGTAAACGTGCCACCAAAAGGAGGTCGTAAGCATCCAGATCAGAAGTTTATCGAGGTGAATACGGAAAACATCTTGTTTATTGCAGGTGGAGCTTTCGATGGTATAGAACGTAATATTTCTAAGCGTTTAAACATGCAAGCTGTAGGGTATAGTGCTTCTAAGTCTGACGATATTATCGATCAGAACCACTTGTTGCAATATATTATTCCAAAGGATTTAAAAGACTTCGGATTAATCCCTGAAATTATTGGGCGATTACCAGTATTAACGTATATGGATCCGTTAGATGCTAAAACATTAAGAGCAATTCTTACAGAACCTAAAAATGCCATTATCAAGCAATATGAAAAGTTATTTGAAATGGATGACATTGAATTTCATATTACCGATGGTGCTTTAGATTTTATTGTTGAAAAAGCAATAGAATATAAATTGGGAGCTCGTGGATTACGTTCGTTATGCGAAGAAGTATTAACCGATGCCATGTTCGAACTTCCTGGTAGTAATGAGAAGGAACTACGTGTTACAAAAGCGTACACAGAGGATAAATTGAACAAAACAACAATTAAAAAATTAAAGGCCGTTTCTTAAACGTTTCAAAACCCTTTATAAAACAAAAAACCACTCAAATGAGTGGTTTTTTATTTTGGTTGCCATAATAAACATGCAACATACTGAGTCTAAATAGATTCAAATTAATAGCAGTGTAAATGTATAGTGAATCTTAGAATTAAAAAAGAATAAGTTCTAATTTTAGTTAAAGGTGTAAGATTCAACGATTAACTTCATCTTCTTTAAACCAACTAGAATATTTCACATAATTATCTGCTATTCTATGTATTTCACCAGAAATTAATTCTTCACTAATATCTTTAACTTTCTTAGCAGGAACACCCGCATAAATACTTCCAGACTTAACAATTGTATTCTTAGTAACCACAGCACCTGCAGCAATAATAGAATTACTTTCAATAATACAATCGTCCATTACAATACTTCCCATTCCTATTAAAACATTGTCGTGAATGGTACATCCATGCACTAAAGCATTATGACCAATAGAGACATTATTGCCTATGGTTGTAGGCGATTTTTGGTACGTAGCATGAATTACTGCTCCATCTTGAACGTTTACCTTATCACCCATTTTTATAAAATGAACATCGCCTCTTAGAACTGCATTATACCAAATACTACATTCCTTACCCATACTTACTTCTCCTACAATAGTTGCATTTTCTGCAACAAAACAATCGTCTGGAATTTGTGGTGAATTTCCTCTTACAGCTTTTATAATCATAATGAAATTTTTAGTGTTTACTCACAAAGTTAGTTAACCGAAGGACAATCACAATGGTATTTCTCTTTTCTACAATTAAAATTATATCCTATAGTAAACTGATGAAAACCACCGTTACTAAACACTATAGAATTTGTCTGATAACTGTAGGTATATGCAAAAACAAACTGCTTGTATGAGATTCCAACTAAAGGAGTTATATATTGAAGTTTCTGACCTTTTATCTCGTCTCCATTAAAATCTATTGCACCATCTAAGCTTCGTCTATAAGAAATACCAAAATACATTTTAGCTTTCTCAAAATCTTGATATAGTTTAAGATTAAAATCGAGGGTAGTTTCATTTGTTCCTTCCTCGTATTGTGCCAATATAGAAGGCTCAAAGGTTAATTCTTTACGACTTGTATTAAATACATGTCCAACAGAGAATAAATAGCGCCTTAAGTTGTTTGTAATTTCGATATCATTATTTACACCCTCATTTTTTAATAGATTCTTTACTGTAGCGTGTACATAGGTGTTTATAAAATGATAAGACATTCCAAAATCAATATTAAAATTTGCAGAACTTTGATTAATACCAGAGATTATCGGGTCATATTGACCATCTAAAAACGAAGATTCGTCTAATCTGTATTGAATAAAACCAGCACTTAATCCAAAGGATAACATATTCAAATCAATTTCATTTCTTGAAAACATTAAATGGTGTGCATAAGTTACGTAGCCTCCAGATTGTGAATGATACCCATTTTTGTCTGTATATAAAATTCCTCCAATTGCAGAAGGAGAATCCCCTATCCTACTATTCACACTAGCAGTTAATAATTGTGGAGCCTCATCTTGATCTAGCCATTGTTGTCTTGCGGTAATCCGCAGTTTTGCACAATGTGCCACACCAGCCATAGATGGGTGTATTAAATAATAATTATCGGTAAGGTAATCGCTATAGATAGGTAAACCTTCTTGAGCTTCACAAAAGGGAGAAATAAATAAAAAGAAGAGAATGAACCTAAACGTTCTAAAATTCATATTAATAATTAGTTTGCTATTAGTTAAAAAGTGTATTACACGTTATTTGCTAGGGAGTTAAACATGTTTAATATATTAAGAAAAACGCTTAAAGTTTATGTATATTTTACGACTAACTAAAATACAATATACTATTGTATGGTTTAATTTACTTTGTTATCAAGTTACTCGATTTAAACAACCTATAAATTTAGTTATTCTTAATATATTATTATTTTATAGGGCTTAAATTAAAACTTATTTCAAGACAATTGAACTTTTGTTTTATTAATTTTGTAAAAATTTTTTAAAAATGAAAACATTTAGTGTTTCTGTACAAGAAACTACCAATCCAACTATCATAAAATTTGAATTAAATCAATTCATTACCAAATATCAAAGTTTCGAATTTAACAATATCGACGAGGCTAAAAACTCACCATTAGCACAACAATTATTCTATTTACCTTTTGTAAAAAAAGTATATATCTCTGCTAACTTTATTGCTGTAGAACGCTTTAATATTGT
Source organism: Formosa agariphila KMM 3901 (assembly GCF_000723205.1). Classification (NCBI taxonomy): domain Bacteria; kingdom Pseudomonadati; phylum Bacteroidota; class Flavobacteriia; order Flavobacteriales; family Flavobacteriaceae; genus Formosa; species Formosa agariphila. The sequence goes on along the minus strand of NZ_HG315671.1, from coordinate 328,522 downwards.
AGAATGGAAAGATGTACAAGACGAAGTTGCTACACAAATCAAAGACTATTTAAATAACGATGGAGTTGTCGTGGTAGACGATAGTGCTCCAAAGAAAACTGCTGTTACAGTATATGCAGAGAGCACTCCAAACCCAGCTGTACAAAAGTTTGTAGCTAATAAAAAATTAGTAGCGGCTATGTTTGAGTTTACATCTATAGACGAAGCCAAACTATCTCCATTAGCGTCGGAATTATTCCACTTTCCTTTTGTGAAAAGCATATTTATCGATGAAAATTACGTATCTATTACCAAGTATGATGTTGCCGAATGGCAAGATATTACAATGGAATTACGTGAATTTATACGTAGTTTCATAGAACAAGGTAAAGATGTTGTACTCGCTGAAGCTCCTGAAGCACTAGGAAAAACAACACCTCAAATTGATGAATCTTTTGATGCCTTAGACGATATTTCGAAAGAGATTATAAATATTTTGGAAGAATATGTAAAACCAGCTGTTGCTAGCGATGGTGGAAACATACAATTTCAATCGTACGATGCAGATACGAAAACCGTAAAAGTAATCCTTCAAGGGGCTTGCAGCGGTTGTCCATCCTCTACGTTTACATTAAAAAACGGTATTGAAAATATGTTAAAAGAAATGCTTAAAGACAAAGTAGAATTTGTTGAAGCTATTAACGGATAATCAGCTTTAAAAATTCATTATCGTGTTTTTAAAAGTTAAAAATGGTAGTTTATAATTAATCAAACAACTACAATTATATCTAAATTAAAAGCTATAGAAGTCTTACCTAATTATGATAAAAGTTTGGATGATACTATATAAATAACCATTACAAATGCTTATAAAACCGTAAACAATTTAAAATCTGTTTATATAAAATCCTAAGTTTAATTGTTGAATGCAGGTGCTAAAGAGAAAATTTAAAATGCATTCTAAGGTTAATTAAACTTATAAAAAACGCGAAAATCTAATAGAATTTTCGCGTTTTTTATTCATATCTGTCAAATTACAACTCTTTTTTACTTTAAAAACTATAGATATCCGACCGTTTTTTTAGATTTGTACAAATTAGAAAATTACTATAATTTATGGAAGAAAATTTAGATTACTACTTAAAGCAAATCATAGCTTTTGGAACCGAATATGGTTTAAAAGTTATTGGTGCTATTGTTGTTTGGATTGTTGGATCTTGGGCAATTAGAAAAATTGTTAGGACTTCAAAAAAATTAATGGAAAAAAGAGACTACGAAGTAAGTCTACAAAAGTTTTTAATTGATCTTATTAGTTGGTCTTTAAGAATTCTTTTAATCATTACACTTTTAGGAACCTTAGGAATTCCTACAACATCTTTTGCTGCCGTATTGGGTGCTGCTGGTTTAGCCATTGGTTTAGCTTTACAAGGATCGCTTGCTAACTTTGCAGGAGGAGTATTAATTTTATTATTTAAACCTTTTAAAGTTGGAGATTACATCACAGGAAGTGGTGAGTCTGGAACTGTAAAAGAAATTAAAATATTCACTACCGAATTAGCAACGCCTCAAAACCGTAAGGTTATTGTTCCTAACGGACCATTATCTAATAGTAATATTATTAATTATAGTGCTAACGACCAAATTCGTTTAGATATGGTTGTAGGTGTAAGCTACGATGATGATATTAAGAAAACAAAAGAGGTATTAATGAACGTATTAACGTCTAATCCTAAAGTATTAAAAGATCCTGCACCTATGGTGGCTGTTACAGAATTAGCAGACAGTTCTGTTAACTTTGCTGTAAGAGGTTGGGTTAAAAATGCAGATTATTGGGATGTTCATTTTGAGAACACCGAAGCCATTAAATTAGCACTTGATGCTGCTGGAATCGAAATACCTTATCCACATTCTGTAGAGATACAAAAAGAAGGATAATTTATTTAGCTTTAGGCTTTAAAGCCACAAAATCTTTTAAATAATAAGGTTCAAAATAAGCGACATCTTCGGTGTCGCTTTTTTTGTGCTTTAATTCTGCTAAAACTCCCATCTCTCTTGCAGATGGCAATTTACCATCTACAAAAATAGCATTAGGATGTGTAATTACTGTTTTCGTCTTTTCTACACCATTACCCACAAAATACACTTTCCCCTGTTCTAAATAAGGTTTAAAAGACGCTTCGTCTAGGATCTCTGCTTGTATCTCACGAACTTCCTTATAATTTGCATCATAAACGGCAGAATACACTTCCATTCTACGCGCATCTAACATAGATACGATAACACCTTCTGAAGCCTGAACTTGATGCGCCAATGCTTCTAGCGTTGATACAGCAATTAACGGTTTATTTAAAGCAAAACAAAGGCCTTTAGCCGTAGAAACTCCAATTCTTAAACCTGTATAAGACCCAGGACCTTTACTAATGGAAATTGCATCTATTTGAGACTTATCAATATTATTTTCCTCTAACAACGCTTTAATATAACCGTGAAGTCTTTCTGCATGCGAATAGCCTTTATCGTTATCTTCTTTTAAAGCAAAAGTCTCACCATCCTTAGATAATGAGACCGAGCAGTTTGTTGTTGCTGTTTCTATATTTAATAGTAATGCCACTATGTATACTTTTTAATTATTCTTCTATGTTACTATCGGTTTCTTTTAACCCAACTTTATCACCGCTTTTCAACGTTTTAGTCACCATATTATAAGGTCCTATAATTACTTCTTCTCCTTCTTCTAATCCTGAAATAATTTCAATATTCGAGTTATCTTGAATTCCCGTTTTAACAACACGTAACTTAGCGAACTCACCATCTTTAACAAACACACATTCAAATTTTTCTGATGAAATAGCATCTTTTGGAGTTGTAGATGTAGACGTTGTTGTATCGTTTTTAATTACAATAGCACTAATAGGCACAGCTATAATATCTTTACGCTGTTTAGTAATAATATCTACTGTAGCTGTCATTCCTGGACGAAATGGTGAATACGATTTTGGTTTTCCTTCAATTAAATCTTGATACGACTCTTCTAAAATTCTAACTTTTACTTTAAAATTTGTCACTTGATCTGAAGTTAAAGCTTCATCTGCTGAATTTGCAATTTCAGTAACAATACCTTTAAATTCCTTCTTTAAATACGCATCGACTTCAACAATTGTAGAATCTCCAATATTTACTTTTACAATATCATTTTCGTTTACATCAACTTCAACTTCCATATTGTTTAAATTGGCAACACGCATAATTTCGGTACCAGCCATTTGCTGAGTTCCTACTACACGCTCTCCTAATTCGGCATCTAATTTAGAAATTGTACCACTCATTGGAGCGAAAATAGTGGTTCTATTTAAATTATCGTTTGCTTCGTTTACCGTTGCTCCCGCACTTTGAACGTTGTAATATGCAGAGGCTTTAGAGGCTTCTGCCACTTCGTAAACAGATATGGCTTTATCCCAATCTGCTTTAGAAATAATCCCTTTTTCGAATAACGTTTTATTTCTTTCGTAACTCGCTTTTGCTTCTTTTAATGAGGCATCTGCTTGATCTAATCCCGATTTTGCATTTTGCAATGTCGCCTGAGAACGGTTTAAACTTGACTGATAAATATCTGGATTTATCTTAACCAATAAATCACCTTTTTGTATTTCTTGGCCTTCACGAACTGGTAATGCTATAATTTCTCCAGAAACTTCACTAGATAACTTAACCTCTACCTCAGGTTGTATTTTACCGGTAGCAGAAACTGTTTCAATAACATCTAGAACTGTAAGTTCTTTAGTTTCTACTTGCTTAAAATTTGTTTGCTTACCAAACCAACCTGCTTTTTTTCCGAAAACAAGTAACGCAAGAAGTGCTACAATAATTGAAACAATAAGAATTAGCTTTTTTTTCTTCATGGTTTAGTTGTAATTAATTTGATCTATTGGAATTCCGAAATAGAATTCTAAAACTTTAACTTTAAAAATATATTCATATTTGGTTCTCACCACTTCCGACTGTGCATTCTCGTAATTAATTGACGCCTGACTAAAATCGAAAGCATTAGTTAATCCAACAGTATAACGTTCTTCGGCATACTCGAAAGCTAACTTTCTAGCTTCAGAAGTTTGCGTTGCAGCTTCAAATGATTTCTTAGCATTTTTAGCATCATTATAGGCTTGATAAACCTCTGATTCTAAATCTAAATTTGCTTGCTCTAATAAATATTTAGAACGCTCTACATTTACCTGATTACGTCTTACATTATTTCTTACCGATAATCCATTAAAAATAGGCACACTAAGTTGTAACCCCATAGACGTACCATCAAACGTATAAAGTTGGTCTATAAATGGCATTTCTTGACCAGTAATAAAATCTAAATTCGTACTAGACCAACGCGTACTATATCCCATAAATGCTGTTAATTGAGGATAATACTGTGTTCTTGATAATTCTAAATCTTTTTGAGCCAATTCTAAATTTGTTTCTGCAACTTTTACATCGTAGACTTCTTCTTTAGCTTTTTCAATAATTGCTGAAGGATTTTCTTCTAATATAGCATCTGAAAATAAACCATAATCTTCGTCGGCAATATCGAACGTTTGGTAATCTTCAATTTTTAATAATTGAGCCAATCCTATTTTTGAAATAAATAAATCATTTTCGGCAGCAATAATTTGTTGAATTTGGGTTGCATCGGTAGCTTTTATTTCTAGCACATCGCCTTTAGGTAAAACACCTGCATCTACCAATTCGTTAGTACGTTCTAGATTTTCTTTGGTGATTTTATTCTGAGCATTTAAAACCTTGATTTGTTCTTTATTGTATAAAATTTGAACAAAGGCATTAGCTACAAAAATAGAAATATCATCTTTCATCTTATCTAATTGATACTGCGATGCTATAATGTTTATTTTGGAACGTTGTAAGGCTTTCCAGTTTTGAAGTCCAGAAAATAAATTTACTCCAGAATTTACACCACCACTAGCCGATCTAAACGTCTGATTTTCGAATTGATTTGTCGCTGGGTTTACGTTAGCTCCTGTATTAATATTATATGAAGCATTCGCATTTACAGTAGGCAAGAAATTCATTACAGCATCAGACTTATCGATTCCTGCTAAATCAGTATCTAATTCCGATTGCTTAATAGAAATATTATTTTCTAGTGCGTAATTAACACATTCTTCAAGAGTCCATTGCTTATTATCCTGAGCGTAAGTAAACATTACACTAAAAAGGAAAAGTCCTAAAAGGGTTATTTTTTTCATAATTACATTATCAGTCTAAAAATAGTTAAAAGTGTTACACTAAGTGTCAATTTATTGTGCATAATTTGGAGTTCCTTGTATTTGATTCCAAACTTTAATTTTATCGTCTTTTGAAATACCACTCTTTACTTGCACAAAAATACCATCACTGATGCCTAACTCGACATCTTTTCTTACGAATTCCTGATCTCCATTTTCAACTTCTACAAAAGGTAATTTTGTTTTATCATCGTATTGCACTAACGCTTCTTTAATGGCTAATACATTTTCAACCTTGTCTAAAATTATAGACGCATTGGCACTTAAACCTGCACGGATAAATGTATCGTCCATGTTTTTTAAACTTCCTTTAATCTCAAACTGTATGGCACCATTTTCTTCTACACCTTTTGGTGCGATATAATCTAAAATAGCATCGAACGTTTTATTTTCAATTGCTCCAACAGAGATTTCTAAAGGTAAATTTTCTTTAATTTTTCCTACTTCACTCTCATCTACTTTCCCTTCAAAAATCATTTTACTTACATCTGCTAGAGAAGCAATAGAAGTACCTTCGTTAAAGTTATTCGCTTCAATAACCTGATTTCCGGCTTTTACAGGTACATCTAGTACCATTCCAGAAACTGTAGATCGAATTAAGGTTTGTGCAATATTTCCTAATCCAGACGTTGTTCCGGTTTTAATAATATCGAAATTTTGCTTCGCAGAGGTTACATTAATTTCGGCTTGAGACACTGCTTGCTTCGTTTGTAAATAAGTGTTTTCAATACTATCGAAATCATTTTCTGATATTACACCTTTTTCATACAACGCTTTTTGTCTTTGATAATTAGCCTCTTGAGTTTGTAAATTAATTTTAGCGGTTTGTAAAGCCGTTTCGTTTGTCGCAATACTATTTTTTGCACTCGTTAACGACGATACATTTGGTATTACACGAATTTTAGCAATTAAATCGCCTGACTCTACATATTCTCCAGCTTCAATATATATTTCTTCGATAACACCAGAAATATTTGGTTTTATTAACACCTCTTCTTTAGGTACTATATTACCTGTCGCTACAGTTTTAATTACTATAGTTTGTTCTACAGGAACATCTGTAGTGTAAGTGATTGGATCTTCCTGATTTTTTTTCCATAAATAAAATAAGGATATAGCAAATACTACTACAATTAGGATTAATACGATTACGGTTGATGATCTTTTCATATATTAAACTTTTCTCTTTTAATCAATTCTTAATGCGTCTACAGGCTTCATTTTCGTGGCACTATTTGCTGGTATTAAACCTGCTAATAATCCAGATACTACTAATATAATTAAGGCTGTAAACACTACGGACATGCTTACACTTGGGTTTGCAAAATTCTCTACCGGACCACTATTGTCCAAAATGTAATTCATAATCCAAATAACACCTGCTGCGAAAGAAATACCAACCATACCTGAACATATGGTTAACAACAAACTTTCTTGTAAAATTTGAGATTTAATGGTCCAAGGTGTAGCACCTAATGCACGACGAACACCAATTTCTTTGGTACGTTCTTTTACTACAATTAACATGATATTACTAATTCCAATAATTCCAGACATTAATACTAAAGACCCAACAAAATACCCAACAAAGCCTAAGATTGAAAACAAGCCGTTAACGCGTCCGAAAGCTTCAGATAAATCGAAATTACCAATGGCACGATCATCATCTGGATGTATTTTATGTCTTAATTTTAAAATCTCGAATATCTTTGGTTTTATGTCTGTAATACTTTTTCCGTCTACACCAGTAAGTGCCATCCATCCTACATTATCACCACTATTAAAAGCCTGACCAAAAGATGTAAAAGGAACAAAAATAGTATTTGCTTCTTCTTCTTGATCGCCGTCTGAGTTGCTTGGTTTAAAAGTACCAACCACCATAAAGTTTACGCCGTTAATTTTAATGTAAGTTCCTAATGGATTTTCACCTTTATCGTATAAACCTTTAACCACATCGGTACCGATTACACAAGATTTTCTATTGACATTAATATCTGAATAACTAATAAAACGACCATTGGTAATATCCATAGGTTCTTGCTTTATATATTCTGGATAATCTCCATTTACTTGAAATGCGCCTGTTTTTGTACCTCGAGTAACATTATTTGCGCCATTAAAACCACCTAATTGTAGTCTAGGAGACACATATTTAAGTTCTGGTATTTGTGCTTTTAAAGCTTCTACATCTCCTAACTTATAATTAAACGTTCTTCCTTTTGGCATCCCTTTATACGAAATTGAGGTTTGCTGTGACCATATAAACATGGAGTTTGTTGCGAAGTTTCCAAAATCGGCAGTCACACCATTTTTTAGACCATTAGTTAAAGCTAAGAGTAAGACTAAAATTGCAATACCCCAAAACACCCCAAAAGCAGTCAAAAAAGTTCTAAACTTATTTGCACTTAACGCTTCTAATATTTCGTCCCATCTGTCTTTACTAAACATATTATTCGTCTCTTAAAGCAATTATCGGTTTAATTTGGGCCGCACGATAAGCAGGTATAAATCCTGCTAAAGCTCCTGCAAATACCAAAATAAAAACGGTGGTTAAAGCTGTATTAAAATCTACTTGTGGATATTTTATAAAATCACTTTCTATTAAAGGGCCAACACCTTCTAATAAACCGAGTCCGAGAATTAATCCGAACAAACCGGAGAACATGGTCACGAAAACAGATTCTTGAAGAATCATACCTACAATAGACATGGGCTGAGCACCCAATGCCTTTCTTATTCCTATTTCTTTAGTACGCTCTTTTACGATAATAAGCATAATATTTCCTACACCTACCACACCCGCAATTATAGTTCCGATTCCTACAAACCAGAATACTGCAGAAATGGTTGCAATAAGTGAATAAATTTTCTTTGCTTCTTCCATGGTGTTATACGCACGGATGGCACTAGTATCGTCTGGAGATACAATATGTTTTTGTTGTAGATCTAATATGATAGCTTCTGTTAAAGCTTCAGATTCTTTGGCAGCAACATTAAAATCGTCCGACATTTTTATAGTAAACATCATATTTCTAATGGTATCGGCTCCGTTAAAAGCCCGTTGTGCAGAAGCTAAAGGCAAAAAGACTTTACTTTCGTCGCGTTCTCCTCCTGGATCAAAAAAGACACCTACAACCTTATAACTAATTCCATAAATAGAAATATCTTTATTTATAGGATCTTCATCTTTAAATAAGTCTTTCTTAACACGATTACCAATAACGGCTACTTTTTTAGCGCCTTCAACATCGGCTTGATTTATAAAACGTCCTTGACTAACATCGGCATTTTCTATAAACTGATTGCCAGGAAGAATACCTTGAATACGATAGCTACCAGATTCATTTTTATAATTGACTAAGCCGCCCCAAATGGTATAAAACGATGATTTATGCTCGATATAAGGTTCGTATTTCCTTGATAACATGTCGAAATCATTGTTTTTAAACTGGACCTGACGTCCTGGGTTTAACCCTTTATAATCTTTAGTTGTAACACCTGCTCTAACACTAATTAAATTGGATGCATCTCTCTCAAACTGAGATGTTACTCCGTTTTGAATACCTTTACTAAAGCCTAATAAAATAACTAAAATAAAAATACCAGACGCCACAGAAAGTCCTGTAAGAAACGTTCTTAATTTATTTTTTCTTAGGGTTTCAAAAATTTCTTGCCAGCGTTCAATATCAAACATTCGCTATAGCTCTTACTTGTTCAACAGCAGTATCGTTAATAATTAAACCATCTTTTAAGTTCACAATACGCTTTGTCATTTGTGCAATATCGGATTCGTGAGTTACTATTAAAATGGTTTTACCCTCATCATTAATACCTTGAATAAGGTCCATTACCTCGTAAGATGTTTTGGTATCTAATGCTCCTGTAGGTTCATCGGCTAAAAGCACTTTGGGATCACTTGCTAAAGCTCTAGCAATAGCAACACGTTGTTTTTGTCCTCCAGACATTTCACTTGGTAAATGGTGCGACCAATTTGCTAAACCTACTTTTTCTAAATAATGCGCAGCACGATCTACACGTTCGCTACGTTTCATACCTTGATAGTACAACGGTAAAGCCACGTTATCTAATGCCGATTTATAATTGATTAAATTAAAAGACTGAAAAATGAATCCTAAAAATTTGTTGCGGTAATTAGCAGCTATTTTTTCGTTTAAGTTTTTAATAGGAAAACCATCTAATGTATAACTCCCTGAATCTGCTTCGTCGAGCATACCTAAGATATTTAGTAAAGTAGATTTACCAGAACCAGAAGATCCCATAATTGAAACGAGTTCACCTTCTTTAACACTAAAATCAATCCCTTTTAATACATGTAGACTATTACTCCCCATGTGATAGGACTTATGTAAATCGTTAATTTCAATCATATTGGTTAGTTTTCTGATTTTGTCACAACCTAAAAAGCATAGAATTTTTATAGTTGCGCTACTAAGAAGACGTGATAATTCAATATTTGTTACAGTAACAAAAGAATTATTTTTTTGTTCGGAAGAATTTTAAATACATAACGTAGAAAATTCCACCAATTAAAATATAAGGAATAGACATTAAATACACAATACCATCATTAATACCTTCTGCGGTACCTTGACCTTCTGAAGTTTCTAATACAGCTCTACACATGGCGCATTGTGCTTCTACCGAAGTTGAAACAGCAAACACCAAAACAAGTAAAATGAGATATGCTTTTTTCATTAGAAATTATAATAAGGTGAAATTAAAATATACACCACAACGCCTGTTACTGCTACATACAACCATAATGGGAAAGTTATTTTAGCAATCTTTCTATGACGGACAATATCATTGGTAATACCGCGAACATATGTAATTAATACAAAAGGAATTACGATGATTGACAAAATAATATGAGTAATTAATATAAAATAATATACATATTTTATAACCCCTTCACCACCAAACTTAGTAGAATCGCTCGTCATATGATAAGCGACATACATAACTAAAAATAATATAGAAAGAGACATTGCAAATTTAATAAGTAACTCATGTCGCTTTACATTCTTTTTCTTTATTGCAAAAAAAGCCATTATTAAAACCAGTGCTGTAATTGCATTTACAGTGGCATAAATTGGAGGTAAAAACGATAAAGGTTCTACATTAGGTATTTTAACTGCAAATAATACAGCTACAGCTATTGGAATTACTACAGACAATACAACAATCCATTTATTGTATTTTGCTACTTTTTCGGCATTTACCATGTCGTTTGTATTACTCATTTAAAAGTTTTTTAATATCTTCTTTAAGCATGCTTATTTCTTCTTCTTCTCCATCTTCATTATACTTTTCTTTTTCGGTGATTGTTCCTCTATAATAAATTCTAGGGTTTCCAAACTGATCTGATCTAGACCTAATAAAACCGTTTTTATCAATTAAAGCAAAGTTTCCAGAATGTTCAAAACCACCGGCGATGTTTTCATTTTCTGCGGCATATAAGTTAAACCCTAAATTGGCAAGTTGATAAATATCGTCTTTATCTCCTGTCATTAAATTCCAATTCGGATTGGTAATTCCGTATTTTTCAGCATAAGCCTTTAATACTTCAGGTGTATCATGAGATGGGTTTATGGTAAAAGAAGCGATACCTAATCCATCTATACCTTTAAAACGTTCTTGAATATCTACTAAATTTCTGCTCATAATTGGACAGATTGTTGGACAGGTTGTAAAGAAAAATTCAACAATATATACATTACCTAAATAATCTTTATTTGTAATGGTGTCGCCATGCTGATTTGTAAAACTAAAATCTGGAACTTTTTTAGCTTCACCATCTATTTCCAAATACATTAATTTATCCATGTTAGAAAAATTATTATCTGGCACATTACTCATTCTATCGCTTCTAACGATATCTCCATTTTTTATACGATCTACAATTTTAGGAATAAAAATAATTCCGAAAACTAAAATTGTAAACGCAATACCTACGTACGAATAATTTGATTTACTACTCATCTGTTCCTTTTAAATCGTTTGCTCGTCTAGATGTTGAATCGAAATTTCCTTTACGTTTCTGGCGATATTCGGTAAATAAAATCCTAACATCTTCGCTCATTTTATTTTTTAATTCGGCTACTTTAATAGCATCGTAAGCATACTTAGAATATGCTGTTGCATTAGCCGCTATTTCATTATCTGTTCTATCGTCTAATCGACCTCTAAGATTTAATTCTTTATCGATGATATAAACGTTATCTGTAGACAGATCATCATCTAACACATCAGGCACATTTAAGCTCTTCTGAATGGCTTTAATAGCATTTGGAGACCCATATACAAAATGCCAATACTTAAGCTCTTCATGCTTCATTAATTCGGCTTTCAATTCTTGACCTTCAGCTTGGGTACCTTCTGGAAGCACAATTACCACTTGAAAAGTTTTAAAACCTCTAAACTTATCATAGATTAATTCTTTTAAATTAGATGATGCTGTATGTTTTTCCATGGGATGATTGCCATAGAAGCCCAAAACCGTTAAATGGTCGTCTAGAACAATATCTTGATCTGTATCTGAAGTAAAACCATTTAAATCGGTCACCTTATCGCTTAAAACATCTAACGTGTTGTAATGGTGTTGCGCTGGATATAAAAACAACATAAAGGTTACAGGAAGGAAAAACAAGATACCTATTACCGCATTCCTTTTTATTTGTTTAGCATTCATAAATTAAGCTTTAAGAAAAATTAGATATCTTATTTTAAATATCGTGCAAAAATAAAAAAGACGGTTTAATAAACCGCCTTAATACTTTGATTTAACACTTAAAGTGTTATTAAAAATCGTGTGTCATATATCCAGAAGAATATACACTTTCTATATATCCACCTTCTGTTAATAATATAAAAGATAAATAACAAATTAAGAAAATACCCGTCCAAACAATTGCACGTCTTAATCCTGATGCTTCATCTCTTAAGTGCATGAAATCCCATGCAATATAATATGCTTTAACAATGGTTAAAATGATGAAAATCCAGTTTAAAACTTTCATTCCAGCAATATATCCCATTAATATTTCTGGTTTGTAAATCCCTAAAACAACTTCGATAGCTGTAATAATAGAAAGTAATATTAATACTCCCCAGATTTTCTCTTTATTAGACTTGAACTTTAATGCCCCCCTAAATATTGCTAAATTTTGTGTATGTGCCATGTTCTGAAATATTATATCTTAAAATTAAACTAAGTAGAAGAATGTGAATACAAATACCCAAACTAAATCTACAAAGTGCCAGTACAATCCAGCCTTTTCAACCATCTCGTAACTACGTCTTCTCTCGTAAGTCCCTAACACAACATTAAAGAATATAATAATATTTAATACGATTCCAGATAATACGTGAAAACCGTGGAAACCAGTAATGAAGAAAAAGAAGTCTGCAAATATTGGCTTACCGTATTCGTTAACCTGAAGATTTGCACCTTGAACTACTAATTGACCATTAGATTTTAATTGTCTTAAAGATTCTGATCTTGATAATACTGTTTTGTGTCCGTCTTCATTTAAAAGCTCTGTTCTAACCAATATATTTTCATTAGCTTCTAAACCTTTAACCACTTCGTCTACAGTAAATTTAGGAAGCGAACTTTCTGTTGTAAACCAAAGTCCGTTTTTACTTTCGTGTAAAGTTCTTTCGCTATGACCTGCAATTGCAAAATCGCTAACCGCTACACGATGTCCATCTGTATCTACAAACTGTAATAAGTTTCCAGATTTGGTTTGTACAGCTCCATATTCACCTTTAATAAACGTGCTCCATTCCCAGGCTTGAGAACCAATAAAGATAATACCACCAATAATGGTTAAAAACATATAAATAGTTACTTTCTGCTTATTTAAATGATGTCCTGCATCTACGGCAAGTACCATAGTAACAGAAGACATAATTAAAATAAATGTCATGAAAGCAACGAAAATCATTGGTAAATCCTGACCATGTAAAAACGGAACGTGCGTAAACACTTCATCTGCTATAGGCCATGAATCGATAAATTTAAATCTTGAAAATCCGTAGGCTGCTAAAAAGCCAGAAAAGGTTAAGGCATCGGAAACGATGAAAAACCACATCATCATTTTACCGTAACTTGCGCGAAGTGGTTCGTTACCACCTCCCCAAGTTTTACCTTCGGTACCAGTATTTACAACTGTAGTATTCATATTAATTATTTGGTTTTATGATTAGTCAAAAATATACAAATTATTTATTTAAAGAAATATAAAAACAAAAAGAGGTAAAGCCATAGGAAATCTACGAAATGCCAAAAGGTCGCTGCGAGTTCAAAGCCAAGCATTTTCGTGGCACTATACTTTTGTTTAAAATGATTATAAATTACAACAATCAGGCAGATAAGCCCAACAATTACGTGTAGAATGTGCATTATAGCGATAACATACACGTAAGACATGGTAATATTACTTGTTGGTCCAGTAAAATTATATCCTGCTTCTATGATTTCTTTGAACCCTGAAAACTGATTAAAAATAAACGCGAACCCTAAACCTAAAGTAACAATTAATAATATAGTTGTGGCCTGTCTATTTCCTTTTTGAAGTGATTTTTTTGCAAAATAAAAGGTAACACTACTAATTAGCATTAAAACAGTACTAATTAAAAATGCGTTAGGCAGTTGAAAATCCATCAACCAATCTGGTCTTTTACTACTTACAATAAATGCACTCGTCCAACCCGCAAAAGACATAATTAAGGATACAATCCCAAACCAAAGCATCGTTTTCTTTGCTCTATTTGTTTTTTCTTCTAAAGTACCTTCCGTTAAATCCATATTATCTTAAAAATTTATCTAGTACGTATATAATTTGAATAAGTGTAATGTAAGACACACTGGCTAACATTAGTTGTTTTGCAGCTACTGCAGTCATTTTTTTAAATAACAGAATAGCATAATATAACATTACCAACCCAAATAAAAATACAATAACGGCAGCTAATGGTGTTAAAAATAACCGTCCTGTAAATCCAAAAGCTGGAATTATTGAAACAATAATTGTCCAAACGGTATACATAATAATTTGTACTGCTGTTCCTTTGTCTCGTTTACCAGTTGGCAACATAAAAAAGCCTCCTTTTTTATAGTCGTCGAATAAAAACCACCCAATTGCCCAAAAATGAGGAAACTGCCAAAAAAACTGCCACATAAATAACACACCAGGTTCAATACCAAAACTATTTGTTGCAGCAACCCAACCTAACATAAATGGTATAGCTCCAGGTATAGCACCTACAAATACAGATAACGGTGTTTTAGTTTTTAATGGCGTATATAAACAGGTATAAATAAATATTGAAATGGCCCCAAACATTGCTGTTTTTGGATTTATGGTGTATAACACTATAATACCTAAAATTGTAAATGCAGTAGCAATTATAAACGCTGTATTTACAGACATACGTCCTGCAGGCACTGGACGATTTTTAGTCCGATCCATTAAAATATCTAAATCTTTTTCAATGATTTGATTGTATGCATTAGATGCACCAACCATAAAATAGCCTCCAAAAGCTAATAACACTAGCGTTTTTATATCTACAGTTTCCACACCAAGTAAATATCCAGTTAATGAAGAAAACACGACACTTATAGATAAGCGCATTTTTGTGATTTCTTTAAAATCTGAAATTATGGAGTATGTCTTTTCAGACGGGTGTGTACTACTCAAGGTATCGATTACTTATCTGTGTTAATTTATTAAAAGTCCGCAAATATACTTGGAAAAGTTAATACTACAAATCAAAATACCAATTAAATAAATCACTACGAATTCCTAAGTTAATCCACATGGTATCACTTTTAAAAGTCGTTGACGTTGTGGCACTTGGATTAAAATTTCGATAACTAATGTTTGTGAATAATTTTAAATTAGTCGCTGGGTTAATAAGATAACCAGCTTGTACTTCGGCATTAAATGTTTTTGTCTTTATACCCTGACCAATTTTAACATTTGTATCGTAAGGTCTATCGTTATAATCTCTGTAAATATCGCCTCCGTAACTGTAGCTATCATCCGCTGTATTAAAATCTAATCCTCTAACACCGTAAATTAGTTTCCCATCGGCAAACCAGCGCTTATAATTGTAACGCCCAATTAAAATGAACTCTCTAAAATTAGCACCCCACAAATGCGCCAAAGACTGATTGTAATTCCCGTAATTTAGAGTGATGGTGTTATGCGAGTATGTGTACGGACGTACCTGATTATATTCTGCTTGAAGATATAAATTATCAACATTAAATGCATTGTAATACTTATATCCCAACTGGAATCCGAATTTGTTTTTCCAACTTTGATTACCGGCAGTAACATCATTCAGCGAAAATTCATCTAAAATAAATTGTCCGTAAAGATTCATGTTATCGTTCAGTTTGTATTTAGAAGTAAATCCCATAATAGCATTCCCTGCACCCTGACCTGTTTCAAATTCAATTGCTCTTAAAAAGATAATCGGATTTAAATAATTCACATCAAAACCTCTATCGTTGGTATTACGCCACACAACCGATTCAAACAATCCGATATTTAAGCGTTTTGTAACATTTAAACTTAAATAATGGCTAGACATGTATTTTGTAAGATATGTCTTGTCTACAGTTACGTCTGGACGCACATCTTTAAGCCAAGACCACGTACTGGTATATTTTAGTTTCCAGAAAGACACGTTCAATTTTAAATAGGGTGAAGGTATTGACACATCACTAACTAGTAAAGAACGATATCCATCACCGATAAAGTTTTTTCCATGACCAAACTGAAGGTTTAAAAACTTGGCTGGAGTATACGACATGTATGCTTCTGCCACTGGAAAATCGTAAGCATCGTCGTTATATGCCTTGGCTATACCACGACCTGGAATTATTGCTACATCATGTGCTGCTTTTATACTTTCTGAATAGTCATTATAATATTCGGCAAATCGTCCTTGACTTTCGTAAAATGAAGTAGAAAAACTAAAATTCTTACCTAATCCACCTTGAAACACTACACCTCTAGTATTTAAATATGTGGTTCCAAAATCGGTATCGGAAGCAGAACCTACTTGTAAATCCATTACAAAATCGGCTTGAAACCAATAGTTCTTACCTTCGACCTCAGCCAAATGATCATTCCAAAATTTTCGTCCTAACCAAGTAGAAACATTTTTCTTTGTTTTTAATTCTTCTGCTTCAAAATCGTAGTAATTATCGACATCGGTATACATTAAGGGCTTAGATGCCGTATGACTATTTGCACCTATTAAATTGATGTTTCTATCGAACTTAGCATAATAACTGTGACTAAACGGAATATTTAAAGTGCTCTTAAATTGCTTTTTAGTATTAAATCGAACTGTTTTATCTATGCTGTCTAATTCTGCTTTTACACGTTGCTCAATTGGGTTTACAGCAACAACTGGCGCTACCACTTCTGTTTGTTCCTGATAAGCTGTTAGTGGAATTTTAAAAGTCACTGAATATTGCTTAAAAACTGGATTGCCGCTATAAGTTGCAGGCTGTATTTTTGGTAATAGACTAAATACGCGTCTTGCCTCGTCTTGAAGTGTGGTATAAACTGCGTCTGTATATAAGACTTTAAATTCCCCCTCTTTATTTACTTCAAACAACACCACAAGATCACCTTTGTATTGCGCCGCAATAACTTCTTCGGGCATTTGAAAAGCCTCGTAAACAAAATTATATACAGATTTATCGAAACATGATTGGAGTTCCTCGAAAACAGAATTTTCGCAAGTTGGAAACACAGGCGGTTTCTCGTAAAAAGAGCGTTCTGATTGTGGTTGTTGTGCAAACTGCAATTGTGGAACGATTAGCAGGAGCAGTACAATTAATGATCTCATATTAATATAACGGCTGATTATTAAGCCCGGAAAGGTACTATTTTTTAATTACACTAAAATTAAAAAAAAATTGAAGAATAGAGACAAAAAAAAATCCCGATGCATAATGCATCGGGATTTTAATATATAAACAATATTGTATTTAATCCTGTACTTGGAATACAATTGGAAGTGAGTAAGGTACAATTACCGCTTTTCCACGTTGCATACCAGGCTTCATTTTTGGTAATTTGTTAATTACACGAGCCGCTTCTTGCTCTAATTTTGGGTGTGGTGCTCTAGCACGTACACCTGTAATATTACCATCTTTACCAATTTTAAAGATTACGTTGATACGTTGTCTTCCTGATAATCCTAATTCTCCTGCTAAGTTAGTGTCAAAGTTTTTTCCAACAAATTTAGAAATCTTCTCAGACATACATTTTTTCTTCTCTGCATTATTTCCCTTTTCACATCCTGGGAAAACTGGTACATTTTCAATAATTGAGAAAGGAACCTCTACATCTTCTTCAACCTCTTCTACAACTACTTCTTCTACTTCAGCAATTTCTTCTTCCTGACTAGTTTCTGTAGACTCAATTACAGTTTCTTCAATTTCAACCTCATCTTTTACAACTTCGATTACTTCCGGTGCTGCTGGTGGCGGCGGTGGAGGTGGTGGAGTCTTTAGCTGTTCGGTGATTGGAATTTCTTCTTCCATTTCTTCGTCCATGCTAATCATTCCGATATCGATTGCTTCTTTATCGTAAGTTTTGTAATTAATTGCGAAATTAGTTAAGGCTAACATTATTGCTAAACCAATCGCAAAGTATAAAGCACTGTTTCGAGAAACATTCGCTTTAGGGTTTTTCTTAGGTTCCATAATATATTGTTTTCAGGATTGCTAAAATAACCATTTATTTGGCAAAAAAGCAAACGTTTATATTTTTTTATATTTAGTTTTATTATTAATCGCTAAGACTAAGAGTGTTAAAATAACACCTGCACTGTTTGCAAATATATCTAAAACATCAAATTGACGAGTTTCTGTAAGCGTACCTTGAAGGTATTCTATTAATACCCCGAAACTTATAGATACAGTCCCTGTAACTAGCAGCGATTTTGTCTGAGGCCACTTATAACCGTATTTAAATACTAAATACCATGATAAGCACAACAAACAATATGCCAAAAAATGAAACACTTTATCGCTATTCTTTGGGCTTCCTGCTGTAATGCCTCCTAAATTAACTAAACTTAGTGTTGTTAAAGCGGCGGTATACAGCAATGCTGCAGGCAATAATAACTGTTTTTTAAGCACCAATTAGGGCTTTATAATCTGCATCAGACAATAATGTTTCAAGCTCGTCTGGGTTACTAAATTTAAGTTTAATCATCCATCCACTTTCATAAGGATCAGAATTAACTAATTCTGGTTCGTCTTCTAAAGTGTCGTTAAATTCGATAATTTCACCAGATAAAGGCAAAAATAAATCTGATACTGTTTTTACAGCTTCAACAGTTCCAAAAACCTCTTCTATTGCTAAAGTTTCATCTAAAGTTTCAACTTCCACGTAAACGATATCTCCTAATTCGCTTTGCGCGAAATCTGTAATACCTATGGTTGCTACATCGCCTTCAATTTTAACCCACTCGTGGTCTTTAGTGTACTTTAATTCTGATGGAATATTCATTGTTTATTTATTTAATTAGGTTTAACAAATGTATTTATTCGTGACCGAATATCAAACTTTAATTATTTAATTCCCGAAATTATAACGTAACGTTAATCCAGAACGTAATGTGGTCTGCGGAAATGCTGTTGAAATAGCATATTCAGAAAACGAGTAATCGAAATAAAATATAGCTGACAAATTCTTACTAAACGCATAATCTGCGGTATACTTTAAACCCCAAATAGTCTGCCCAGAAGTGATCTGATTGTTTTCTAAGTCTAGATATCTAATTATAGTTTTATTTTCTCTTAAAGACACGTCTGCCTTCATATTAATATCGCTAACTATCGTTTTATTAGGCCCTGCTAATTTCGATTTCATACGAACATCTTTGATACGATATCCTAAACCTAAAATATATTCGTTACCAATAATTTCTGTCATTAAATTATTATCGAAACTTAAAGATAGTAATCTATCTTTTTGAATTTCGGCTAGTATTTTAACAGAGTTATTCATCTCGAAATCTAAACGAATTAAAGGACTAAACATTTCTGTTAAGTTGATGTTACTGTATAGGTTTTCACTTTTATAATCGCCAGACTGATTTAGAACGTCGTCTGGTTGATCTAAATAATCGTCTGAATAATCTATTCCGTTATAATCTAAATTTGTCGCAAATTGATTAATGGTGTAAGAAGAACGGTACCCGTGACCAACAGAGAACCTTTTAAAATTCTTTTTAAACCACGCCATTCTCATAAACCCTGTATATTTTAAATCCCAGTTTGGCAATGGTACATTTCTAAACGCACCCAAACTAACATCGTTAGCATCTACACCCTGATAAGCCGATAAAAACGCAGGTAATAATACCGCCTGACTTGTTTTACCAAACCCTAATACATATCCGTTTACATCGCCACCTTCAAAGTTATCTGGATTAGACATGTCTACACCGGCACGTTGTGCTAAACGTCTAGATATTTTCAATCTATTGGCTCTAAAATCATCAAACGCTTGCGAAGTTGTTTCATCGCTCTTTCCAAAAGCCGTCTTTATCATCAAGGTAGATATGTTAAAATTCCCATACGTACTTGGTGTTAGAGCTTGATACTCATAATTGTTGTTAATTTGATTAACCACAAAGTTTTCGGTTAAAGTCTCTGAATATAATCGATTAAAAATCAAATCAATTTTTAAATCTTTTGTTGGCTCTAAATTCGCCGAAATATCTAATTGTTTATTATGAATTTCTGTGTACTGTTCATTAAAATTATCGTAAACAGTTAACCAACCCTTTCTGGCCGCCAATTGTCTAATATCGCTTTGGCTTCCTATTGTATAACCAAATGTTGGTTGAATGGTTCCTAAAAATCCAGGAGTTTCTAAATACCCAGGCAAATATGTACCATTATTTTCTTGATAATTAAGCTGAATACGTTTTACCATAGTTACCAAATCAATTCCTGCATTAACCCAAGCATTACTTTTACTACTTGTTTGGACTTCGTTTCTAGGTCCGCCTGCAGCTTGTGGGTTTCTTGATGGCGCACTCCTTACAGCTGGTTTTTTAACTAACCCAATATACTTATAGAATGTATTCATATCCATAGAAGCATTTAAATTATGGGTATTTGCATTCTGAATAGAATTTCCTAAATCGTAAGTTTGTCCATCAATACTTAAATCGCCATATAAATCGGAACCTTTTTGCCATTGGAAATCTCCAGTATAACCGTAAGTCGCTTGAAGAAAGCTTAAAAATGGAATTTTATATAATGGTAATTCATAGTTAATTCCTAATTGTTGGTATTGTCTATTCGGGTCTCCAATATCTAGAAAACCATCGAAAACATCTAAGGAAGAATCCTGTTCTCCGTTTATAATATTATCCTTGAAATAATTTCTAACAATATTGTTTTTAGATGTTGTAAAGTTTATTTGAAGCGCTCGGGTTAAATTATAACTAAAGGTATACTGAAAATCGAACGTATAGTTACGTCTATATAAATCTTCTAAACCAATATTCCCTTGAGACAGCTCGACCTCTCTATAACGTTGTTTATTATAACTTCTTAAAAAGTTTGAACTAACTGTAAACGTTGTTGGTAAATAATTAAAGTTGAAATCTTTTAAAATCTTCCAATATTTACCTGTAAACAAGGAATCGTTTTTCTTGAAAGGTTCTATAGTTTTTGGCGTGAAATTATAAGCATAATTGGCTCCTAAACGTACGGTTTTATCAACAGAATTTTCAATTTCAAAATCGCGATGTTCTACCTTATTAAACGAGTAATTGAACGTAAAATTCTCTACATCGTAAAAATGAGGTTTTGCTTCGCCTGTTCTAATTTTTCTAACACCAATAAAATTAATACTCTTTCTCTTGGTATAATTTTCGTTTACATTTAAAACAGAATCTTTATTATTGGTATTATTTAAAATAGCATCTAATTCTAAATCTTGATAATACTCGTCGTATTTAGGTGTAATTTTCTCTTCGCTTATACCATAGTTAAACGGAAGTTGCACACCCCATTTTTTAGGAAGTAATTGCCCTAAGTTTACATTGGTTACCAAATCGTATTGTACCACATCTTCTAAACTACGTTCGCTAGGTCCTTGTTCTATAGTACCAAATCCGGCTGTACTTTGACGTCCTGCAGCACTTACATTTGCAAAATCTGCGATATTAGAATCTACACTCAAAACAGCAGCCCAACCACCTTCGTTGTCCATATCGGACAAACGTAATTCGTTAAACCAAAATACACCACATTGTTTACTTCTAGAACCATTTTTAACACCCAACATTAAGGTTCTAATATCTCCAAAATTTGGATTCCCTTTAATTCCTATACGGTGCTGACCTAAAACATAACCACTATATTGATCGGTTACCAAACTCAACTCATCTCCTATTACATCGTAAAATGTAGGGTCTTCGTTAGATAAAGATCCATCAGCAAGTCCAATAGATTTAATTTCTTGAAGTAATTCTATTGCTAAATTTATTTCGTTTTCCTCTGGCCAAAGTGCTTCTCTAGAAGAACCTTCGCTTGTTTTTAAAGGAATTTCTATTTGATAATAGTTCTGAGTAACATCGTTCCCCATTCGTATAAAAGCCACAGGATAGTCGGTTAAACCTGTTGCCCCATCATCTTCGGCATGGACAAACATACGGATGCGTTTGTATTGACGCATATCTATATCGATGTTTTTATATACAGCTCTAGAATCTTCTTCCTCTAAATTACAAATCTCTACCACTAAAGATTGTTCATCTTGCTCGATAACGGTATTGTTGTTATATAATTCTTCTGGTTCTACATCTGGAGGTGACTGGTAGATTCCATCATTTTCTAGTGTACTAATAACACCTACAGAGAAATCGGTTTCAGGATCATCTGGAGTTACATCGTCTTTATCTAAAGCTAATGTATAGCGTCTCCAATCACTTCTTACTAAATCTAAAGTTCCAAAACGGAATACTGTAGCTTCTTCAAATTCTTTAAGATACATACGTGCAAAACGCACAGATCTTAAATCGCTTATACCTCCAACAGCTTTAGCATTATCGCTTTCAACAGGAATTCTAAATTGATACCAACGCACATTTGTAGATTGCCCGTTTGGTAAAGCTCTTGGCTCTACTTTAATGTCTTTAATATATTCACTTAACGGATTAGATTCTGGAATATTTCCAATATCGGCCGGGTTATCTGGTAAGTTTTGAGGTGTTAAATCTAACTCGTATTCGTAATAACTATCTATGGTATTCATAGTATTATCACGGTTAATATCTTCTACATCTGGTAATGTTGTAGAACCTCTGTTGGTATCTGTAAAGGTTTCTGGAGAGTTCCCTTCTACACCGTTATATTGCTTATAACGTTGAAATATATCTCCGTTTGTATTTAAGAAATATGTATAATTATCGTTTGCTGGATCTGGACCAAATTCACTTCCAAATATTGCAGCTTCTTGTGCATCGTTATACCCATCGTAACCTACATCTTGATTTGTACGCTCGTCGCCTTGACTATCGAACGCATAGACTAATGCTTGGTTTTGCGGCACAACCGTACCCCAAGCTGTAGTGGTTAACAACTCTGTAGCACCATCTTTTGGCAATCCATTTTCATATTGCTTTCTACCGTCTTTCAGGACGTCTTCAGAAATATTTCCTAAGTTGAAAACCAATTTACCTCCTGGATTCGATTCGTTTTCTTGGAATGGATCTTGAAGCCAAAATTCAATATATTCAACATTAGATTGTTCGAAATCTGTAGTGGTTAAAGACCGTGTTATCCCTGCCCAACTATCATCTGGATTTGGGATGGTTCCATTACTAGAATTTGGTTCAAAGTTATAAGGCCCGCGCTCATCTGGATAGTAGGCTAAATCTAAAGTATTAATCACTGTAGATTGCCCTTGAGCAATACCCTGTTGAGGAAATAATTCTTGTATAAATACACGACTGGTGTACAATCCTGACATATCATTATCCGACATATCTGAAGGACGCTGACTTGTATAAAATATGGGGTCTATAGTATACCAGTTTAACATGGCACGTTGGTAACCGTTTTGAATCCCATTTTCATCCTCGTTAGGGTTTCCTGCCACATTTAAATCTAAAGGTCTACTCGATAAGAACCACGATTGTTGCGACAATAACGATATGGCTGTTTGAGACACTTCAAAATCATCTACATATGCAGTTGCTTCCCCGTCAAAATCGGTTCCTTTAGGCGATCCTGGTTTTAAATATGCAAATTCCCCTCTAACAGATACGTTAGATGGCACATCGGTATCTATGTTAGGTAACTTATTAACTAAGCGTGTTAAAAATGGTACTTCGGTAGAATAGTTTCCGTTGAATCCAAAAATTGTATTGTTAATAGGCTCATTACTATAATTAGCTTTTTGAGTAATTGGTCGTTCGCTTAAATTTAATAACGTTGCTCCTAAGACAAAATTATCGCTAAACTGATGATCCACATTGAATCCCATAAAACGTTTGGTTTGCTGACCAAATACAGAATTATTTTCTGTAGATACTTGTATTGGGGTATCTGAAGCTTTTAAAGCTTCATCTAAAATTTGAACCTGACCTAATTGATAATTCACGGTATAATCTATACCTTCTACTAAAACTCGACCTCCAGCCGTTACTGTAACAGATCCTCTTGGTACGTTAAATGCGCCAATAGAAATTCCATCACCTCCGGAAGAACTATAGCGACCTATTAATTGGAATTTATTCTTTTCGGCGTAATCTAAAGCCTTTGTTTTTGTGACTTCGTATAATTCATTGAAGACATACTTTTTCTGATTGGCATTATAAGTATTAGGATCTTCGTAATTTTCTGCGTCTGTTGGAATGTCTAATATGTCGAATAAATACTCTCCAAAAGGTTCTACTTTGGTAAATACAATTTGACCATTTGAGGAGATTACAGTAATGTTCTCTTCGTAATCAAAAAATCCATCTCCACCAGCTTGGGGATCACCATTGTAATTCAGTTTATCAAAATTAAATAAACGTAAAAGAGGGACTTCCTGAATAGGTTCTCCGTTAAAATCTGTTCCAAAATCGCCACCAACGGGTGTGATATAGTTTAATGGTGATGCTTCGGTATAAAATATATTTAATTTGAAATCTTCCTGACTTAATTGATATGCGCCAGTACTATAAATGTTTTTCATCATTAACTTCCAAACCGGCTGGTTTACAGAAGTAATTGGACTTTTAAGTAATTTTAAAACCAGGTTATTATTAGTAACTACAGTCTGATCACTATTACTATTATCAATTCCTGTAGCGTCTACACCATCGTTAGCAAACTCTCCAACTTGATACACTTTACCGCCTACAGTAAACTGAAATGCAACGGCTAAAACTTCGTCGCTACTTAATCGAGAATTTAAAGAGATATATCCCAATTGTGTATTTAAAGTATATTCACTGCCTTGGGTAAGTTTTCTAGCATTTTCTAATTTAGCATAATCGTTTCCCTCGCTAGTACCTCCTACTAAAATCCCTGACTGTACTGTTGCCACATCTCGAATAGCCGATGTTAATTGCGAATTACCCTGACCAATACTTGTAGGGTCGTAACCGTTGTTTCCGTTATCTGGATACGCAGCAGGACTTGCAAAAACATTAACCGCAGAACCAATTAATTCGGGATTAGATTCCCCTAAATCTTGAAAAGCGACTATATTTCTAACATTATCGGTTGTATTGTTTCTATTGGTAATCCAAGCTTCAATACGGGTAATTTGAACATTAGTATTTATGTATGGATAATTTGATAAGGCCGTATCATATTTTTCTCTAAAATATTGCGCTAAGAAAAAGTGACGGTTTTCATCGTAATCTCTAGCAAATAATTCAAATTCCTCTAACGTTCCTCCACCTTGAGAAATAACGGTATTGGTTTCGGACTGCTGCTCAGAGAAAATACCGGTAATTGTTGTTTTCCCAAATTGTAATTGTGTTTTTACACCAAATAAACTTTGTGCTCCCGTAATTAACGAACTGTTTAAAGGCATACTAACATTACCAACTTCAATTTTCTGAATGATATCGTCCTCTGTAGGTGTGTATTCTAATTTTACTAAATTCTGAAAATCGAAGGTAGATTGTGTATCGTAATTAGCGGTAACTTGTAAGCGTGTCCCCACTTTACCAAGTAAACTTAAACTAATACGTTGGTCGAAATCGAAACTAAAATTACTTCTATTTCTTGGTGAAAATGCTGGATTGTCTTGTTTAGAAAATAAAACTCCCAAATCCATTTCTACCGAACCTTGAGGAATAACTTCTACGGTACCACCTCCAAAAATAGATTCGAAAAAACTTGAATTGACATAAAATTCTGGAAGTAAATTTTTCTTACCGTCTTCTGTTCCTAATTTTTTTCCATCGAATGCATCGATTTTTTGCTTGTAGTACGTCTTTAAATTTTCGGCTTGCACCAACTCTTCAAACTCTCTAGGTGTTAAAATTATAGGGTAATTAATATTGAATTCGCCCACAGACTCTGTGTAAATATACCGATCTGTAAAAGCATCGTACGTATATCTAGACACAATACTTGCAGGATTACCCATATTAATACGTCCTAAACTATGGCCTGTTTTAATACTATCTTGCTCGGTTACAGGAGCAATTTGAGCAAATGAGCTAGCACTTACTAAAAAAAGTACAAAGCAAACAATACTAGTTTTTAATGTGAAATTAATAGCCTGAAAGTGGGTTGTATTCAAAATGTATTATAAATTTTTTAAAGCTTGTTTTATGATGGTTTCTACCGATGCATCAGGCTCTGCCTTAACAATCTTATCGACAGCACGTTCTGCTTGCTTCTTAACAAAACCAAGAACTTCTAAAGCAGATAACGCTTCATCTTTGTTGGTATTGCTTGTAGATACAGAAACTTCATCAATATCGTAAATCTTTAAAACTTTATCTTTTAAATCTATTATAACACGTTGCGCAGTCTTAACACCAATTCCTTTTATAGATTGAATTAATGCAACGTCTTCCTTGGCTATCCCTTCACGAACCTGTTTTGGCGTTAAAGACGATAACATGGTACGTGCCGTTCCAGCACCAATACCACTTACAGAGATAAGAAGTCTAAACATATCGCGTTCTGCAATAGAAGAAAACCCATACAAAGTATGGGAATCTTCTTTTACTAAAAGTTGAGTATATAATTTTAAATTTTCCTGATCAGGAATTTGAGAATATGTATGCAGAGAAATGTTTAAAAAGTAGCCAACACCATTACAATCTATAACGACATCTGTTGGGTTCTTTTCTACCAATTTCCCATGTATATGTGAAATCATTTGCTTGTTTTGTTATAACTCCAAATGTAACATTTTTTTTCACATTTTAAATCATTCTCTTTCAGGCATCGCTATTTAGCGTTTTGTCTTTTGATGAGCATCGACTACCGCTATTGCCGTCATGTTTACAATCTCATCTACACTAGATCCTAATTGTAAAATATGTACAGGTTTACGCATACCTAACATTATTGGTCCAATAGATTCTGTATTGTTTAAAGCTTTAAGCATTTTATAGGTAATATTCGCAGCATCTAGATTCGGAAAAATTAACGTATTCACTTTCTTTCCTGCTAATTTAGAGAATGGAAATTTTTCTTGAAGCAATTCATTATTCAAAGCAAAATCGGTTTGTACTTCTCCGTCGACAATTAATTTAGGATATCGTCTGTGTAAATACGATACCGCTTCACGTATTTTTGAAGCCCCTTCATTATTTGAAGATCCAAAATTAGAATACGACGTCATTGCAATTACAGGCTCTAAACCAAACATTTTAACTGCTGCAGCTGTCATGGTTGCAATAGTTGCTAAATCTTTTGCTGTTGGGTTTACGTTAATAGCTGTATCGCTAAAAAACATAGGTCCACGTTGTGTCATCATTAAATTGGTAGTTGCAACACGTGTTGCTCCTTTTGCCATTCCAATAACTTCTAACATTGGTTTTACCACCGTTGGATATGCTCTAGAGAATCCAGATATTAATGCATCTGCATCGCCTTCGTTAACCATCATGGCTGCAAAATAATTACGTTCGCGCATTAAGCTTTCTGCAGAATACAAGGTTACACCACGACGTTTACGTTGTTCCCAATACACTTTTGCATAACGTAATTTACGTTCGTATTCATGATCAGATTTAGGGTCTATAATTTCTACTTCGGCATCGAACTCAAGTTCGGACATCAATTCAAGAATAGTTTCTCGACGTCCTAATAAGATTGGTATTGCAATACCTTCTTCGAATGCTATTTGGGCGGCTTTTAAAACTTGAATGTTATCTGCTTCAGCAAAAACAACACGCTTCGGATTCATTTTAGCGCGGTTAAATAATAATTTTATTAATTTATTATCTGTACCTAAACGGCCTTCTAGTTCTGTTTCATAATCATTCCAATCTAAAATAGGTTCTTTAGCTACGCCACTTTCCATGGCTGCTCTTGCAACTGCTGGAGGAATTTTTGAAATTAACCTTGGATCGAAAGGTTTTGGAATAATATATTCTTTACCAAATGTTAAACGGGTTTCCCCATATGCAATATTTACTTGTTCTGGAACCGGTTCTTTTGCCATTTCTGCCAAAGCGATAACCGCTGCCATTTTCATTGCTTCATTAATTTTTGTTGCGCGAACATCTAAAGCGCCTCTAAAAATAAAAGGGAAACCTAAAACATTATTAACTTGGTTAGGATGGTCGCTACGTCCTGTTGCCATAATAATATCGTCTCGCGTATCTATAGCTAATTGGTAAGCAATCTCTGGATCTGGATTAGCCATAGCAAACACAATTGGGTCTTTGGCCATTATTAATAACATATCTGGTGTTACCACATCTGCCATAGATAAACCAATAAACACATCGGCATCCTTCATGGCGTCGGTTAAGGTATCGATATCACGGTCTGTAGCAAATTCTGCTTTTTCTGAAGTTAAATTATCACGATCTTGGCGAATAACCCCTTTACTATCGCACATGACAATATTTTCACGTCTTGCTCCAAACGCTTGGTATAAACGTGTACAAGAAATTGCTGCTGCCCCTGCTCCACTAATTACAATTTTAGCATCTTCAATTTTCTTTTCGGTAATTTCTAGTGCATTAATTAATGCTGCGGCAGAAATAATTGCAGTACCATGCTGGTCGTCGTGCATGACAGGAATATCTAATTCTTCCTTTAAGCGACGTTCAATTTCAAAGGCTTCAGGCGCCTTAATATCTTCTAAATTAATCCCTCCAAAAGTTGGAGCAATCATTTTTACGGTTTGAATAAATTCTTCAACATTTTCGGTATCTACTTCAATATCGAAAACATCGATATCGGCGAAAATTTTAAACAATAATCCTTTACCTTCCATTACAGGTTTAGAAGCTTCTGGGCCAATATTCCCTAATCCTAATACGGCAGTACCGTTGGAGATTACAGCTACTAAATTTCCTTTAGTAGTATATTTATATGCGTTTTCTTTATTTGCTGCTATTTCTAAACAAGGCTCTGCAACTCCTGGCGAATAAGCCAATGCTAAGTCTCTTTGGGTAGCATATCTTTTGGTTGGAACAACTTTTATTTTCCCTGGTGTAGGGTGGGAATGGTAAATTAATGCTTCACTTTTCTTGCTTTGTTTACTCATAATTACAATTGTTATTGACTAACAAATGTAACAATCCTAAATGTGAAACTCTAATCTATTTTTTACGCAAACGATATAATTTTATTAAAAAATCATTATATAAATGAATATTTAATAATAGCCTTCTAAAATTTAATAAAAATCATTAAATACTTAAATAATTGTAATGTAAACTTAAAAACTATCGGGTTTCAGTTTTATACACTTTTGCTTTAAAACTTTACGACAGATATTCTTTACTTTTATAGCATCTTAAAAAAAAGGGAATGCGTCAATAATCAATTTTATTACGTTAAATTGAAGGCAAAATCCGACTAAATTTGTCCGGTCTTTTTTTAGGTTAACTATTATCAATAACACCTTCACAAATTATTATTTCATAAAATCAATGAGTATAAAATATGCATATCTAATAGCCTTTATGTCGTTACTGAGTTTTTCGGTGAAGGCACAAGTAAAAGCTAAGGATAGTACTCAGATTTACGAAAAAATTCAGACCTATTCTAAAGAAAGAAAGTTTACTAAAGCCATACATAAACTTATTTTTAGGTCGCCTAATAAGAAGAATACTAAAAAAACAAATACTACTCCCAATAAAAATCATCTGCAATTTCAGGGGCAACCTATTAGAAGCATCACCATTGAAACCTTAGATCCTTTTGGCTATTCGGTTACCGATACAACTAAGACGCCCGATAAATGGATTGATGAATTTGGAAATAAAGCACATATTAAATCTAAGGTTTTCGCCATTAAAAATTTATTGTTGTTTAAAGAGAAGATGCCTTTAGACACCTTACTTTTAAATGAATCTGAACGACTTATACGTTCTCAAAGTTTTATTAGAAGTGTAAAAATTGATGCGACTAAAGCCAATCAAGCCTCAGACTCTGTAGATATTAAAATTCGTGTTTTAGATTCATGGAGTTTTATTGTTAAAGGAGCTATCTCGACTTCTAAAACTAAGGTTGTACTTAATGAGCGTAATTTTCTAGGATTTGGACATGAATTTAACAATGCCATAGAAAAACGTTACGATAACAATAATACAGGCTATAGATTTAATTATGTTGTTCCAAACATAAAAAACTCCTATGTAAGATCAGAACTTTATTACAATTTAGACATTGAAGGTTTTTATCAGAAGAAATTAAATATTGAACGGACTTTTTATTCCCCCTTAACCAAGTGGGCTGGCGGAATATATCTAGATGAACAGTTTAGAAAAGATTCATTACCAAATTATCAAGACGATTTTGGTTATGAACCTTTTAAATACAGAACCAATGATATTTGGGCAGGACATGCTTTTAGTATTTTTAAAGGTAAAACAGTAACAGAACGGACTACAAACCTTATCACCTCGTTACGTTACATTAATGTAGCCTACAAGGAATCTCCTTCTCAAGAGTATGATGCTATTAATTATTTCTCTAATGAAAATTTTTATTTAGGAAGTATAGCCATAGCCTCCAGGCAGTATGTACAAGATCGCTATGTTTTTAGAGACGGTATTATTGAAGATGTCCCTATTGGTTTACTCGCATCGGTTACAACGGGTTATCAGCGTAAAAACAAAGAAAATCGTTATTATCTTGGCACCAACTTTACTTTAGCCGAATACTTTAACTGGGGATTCTTAAGCGGTTCTATTGGTCTAGAATCGTTCTTTAATCATTCTAAATCGGAACAATCAACCATTAATATTGGCGTCACGTATTTCACGAATTTAATTTCGTTAGGTTCTAAATGGAAAATGAGACAGTTTATAAAACCTCAGGTTAATTTAGGATTCGACAGATTAAACACGCTTGCAGACCGCGTGTCTTTAAATGATAATGTTGAACCTTTGGGTTTCGATAGAAATTATTACCTACGCAATTCACATACTGCTGGTATTCCCGGTTTTGACGCCAATCTCTACGGAACCAAAAAGATGCTTTTAGCTATGCAAACCCAATTTTATTCGCCTTGGAATCTTTGGGGTTTTAGGCTAAATCCGTATTTAAACTTTACGGCAGGTACCATTGGCGGTCACACCAATCCGCTTTCTAGCAGTAAAATATACTCATCTTTTGGAGTCGGTTTTATAATACGAAACGATTATTTAGTCTTTAGTGCGTTTCAGTTATCGCTGTCTTATTACCCAGATATTCCTGGCCAAGGAAGAAACATCTTTAAAACCAATTCTTTTGAAACCGATGATTTTGGGGTTCAAGCTATTAATATTGGAAAGCCTAGCACACTTTTATACCCATAATATTATACAACAACACCCTAAGATTTACAATGTAAATCGTAGGGTGTTGTTGTATAATTACTAAACTAGATTAATACTAATCGTTTAATACTTCTGCTCCTTCTGGTTTAGAAAAATAATTATCTTCTACTGTAGGAGAAAAACTAAAATCGCTAACAAAAATATCTGTAATATATTCGCCTAAGCCATCTTTAGCATCTGCAGACATATAAGATTTAAAGCCTGTTGCTAAAACAATGCCATCTACAGTCGTTGTACCTTGCACAACCGTTGTCTTTTCTGGGGCATGTCCTCCATTTGGAAAATACTCCGGATAAGACACTATATATTTAAAGGCATCTACCAAATTAGTTTTTGCGTTTATATACAGAATGTAATAGTCGTCTGGAGCAGATCCAACACCAGCATCATAGGTTGCTTTTACTACTTTTTGTAACTCACCTTTAAATTCTACATCTGCTAATAATTCTAAATTAACACCCTCTCCGTCTAATACAAAAGGTTGTCCTGAAAAGTATATTGGTGTTAAAGCCCAAAACTGCGTATCGTAAGTAAATGATGTACTATCTTTTGCTTTTACCCAAGCAACTTCGCCATCCCAGCCATAAATATTTTCTGGATCTGTGATGCTATTATGTCGTGCTTTATTACTCCACGTATCTATAGTTTGATACGAATCTCGAACACCTTTTCCGTTTAATGGTCTGTAATCGAAATGAAAAGAAAAATAGCCATTAGAATACCACTTTTCTAAACCACCATGAGCTTCCATGGCACGCCATAAAACTTGACCTGCTTCTGTAGCATTGAGTCTTTTATTAGCTGATGCAACGCGTTTCTCAATCCATGTGTTTGGAATAGGATATGCTGCAGAAGCAACTGTTTCTTCTTGTTGTGGAGTGGATACGTCTTGTTTTGGTGCGTCCTTGCAAGCAATTACACTTAATGCTAATAATAAACCTAAAAGGCTATATGATATTTTCATGGTTTCTTTTTTATCAGAATTTAGTCGATTTATTTTTTTAAACTTTCAACACACATATATATTATTTCAAAAAATCAATATTACGTGTTAACCCCGTGAATTTTGTGCGTTTAACTGCCGATTTTTGAAACACCTTTCGGAAAATGTCCTCTGTAATTTCTTCCCAATCTTTTTTGCTCATTTCTAGTAGTTCAGGATGCGGATTAAAAAGAGGTTCCTTATGTGGTTGAGAAAATCGATTCCACGGACAAACATCTTGGCAAATATCGCAACCAAACATCCAATCTTCAAATTTACCTTTCTCTGATTCGGGAAGTTGATCTTTTAATTCTATAGTAAAGTACGAAATACATTTACTACCATCTACAACATAGGGCTCTGTAATAGCATCGGTTGGGCATGCGTCTATACATTTAGTACACGTACCACAATGGTCTGTGGTTGCGCCATCATATTCTAATTCTAAATCTATAATCAATTCGGCTATAAAATAGAAAGAACCGACTTGCTGCGTTAGTAAATTACTGTGTTTACCAATCCACCCTAAACCTGATTTGGCAGCCCAGGCTTTGTCTAAAACAGGTGCAGAATCTACAAAAGCCCGACCGTTTACAGCTCCAATTTCAGATTCTATAGTATGGAGTAATTCCTTGAGTTTTTCTTTTATTACAAAATGATAATCTTTCCCGTAAGCATATTTAGAGAGTTTATAAGTATCCTCCTGTTGAAGTTTATTTGGATAATAATTCAACAATAAAGAAATCACAGATTTAGATCCTTCAACCAGTATTGTAGGATCTAAGCGTTTATCGAAATGATGTTCCATGTAATCCATCTCACCATGGAAATTTTGATTAAGGTAACGCTCTAATCTTGGTGCTTCAAGTTCTAGAAATTCAGCTTTACTAATACCACAAGACAAAAAACCGAGGCGTTTGGCTTCGGTTTTAATTAGTGATGTATTTTTAGCTTTAATGT
Source organism: Formosa agariphila KMM 3901 (assembly GCF_000723205.1). Lineage (NCBI taxonomy): Bacteria > Pseudomonadati > Bacteroidota > Flavobacteriia > Flavobacteriales > Flavobacteriaceae > Formosa > Formosa agariphila. Next base: position 295,252 of record NZ_HG315671.1, on the reverse strand, counting down.
TCAATATTTAATTCTTACACTGAGTTATAAAATAAAAAAATCAACATAGATTTTACAACCGTTTCTCCATTTTGGAGAGATTAAGATAGGGTTTTAAAATAATCCGCCTTGAGTTGGACCTTTAGTACGACCTAAGTGTAAATAAGCCGCTTCTGTAACTTCACGACCTCTTGGTGTACGCATTATAAACCCTTGCTGAATTAAAAAGGGTTCGTAAACTTCTTCAATAGTTTCGGCACTTTCACTAACGGCTGTTGCTAGGGTAGTAATTCCTACTGGCCCACCTTTAAACTTATCGATAATAGTTGTTAAAATTTTATTATCCATTTCGTCTAAACCATGAGCATCTACATTTAGTGCTTTTAATCCGAATTTTGCAATTGCTAAATCGATGGTTCCATTACCTTTAATTTCGGCAAAATCCCGGACCCGTCTTAATAGTGCGTTAGCAATACGCGGCGTTCCGCGGCTACGACCTGCAATTTCTATAGCGGCATCAATATCCATAGGAACATTTAATATTTCTGAACTACGTTGTACTATGGTAGACAATAATTCAGTTGAATAATATTGCAATCGGCTACTAATTCCGAAACGCGCACGCATGGGTGCCGTTAATAAACCAGACCGTGTTGTTGCTCCTATAAGTGTAAAAGGGTTTAAATGAATTTGAACGGTTCTTGCGTTGGGTCCCGATTCAATCATAATATCAATTTTGTAGTCTTCCATGGCCGAATACAAATATTCTTCTACAATAGGACTCAATCTATGAATTTCATCAATAAATAAAACATCACGTTCATCGAGGTTCGTTAACAAACCTGCTAAGTCGCCAGGTTTATCTAATACAGGGCCTGAGGTAACTTTTATTCCTACGCCAAGTTCGTTAGCTAAGATGTGCGCTAAAGTAGTTTTTCCAAGTCCTGGAGGACCATGAAAAAGCGTGTGATCTAAAGCATCGCCACGACGATTCGCCGCTTCAACAAAAATACTTAGATTTTCTAAAACCTGATCTTGTCCAGCAAAATCATCGAACGACAAGGGTCTTAATGCTTTTTCAACATCCATTTCCTCTGATGAGAAATGTTCTTTTTCTGGATTCAAGTTTTCGTTCATATTTTATAAAAAAGTAAAGTAAATCAATATTTAAGTCGAATAAAAGAATTTAACTAATTATCTAAAACGCCACCCTTTGGTAGAAGCTGCACGTTCTAAATTAATTTCTAATGCATCATCTAATTTCGGAAAGAAATCTATCCCGGTCTGTGACTCTATATAATCTACAGAAACCACATAACTTTGTAAAGCCTGCGTTTCATTAGGACGGTTAGGAATAATAAATCCAATCATTTTAGATGTATCGCCTTGATCCTTAAAGATAATCTTATAAAAATAATCAGGGACTGAAACTTGGTCTTTTCCTATAGTTTTAAGGTTACCTTTTAAAACACCTCCAGTAACAACATAGACATCGTTATAAGATTTTGCCCAAGTACGTACCAGTTGTTCCAAATCATTCCAAATACCGGCATTAAAATCATGATCTTGAGGAGATATGTTACTTGTTAAAAAAGTTTCGTTATAAGAATTGATAGTCTTCCTACGATCACCAGCTGGGCATAAGTGTCCTCGATCATAACCTGAATTTTTATAACTTCTCCAATCTGCGGATTTTGTCTTTACGGCTTTGTCTTCATTAAAATAAGGACGTTTACGTTTGGTATACACGATGTCCGATTTCTTCAACATATAAGCAACCCACTCGGCTTGTTCATGCGCTTCGTTATAAGATAAAGTATAATTGTTATGAAAAACAATAGCACCTGTAGTTGATGTAGGTAAGTAATAGGTATTCTCTTTTTTATTACGAAAATCATCTTCGGGAGCATATGTATCGGTTGTATTAAAATCATCATTTTTTAAATACTGATCGTAGGCATACACACCAATAATAAATACAACACCGATAACAGTTAAAAACTTTTTCATAGTAAAAATTAAGAATTTAAAATATACAGAAAAAGCCTTTTCAAAAGAAATGAAAAGGCTTTTTAATATGTTTATAAATTACTTTTAGTGATGTAATTCTTTTTCTCCTTCTTTCATAGGAACATTCTGAGGCACGAAATCTACATCGTGTCCAGGGTTACTGTAATCGTAAGCCCAACGGTGTACTGTAGGAATCTCTCCTGGCCAGTTTCCGTGGATATGTTCTACTGGAGTAGTCCACTCTAATGTAGTCGATTTCCAAGGGTTTTGTGTTGCTTTCTTCCCGATAAACATGCTAGAGAAGAAGTTGTATAAGAATACAATTTGGAACGTTGCTCCAATAATTGCAAAAACGGTAATTACAACATTTACATCGGCTAAATCATCGAATAATGGGAACGCAGAGTTAGTATAGTAACGTCTTGGTAAACCTGCCATTCCAATAAAGTGCATTGGGAAAAATACACCATACGCACAAACTGCAGTTACCCAGAAGTGAATATAACCTAAGTTTTTATTCATCATACGTCCAAACATTTTTGGATACCAGTGGTAAATTCCAGCAAACATACCGTAAAGTGCAGATATACCCATTACTAAGTGAAAGTGAGCAATTACGAAATATGTATCATGAACGTTAATATCTAAAGCACTATCTCCTAAAATAATTCCTGTTAAACCTCCAGTAATGAAAGTAGATACGAAACCAATAGAGAATAACATGGCAGTGTTCATCTGAATATTACCTTTCCAGATTGTAGTAATCCAGTTAAAAGCTTTTACAGCAGATGGAATTGCAATTAATAATGTTGTAAATGTAAATACAGAACCTAAGAAAGGATTCATTCCAGAAACAAACATATGGTGCCCCCATACAATTGTAGATAAGAAAGCAATAGCTAAGATTGAAGCAATCATGGCACGGTAACCAAAAATAGGTTTACGTGAGTTTGCAGCCATAATTTCTGACACTAATCCCATTGCAGGTAAAATTACAATGTAAACTTCAGGGTGACCTAAGAACCAGAATAAGTGCTCGAATAAAACCGGAGAACCACCTTGGTAATGTAAAACTTCACCTTGAATAAATATATCTGATAAGAAGAATGATGTTCCAAAACTTCTATCCATAATTAATAATAAAGCCGCAGATAGTAATACTGGGAAAGATACAACACCAATAATTGCTGTAACAAATAAAGCCCAGATAGTAAGCGGTAATCTTGTCATAGACATTCCCTTAGTACGTAAATTAAGTACTGTAACAATATAGTTAAGAGAGCCAATTAAAGATGAAGCAATAAAGATAGCCATAGATACTAACCAAAGTGTCATCCCCATTCCAGAACCACCTTGTGCCATTGGTAAAGCGGATAGCGGCGGATAGATTGTCCAACCTGCTGCTGCTGGTCCTGCTTCAACAAATAAAGATGATAACATAATGATACTAGACAAGAAGAATAACCAGTAAGATACCATGTTTAGGAATCCTGAGGCCATATCTCGTGCACCAATTTGCAACGGAATTAATAAGTTACTAAATGTTCCACTTAAACCTGCTGTTAATACAAAGAATACCATTATGGTACCATGTATAGTAACTAATGCTAAATAAATATCGGCATCCATAACACCGTTTGGTGCCCATTTACCTAATAATGCTTCAAATAAAACATTAGGTTGCTCAGGCCAAGCAATTTGTATACGGAACATGATAGACATAAGGATTCCAATAACCCCCATAAATACACCCGTTATCAAGAATTGTTTAGAGATCATTTTATGATCTGTACTAAATATATATTTCGTGATAAAGGTTTGCTGATGATGTCCGTGGTCGTCGTCGTGTGCGTGAGTATCTGCGTGTGCTGACATAATCTATTTTCGGTTTTTTAAATCTAGTTGATTGAATTAATTTACTACTAATGAATTCTTGAATATCTTTTGCTCTTTAAGCCAAGCATCGTATTCTTCTTGAGAAACCACTATAATTTTCATTTGCATATTATAGTGCGATTTTCCACAAATCTTGTTACACAATAATAAATAATCAAATTCATATGGGTCTAAAGCATCTTCACCTTTAGCAACTAATTCCTTACTGTTTTCAACTCTAATTTCATTGATGTTTTTAACTTTTTCAACGATATCTGGATTCTGACGCATTTCTGCTGTAGTAACAGATGGTGTAAATCCAAACTGAGTAATCATTCCAGGAACACAGTTCATTTGCGCTCTAAAGTGAGGCATATAAGCAGAGTGTAATACATCTTGAGAACGCATTTTAAATAATACTGGTTTCCCAACAGGTAAATATAATTCTGAAGTAATAATATCGTCTTGAGCATTAGGATCAGATTCATCTAAACCTAAGATGTTCGCTTTATCGATATCAATTAATCTCACGTTAGCTTTCCCTAAGGTATTGTCGTTTCCGCCGTATCTCGCTTTCCAGTTAAACTGTTGTGCGTATAATTCTACTATAATTGGATCATCATCTTCACTAACATTCATAATGCTAGTCCAAGTAAATAAACCGTAGATAATTAAACCTGCTAATGTAATTACAGGAATAATAGTCCAAATAGCTTCTAATGTGTTGTTATCTGCAAAGAATAATGCTTTACGTCCTTTTTCACCTTTGTATTTAAAAGCAAAATAGTGAAGTAAAAATTGAGTGATTGTTTGCACAATAAAAATTAGAACTAAAGAGATAATCATTAAATTATCAATTCCAGGTCCATGTTCTGAAGCAGAATTAGATAATAAAGGTAAATCTCCCCATTTAACTACACAAAGGATGGTAATAGCATAAATGAAAATCAAGAACGCTATCATTAAATAGGCGTTCATGGTATTGTCCTTTTCTGTAGCAATTTGATTATTTTCTGGTAAGCCCACTTGAGCCAAATCGAAAATCTTAACCATTTGCCAGATAGCAATTGTTATAAATACTAAAACTAAAATTATAAATAAAGCAGTCATACTGTTTGTTATTGTTCTTTATATGTTACTGTTACTAGCGTACTAAAATTAATAATGGAAATGTTCGCTCTCCTTAATTAATGGATGACGTTTAACTAATAATGGCGCTTTCGATATTGCTGTAAAAACCACAAATATAAACAATCCAGCAAATAATAATACTGAACTTATTTCAGGAATACCAATAAACCATCTATCTCCAACACTTGCAGGCATAATCATATTGAAAATATCTAAATAGTGTCCGAATAAAATAACTAAACCTGTCATAACTACAAACCAGTTAAGACGTTTAAAGTCGCTATTCATTAAGATTAATAGAGGGAATAAAAAGTTTAAAGCAACCATACCAAAGAACGGTAAGTTATAATCTTCTATACGTGTTACAAAATAAGTTACCTCTTCTGGAATGTTAGAGTACCAGATAAGCATAAATTGTGAAAACCATAAGTATGTCCAGAAAATACTAAATCCAAACATGAATTTAGCTAAATCATGAATATGGCTATCATTAACTAGTGTTAATAATCCTTTAGATTTTAAGTAAATAGCTACTAATGCAATTACAGTAACAGCACTAACAATCATACTTGCAAATAAATACCATCCAAATAAAGTAGAGAACCAGTGTGGATCTACACTCATAATCCAATCCCAAGACATGATAGATTCTGAATAAATAAAGAATACTAAAAATGCAGCAGAGATTCTAAAGTTTTTCTTGAAGTTTTTATCGTCACTAGCTTCATCTTGAGCTAAAGAAAATTTACGAGAAAAGTGTCTGTATAAAGACCAACCTGCTATAAAAATTAAACCTCTAAATGCAAACCATCCAATATTTAACCAATTGGCTTTTCCTTGAAGTAATTTATCGTGAGCTACAACTTCTGGGTCCATCCATATAAAAATATTGTAATGACCTATAGTACCAGAGGCAACAGCTATTAAAAGTACAATTAAAGCACCAGGTAATAAATAAGCAGTAATACCTTCCATAACTCTAAAAAGTACTGGAGACCAACCTGCTTGAGATGCGTATTGAATTGCATAGAATGCTAAAGCACCTAAAGCAATCATCATAAAAAAGAAAGCAGCTACATATAATGCAGACCACGGTCTATTTGCTATTTGATGTTGAACGTGTTCGGCATGAGCATCGCCATGATGAGCATCAGCCACTTCTCCGTGTGCTGCTGCTTCACCATGCATATCTTGAGCATCTACAACATGGGTATCTTCAGCTACTGCGTGACCTCCTCCATGATGTGCAGCTTCTTCAGCCAACATAGTTTTTACTTCGTCTAAAGATTTATGAGAAGACATAAAACCATATACTACCCCTATAAATCCTAAGATTATTAGAGCGAAAGAAAATGTTCTTAATTTATTTGAAAGTGTGTACATATCTATATATAATCTTTATCTAATCGACTTACTTTTCTAAATCTGCTTTAAGTTCCATAACATAAGCAGCTACTTGCCAACGCTCTTCTTCTAACAATTGATTACTATAAGAACCCATTGCATTTTTACCGTAGTAAATGGTATGATATACACTACCAACAGTAATATTACGTCCAGCATCATCGTATTTAGGAACTCCTAAAATCTTTTCTCTTTTTACTAAAGTACCTTGACCATCACCTTTCATACCGTGACAGATACCACAATAAATATCGTATAATTCTTTACCTCTTTTAGTATCAATTTGAGTTGAATCTAAAGGGCTCATTAAGCTTTCTTTTGCTAAATTATATCCATCTAAATCGTTAGCGATTTCAAAAGGAATATGTCCTCTTGCTACCGAACCTTCAGCAGGTAATTGCGCTTCTACTCCATTTCTAAATGCAGTAGTTTCACTATATGTTTCGTACCCCACAGACTCATACATGTTAGGCATAAACTGATAGTTAGGTCTTCCGTTTTCTTGACAAGAAACGACAGATATTAAAACTACGGCTATTGCAAATATTTTTATTAAGCTTTTCATTGGTCTGTATTAATGTGCTTTATCTACTAAATTAATTTCTACTGCACCTGTATTTTTTAACAATTCAGTAAGTTCTGATTCATTGTTATTTGCTACAGCAATTTCCATTAAAAAATGGTCATCAGTAGTTCTTGGATCAGGGTTTTCAGCTTCTTTAAAAGGCCATATTTTACTACGTAAGTAAAATGTAATTACCATTAAGTGGGCTGCGAAGAACACTGTAAGTTCAAACATAATTGGAACGAAAGCAGGCATGTTTTCTAAATAACTAAAGCTTGGTTTTCCTCCAATATCTTGAGGCCAATCTTCAATCATGATAAAATTCATCATCACTGTTGCTACAATTAAACCAATACATCCATAAATAAAAGCGGTGATTGCCAAACGTGTTGGAGCTAATCCCATTGCTTTGTCTAGTCCGTGAACTGGAAATGGTGTATATACTTCTTCTATATGATGTTTTGCCAAACGTACATCTTTAACGGCAGCCATTAAAATATCGTCGTCTGTATAAATAGCGTGAATAACTTTTGAAGATTCCATATGCTACTTTTAGTTTTTTGAATTATTAACTGAGGTTCCAGAAGTTCTAGGGTCTGCACCAGTACCTGCTAAACTATCTCCTCGCTCTCTAATTTTTTTGTAACTCTCTCCTGAAGACTTTAAAATAGTCTTAACCTCTGCTTGTGCAATTACAGGGAATGTTCTAGAGTACAATAAGAAAAGTACAAAGAAGAATCCTATTGTTCCAATAAATATTCCTATATCTACAAATGTAGGCGAGAACATTGTCCAAGACGATGGTAAGTAATCTCTGTGTAACGATGTTACAATAATTACAAAACGCTCGAACCACATCCCGATGTTTACAACAATCGAAATAAAGAAAGAGAACATAATACTTGTTCTTAGTTTCTTAAACCACATAAACTGTGGAGAAAATACGTTACAAGACATCATCATCCAGTATGCCCATGCATAAGGACCTGTTGCTCTGTTTAAGAACGCATATTGTTCGTATTCTACACCAGAATACCAAGCAATAAATAACTCTGTAATATAAGCCACACCAACTATAGAACCTGTAATCATGATTACGATATTCATTAATTCGATATGTTGTACTGTAATATAGTCTTCTAAGTTACACACCTTTCTCATAATAATAAGAAGTGTGTTTACCATAGCGAATCCTGAGAATACCGCTCCTGCAACGAAGTAAGGAGGGAAAATGGTAGTATGCCATCCAGGAATTACCGAAGTAGCAAAGTCAAAAGATACAATGGTGTGTACAGAAAGTACAAGTGGAGTTGCTAAACCTGCAAGTACCAAAGAGACTTCTTCGAAACGTTGCCAGTCTTTAGCTCTACCAGACCATCCAAAACTTAACAATCCGTAGATTTTCTTTTGGAAAGGCTTTACTGCACGGTCTCTTAACATCGCGAAATCTGGTAATAAACCTGTCCACCAGAATACTAATGATACAGATAAATATGTTGAAATCGCAAATACATCCCAAAGTAAAGGTGAATTAAAGTTTACCCATAACGAACCGAATTGGTTTGGAATTGGTAATACCCAGTATCCTAACCATGGACGACCCATGTGGATAATTGGGAATAAACCTGCTTGAAAAACCGCGAAGATTGTCATGGCTTCCGCAGAACGGTTAATTGCCATTCTCCATTTTTGACGGAATAATAAAAGTACTGCAGAAATTAATGTTCCTGCGTGACCGATACCTACCCACCAAACGAAGTTGGTAATATCCCAGGCCCAACCTACGGTTTTATTTAAACCCCAAGTTCCAATACCAGTTGATACTGTGTATAAAATACATCCTATTCCCCAAAGGAAAGCAACTAATGAAATAGAAAAAACTATCCACCATAATTTATTTGCTTTTCCTTCTACAGGTCTTGCTACATCGACAGTTACATCGTGGTAAGACTTTTCTCCTGTAACTAAGGGTCTTCTTATAGGTGCTTCGTAATGAGACGCCATATCCTTATCTAATTATTTCTTAATTCGTTAATTATGCTTCTGTTGTATTTCTCACTTTTGTCTGATAAATCACATTAGGTTTTGTTCCAATATGCTCTAACAAGTGATACATACGATTATCTTCTTTAAGGTGTGCTACCTTACTTTCTTTGTCATTAATATCTCCAAATACCATGGCACCACTGCTACACGCTGCAGAACATGCTGTTTGGAATTCACCATCTTTAATTTCACGTCCGTCACGTTTAGCATCAAGAACTGTTTTCTGTGTCATTTGAATACACATAGAACATTTTTCCATAACTCCACGAGAACGTACTACTACGTCTGGGTTTAATACCATACGTCCTAAGTCATCATTCATATGGTAATCGAACTCATCGTTACCATTGTATAAGAACCAGTTAAAACGACGTACTTTATAAGGACAGTTGTTAGCACAGTATCTTGTACCTACACAACGGTTATATGCCATTTGGTTTTGACCTTGACGACCATGTGATGTTGCCGCTACAGGACATACAGTTTCACAAGGTGCGTGATTACAATGTTGACACATTACAGGTTGGAAAGCCACTTGTGGATTTTCTGAAGCATGTTCTAATTCTCCAAATCCACCTAATGAACCTTTATCTCCGAATAAACCAGAAAATTCATCCTTCTTAATATTATCTTCTTCAAAAGATTCATCTGAAGAATAATATCTATCAATACGTAACCAGTGCATATCACGGCTACGACGGATTTCACTTTTACCTACAACAGGTACATTGTTTTCTGCGTGACATGCAATAACACAAGCACCACATCCTGTACACGCATTTAAATCAATAGATAAATTAAAGTGATGTCCAATTGTACGATCAAACTCATCCCATAAATCCACATCTGGAGATGTTACAGGAGTTTCAACGTGGTTTAATGATACCACTGGAACAGAATTCCACTCTTTCTTATCTTTAGTATTAAAGATTTCTAAAGTGGTTTCCTTAATAATATCGCCACGTCCCATTAAGGTATTATGTAATTGCACACAAGCAAACTCATGTTCACCAGCAACTGCACTTACACTAACGTTTTGAATGTTATTGAAGTTTTGATATAAACCAAAAGCGTTTACACCAGTCTGCATTTCTTCTTTTAATCCTGCAGTTCTACCGTAACCAAACGATAAACCAACAGAACCTTTAGCTTGACCTGGTTGAATAAGCACAGGTACTTTTTCTAAAGTATATCCATCTACTGTAACACTAGCATAACTTCCATTTAAACCTCCGTTTGCAACGTGCTTGTTCATTAAACCTAATGCTTCTGCATCAGCTTTAGATACTGTTAAGTAGTTATCCCAAGATGTTCTTGTAATTGGATCTGGAAATTCTTGTAACCATGGGTTATTGGCTTGTTGACCATCTCCCATTCCTGTTTTAGAATATAATACTAATTCTAATCCATCTGCATTTGCTGAGCTTACTAAAGCAGAAGCTACTGCTGCACCAGAAATTTCATTGATAACAAAACCTTCACCGCCTAAAATACCGTTTCCATTAGAAACTGTTTTAGAAGTTTTAGACGTTACATATTCGTCTTTATCTTCTTTAGCAAGACCTATACCTACTGCTGCATCATGAATAACACCACCAGCCCAAGTTCTTTGCTTCTTTTCTTTTAAAGTCGTTTTTACTTCTTCAACTGTTTCCTTAGACACACCATTTACTAAAGCTCCTAGAGAACCTGCAATAAATGACCCATCGTGAATGGCTTGATTGAAAGATGCACCACCTAAAATACTAGCATTCCATGTTTCTTTAATATAATCGTGGTAAGACATTGAGTTGTCTGTCCATGTTAATAAAGCATCTTGGAATTGTTTTGTATCGAACAACGGACGGATAGTTGGTTGTGTTAACGCATAGTGTCCGCGTTTTAATTCTACATCACCCCATGATTCTAAATAATGAGGAGCTGCAGCTAAATATTCTGTTTGAGAAGCTGTTTCATCCGATTTCATCGAGAAGGTTACAGCTAATTCTGTTTTCTTTAATCCTTCAGCAAATTGTGCTGCATTTGGTAAACTATATAATGGATTAACTCCACTCATAATAATTCCACCAATACGACCCGAATTCATATCTGCAACTAATTGCGCAACATCCTTATCGTTACCTTGTCTTGTTAACACAGGTACTCTTGGCTTAAACGCTCTACTACCTAAAGCTGTATTAATTTCTAATACTAAAGCTTGAGCATTTACATCTTGTATTCCTGTTACAACAACACCTGCTGCACCAGCTTTTTTAAGTTGCGCTGCTGTAGTTTTAACTGCTGCTTCTATATGTTCTGGTAAAGTTCCTGCAACAGAACTACCAACAATATATCCGTATAATTTAGCTAAAGCTATTTTTTGTTGGCTTGGAGTAGAAGGTACACGTTTATCTGCATTTGCTCCAGTTAAAGACATATTTGCCTCGAACTGAATATGCTTAGACATTTTACCATCTTGTGGAATACGCCCTTTAGAATATCCTGCATCATAACCACCACCTTGCCAATCGCCAATAAAATCTGCTCCAAAAGAAACTATAGTTTCTGCTTGAGCAAAGTTATAATTAGCTAGACCACGACGACCGTATTTTGCTTGGTAAGCATCTAAAGCTGCAGATTCTGATATTGCATCATAAACTACATGACGTACATTACCGTATTTTTCTTTAAATGTATTGATTAATCTTTCTGTAGAAGGACTGGCAAATGTTTGTGTTAACAAAACAATTTCTTTTCCTGCACTACTTAAAGATGATAATTTAGAAGCGACTTCAGAATTAAAATCATTCCAAGATACAGGGCTCCCTCCTTTTGTAGGTCCCTGAACTCTTAAACTATCATACAATCCTAATACCGAAGCATTAACTCTTGCATTAGCACTTCCGTTAGTTTTTGCTAAGGAATTGTTCTCAATTTTAATAGGACGACCTTCTCGTGTTTTTACTAAAACACTAGCAAAATCGAAACCGTCTGCTATAGTTGTTGCATAATAGTTAGCAACACCAGGAATTATTTGTTCCGGCTGAACTACATAAGGAATCGATTTAATAACTGGTCCTTCACAAGCTGCAAGCGAAGCGGCTGCTGTACTAAAACCAACATATTTTAAGAAATCTCTTCGACTTGTTGAAGATGACTCAAGCGTTGCTTTATCACCTAAAAACTCGTCGGCAGGAATTTCTGCAACAAATTCGTTTTGTTTTAGCGCCTCAACAATAGAGCTATCTTCGTTTAGCTCTTCAACACTTTTCCAGTATTTCTTGTTTGATGACATATTGTATAATTGAATTACTTCTTAAATAAATTAATAATGACACTTTCCACATTCTAAGGCACCCATTTGCGCAGCTGTAAGCTCCTCAACACCGTACTTCTTAGATAATTCTTCGTGGATTTTTGTATAGTAATCGTTGTCTTTAACTTTTACGTTTGTTTCTCTGTGACAGTTAATACACCATCCCATTGTTAATGGAGCATGCTGATACATAACTTCCATTTCCTGAACAGGACCGTGACATGTCTGACAATCTACCCCTGCAACAGTAACGTGTTGCGAGTGGTTAAAGTAAACGAAATCTGGTAAATTATGAATTCTCACCCATTTTACTGGTTGTGTTTCTCCTGTATATTTTTGCTCAGTATCATCCCAACCTACAGCTTTATATAACTTTTGGATTTCACCATCGTAAAACTCTTTACTGTATTCGGGAGTTGCTGTACTTTCTGCTACTTCGTAAATAGACTTATGACAGTTCATACACACATTTAAAGATGGAATACCTGATGTTTTACTTACTCTTGCAGAAGAGTGACAGTATTTACAATCGATACCGTTATCTCCAGCATGTATTTTGTGAGAATAATGAATTGGTTGTACGGGTTGGTATCCTTGATCAACACCAACTTGCATCATAAAACCGTAAGCGTAATATGCTCCTACTAATAAAAACAATACAACAGTTACTAATACTAAAAATTGATTCTGAGCAAAAGCTTTCCAAAGTGGTAAGCGAGAAGAATCTTCTACCTCTACACCTTTAGCTTTAGCAAAACGATTTAATGTTTGACGTACTAAAATTAATGCCATCGCTAACAAACCAAATAACAGTACTAACGCACCTAATATAATTTTGTTAGAAATACCATCGCCTTCACCACTAGCACTTCCAGCACCAACTGCACCTGCAGCCGCTGGAGCGGGAGCAGCTTTTTCTTCAGCGGTATACGCTAATATATTATCTAAATCTTCGTCAGACAATTGTGGGAATGCCGTCATTGGCACACCATTGTATTCATTAAAGATTTTGTTGGCGTATTCATCTCCAGACTTAATAAGCCCTGAACTGTTACGAATCCAAGAATGTAACCATTCTTTATCAACTCCTGCCTCTTCACTTAATCGCGTTTCAATGTTACGCAATGCAGGACCTGTCATTTTCTTATCTAATTGGTGACATGCTGCACAATTAGAGTTGAACAATGCTTTCCCTTTTGCCGGGTCGCCTTGAGCCGAAAGAGAGGTTGTAAACGCAAGTAAAATAACTATAGCTAAACGTAAGATGTTTTTGCTTAATTTACGGTGAATCACCTGTTTCATATTATTGGTTGAATTAACTTCTTAACTTTTGTGTGATTTTTCCATCAAAAACTGATGAAAGAACAGTTATAAAATTTGGAACAAAAATAACATTTAAAGTGGATCGTAAAAACGTTATAGTTCTGTTAAGGTTAATTTAGAAAAGTTCTAAATAAAAAATTATTATAACTTTAGATGAATTACTTTTACATTTGTAGCAAATAACTTGAAAATGAAATTATTGAAATTTAAAATTATAGCTTTTACTGGTTTTTGTGTTTTTACACTCTCTACAAAAACCTTTGCACAACAAGGAAGCATTGCAATTAATCAGGATGATAAGATTAAGGAGCTATTAGATGTCAAGAAGGAAATGAATAAGGATGAGAACGCTACAGACCGTTTTAAGATCCAATTATACTCTGGGAACCGTGCAGATGCAGAAGATGTATTAAAGGAATATAATGGCGATTTTAACCAGTGGGAAGGTACATTAGTTTACGAAACACCTAACTATAAAATATGGGTAGGAAGCTATAGAACACGTTTAGAAGCAGACCGTGCACTTACAGAAATTAAAACGAAATATCCGAATGGTTTTATCTTTAAACCAAAAGCAAAAAGCTAGCATTAAAATGGTGGGCAATTCTTACTAAATAACAGTTGGTAATTGGCAGTATCTAAAACCATGACATATATCATTGTTTTAGATAGATTAATATCAGGTAAACTGCAATTGAAATACTCACTTTACAAAAACCTAAAAGCATAAAAAAAGGCGACCAAATGGTCGCCTTTTTTACTACTATATATAAAACTTATTTAAGTTTCTTTTTCACTTCTACTTCGTGGAAAGATTCTATTACATCGCCTTCTTTAATATCATTGTAGTTTTTAATTTGCATACCACAATCATATCCTTTAGACACTTCTCTAACATCATCTTTAAATCGTTTAAGCGACGCTAATTCTCCTGTGTAAACAACTACACCATCTCTAATTAAACGTACACCTGAAGATCTAAGGATTTTACCGTTTGTAACCATACAACCCGCAATGCTTCCAATTTTAGATACTTTAAAGATTTCTCTAATTTCTGCTGTACCTGTAATTTCTTCTTTAAGTTCTGGAGATAACATACCTTCCATTGCATCTTTAAGATCATTAATAGCATCGTAGATAATTGAATATGTACGGATGTCTATTTCTTCTTTATCTGCAATAGATCTAGCGTTACCCATAGGTCTTACATTAAATCCGATAATAATCGCATCTGATGCAGACGCTAATAACACATCACTTTCTGTAATGGCACCAACACCTTTATGAATAATATTTACTTGAATCTCTTCAGTAGATAATTTCTGGAACGAATCTGTTAATGCTTCAACAGAACCATCTACATCTCCTTTTAGGATAATGTTTAATTCTTGGAAATCACCTAATGCAATACGACGACCAATTTCATCTAGAGTAATATGACGTTGAGTACGTACAGATTGCTCACGTTGTAATTGTGTACGCTTAGTAGCAATTTGTTTTGCTTCACGTTCGTCTTCAAATACATTAAACTTATCACCAGCTTGAGGTGCACCATCTAAACCTAAAATAGATACTGGAGTACTTGGTCCAGCTTCTTTAACTTCTTTTCCGCGTTCATCGTGCATGGCTTTAATCTTACCACTGTTTTTACCAGCTAGTACGTAATCACCAATTCTTAATGTTCCTGCTTGTACTAAAATTGTTGATACATATCCACGACCTTTGTCTAAGAATGCTTCAACAACTGTTCCTGAAGCTAGTTTATTTGGATTAGCTTTAAGCTCTAATAATTCAGCTTCAAGTAATACTTTTTCTAATAATTCTTTTACACCAGTTCCTTGTTTAGCTGAAATATCATGAGATTGAATTTTCCCTCCCCAGTCTTCAACTAATAAGTTCATTTGTGCTAAACCTTCTTTAATACGTTCTGGATTAGCGGCTGGTCTATCTATTTTATTTATCGCAAATATAATTGGCACACTCGCTGCTTGAGCATGAGCAATTGCCTCTTTTGTTTGCGGCATAATATCATCATCGGCAGCAACTACAATAATTGCTAAATCGGTAACTTGAGCTCCACGAGCACGCATGGCTGTAAAGGCCTCGTGACCTGGTGTATCTAAGAATGCGATTTTTTGTCCGCCTTCTAGTTGTACGCCATAAGCACCAATATGCTGTGTAATTCCTCCAGACTCTCCTGCAATTACATTTTCCTTACGGATGTAATCTAGTAAAGATGTTTTACCATGATCTACGTGACCCATTACCGTAATAATTGGTGCGCGTTCTATTAAATCTTCTGGTCTATCTTCAACAACTTCAATATTATCTTCAAGATCTGAAGTTACAAATTCTACTTGGTAACCAAATTCGTCTGCTACTATTGAAAGTGTTTCTGCATCTAAACGTTGGTTCATTGTAACCATCATACCTAACGACATACATGCCGAGATAATTTGTGTTACAGAAACATCCATCATGGTTGCAACTTCACTAGCAGTAACAAATTCTGTTACTTTTAAGATTTTGCTTTCTACTTCTTGCTGATCAAGGTCTTTCTGACTTTGTTCTCTGTGAGAATCTCTTTTATCTCTACGATATTTAGCTCCTTTACCTTTGCTAGATTTACCTTGAAGTTTTTCTAAGGTTTCTCTAACTTGTTTTTGAACTTCTGCTTCACTAGGCTCTTCTTTTACAATAGGACGTCTAGCTTGGCCTGGGCCTCCTGCTCTTTTTCCTTTATAAGTACTAGGTCTAGCAACTCTTCCTGGACCTCCAGTGTTTCCTCCTGGTTTAGTGTTAGAAGTTTTATCACCTGGTTTACTAATACGACGGCGTTTTCTCTTATTCGCAGCAGCATTATCTCCAGCTTTAGCAACAGGTTTCTTTTTAGGTTTATTAAATTGAGTTAAATCAATTTTTTCACCGGCAATTTTCGGACCTGAAAGCTTAGTATATTTTGTTTCAATACGCTCATCTTCAACTGGCTTTTCAACTTCTGCTTTTGGCGCTTCACTCTTAACGGGCTCAGTTGATTTTGGTGCTTCGGTTTTTTTAACCTCTTGAACAGGTTTTGGTGGAGATGGTGGAGTAGTAACTGTAGATTTTGATGGCGGAGTAACAACTTTAGGTTTTGGCTTGTGTTCTACTTTTGGAGTGTTTTGAACTTTAGCTTCTTCCTTTATTTTAGGTTTTTCGTCCGTTTTCTCTACTACAGGCTCAGCTTTTACAACTGGTTTTTCTTCGGCTTTCGCTTCAGGTTTAACCGCTTCTACCTTAGGTTTGTCTACTTTAGGTTTAACATCTTCAGCTTTAGGCTGAACAGGTTCTTCCTTCTTTTCAACAGGTTTAGCCTCTACTTTCGGTTTTGCATCTAAATCGATTTTACCTACTTGTTTTGGGCCTGTAAGCGTAGATTTAGCTTTAACAACTGCCTGCTGCTCTCTCTTCCTAGCTTCTTCTGCTTTTTGTTTCACCTCAAGTTCGCGCTCTCGCTGCTCCCTTAGGGCTTCTTTTTCTTTCAGTTTCGCTTCACTTACTTCTTGAGAGGCCACCTTTTTATTCGCGTCTGTTTGAAATTCATCAGAAAGTACTTTGTAAACTTCCGATGAAATTTTTGTAGTAGGACGCTTATCGATGTCGATACCTTTAGATTCTAAAAAATCTACTGCACGATCGATAGAGATGTTTAACTCACGTAAAACTTTATTTAATCTTGTTATTTCAGCCATAAATTGCCTTTAATATACTCCAAATATAAGTTATTCTTCAAACTCTTCTCTAAGAATTCTAATAACTTCGTTAATTGTTTCTTCTTCTAAATCTGTTCTTTTAACTAGATCTTCCACATCTTGTTCTAGAACACTTTTTGCTGTATCAAGCCCAGCTTTGCTTAACTCGTCTATAATCCACTTATCAATTTCATCTGAGAATTCTGATAATTCAACATCCTCTTCTGCACCTTCTCTAAACACATCTATTTCATAACCAGTTAATTGACCAGCCAATCTGATGTTGTGACCACCACGTCCAATGGCTTTACTCACTTCTTCAGGCTTTAAAATAACCTCTGCACGTTTGTTTTCTTCATCAATTTTTATTGATGTCACTTTCGCTGGACTTAACGCTCTAGTGATGTACAATTGTAGGTTATTAGTATAATTGATAACGTCGATATTTTCGTTACCTAATTCACGAACTATGCCATGAATTCTAGATCCTTTCATACCTACACAGGCACCAACAGGGTCTATTCTATCGTCGTAAGAATCTACAGCAACTTTTGCTTTTTCACCAGGGATTCTTACTACGTTTTTAACAGTAATTAAACCGTCGAAAACTTCTGGTATTTCTTGTTCGAATAATTTTTCTAAGAATAAAGGAGAAGTACGAGACATAATAATACCTGGCTTACTTCCTTTTAATTCTACATTTTCAATTACTCCTCTAACATTATCACCTTTTCGGAAAAAATCCGAAGGAATTTGCTTTTCTTTTGGCAAAATTATTTCATTGCCTTCATCGTCCAATAAAATTACAGCTTTGTGACGAATATGGTGCACTTCTGCTGTATAAATATCTCCAATTAAATCCTTAAACTGCTTATAGATGTTAGTATTATCGTGTTCATGAATTTTAGAAATTAAATTTTGGCGCAATGCTAAAATAGCACGACGACCTAAATCTATTAACTTCACTTCTTCAGACACATCTTCCCCAACTTCAAAATCAGGCTCGATTTTACGAGCAGCACTTAATGAAATTTCTTGATTTGGTTCTTCCACCTCACCATCTGCAACCACAATACGATTTCTCCAGATTTCTAAATCACCTTTATCTGGGTTTATAATAATATCAAAATTATCATCGTCTCCAAATTTTTTCTTCAAGGCATTTCTAAAAACATCCTCTAAAATCGCCATTAACGTTACACGATCTATTAATTTATCGTCCTTAAATTCTGAAAAAGAATCAATTAACGCAAGATTTTCCATAACTCTTTTGAATTAAAATTTAATCATAACTTTCGCTTCTACAATATCGCTATAAGGAATATTTGCCTTTTTCTGAACAGTTACCTTACCTTTTCCTACAGGTTTAGGCTCTCTAGCTTTCCATTCTAAAACTATATCTTCTTCATTAGCATCTACCAAAACAGCCTCAATAGTTTCTGTTTTAGTTTTAACCTCTAGTGTTCTACCAATATTTTTGGCATATTGCCTACTATTAGTTAACGGAGATGCTGCACCTGCCGACATAACTTCTAGTGAAAAATCTTGTTCTTCTCTATCTAAATTATGCTCAATAGCTCTGCTTATAAACATACAATCTTCAACACTCACACCCTCATCTCCATCGACAATTACCTTTATGGCATTCTCTCCAGAAATAGTTAAACTTATCAAAAACAAATCGTTTCGTTCTTGTAAGGCGCTTTCTAATAAATTTTCAACAGTTGTTCTAAACATTTTTTAGTATAAAAAGAGGGGACTCTGTCCCCTCGCATATTCTTTTTTCTTACAACGGGGCAAATATACAACTTTTTTATTGACAATCACAAGCTTTCAAATATCAATTTTTATCCGTATTTTTATAGTGTTACTTAACTACAAAAATTACGCTCATGAAACGTATATTAGTCCCAACAGATTTTTCTAAAGAAGCTGAATTTGCTACAAAAATTGCAGCTCAGTTTGCAAATAAATTTAATTGTGAAATTTATTTTTTACACATCATCGATCTTCCAACCGGAGAAGTCGACCAAATAAATACGCCCCCAAGCGAAATTCCTGAGGCTCTTTTTTTTATGAAACTTGCATCTAAACGTTTTGACGAGCTTCTAAACGCCGATTATTTAGAGGGTATTACCGTGCATCATTCCATAAAAACCAACTCAACTTTTACAGGAATAAACGAAACCGCCAAAGAGTTAAACATAGATATGATTATCATGGGTTCTCATGGCGCAACTGGATTTAAAGAAATCTTTATAGGTTCTAACACCGAAAAAGTTGTTCGTACATCTAAAGTTCCTGTTTTGGTAATAAAAAGCTCTGAAAAAGAATTTAAAGTTAACAACTTAGTATTTGCTTCAGATTTTTTAATAGACAGCATACACACTTACGAGCAAGCAGTTAAGTTTGCTAAAAAATTCAACTCTAAAATCCATTTACTACTTGTAAACACACCTAATAATTTTTCTACAAGTGCAAATGCATCGAAACGCATACAGAGTTTTATAGACAGTTCAGACTACACAAATTATACCATTAACATCCATAATGATGATACTGTAGAAAAAGGTATTCTAAACTTTTCTGAACAAATTGATGCCGATATTATTGGAATTAGTACTCACGGTAGACAAGGTATTGCACATTTCTTTAACGGCAGCATTAGTGAAGACATCGTTAATCACGCCATAAGACCAGTCATTACATTTAAAATATAAAACTACTCATTACCATTATATTAAAGCTCCCAGATTAGTTTCTATTTGGGAGCTTTCTTTTGTGTTAATACCTGTATAACATTAATCTCTATCTGTATTGTTATTTAAAACAATAACTCCTTCTGCTTGATAATACTTTTCAGACTTAATAATATTTAGCAACCAATCGAAGTAGTTTTTAGAACGACGCTGAAATCTGTAGTGTAATGTTTTTTCCATAGAAAATTGATTTATAGGCACGTAAAATGCTAGTTATTACAATTTTAAGAGTAACTTAAAATACAATTCTTATGTATACAATTTCAACAAATTAGCTAAAATGCAATAATGTTCGACCATTTTTATCTTCTTGAAATCACCACCTACAGAGACAAAACAGTTATTTAAAAAAAGGCAAAAAAAAACCACCTAAACAAGGTGGCTTTAAAATAATGACAAGGGTATTAATTATTATTTTTCCCCAATTAAAGGTAATGCTTCTTGCAACACCTCATCTATAGACGTTTGCACGTAACGCTCGAACTGAACAAATTGAGATCCCGTTTTTGCACCTAACGCTTTTTTAATTTTTTTATAATATTTCTTCTGAAGCTTTTCATTTTTAGCTCTAATAGAAAACGTTTCCTTAACAATAGCATCTGCCTGCTCATCTGTCATTGAATCGTATTGATCTACATAATCTTCTAAAAGTGCCATACGGCTGCTTGCAATATCTTTACGCTCTAGTGTATATTGATCGTAAATTTCATTAAAAGTTGCTGCTTTTGTAGCATCTAATTCTAAAAATTCGCCAATTACAGTTTTCTTTTCAGAATTATACAAATCCTTAAAAGCTTCCAATTCTGCATCTTGAGCGTAAGTATTAAAAGCACATAATACCGTTAATACAAGTAATAATTTTTTCATTTTTATTGATTTTATGGTTATTGTTCTACACACGAAGATATCATTTTAATACCAAAATTAACAGTTAAAGAATAGCATTCTTTCAAAAACATATAAATAGAATAGTTTCTAAAATTTTCTGATATAAGTATATAAACCAGCGCGAATTACTTCATTCCTTTTTTCTTAACACCAAAACGGTATTGCAGTCCTGTCATAAGAAAACGTTGTTCATCAGACAAACTATATTCCCCTCTTAACATCCAATGCTTATTAATTTGCATATTGAATCCCATCTGAAAGGTAACCGTTTGAAGAAGTTCTTTTTTAATTTTATAATCTACTCTAGCAGAAAATAAGCCACTTTCATTTACTCTTTCCTCTATTGTAGTTAAGGCTTGGTTTTGAGCTTGAAGTTTAATTTTTTCTGCAGGAGTTGTACCAGGAGCATCTATAATTTCTTGATTACTCGCAATTTTTGCATCTACCGTTTCATTAAACGTTGCATCTAATTCCGGAAACACCTCATCTAAACCAATTCCTCCTTCATTTCCATCTGCACCAACAAAATCACGATACATAATACCTGCATAAGGTGCTATAAAAAAATCTTTATTCTTTTGAGATAATCCAAAACGATATCCTCCTCTAGCCGACAAGGTCGCGTAGCCCACTTGATCTTTTAGCAATTCTGTATCTGTACGCGAATAATTAAAATCCGTACTCAAGAAGTAGTTATTCCACCCAAAAACTAAAGTCGCACCAATACCGTATGTTCTAGCATCAAACTCGACTTCCGATGAAAATTCTGGTAACTGTAAAATAATTTCTCCTGTTGCATCTTTCCATGTTGGCTGAAGCGCAACTTGCGTTCCTCCTGTTACCGAAGACATTAATCCGTAAACACTAAGAAAAGGCAGTACCCAAGCATCTGCTCTAAAGTTTAAACCATTTGTAGTCGCACTTACTTGAGTAAAATTTAGCGTTTCTACATTTAAAACATCAGAGAAATCTCTACCTCCAATTTCCAAACCGAATTCAGTAATCTCCAAATCCATATACACATTAACGTAGTTTAAGTTAACCCCAAAAGGAAGTTGAAGCTGGTCTCCATAGCCTTTATCGGTAACTTTTTGCCCCCAAATAGGCAAAACATAAGGATATACGGCAGTGTCTTGCGATTTTAAAGCAGGCTCCTCTTGTACTTGAGCAATCGCCTGAAAATTCAAACAAAAAATCGCTAATAGTAGTATTGTAATTTGTTTCATTCTAGTGTGTTAATTTATTCTACGTTCTGGTTGTAACAATTTAAATCGTCTAGCGCAAAGATGCTATTAATACTTATAGAATCAAAATAATGATTTTATATAATATCTGTTTTTACATCAAAAAAATCCGAATTAAATTTAAATGAAAATAAACAATTAAAAGAGATTTAACGCACAGCTAATCAATAAAATCATTTTAAATAGCGTCGTTTTAATAAGATAACACCCACTAATTTTAATAATTTAAGGAAAACACGCCATACCATAGAGATAAATTTAGCGATGAGAACGCATAATAATACACGAGATAGTAAAATATAAATCCAATGGCAATTACAAGATATGTAGAAGAGTATTAACTTTCAGTAAAGCTATAAAATAACAAAACCCCAACCTTTTTCAAGATTGGGGTTTGTTGTTGGCCCACTAGGGCTCGAACCTAGACTCTTTGGTACCAAAAACCAACGTGTTGCCAGTTACACCATGGGCCATCAATAATTTGAGAGTGCAAATATAGAACATTTCATAATACACACAAACTTTTTTTTATTTTTTTTTCATCTAAATACTAACCTTTACTTAAAACGCTTCACTGTTACATATTTATTATTAAATTCGCCCTACCGAATAAACACTGAATTTCATGACACAATTCAACTTTAAAAAGTGGAATACCATCTTAGGTTGGGTCGCTTTTGCAATTGCATTAGT
The DNA here is from genome assembly GCF_000723205.1 of Formosa agariphila KMM 3901. NCBI lineage: Bacteria > Pseudomonadati > Bacteroidota > Flavobacteriia > Flavobacteriales > Flavobacteriaceae > Formosa > Formosa agariphila. The sequence continues at coordinate 272,309 of NZ_HG315671.1, read as the reverse complement.
AACCTACGGACTAACAGTAGAACCTACCGTAAGCTACTGGGATGCTGGAGAATATATTTTAACCTCAGCAAAACTTCAAGTAGGTCACCCGCCAGGAGCACCTTTATTTCAAATGCTTGGAGCATTCTTCTCTATGTTTGCTTTAGAGCCTGATCAAGTGGGTTACATGCTAAATTTAATGAGTGCCGTTGCCAGTGCATTCACAATTTTATTCATGTTTTGGACCATTACATTATTATTGAAAAAAATTATTTCGGAAGACGACATACTATCTAAACCTAAAGCAATGGCCATTCTTGGTAGTGGTTTAGTAGGAAGTTTAGCGTTTACTTTTACAGATTCGTTTTGGTTTAATGCTGTAGAAACCGAAGTATATGCTATGGCAACCTTAATGATGGCTGCTATGTTTTGGCTTGGTTTACGCTGGGAACAAGATATGGATTCGCCGCGCGGAAACCGTTGGTTGGTTTTAATTGCCTTTGTTATTGGACTTTCATTCGGGGTACACTTTATGGGATTATTAACCATTCCTGGAATTGCACTGGTGTATTACTTTAAAAACTATAAAACCATTACGGTTAAAAACTTCATTATTGCAAATGTCGTTGCTGTTGCCATCCTATTATTCATCTTTAAGCTTTTATTACCTAACGCACTAAAATTCTTTAGTACTTCAGAAATATTCTTTGTAAACTCTTTAGGTTTGCCTTTTAATTCTGGAACTATAATTGCTGGAATTTTACTTATTGCTGCATTCTATTTTGCTTTAAAGTATACACGACAAAAAGGATACATCCATTTAAACACACTAGCCTTGTGTTTACTATTTATATTTATTGGATTCTCGTCTTGGATGATGTTACCTATTCGTGCCAATGCCAATGTTGTTGTAAATGAAAACAATCCGTCTGATGCTCGAGAACTTCTTGCGTATTATAACTTAGAACAATATCCTGAGACCCACTTATTTTATGGTCCACAATTTACAGACCAATATGCAGGGCTAGACAAAAACAATCCTTATATAGACGATAAACCTAATTACGAGAAGGATGAAGCGCAAGGAAAATATGTAATTGTAAACGATTATAAGCGTGCAAAACAGAACTACAACTCGGAACACGCTTCTATACTACCTAGAATGTGGAGTGCAGAACATGCCGAAAACTACATGCTTTTTACCGGTTATTTAGATTTTAAGCTGAAACCGGAATACCAGATGGAAAATCAACTACGTACATCTATTTCTAGTTTTAAATCAGATTTATCTCAAGGTAATGTAGACTTTCAAGACTATAATAATTTCTTAAAACAATTCGGGCAATATTTAGATATCGAAAAACCAACCTTGGCAAGTAATATTGTATACATGTTTCAATACCAGTTGGGCTATATGTATTGGAGATACTTTATGTGGAATTACACAGGGAAGCAAGACGATATTCAAGGGCGATACGATAATCACGGAAACTGGTTAAGCGGTATTAATTTTATTGACGAATGGCATTTAGGTATGCCTCAAACAAATTTACCTTCAGACGTAAAAAATAATAAAGCAAGAAACACCTATTATTTCTTACCATTAATTTTAGGTCTTATAGGTTTATTCTTTTTATTCAACAAAGACAAAAAAATGTTTTGGGTGCTGTTTGTGTTTTTCCTATTTACAGGAGTTGCCATTCAGGTTTATACCAATGTACGACCTTTTGAACCTAGAGAACGTGACTATTCGGTTGTGGGTTCTTTTTATGTGTTTGCCATTTGGATAGGATTTGGAGTGTATGCTATTTTTGAAGCACTTAAAAAATACGTTAAAACACCTCTTTTAGCACCTGTAGTTACTTTAGCATGTTTAGTTCTAGTTCCTGGTATATTAGCAGCAAACAATTGGGATGACCACGATAGATCCGATAAATACACAGCCCGTTCAATGGCTAAAATGTATTTAGACTCTTGTGCCGAAAATGCCATATTATTTACTATTGGAGATAACGATACCTTCGCCTTGTGGTATGCTCAAGAAATTGAAGGATACCGTACCGATGTTCGTATTGTAAACACAAGTTTATTCCAAACAGACTGGTATATCGACCAAATGAAACGTAAAGCTTACGAGAGTGACCCTATTCCTTCTCAGCTAACACACGAGCAATACCGTTATGGTACACGCGATTATATTATGAAACGTGTGGTGTCTCAAGATACGATGGACATTAAAGATTTTATCAATTTTGTAAGTAGCGATAACCCTAAAACAAAGTTTAAATATATCTTAGAAATGCAAGGTGAGGATCCTAGCTACTACCCTACACAACTTCAAAACTCGAATTATTTCCCGGTTGAGAATTTAACTATAGATGTAGATAAGCAAACCGTACTTGATAATGGTATTGTTGCCGTAAAAGATGCACATAGAATTGTAGATAAAATCAATTTAAACATTAATAGTTCTGCACTGTATAAAAACCGATTGTTAATGTTAGACATTATTGCTAATAACGATTGGAAACGCCCTATTTACTTTACAGGTGGTAGTTTTGGTGACGACGATTATTTATGGATGAAAGACTACCTGCAGTTAGATGGTATGTGTTACAAATTGGTCCCTATTAAAACGCCAATTAATAGAAGCAACCCATTTGATATGGGTCGTGTAGATGCCGAATTAATGTATAATAAGGTTAAGCAATGGGATTGGGGTAATAGCGGAAGTCCAGATATTTATCATGATCCAGAAACGCGTAAAAACTCAATTTCTTACAGAGGTAACTTAGCACGATTAATGGAACAATTAATTAACGAAAAGCAACTCGATAAAGCTGAAGAAATTGCAGATATTGCCATGGAAAACATGCCTGTTGAATTCTTTGGATACTACACCCTTTTAGAACCATACATTAGCGGATATTACGAAGTTGGAGCCGATGAAAAAGCGAGAAAGCTATTTAAAGACGTGTCTACTAAATATCAAGAGTATTTAAAATACTATAGCACGTTAAAAGTTGAAAAACAATATGAAATTGCTGAAGAAATTGTAACCAATATAGAACGTTATAAATCTTTAGTAGATGTGTTATTACGTAACGATTCTGAGTTTGCTAAAACAGAAATGCAGACCTTTAACAATCACTTAAAGTTATTCGAACATTTTTACGGCGATAGTCCGCACGAACCAGACCCGATACAACCGTCAGATATAGACATACAATCGAATGCGGATAGCGCAGTGGTTCCTGTAGAATAACTATGAGATTCATTCCAGTAAGATCACCTAAATTTATAAAAGGCATATTTCCAAACTACGTTTGGGATGTGCCTTTATTAGATAGTAAAACAATCTACTTAACCTTCGATGATGGTCCGAATCCGGAAATAACACCTTGGGTTTTACAAACGCTTAAAAGCTATAATGCCAAAGCAACATTCTTTTGTATAGGAGACAATGTAAGAAAGTATCCTGACGTATTTCAAAACACCATACAAGCAGGTCATAAAATAGGAAACCACACCTTTAATCATTTAAAAGGGTGGAAAACACATACAGATGTATATATAGACAATGTAGAAAAAGCAGCCGAAATTATTCCTTCTAAATTATTTCGACCTCCTTACGGAAAGATAAAAAATAAACAAGCCAAAATTTTAACTCAACTGGGGTATAAAATTGTAATGTGGAGTATTATTTCTTTCGATTGGGAGCACAACCTATCTGGAGAAGACTGTTTAAAAAATGTGATTAAACATACCGAAGACGGGCATATTATAGTATTTCACGACAGCATTAAAGCTTCAAAAAACATGCAGTACGTATTACCTAAAGTTTTAGAATATTTTAGTGCTAAAGGTTACAATTTTAATGTGCTTCCGTATTAAAGGAATTGTTGCACTACTCCAATAAGTGTATTGGCATCTTGCTCGCCACTTTCTCGCCATTTCATTTCACCATCTTTATAAACTATTAAAGTAGGCAACCCTTTTACGCGAAGTGCTTCGGCTAATTCTTTGTTTTTTTCAACATCAATTTTAATCACTTTAGCTTTATCCCCAAGAGCAGCTGCCACGTCTCTTAAAATGGGATGCATCGCTGTAGATTGTTCATTCCATTCGGTAAAGAAATTTAATAATACCGGAATGTTAACATCTATTAATTCCCCGAATTTTGACATATTTTAGTGTTTAAGAGCCTGTTTAAAAAATCTAGCCTCCCTTTTATTCATTTTTAAATAAAACGTTTAAATAGGGCGTTTGCTCAAGTTATCTCACATAAAAATAAGCAATTCTATATTAATAATAACATTTCTACCAAATTAAGCGTCTTCTGAGCCTTTTTTAAGTTCGATAACCGTAATTTCTGGCCAGATTCCAACACGGCCTGGATAACCTAAAAAACCAAAACCGCGGTTTACATTTATTAATTGTCCTTTTTCCTTATACACTCCTGCCCAATATTTATATCGCCACTTAATTGGACTCCATTTTATCCAGCCTGGTATTTCAATTCCAAATTGCATACCATGTGTATGGCCGCTTAAAGTTAAATGGTAATGGTACGCATCATCAATAACCCGATCTTCCCAATGCGATGGATCATGACTCATTAATATTTTAAAATCATTAGGTTCTATTTTAGAAGCCGCTTGCTTTAAATCTCCCGCTTTTTTAAAATGACCACGCCCCCAGTTCTCTACACCAACTAACGCAATACGTTCACCATCTTTTTCTAGAAATCTACTATCATTCAAAATTAAGTCGAAGCCAATTTGCTTTTGTATGGCTTTTAATTCATCGAGGTTCTGTTCCTTGTCTGCTTCAGAATCCCACTCGACATAATCGCCATAGTCATGATTTCCTAATACAGAGAACTTACCATCTTTAGCTTTCAATCGGCTGAAGGTTTCCGTCCACGGCAACATTTCCGAAGCCAAATTATTCACCATATCACCCGTAAATAAAATAGCATCAGACGCTTGTTCATTGATTAAATCTACTGCATATTCTATCTTTTCTCGATTATCAAAACTTCCACTGTGAATATCACTTATCTGTGTAATTCTATACCCATCGAAAGCGGCAGGCAAATCTTCAAAATGCAATGTATATTTTAACACCCTAAAATCGTACTTGCCTTTAAACATACCATACAACAAACCCGCAAACGGAATGGCCGCTATACCAATAGCTAGTTTACTAATAAACGCACGGCGTTCTGGAAAATATCCGAACTCTTGTTTTTCTTTTTTAAAATATCGGTATACGCCTTGAGGAAAACGCGTAAGATCTTCGAATCCTAAAACCACTAACAAAATTAACTTTGGTGCTAACACTGCTAATAAAAATCCAAGCGCATAACTTTTGGCATGTGTAAGCACTTTTAAATGACTCGGGTTTAGAATCATTTCGTAAATAAAATTTCCTAAAACCAATGCACTTAAAATCCAATACACCCAATAAATAAAACGCTGTTTGGTTATCGATTTAAAAGCTTGAAAAGAATACCAATCTAGAAGAATATAAAGTATAAAAAATAAAACCCAACGCATCACAAATCCTTTTAATGGGTAAAAATAAAGTTTAAGATTTTAATCGGTCCTATGAAAATGTTAAAGCTGATCATTTAGGATATTTCAAAAGCATGAGACTTCTGCTAAAACCATTTTAAAGTAAGGTCTACCAATTTTTGCTTAAAGTCTGTATAAGGCGGAAACAGCAACTCGATTGCGCCTCGTGTGTGCTGTTTTAATACGGAACGCATATTAGAGAATTCCTGAAATCCGAAAATCCCATGTGCTTTACCAATCCCACTATTATTACTGCCCCCAAAAGGCAAATTATGATTACTGTATTGCAACACGTTTGTATTTATACACGTACTTCCGGCTCGTGTATTATTTAAAACAAACTGCGTTTGTTTTTTATTTTTACTATACATATAAAGTGCAAGAGGTTTTTCTTTAGCATTAATATAATCTATAGCTTCTTGAATGTGCGTGTAGGTTTTTATAGGCAAAATAGGTCCAAATATTTCATCTTCTAGTAACGAAGTATCTTCGGGTAAATTAGAAATTACCGTGGGCTCTATAAAATTTTCGGAAACTTGAACTTGACCGCCTAGCTCTATGGTTGCGTGATGTTCCTTAGCATTTTCAATATGGTCTTGAAGTCGCTTAAAATGTCTGTCGTTTACAATTCTAGAATACGACTTAGATTGCGAAGCATCTGTTCCGTAATACGAATTAACCACGGTCTTAAACGCTTTTAAAAATTCATCTTTAACGCGTTCATGAATTAACACATAATCTGGAGCAATACAAGTTTGCCCATTATTTACAAATTTCCCCCAAGCAATTCTTGTGGCGGCATCTTTTAAATTGGCGGTCTCATCAATAATTGTTGGCGACTTCCCTCCTAGCTCTAACGTTACCGAGGTTAAATGTTTTGAAGCGGCTTTCATAACCACTTTCCCCACTTGTGGCGACCCTGTAAAAAAGATATGATTAAATGGAAGTTCTAGCAAAGCCGTAGACACCTCTACTTCACCTTGCACTAAAGCAATTTCATTTTCCGGAAATAATTTAGCAATAATATCACCCATAACTTTAGACGTATGAGGCGTTAATTCCGAGGGTTTTAAAATTGCGGTATTTCCTGCTGCAATAGCAGATACTAATGGCCCGAAGGTTAAATTTAACGGAAAATTCCAAGGTGCAATGATTAAACACACCCCTTTAGGTTCGTAAGTAAACCAAGACGAAGCTCCTATTAAAGACATGGGTGTACTCACTTTTTGACGTCCCATCCATGATTTTAATTCCGATTTCACATGCTTTATCTCCCCAAGAATAGGATAAATTTCGGTTAAATCGGTTTCTAAAAAAGGCTTTTTAAAATCGGCATAAATCGCATCTCGAATATCTTGTTTAAAATCGACTTCAATAGCGTGTTTCAAGGCATTTAATTTGGCTATTCGTGTTTTATACGTGGTATTACCAACGGTAAACTGATTTGCCTTTTGAGCATCAAAAATGTGTTGAAACCTATTTGTCATCATGCGTGTTAATTTTTAGTGAAAGCTGAATAATCTTTTAGACCATTCATAAAAACATTGGCTAAAAAGTGAGCCATTTCATCCTTAGAAGCTTCAAAATAATGATGATGTAAACAAACAAATAATTCGGAAGCTGAAGAAATAGCAACTAAACTAAACATTTTAAAATACTTTTCATCTACAAAAGACACTTCGGGAAAACGTTTTAAATCTTCTTGCATATTAAACACAATACTTAATATACTTTCACTATTGTAAGATACACTTCTAATTTGATTCTGATTGTTTTTATGAAACATAATCATCTCTTCAGAACTCACCAAATCAAAATAGGCTTTAAAAGATGCATATAAAAAATCGTAGGCTGTAGTAAGACCTATTTGTGCTTGCTTAACTTCAAAATTAATTTCACAGTTTAAACGATCCAAAATCTCGCAAAACACATCTTTAGGGGCATTAAAATAATTATAAAATGTACCGCGACCAATTTTGCTCTCTTCAACAATATCGCTTATAGACGTGTTCTCCAACCCTTTTTCAGAAAACAAACTAAGCGATGCTTTAACAATTCGTTCCCGTTTCTCAATTTTATTCTGTTCTCGTCTACTCGTCTGCATATCCCTTTTCTCTATTTTTACAAGCAATAAAAATACATAATTAAGACCAAAGCGTCTTATTCTCACCGATATAATAAACTTGAAGATAGTAATTTTTAAGACTTCCTTCAAATCACCGTTTTAAAAGTATGGGTTGTTGATTTTAATTCTAAATAACACGGCTTTTTTTGTAGTTTTGACATTCTTTCAAAACAAAACATATGTCAGATCAAAAACGTCTTTTTCTAGTTGATGCCTATGCCCTTATTTTTCGCGGATATTATGCGTTTATAAAAAACCCAAGAATTAATTCTAAAGGCTTAGATACATCGGCTATTTTAGGGTTTACCAATTCCCTTTTAGACGTCATTAAACGTGAGCGTCCAGACCATTTAGCCGTGTGTTTCGACAAAGGCGGAAGCACCGATCGTGTAGAAATGTTCGAAGCTTATAAGGCCAATCGCGACGCCACTCCAGAAGCTATAAAATTAGCTATTCCTTATATCTGTAACATTTTAGAAGCCATGAAAATTCCCATTATGGTTAAGGAAGGTTACGAAGCCGATGATGTTATTGGAACCCTAGCTAAGAAAGCTGAAAAAGAAGGTTATAAAACCTTTATGGTAACGCCAGATAAGGATTTTGCACAGTTGGTTTCTGAAAATATTTTTATGTACCGTCCTGTATTTGGTGGCGGCTACGAAACTTGGGGAATTCCTGAAGTATTGAAAAAATTTGAAGTGGAACGCCCAGAACAAGTGATCGATTTTCTAGGTATGATGGGAGATTCTGCCGATAATATTCCTGGACTTCCTGGCGTTGGAGAAAAAACAGCGAAGAAATTTTTAGCCCAATACGGCACTATGGAAAACCTTTTAGACCATACACACGAGCTAAAAGGAAAAATGAAAGAAAAAGTTGAAGCCGCTAAAGAACTTGGTTTATTATCTAAGAAATTAGCGACTATAATGTTGGATGTTCCTGTTGAATTTGATGCTGAAGATTTTGAAATGTCGCATCCCGACATCGATGCCGTAAAAGGCATTTTTCAGGATTTAGAATTTAGACGACTTGTAGATAGTTTTGAAAAGATATTTACAGCACAAACAGAAACCACTACCGAAAATACGACTGCAAAAGCAGAAACTACTGCCCCATCAGCATCGTCTGCTGGCGCTGGTCAATTTTCTTTATTTGGCGGCGATCCGGCTCCAAGTTCAGAACCGGCGACAGAGAACCCTAATCAAAGAAAAACTGCCGAAACCACACCTCATTTTTATCAGAGTGTAGCAACGGGCATGGCTACCAAACTCTTCATTAAAAATCTAATGAAGCAAAGCAGCGTGTGTTTCGACACCGAAACTACAGGCTTAGATCCGCTTACAGCAGAATTAGTGGGTATTGCTTTCTCTTGGGAAACCGGTAAAGGATTTTATTTACCATTTCCAGAAGACAAAACCGAAGCTCAAGAACTTATCGAACAATTACGTCCGTTTTTCGAGTCGGAAGACATTCAGAAAATTGGACAGAATTTAAAATACGATATTAAGGTCCTTCGTAAATACAACATCACGGTTAAAGGTAAATTATTCGACACCATGTTAGCGCATTATTTAATCAATCCAGATATGCGTCACAATATGGAAGTTTTGGCCGAAACCTATTTAAATTATACGCCAATTTCTATTGTAGATCTTATTGGTAAGAAAGGAAAAAACCAGTTATCAATGCGACAAGTTCCTATTGATAAACAAACCGAATATGCTGTAGAAGATGCCGATATTACACTGCAACTCAAAGAACATTTTGAAAACGAATTAGGACAAGCCAACACCCAAAAATTATTCGACGATATCGAAGTGCCTTTACTTCGTGTGCTTGCCGACATGGAATTGGAAGGTATTAATTTAGATATTCCGTTTTTAAATGATTTAACCACTGCTCTAAACGATGATATTGCGTCTCTTCAGGAAAAAATATTTTCCGAAGCTGGCGAAGAATTTAATATTGCATCACCAAAACAATTGGGTGAAATTTTATTTAATAAACTCAAGTTAGTCGACAAACCTAAAAAAACAAAATCTGGGCAGTTTGCAACCTCAGAAGATATTTTATCGTACTTAGCCAAAGACCACGAGATTATTCAGCATATATTAGACTATCGCGGCCTTGCAAAACTTAAAAGCACCTATGTCGATGCCTTGCCATTACAAGTCGAGCCAACAACAGGGCGTGTACATACAGATTATATGCAAACTGTAGCTGCAACGGGGCGATTAAGTAGTAATAACCCGAATTTACAGAACATTCCTATTCGTACCGAACGTGGTCGCCAAGTTAGAAAAGCCTTTATTCCAAGAAACGAAGACTACACTTTACTTGCTGCCGATTACTCGCAAATAGAACTTCGTATTATAGCCGCCTTAAGTCAGGAAGAAACCATGATTGAAGCCTTTAAAAACGGTGAAGATATTCATGCTTCCACAGCTGCTAAAGTGTTTAATGTGCCTTTAGAAGACGTGACCAGAGAACAACGTAGTAATGCAAAAACCGTGAATTTCGGGATTGTGTATGGTGTATCTGCTTTCGGATTAAGCAATCAAACCGATTTATCGCGAAGCGAATCTAAAGACCTTATCGATACGTATTACAAAACCTATCCGAAACTGAGAACTTACATGAGTGAGCTAGTAGATTTTGCTCGCGATAATGGCTATGTACAAACCGTTTTAGGACGTCGTCGTTATTTAAAAGATATTAATTCTAGAAATGGAGTGGTTCGTGGTGCTGCCGAACGAAATGCCGTTAACGCCCCAATACAAGGAAGCGCTGCCGATATTATAAAACTGGCTATGATTAATATTCATGAGAAATTAGTCGCTGGCGAATTTAAAACCAAAATGCTTTTACAAGTACATGATGAATTGGTGTTCGATGTGTACAAACCCGAATTAGAAACTATAAAAACACTGGTAAAAACCGAAATGGAAAATGCCTTTGTTATGGATGTACCATTAGATGTAGAAATTGATACTGGCGATAACTGGTTGGAGGCGCATTAGAGAAAAAGGGTTTTAAATTAAGGAGTCGAAAACGGTAATAAAACAATTATGGAAAGTTATAAAATCATTAATGAGTTCATTTCTAAATTAAAGACTAATGAAATCGAAGCTGCAAATTCAATTAAATCATTAATTGAAAAAGATAATTTCGAAAAAAACCTTAAAGTAGTTGACCGTCTATTCTTTGAAAATAAATTAAAAGAAATTAACTCTGATAATTATGAAGAAACGATTTCTTTTATTAGAGATATCCATAAAATTAAATCCGGAGTATATAATGATTTCAATATTTGGAGCGCATCCAAAACTCATTTAAATAAAACTAATAAGAATTTAATTCAAAGACATAATGAATTAAATGAAATTATTGGGTTCCCAGATAATGGCAACGGGCTTTATAAATCTTTTTTAGGAGAAAAAAACCTACTCACTTTTATTAAAAACAAATATAATAGTAACAATATAAATTCATTAGAAACCAGTTCGGAATATAATTTAAAAACCACGTTCGACTTAAATAGCTTTTCAACAAATTGCTTAGAATCAGGTTTAAACTACAATCCCGAATTAATAACAAGATACGTTGCTTCACTCGCAACCAAACCTTTTATTTTATTAAGTGGTTTATCCGGTTCTGGAAAAACAAAATTAGCACAAGCCTTTGCCCAATGGATTTCTCAAGATGAATCACAATATTGTATTGTACCTGTTGGAGCAGATTGGACAAATAAAGAACCTTTATTAGGTTATGTTAACGCATTAGATTCCACAGAATATATATATCCTGAAAACGGAGCTTTAAACTTAATAATTAGAGCAAACAACAACCCAGAAAAGCCATATTTTCTAATTTTAGATGAAATGAACCTAAGTCATGTAGAGCGTTACTTTGCAGACTTTTTAAGTGTTATGGAAAGTAAAGATAACTTTAAATTACACGATGATTCTATAACCAAGAAATCAGGTGTCCCGCACACCCTATCTTGGCCTAAAAACTTATTTGTAGTCGGTACTGTTAATATTGATGAAACCACGTATATGTTTAGTCCTAAAGTTTTAGACAGAGCAAATGTGATAGAATTTAGGATTCATGATTCTGAGATTGCTGAATTTTTAAAAAATGCTCAGGATATTACATCTATAGATTGCCTAGGTAGCGATATGGGCGAATCTTTTATAAAACTTACTGAAGCTGAAACAAATAGAACGAATCTAGATGGACTTAATTCGGAATTACTAAATTTCTTTAAAAAGCTGCAACCACTTGGTGCCGAATTTGGATACAGAACTGCTTCAGAAATTCAGACCTTATTTTCTAAAATAGATTTGATAAATCCAGAATACATTGCCAAGGAAGACGAAAAAATAGACATTGCTATCATGCAGAAATTATTACCGAAACTTCATGGCTCTAGACGTAAACTACTTGAACCTCTAAAAACATTAGCTCAAGAGTGTTTAACAGAAAAAACAGCACAAATATTTAATGAAAAAGGAGAATCTTTAGTAACCCCTGAAAGCATTAAGTACAAATTATCTTTTGAGAAATTATCTAGAATGTACAAAAACCTAATTGATAACGGATTTACAAGTTATGCAGAAGCATAATATTCCATTAAATCATATAAAAAAAGGATTATCGATAGACGTTGTTGCTATTATGGACAACACCTTGTTTCATGTCTTGGATGCTAAAGAAAACAATGAAGCCGATTACCAGATTGTTGAAGGTTGCTTTTATCAATATAAATTAAACGATAAGAGTTATAGTCTAGAACAGAGCCAAGTTGTAGAACAATCGAATTTTAATAAAACTGAAGGTCGTTTAAGTCCTAATATTTATGTAGGCACATTATCTATTCCTGTTTTAGAAGACGGTATTGCAAAAGGTTTTTTAAAACTAGAAGTACAATCAATAAAAACCACCTACCGAAAACATTATAGATTTATGTTAGAATCTATAACCAAGCATGCTACCGATTTAATATTGCAAACTAATTCACCGGTAAATCAGAGTTTAGAAGTCGATTATGATTCTGACTCAAAAACATTATATCAGCAATTTTGTTTTGTAAATTCCATAATTAACACCGAAGAGTTTGATTTAGCAATTCAGCAAATTATAAAATCTCCAGTTACCAATTGGAAAGACAAAATTGAACACAAAGATGTAAGACGATTAAAGCGCTTAAAAAGTAAAGATATCAGACAAGTTATCAATGCTAAAAACCGCATAACTCTTCCTGAACATCATCCGCTCAGAAAATCAGGTATCGATTCTATTGCTTTAAAAATTCCAACTACTACGAATGAAGAAAGTACGGATACTCCAGAAAACAGATTTATAAAACATGTTATAGAAACCTTTTTATTCTTCTGCGAAGAGATTAAATTAAGATGCACTAAAGGCTCTAGATTATACAACGAGGCAGACATAATTTCAGCTAAATTAGAAAGCTATTTACAACACCACTTATTTAAGGAAGTTTCTAGACCCACCACTTTAAAATTAAACAGTCCTGTACTTCAAAAAAAATCGGGATATAGAGATGTTTTAAAAACATGGCTTATGTTTAATCTCGCTGCCAAACTTGCCTGGGAAGGCGGTGAAGATGTCTATGAAGCAGGAAACAAAAACATTGCTAAACTCTATGAATACTGGCTGTTCTTTAAACTTTTAGATGCGATTAAAGAAGCATTCACAATAGATTCAGATGAATACAAAAAGTTAATTGGGATTACAAAAGATAAACTTGGTCTTAATCTTAAAGAAGGTAAACAAATTGCCTTAACTGGAACTTACATCTCAAGAGAAAGAGAATTATCGATAAAATTTTCTTACAATAAAACCTTTGGTAAAAATTCAGATTTAAGCAAGGAAGGAAGTTGGACGTTGCAAATGAGTCCTGATTACACATTATCCATATGGCCCAAAGATCTTGAGGAAAAAGATGCTGAATGCGAAGAGCAAATTGTACACATTCATTTTGATGCAAAATATAAGGTTAAGAATAAATCGGATAATTCAAAATTTAAGGAAGTAGATATTTTTAAAATGCATGCTTATAAAGATGCCATTAGACGCACAGGAGGAGCTTATATTTTATATCCAGGAACAGATGTAAAACCAACAAATTTTAAAGGCTTTCATGAAATTCTTCCTGGTTTAGGCGCTTTTGCAATTAGACCTACAGAAGAAAATAGTGGCATACATAATCTTGTAGATTTTATAAATGAAGTTAGAGACCATTTTTTAAATAGAGCGACCCAAAGAGAGAACATTTCCACTAAAACATATCAAATCACTAAAAACAAACCATCGGGTGATTTTAGAGAGCCAATTCCAGAATATATTAATAGTGAAAAATTAATTCCAGATGACACCCATATTTTAGTTGGTTTTTACAATAGCCAAACCCAGCATGATTGGATTATAAAAAAAAGAATGTACAATTTTAGAATGGGCTCAGGCAACGGTTCTTTGGTTCTAGATAAAGAAACTGTTTCTGCTAAATATTTATTGTTACATACACACGGAAACACATCTTCCGGAGATCTATGGAAGATTACAAGTAAAGGCCCAAAAGTGTATTCTAGGTTAAACCTAGAAGCAAAAGGGTACCCTAAAGCAACAAATAAATCTGATTATGAAAAACATTATTTAGTAATCGAATTGGAAAAGATTAACCTAAGCGAATTTGGGAATAACAATTGGAATTTCAGAAAATTAAAAAACTACAATTCAGGTCATGCATCAGCAAAACCTTTTACAACAACTTTAACTGAATTGATTAAATCAAAAATTGAATAACTCCTATTATAAAAGCCTTACCAAATATTACTATAATTCAACTCGGTTTACACTCACCGCCCCTCAAAATACTCCTTAAGTTTCACAGCAGGACTTGTTTCTTTATTTAAATACCCATGCACACTACTACTCACTACTAAAAGTATAGCCGATACCAGTGCTGTATAAGCAACAGTAGTATTAACAGCGCTATTCGCTACGTAAATAGCCACTAAAGCCCAAGCACCAACTAAGGCAAATTCTCTCATATTTCGTTTCCAAGTCACAATTAAATTTATAGCCGTTGCAATAGTAATTAAACTCACCGCCCAAAATGTTGGAGATAAACCAAAGCCATCCCAATTGTATTTTACTAACACCGCGGATACATTAGCAATACTCGCTACCGTAATCCAACCACTATAAAACACAAAAGGCCACCATAGAAAAGCGATTACAGAAATTGGAGCATCGAACAGTTCCATTTTATTTTTTAGCACAATCTGAATCAATGCAAAGAGTAGCAAAAAGATAAATACAGAAGACAATAAAGTATACTCGTAAATCCATGCTACAATCCATAAGCAGTTAGCAACACAAGACACTACAAACCACCAGCCTGTTTTTACCACAAAATCGTCGTCTCTTACAGTTACAAACAAACTTCGTCCTTGGTAAATTACAAATCCTAAAACCAGGACATAAATTAATCCCCAAATGGAAAAGGCATAACCTGCGGGCGTGAATAAGGTATTGTATTGTTTAGAAACTTCACCAATTGTTGTATTGTTTAATATCCCGGTATTCGAAACATAATTCAAAATAACCATAGCTATAAAACTAAGTCCGTTTACGATTTGTAGTTGCTTTTTCATACCATTCATTTTATGGGTTTAAATGTGTAAAAACCTATTGTAATTTAACGTATTTATCTATGTGTTTTAATTAATACATACTAAAAAGGGTTAGATTTTAGTATATCTAACCCTTTTGGGAAATCGAGTTTACCGTATTTTAAGCAGTTTGCATATCGTGCTTACCTTCCTTAATTTCTTCTATAACCTTAGCATTAAATGCTGGTAAATCTTCTGGCGAACGGCTAGTTACTAAACCTTGGTCTACCACAACTTCTTGATCTACCCATTCTGCACCGGCGTTAACAATATCGGTTTTTATTGAATGAAAAGATGTTACTTTTCGTCCTTTTAAAACATCGGCTTCTGCCAATAACCACGGCGCATGACAAATAGCAGCTACTGGTTTATGGTTTTCAAAAAACGACTTCACAAAGCTTATAGCCTTAGTGTCTCGTCTTAATAAATCCGGGTTTATAACACCTCCTGGAAGTACTAGCGCGTTATAATCTGATTGAGACACTTGGTCTAATGTTTTATCTACTTTATAAGCATCTCCCCAATCTCCATCGGCCCAAGCTTTAATCTCTCCAGATTCTAGAGACACGATGTGCACCTCTGCTCCTGCTTCTAATAAAGCTTCTTTAGGCGATTTTAATTCACTTTCTTCAAATCCGTTGGTTGCTAAAATAGCAACAGTCTTATTTTTTAAATCTTTCATTTTAATAATTTTTAATGTGCATTAAACTTTACAGATGAATTATCTATTGGGAGTTATAAATAATGACTCGACCATGTAATTCTTCCGTTTTTATCTATTACAAAGTTCAGAAACAGTTTGTATTCCAATTGACACGAATACATATAAAGTGAACGCAAATAAAAACGTCATTCCCAACGGAATGACGCTTTTCTATATATTAACATGTAATAACTACTATTATTATTTACGCATGAACCAATATCCAAAGTTCAACGTCTTCGGTTGCACGCCAATTTTGGTCGCGCTTAGTTTGACTTGAAGCTGCTTTTACTGGGCGTTTAAGGCATTGCTCTAATTTAAATCGTCCGCCCACCGCTAGTTCGTCTGCAATAGGATGCGTATCTGTAACCTGAGTGAGTTGTGCTAAATTAGAAAATATAAGAACCAACTTTCCTTCTGGTAACAAGCGTTTCTTTGCGGCCTTAAAGAATTCAGAAAATAATGTCTCTGGATAAGAAATGGCTTCATCAATATGATCTAAATCATGTGCTGCAGGCAACCAAGGCGGATTAAAAACAATGAGTTCGGTTTGCTTTTCCCATTTACCAAAGAGCGGTGCAAAATCCAATTCTATTTTTCTAGAGAGTTTGGTATCTTCCATAGATTCTGTGAGTCCTACAATAGCATTCGGATTGGTATCGGTTCCAAACACTTTCTGAAAACCAAATTTCACGAGTTGCAACGCCAAAACGCCACTTCCTATACCGACATCTATAGCCGATTTTTTTGGTCCGTTATAGCGTTTCAACCAATTATCGAAAAGGATTAAATGATCGAATCGCGTAGGGAAATACACGCCGTAATACGGGTGAATTTTACTGCGCAACACCGGCAAGTCAATTCCGTTTTTATACCATTGCCAAGCACTATTTAAACCTTGCACTTTAGTAAATGGCAGCAAAAAAGATGTCTGCTCTGGATATAGTTTAGCCAACCAACCAATGGCGGGTGCTTTTTTCACGATTAATTTATGGTCTACAATGTTTATGTAAATCAGCTTAGATAACTTCTGATAGGCTAAACGATACGCACGCTGTTCTTTAAACGTCCCATTGGGAAAACGCTTTTTTAAATGCTGATGCAATGCTTTAAGCAAATCTAAACCATCGCTATAGAATGCTGCAATTAATACAGGCTTACCCACTTCTAGAGCCTTAATTGTAAGCGCTACATTTGAAGCTCGGCTAAAAGCTATTAAAGGCTGTTCCGAAAAAAAAGGCGTGGGTTTGTTTACACGTAAATCTGCACTCATGGTTTGACTTAAATAAAAACGGATTGCAGAGTAATGAAGAACGCAAAGCGAAAGATTAAAATGACTATAACATAGTTACTTACTAGCAGTCAGGCATTAATTTGGCCACTAGAGTTTAGATTAATCAATACAAAGACTTTAAGTGAAAGCCAATATACTCCGCTGCACGTAGGCGAATGAAAACAATTAATATCAACAGATAAATTATACGATGACAAAGATACTCTAATTAAACCTCATAAAGTCCGACTAAAAGAATCTGTTTAGATTGCAACAAAGCAATTGAGATATTTACAATAACTTTGAAGATTGTAAAAAATAATAAACATGTTTAAAAAACTAGTAGCCATAGAACCCATAAGTTTGATTCTATCGGCTGAGAAAAAATTACAATCTTTAGCTGAAGACGTGATTTTATACGAAGATATGCCATCTTCTGTAAACGAGATTGTAGAACGTATTGGAGATGCAGATGCTGTACTTTTAAGCTATACAACTACACTTAGTAAAGACGCTATTGCGCAATGCCCCAATATTGCCTACATAGGCATGTGTTGCTCGTTATACACTCCAGAAAGTGCTAATGTAGATATTGAATATGCCAACTCGAGAGACATTACCGTTACAGGTATTCGTGATTACGGAGACGAAGGTGTAGTAGAATATGTAATTAGCGAACTAGTAAGTGCCTTACACGGTTTTGGTGTAAATCCTAACGGTAGCCAAAGAACACCATGGAACGGTTTACCTTCTGAAATTACAGGTCTAAAAGCAGGAATTGTTGGTTTAGGAAAATCTGGAGGAATGATTGCAGATGCACTTCACTTTTTTGGTGCTGATGTCTCTTATTTTTCTAGAACTAGAAAACCCGAAGCAGAAGCTAAAGGTTATACTTATTTACCTTTACAGGAATTACTTTCTGAAAACGAAGTGGTGATCACCTGTCTAAATAAAAACACCATCCTTTTGCATGACGCCGAATTTAAAGCATTTGGTAATCATAAAATATTATTTAACACTGGGCTATCGCCTGCATGGGACGAGCAACCTTTTAACGTTTGGTTAAATGAAGACAATCGTGTGTATTGCGACACGCTTGGTGCTTTAGGAGACAAAGCGCTTTTCGAACACCCACATGTAAACTGTGTAAATATATCTGTTGGAAGAACCAAACAAGCTTTCGACCGTTTAAGCGAAAAAGTAATTCATAATATTGAACATTTTCTTAAAGAAGAATATGCCTTAACCTGTTCAGACATGAATTAAGACTATTATAAATAGAATATATAAAAAGCGGTTACCTAATTAGGTAACCGCTTTTCTGTATTAATAATTAAAATCTATATATTAACTTAAAGCTTCAGATACTAAATAATAAAATGCGGGTCTGTTTTTCATTTTAATACCAGACATTTTATCTACAACGCTTGTAATGGCAGCCATAGCTTTGTCTTTATCTGTTACGCCTAATTTTTTTTCTACAAAATTACGTCTTACAGTTTCCAATTCAGAAGCATCCAATCCAGAAACCAAAACTGCATCTTTATTATCTACCATCGTTTTTAAACTATTTACATAGCCATCTAATTTTTCATGGTCTATATTACTTACTCCACAGTCCGTTAATTGTTTTTCAGCAGTAGCTTTAAGTTGAGCTAATTTTGATTGTACATCACTCATAATATAAATTTTTATTGATTTGATAATTTTAAGGTAGTAAGTTAGAAAATAATTTACAAAAGTGCTATGCTTTAGCTGAAAATTAATATTGGTAATTCTTACTTTTTTACAAAAAATTGATACCAAAAATTAAAAATCGGAAACTTAAAGCACGTCTTATAGAATTTTCATGAATGCGTATAGAACATCTAATAAATAAAACAAGAAGGACATGAATAGTTAAATTACTGAAACTGTTTTAATAAGCATTAATACGGAGCTAAATTATTAAAAATCAAAAAATAGCGTCATACTATTTGGTAATCAAATAGATTATCGTAAATTTGCAAACTCTTTTTAAGAGAGGAATGTTTAATAAATAAAATTAATTAGTGTGGATACATTAAGCTACAAAACGATTTCAGCCAACAAAGCTACTGTTAATAAAGAGTGGGTTTTAGTTGATGCTGAAGGTCAAAGTTTAGGTCGTTTAGCTTCTAAAGTTGCAAAACTTATTAGAGGTAAACACAAACCTAATTTCACACCACACGTTGATTGCGGTGATAACGTAATAGTTATCAATGCAGAAAAAGTCAACTTAACAGGAAACAAGTGGAATGACAAAACGTACATTCGTCACACAGGTTATCCAGGTGGTCAAAGAAGTTTAACTGCTACAGAATTGTTTGGAAAAGATCCAGCAAGGTTAGTAGAAAAATCAGTAAAAGGAATGTTACCTAAAAACATATTAGGTGCCGCTTTATTCCGTAATCTAACAGTTGTTTCTGGTACAGCTCATGCTCATGAAGCTCAAAAACCAAAAACAATAAACTTAAACGAATTCAAATAATGGAAGTAATTCACAAAATTGGCCGTAGAAAGACGGCTGTTGCTCGTGTATATGTTGCCCCGGGTGAGGGTAAGATTACAGTGAACAAAAAAGACGTGGCGGATTATTTTACTACTGCAACTTTGCAGTATAAAGTAAACCAACCTTTAACCATGACTAACAATGATGGCAACTTTGATATTACAGTAAATGTATATGGAGGTGGTATTACTGGACAAGCAGAAGCAATCCGTTTAGCTATTTCTCGTGTTATGTGCGAAATCGATGCAGAAAACAGATTAATTCTTAAGCCAGAAGGTTTATTAACTAGAGACCCAAGAATGGTTGAACGTAAGAAATTCGGTCAGAAGAAAGCTCGTAAGAAGTTTCAATTCTCGAAACGTTAATATTATCATCCTCAACTCGATTGGGAATCGCTTCTTAGCACTCTCAATCTGGTTGAATTTTTTAAAATTTAAAAATAAGTTATTGTTGTCCTAGTTGAAAAACAGGATTTAGTTTAGCATCTAAATGCAGCCAACAGCCCAAAGCATAGCGCTTAAAGCCTAATGGAACATTGCTAATTCAACAGAACGTAAACTATTACAAAATGGCAAAAGTAGAAGTAAAAGAATTACTTGAAGCAGGTGTACATTTCGGTCACTTGACTCGTAAGTGGGATCCAAACATGGCTCCTTACGTATATATGGAACGTAACGGTATCCATATTATCAATTTATATAAAACTGCAGCTAAAATTGATGAAGCTGGTGAAGCTTTAAGCAAGATTGCTGCTTCAGGACGTAAAATCCTTTTTGTTGCGACAAAAAAACAAGCTAAAGACATCGTATCAGAAAAAGCTGGGGCAATTAACATGCCTTACATTACTGAAAGATGGCCTGGTGGAATGTTAACTAACTTTGTAACTATTAGAAAAGCTGTTAAGAAAATGGCTTCTATTGATAGAATGAAGAAAGATGGTACATTCATGACACTTTCTAAAAAAGAACGTTTACAAGTAGATCGTTTAAGAGCTAAGTTAGAGAAAAACTTAGGTTCTATTAGCGACATGACTCGTTTACCAGGAGCTTTATTTGTAGTAGACATTAAGCGTGAGCATATCGCGATTAAAGAAGCTCAAAAATTAAACATTCCAATCTTTGCAATGGTAGATACTAACTCTGACCCTCGTCAAGTTGATTTCGTTATCCCTGCAAACGACGATGCTTCTAAATCTATCGATAAAGTTTTAACTCACGTAACTGGTGCTATTGCAGATGGTTTAGCTGAGCGTAAAGCTGATAAAGACTCTAAAGATTCAGCGAAAGCTGAAAAACCTTCTGCTGCTAAAGCGAAAGCAACATCTACAGAAGAAGAGGAATAAACTACAAATAATCATTACATAACATAAATAAGTCGTTTAGTTCTTTTCTTTACAGAAAAATAATTGAACGACTTTTTTTAACTCATATTACTTAGAAATTATGGTAAAAGTAACAGCCGCAGAGGTAAACAAACTAAGACAAGCTACTGGTGCAGGAATGATGGACTGTAAAAAAGCGTTAGTTGAAGCTGAAGGAGATTTCGATAAAGCTATCGATGTCTTACGTAAAAAAGGACAAAAAGTTGCTGCAAACAGAGCAGATAGAGATTCTAGTGAAGGTGCTGCCGTAGCTAAAGTTAACGATGCTAATACAGAAGGTGTATCTATTGTATTAGGTTGTGAAACTGATTTTGTTGGTAAAAACGAAAACTTCGTTGCATTAGCTAATAGAATTGCTGATATCGCAATGACTGTAGACACAAAAGAAGAGCTTTTAGCTTCAGATTTTGACGGTCTTACTGTTGCTGATAAATTAGTTGAACAAACTGGTGTTATTGGTGAAAAATTAGAAATTAAAGATTTCTCTAAATTACAAGCACCTTACGTAGGTTCTTATGTACATATTAACAAAATTGCTGCTTTAGTAGGTCTTTCTGCTGTTGTAGACAATGGAGATGTTTTAGCTAAAGATTTAGCAATGCAAGTTGCTTCTATGGGTGCTAGCACATTATCTTACAAAGATTTTGATCCGGCTTTCGTAGCATCAGAAACTGAAGCTAGAATTGCGGTTATTGAAAAAGACAATATTGAATTAGGACGTTTAGGTAAAACACTTAAAAACGTACCTCAATATATTTCTATGGCACAATTAACTCCAGAAGTATTAGCTGCTGCTGAAGAAAATGCTAAAGCTGAACTTAAAGCTGAAGGTAAGCCAGAACAAATTTGGGATAAAATTATTCCAGGTAAAATGGAGCGTTACATTTCAGACAACACAACTTTAGATCAAGAACAATGTCTATTAGACCAAAAGTTTATTAAAGACGAAAAAGTTACTGTTGCTAAATATGTAGAATCTTTCGACGGTGTATCTGTAACAGGATTTACACGTGTTGCTTTAGGATAACATAAAATCACTGATATTTTTATCGGTATATACTATTAAAGGTCATTACTCTATTTAGAGCTAATGACCTTTTTTTTTGAATCCAACTCAAGTAAAACCGATAGGTTTACGAAAGTAAATTTTAAGCATACATTTTAAAAAATTTATGTAATTTTGCACAACTTCTATAAAACAGACTATGAAATTTAAACGCATCCTTTTAAAATTATCAGGCGAAGCTTTAATGGGCGAACGTCAATACGGTATAGACCCTATACGTTTAGCCGAATATGCTAAAGACATTAAAACCATTACAGATGCTGGTATTGAAGTCGCAATTGTAATTGGAGGAGGAAATATTTTTAGAGGTGTTTCGGGAGCAAGTAATGGAATGGATCGCGTTCAAGGTGACCATATGGGTATGCTTGCAACGGTTATTAATGGGTTAGCTTTACAAAGTGCTCTAGAAGATGCCGATATCCCTACACGCTTACAAACAGCAATTAAAATTAATGAGGTTGCAGAACCTTTTATCCGTAGAAAAGCCATGCGTCATTTAGAGAAAGGACGTGTCGTTATTTTTGGTGGAGGTACAGGAAATCCGTATTTTACTACAGATTCTGCTGCTGTACTTAGAGCTATAGAAATTGAAGCTGATGTTATTTTAAAAGGCACTCGTGTAGATGGTATTTACACTGCAGATCCAGAAAAAGACAGTAGCGCCGTTAAATTTGACACCATTTCTTTCGACGATGTTTTAAAGAAAGGATTAAAAGTAATGGATACTACAGCATTCACACTTAGCCAAGAAAACAGACTACCAATTGTTGTGTTTGATATGAATAAGAAAGGTAACTTATTACGCGTCGTATCGGGAGAAAACATTGGAACAGAAGTAAACGTTTAATTTGATTTTTTTAAGTTATATCACAGTAAAGTTTTAAAACCATGAATGAAGATATTCAATTTATTATAGATTCTACAAAAGAAGCTATGGATGCTGCTCTTAGACATCTTGAAAAACAATTTGTAAATATTAGAGCGGGTAAAGCAAGTCCAGCAATGCTTGGTAGTGTAATGGTAGACTATTACGGGTCGCAAACACCTTTAAGTCAAGTCGCGAATGTAAACACACCAGATGGAAGAACAATAAGCGTTCAGCCATGGGAAAAAAACATGCTTCACGAAATTGAAAAAGCAATAATGATTGCCAACTTAGGGTTTAATCCTATGAATAATGGTGATACTATTATTATAAATGTACCACCTTTAACAGAAGAACGCAGACGCGATTTAGCCAAACAAGCAAAAGCTGAAGCTGAAGATGGTAAAATTGGTGTTAGAAACGCTAGAAAAGACGCCAATAACGATATTAAAAAACTAGACGATGTCTCTGAAGATGTTAAAAAAGACACTGAAGGAGAAATTCAAAAACTAACAGATATCTACGTTAAAAAAATAGATGAGACCCTTGCTGTTAAAGAAAAGGAAATCATGACCGTTTAAAAAAATTAAAGCGACTTTCGAGTCGCTTTTTTTATACACTTACTTCAAATTATACGTTATTTCAATTATTGTCTTAACTTTGAGTCATCTTAATTTACGACTCGCCCCAATATGCTAAAATACTGCCTAAGTCTCTTATTCTTGCTCTCTATTTTTATTAGTAGAGCTCAAGTTATAGACACGGAAATTAATCAGGCAAAAGACAGCATAAAAGCAAAACGTAAAGCCGATTTAATTCACAACATCGGAAATGGATATATTCCGCTTAAATATTTTAATCTAGATTTAAGGTACCTTATAAAATTCAATCAGTATGAAGGTATTCGTACCGGTTTAGGAGGTGTTACCAGTGATAAATTATCGAAAAAATTCAGAATAAATGGGTATACTGTTTACGGATTTAAAGACAGCAAATATAAATATAGTATTGGTGCAGGTTTTGTTATAAACCAAAAACACAACACTTGGATTAATGCGTCTTACACAGATGATTTACAAGAAACAGCAAGTACAAAATATTTAACCGATAAGCGTATTTTTCAATTTTTCGAACCGCGTTTATTAAACATTAGTTTATTCTATCACCACATCATGAAGTCTATTTCGCTTCAACACGATTTTAGTCCTAAACTCAATACAGAAACTCAGTTTTTTTCTAGTGCAATTACACCAGAATTCGATTATACGTTTGTAACAGATCAGGGAGCATATTCCAACTACGATCTTGCAGTTGTAAAAACGTCGTTGTTATGGAGTCCGTTCGATATTTATAAACCAACACCATCAGGGCCCAAAAAAACGAAAAACAGTTTTCCAAAACTTACGTTTCAATACACCCAAAGTATTAACGGCGCATTAGATGGTGATTTTAATTTTCAAAAGGTAGACTTTAAAGCGACGTATCATTTTATTCACAATAAAGAATCGCATACCGAACTCGATTTTGCTACAGGTATTGCTATTGGAGATGCGCCACTAACACATCTGTATCACGCCTACCCCAATAACATTAATAAAGCAACCATTATGCAGCGGTTCTCTGTTGCGGGATTGAATAGTTTTGAAACCATGTACTTCAATGAGTTTTTTTCGGATATGTTTTCCATCTTTCAATTTAAACACTTCTTTAAACCTTTTTACCATTCTACATTTTCTAAACCGCAATTGGTCTTATTATCGCGCTTTGCAATTGGAGACATGAGGAACCCCGAACAGCATCAAGGTTTAACCTTTAATACTTTAGATAAAGGGTACTTAGAATCTGGATTCGAGTTAAATCAGTTAGTTTTTGGTTTCGGTCTAAGTTTAACCTATCGCTATGGTGCGTATCATTTACCGGAAATTGAAGATAATATCGCCTTGAAATTTACATTTAACGTGACATTATAATACTTTAGACCTAAGTAATACATTGCTTTTTTCTACATTTGCGGTTCTTTAATAGACTTATGATTAAACAATTTACTAACGGCTTTTGGGAAGGTCTAGCTAGACTTATATTACGAAATAGGATTGCTATGTTAATTGCAATTGTTTTTGTGACTGTCCTTTTTAGCACGCAATGGAAAAATATACGATTTACATTTACCGAGGCTAATTTACTGCCCGACCACCATGAGGTAAACCAAACCTATAACGCCTTTCTAGATATTTTTGGTGAAGAAGGAAACATGATTGTCTTAGGGGTTAAGGACAGTACCTTTTTTACGGTGGAAAAACTTAACGCTTGGAATGCTCTAGCCGAATCGTTTAAATCGTCTGAAGAAATTGAAGCTGTAATCTCTATTAAAGATTTACAAAAATTAATAAAAAACGATAGCCTTAAAAAATTCACTTTAGAGCCTTTTATTAAAGATTCCTTATCGAGCACTAAGCAATTAAACACCTTACAAAAAGAATTATTTACAAAATATCCGTTTTACGATAATTTCCTTTTCAATAGAGAGACCAAGACGATTCGTACCATAATCTCTATGGATAAAAGTATAGTAAATACATCTGCACGAAAAGACTTTGTGATGGATGTACTTATTCCTAGAATTAAAACGTTCGAGAAAGAAACGAATATAGATGTTCGTATTTCGGGAATGCCTTATGTAAGAACATTAAGCTCTCAAAATATTGTAGATGAAATGGGTCTTTTTGTAGGTGCCGCTTTACTGGTAACTTCACTCATATTCTTTTTCTTCTTTAGATCCTTTAGAGCTACGTTCATATCGCTTATAGTGGTATCTGTTGGTGTAATGTGGACTATGGGTATTCTTGGCTTCTTTGAATATGAAATTACCGTTTTAACAGCCATCATTCCACCACTAATAATTGTTATTGGTATCCCGAACTGTATCTTCTTAATCAATAAATATCAGCAAGAAGTTAAGTCTCACGGAAATAAAATAAAATCGTTACAACGCGTTATTACCAAAGTTGGTAACGCTACGTTAATGACCAATTTCACCACAGCTTCCGGATTTGCTACTTTCATTCTAACAGAAAGTACATTATTGAAGGAGTTTGGTATTGTGGCCTCGTTAAGTATAGTTTCTATATTTATTTTATGTCTGCTAATTATCCCGATTTTATATTCCTTTTTACCTTACCCTAAAGAACGTCATTTAGAACATTTAAATAGACGTTGGATTAATTCTTTTGTAGGTTGGATGGAGCGTATGGTAAGACACAGACGCATCACGATTTACATTACATCGATTATTCTATTAATTGTGAGTATTATTGGAATTTATCAGATAAAAATTTCTGGTAGTTTATTAGAAGATATGCCTCAGAAAACGTCGTTCTTTAGAGATATTGAGTTTTTTGAACAAGAGTTTGATGGGATTATGCCTCTAGAATTAATGATTGACACCCAACGTAAAAAAGGTGTTATGAAACTAAGTACGCTTAAAAAAATAGATCAATTAGAAGAATCAATTATAGATATCCCAGAATTATCTAGACCACTTTCTGTAGTGAGTTTAGTGAAATACTCTAAACAAGCGTATTATAACGGGAATCCAAAATACTACCAATTACCTACGTCGCAGGAAAGTAGTTTTATCTTGTCGTATGCTAAAAATTCTTCTAACGATACAAAAATGCTTAACAGTTTTGTAGACAGTACAGGACGTTATGCCCGTATTACCACCTTTATGAAAGATATTGGTACAGATAAAATGGAAGACATAGAAGACGAGCTACAAACTAAAATAAATAAATTATTTCCAGAAGACCGTTACAAAGTCACCATGACGGGTAAAGCATTAGTATTCCAAAAAGGAACAACGTATTTGGTTAAAAATTTAGCCATTTCGTTATCGTTAGCCATTATACTTATTTCCTTATTTATGGCGTATATGTTTAGGTCGTTTAAAATGATAATAATCTCATTACTTCCAAACTTATTACCTTTACTAGTAACTGCTGGTTTAATGGGGTATTTAGGTGTACCTTTAAAGCCATCGACCATTTTAGTTTTTAGTATTGCCTTTGGTATTTCTGTAGACGATACCATTCACTTTTTGGCAAAATATCGTCAAGAATTACAAGCTAGTAACTGGAAAATTAAGCGCTCGGTTTATGGAGCGTTACGCGAAACTGGAGTGAGTATGTTTTATACATCGACCGTTTTATTCTTCGGATTTTCGGTCTTTATGATTTCTAGTTTTGGAGGCACCGTAGCCTTAGGAGGTTTAGTATCTGTAACCCTTCTATTTGCGATGTTATCTAACTTATTGCTATTACCATCACTACTATTATCGTTAGAACGTAATATTGCTAATAAAACCGTATTAAGAGAACCAGCGATAAACATCATCCCTGAAGAAAGTGACGATGAAGAAGACGAAAACAATATCAACAATTAAAATAGACTGTGCATAAAGAATTATATTTGCAGGTGTAAAATTATTTAAAATGAAACCAATTACAATTTCAGAATTATTAAAACAAGACGCTTCTCTACATGAGGTAGAAGTTAAAGGTTGGGTAAGAACGTTTAGAGCGAACCGATTTATTGCCTTAAATGATGGGTCTTCATTACAAAACATTCAATGTGTTGTCGATTTCGAAAATACGGATGAAGACATCTTAAAGCGTATCACCACAGGTGCTGCAGTTCATATAAAAGGAGAATTAGCTGAAAGTCAAGGTAAAGGTCAGTCGGTAGAAATTAAAGTTTCATCTATTGAAATTTTAGGAGATTCAGATCCGGAAACTTACCCAATTCAGCCTAAAAAACACTCCTTCGAATTTTTAAGAGAGAATGCACATTTACGTACAAGAACCAATACATTTAGTGCTGTAATGCGTTTACGTTCGGCTTTATCTTTTGCCATTCATAAGTATTTTAACGACAATGGATTCCATTACGTACACACGCCAATTATTACTGGTAGTGATGCAGAAGGCGCAGGTGAAATGTTTAGAGTAACTAATCTAGATGCTAAAAATCCGCCACTTACTGAAGATGGAAATGTGGATTATTCTGAAGATTTCTTCGGAAAAGAAACAAACCTTACAGTATCTGGTCAATTAGAAGCAGAAACCTATGCCATGTCTTTAGGTAAAGTATATACCTTTGGACCTACATTTAGAGCAGAAAACTCTAACACCTCTAGACACCTGTCTGAATTCTGGATGATTGAACCTGAAGTTGCGTTTATGGACCTTGCCGGTAACATGGATTTAGCTGAAGATTTTATGAAATCTGTGATTACATATATCTTAGAAAATAATGCTGAAGATTTAGAGTTTTTGGATCAACGCTTACAAGACGAGGATAAGAAAAAACCACAAGCAGAACGTAATGAATTAACTTTATTAGAAAAATTACGTTTCGTAGTCGACAATAATTTTAAACGTGTAAGTTATACAGAAGCAATTGATATTTTACGCAATAGTAAACCAAACAAAAAGAAGAAATTTAAATATATCATTGACGAATGGGGTGCAGATTTACAGAGTGAACACGAACGTTTCCTAGTAGAAAAACACTTTAAATGTCCTGTAATCTTATTCGATTATCCAGCAAACATTAAAGCGTTCTATATGCGTTTAAACGAAGACGGTAAAACGGTTCGTGCCATGGATATCTTATTCCCTGGAATTGGAGAAATTGTTGGAGGTGCACAACGTGAAGAACGTTTAGATGTATTAAAACAAAAAATGGCTGTATTAGGATTAGATGAAGAAGAACTTTGGTGGTACCTTGACTTAAGAAAATATGGTACTGCAGTACACTCTGGTTTTGGTCTAGGATTTGAACGTCTAGTTATGTTTGCAACAGGAATGACAAACATTCGTGATGTAATACCGTTCCCAAGAACACCGCAGAACGCAGAATTTTAATCTCATAAATTACTCATAAAAACAATCTACGTACGCCTTGTATGTAGATTGTTTTTTTTATTTTTATGTTTAATCGCCATTACATTTTATGCTAAAGCAAAATTTACAATTTAAACTATCGCAGAAGTTATCGCCGCAACAAATTCAATTAATGAAATTGATACAGTTGCCGACGCAAGCTTTTGAGCAACGCTTGAAGCAAGAATTAGAAGAAAATCCAGCGTTAGATAGCGGGAAAGAAGAACCTATAAGTGAATTTGATGATGATTTTGATAACAGTAATGATGAGTTTAATGAAGACTCGGAAACTATAAATTCGGAAGACATTAATGTTGATGAATATTTAAGTGATGACGAAATTCCAGATTACAGAACTCAATCTAATAATTATAGTGGAGACGAAGAAGAAAAAACCATGCCTTATGCTGCAGGAACCTCGTTTACACAACACTTAATTTCTCAATTAAACACCTTCCGTTTAACTGATGAAGAGCGCGATATTGCTGAATTTTTAGTTGGTAGTGTAGATGAAAGCGGATACATACGCCGATCGACACCAGACATTATGGACGATTTAGCATTTACACAAAACGTGTATACATCAGAAGAGACCATTAATAAAGTGTTTAATATTGTACATCAATTAGATCCTGCAGGTGTTGGAGCAAGAGACCTTCAAGAGTGTTTAAGTATTCAATTACATAGAAAAGAAAAATTTGCAGATATTGTTCTAGCCTGTCAGATTATAGACGATGCCTTTGATCAATTCACAAAAAAGCATTATAAAAAATTAATGCAAAAATTTGATGTGAGTGAAGATCAACTTAAAGACGCTATCGAAGAAATTGAACGTTTAAATCCGAAACCAGGTGGATCATATTCTGGAAATAATCGTATTGTAGAACATGTTGTGCCAGATTTTGCAATTCGTATTACAGATGGTGAGTTAGAATTAACGCTAAACGGAAGAAATGCACCAGAGCTTCATGTATCTAGAGAATATAACGACATGCTTAAAGGCTACAAGGACACTACCGAAAAGTCTAAGTCGCAAAAAGATGCAGTATCCTTTATAAAACAAAAACTAGATGCCGCTAAATGGTTTATTGAAGCTATTAAGCAGCGCCAACAAACCTTGTTTGTAACCATGAGTGCAATTATGCACTATCAAAAAGAATATTTCCTCACTGGAGATGAGCGTAATCTTAAACCGATGATATTAAAAGATATTGCCGACGAGATTAATATGGACGTTTCAACCGTTTCTAGAGTTGCAAATAGTAAATATGTAGATACACCTTACGGGACAAAGTTAATCAAGGAATTCTTCTCTGAATCTATGAAAAACGACCAAGGGGAAGACGTTTCTACTCGTGAAATTAAAATGATATTAGGAACTGTTATCGACGAAGAGGATAAACGAAAACCGCTAACCGATGAAAACCTAGCTGGCATACTTAAAGAAAAAGGGTATCCTATTGCTAGAAGAACAGTGGCAAAATATAGAGAACAGTTAGACGTACCTGTTGCTCGATTACGAAAGAAAATTTAGGTTATAATTTTACTTAAATTACCTATCACTTACATATTTTAATTCGTTACTCAATGTAAATATCAATATGCAAAAAAGCATTTCCTATATTTTCCATCCGCTATTCATGCCATTAGTAGGAGTGCTATTTTACTTTTCTAAATCACCACGATTTATACCTCTGCACGTTATACAAAGTAAGTTAGTATCAATTATCATACTGACTATATTACTTCCACTGTTAGTTAACTTACTTCTTAAAACTATTGGTAAAATAGAATCTATAGAATTGAGGACAACGAAAGAGCGAATCACACCATTATTAGTGTTTGCTACCATAATTCTAATTATAATAAAACGGGTATTAACCCCTTTCGATTTTATTGAATTGTATTATTTTTTCGTAGGTATGCTAGGTACAGTTTTAACTTGCGTAATACTCAATATGCTTAATTTTAAAGTAAGTATACACATGATGGCTATTTCGGGTATCTTTATGTTTTTTATTGCGCTTAGCATTCATTTTAGCATAAATATACTAGGGAGTATAGCATTAGTCATCTTTTTAATGGGAGCTATAGCAACGTCTAGATTAAGTTTAAAAGCACATACCGCTGTAGAATTAATAATTGGGAGTGCTATTGGTATTCTACCCCAACTTATGCTTATTCCATACTGGTTATAATAAATAAAATATCAATCCCAATTTAATAACACTCATATCTATGTGTTCCTGTTTAATATAGGTTTTTACATCATCTTTAAAAATAGGATTTAAAGCATAATAGACATAAAAATTCCAAGTATTATACCCCACACTCAACGTTAAGCCATATTGTAAATCATTGAAGCCATCAATATTTGTATATCGTAACTTACCTGGTTCACCTTGAAAATTACAAATATCAGAAAATGCATAACCTAATTTAAAACCGGTATAAACACGCCAAAATCGATAACTCTCAGGTGTAGAAGTTCGCCATCTAAATTCTATTGGCAACTCTACCACATGCTGATAAAAATTATTTTTAGAATAGTCATATTCAAACGTATCGTCGAGCACAAAATAATTGGTGTTACCACTATCGTCTTTAATAATTCCAAGATTCTGATTGTACGAATTATAAGAATACCCTATACCAATACCAATAGCAATATTACGTTGCTTATTTAACGGCATATCCTTTATAAACCCACCTTGAACACCAATAGAGAATCCCGATTGGCTAACACCTGAGGGCCTATTTACTAATATATTATAATTAATACCTACATAGAATTGGTCCTCTTTGTATAATGAATCTATAGCTTGGTCAGGCAAATTCAAATCGTTCTTAATTTCGGCCTGAGAAAAACTGAAATTAGGAATCCAAAGGGATAATATTAAAATAAGTATAGAATAATTTTTCATAATACGAGCTAGCTAAATTTAATATAAAACTATTGAGAATGAAATACAAAAAAAGGTGTTTTGATAAATCAAAACACCTTTAAATAATATAAAATTAAGAGTAATTTAGTTATTTAAACCAGATAGTGCATCACCCTTTCTAGTTGTATAATTTATTTTTAGCGCATTTACTTTACGTAACTCTTGCTTTATGTCTGATACTAATCCCATATTGGCTTTACTATCTACTTTTAAAGCAGTTGTTAAAAATGGTACTAATTCTTCACGTTTAGATGCTCTTTCTGATGCAATAAATGATGCAATTTCAGAAACATCCGCGAATTTATCATTTAATTGAATTCTAGACTCTGTACCAAATTGACTTTGAAATCTCTCGCTAGGTTTCCCTGCATAGATATACATTACCAAATCTTTTTTATCAAGCTTTTCAACTTGATCTGCAGCAGGTAATTTATTTTCAATCATTAGAGTATTTTGTCTCATTACAGTAGCCACCATAAAGAAGAATAATAACATAAATACAATATCTGGTAATGATGCGGTAGATATTGCAGGTAAATCTCCTCCTTTTTTCTTTTTAAATTTAGACATAAATTTTTGTGTTTATCTAATTAGACTTTTTTGGCTCTGCTTCAGAAAACTTTTGAGGAACCATTATTTTAATGCTCTCTAACTTTTCTTTTAAGCTTTCCTTTTCTGAAGATGACGTTCTTGGGTCAGAATATTTTCTATCTGCTTCAACAAAATTCATATCAAGATTAGGATAAGCTTTTTTAAACTCTCTATTTCTTAATTGATTATAAGCAGCTAATATTTCATTCTGTACAGCAATGTACACATCATATTTTGTTGCTCTATCATTTTGCAAAGAGATAATCGCTTTATCAAAATTGTCTGATGAACTAGGGTTTTTACTTCCTTGACAATTTTTACAAGCATCTTTTCCAACTCCTCCACCATTATCTAGAAAGTTAACGGCAGCTGTACGCAAATCTTTAATTTCAATAACTTTTTCCTCTCCTCCAGTAGCCAATAATAAGTCGTTATTTTTGTTTACTGTTAATTGGAAAATATTCTTCTCCTTAATGATTACATCTTCTTGTTCTGTATCGTCCAAAGGTGGAAGTTTTCTACTTAAACCTGAATCGGTTTCAATAGTTGTAGTTACTAAGAAAAATATTAAAAGTAAGAAAGCGATGTCAGCCATAGAGCCTGCATTAACTTCTGGTGCTGATCTTTTTGCCATAATTACTTAGTTTATTAATTTTTTAACATTTGCATACACCATAGATAATATAGCGATAGCAGCTAAGAAATAAAAGGCATATAATCCAGCTCCAACATACTTAGATGTTGCTTCTGTAACGTCCATCCCTTTATTATTAAATGGTGTTAAATCTAAATCTGTTCCTGAAGACATTGCATAAGCAATAAATAAAATCGCTACAAACGCTCCTACAGATATTAAGGTTTTTTTAATGTCACCTTCAAACAATCCTTTTACCACAAATATTAGAACTAAAGCTATTATTAGGGCAAGAACTGCATAAGTAACAAAAAGCATGTTGTCTATCATAGTCTCACTTCCAGAAATAATCATCAAACCGAAAATTATTCCTATCACTGATAGTATACCAACAAGTATTGTTATTATTTTATGTAAACTCATCGTTTAATGTGTTTTAGATTATTACTTCTTGTGTCTGATTAACAAGTCCATTAGTGTAATTGAAGCATCTTCCATATCGTTAACGATACTATCAATTTTAGCAATAATGTAATTGTAAAAGATTTGAAGAATAATCGCAACAATTAAACCGAATACAGTTGTTAATAAGGCTACTTTAATACCCCCTGCTACAAGTGATGGTTGCATATCTCCAGCTGCTTCAATTTTATCGAAGGCAGCAATCATACCAATTACCGTTCCCATGAATCCTAACATCGGAGCTAAGGCGATAAATAATGATATCCAAGATACGTTTTTCTCTAATTGACCCATTTGAACACCTCCGTAAGCAACAACCGCTTTTTCAGCAGCTTCTAAACCTTCGTCAGTTCTGTCCAATCCTTGGTAGAATATAGAAGCAACAGGTCCTTTTGTATTTCTACAAACTTCCTTAGCAGCTTCAACACCACCTGATTGTAATGCGTCTTCTACTTTTTGAGTTAATTTTTTAGTGTTTGTTGAAGATAAATTTAAAAAGATAATTCTCTCAATAGCGATTGCTAAACCTAGAATTAAACATAATAGTACGATTCCCATGAATCCTGCTCCACCTTCGATGAAACGTTTTTTTAATTCTTGGTGAAAACCTAAATCTTCAGTTGCAGTTGCGGCTGCATCATCTTGAATTGAAGAAACTACGGTAGTTGCTACAGCAGCAGCGCTAGTTGTAGTTGCATTAACAGTTCCGAATGCCACCATAAGTGTAATGGCTAGGATAGAAAATAATCTTTTCATTGTTCTTGATCTTAATTTTATTAGTTAAAGTGTTAAAGATATAAAAAAATTGTAATTAAAAAACAAAAAATGCTATCAGATTTATCTGCAGAGAGGAAGGGATTCGAACCCTCGATACGCTTTTGGCGTATACACACTTTCCAGGCGTGCGCCTTCGACCACTCGGCCACCTCTCTATAATTTGTATTTTAATTAACGTATGGCAAATAACAAAAAATCTTTTAGACAGGAAAGTTTTATCAGTTAATTTTAAGCCATTTCTCCTCTTAAAGATGTTTCATAGATGGTTTTGAATACTTTAGCAGAAACATTCTGTCCAAGTAAATACATCAATTTACATATTGCAGCCTCCGATGTGATGTCTTTTCCAGAAATAACACCCATTTTCTTTAGCTGTTCACTAGTTTGATATTGCCCCATAAGCACACTTCCACCCGAACATTGAGTAATATTTACAATGTGAATTCCTTTTGAAATTGCAGCTTTTAAAATATCAAAAAACCACTGTTCGGTGGTGCAATTTCCTGCGCCATATGTTTCCAAAACCACTCCTTTTAGCCCAGGAGTGTTAAAAATACTTTGTAAAACGCCTTCAGAAATACCTGGAAAAAGCTTTATTAAGGCAATATTGACGTCTAAAACTTTATGAACTTTAAAACTTTTTTTAAGATTTGGCTTAAATAAATAATCGTGATTCACTTTTAAATGCACACCAGAGGTAACTAAATCGGGGTAATTTAAAGAGGCAAAAGCTTCAAAATGTTCGGCATTTATTTTAGTTGTACGATTTGCTCGGTATAATTTATATTCAAAATATAAGGTAACCTCCTTTATTACGGGCTTATTATAACGTTGTAAAGACGCCACATGAATAGAGGTAATTAAATTTTCTTTGGCATCTGTGCGCAAATCCCCGATTGGTAATTGAGATCCTGTAAAAACTACTGGTTTTGCTAAATGTTCTAACATAAAACTTAAAGCTGATGCAGTATAACTCATTGTATCGCTTCCATGTAGTACTACAAAACCGTCGAAAGCATCGTAATTAGACTCTATAATTTCAGCAATTTCTACCCAATATTTCGGGTTCATGTTACTAGAATCTATAGGTTCTGCAAACGAAAAGGTTTCAATATCGCAATCCAACTGCTTTAATTCTGGAATCCGATCTAACAAATTTTTAAAATCGAAGGCTCTTAAGGCTCCTGTTTCAAAATCTTTAACCATACCAATGGTTCCTCCCGTGTATATAAGTAAAATGTTTGGTCTAGATTTCGTCATAATATGCTTTAAACACCAAAAATGGCTTTAGAATTTTGAGTGGTAACAGTTGCAATCTCTTCTTCTGAAATCTGATAAATTTCAGCTAGTTTTTCTA
The DNA here is from genome assembly GCF_000723205.1 of Formosa agariphila KMM 3901. Taxonomy (NCBI): domain Bacteria; kingdom Pseudomonadati; phylum Bacteroidota; class Flavobacteriia; order Flavobacteriales; family Flavobacteriaceae; genus Formosa; species Formosa agariphila. Next base: position 236,397 of record NZ_HG315671.1, on the reverse strand, counting down.
TTACTCTTAAAATATAGAAACTTTCGTTTCGTTTTCCACGATGTGGTGTTGGTGCTAAATAAGGTGAATCGGTCTCTAAAACAATATGTTTTAAGTCTATTTCTTCTAAAAATTTATCGATTTTACCATTTTTAAATGTCACTACGCCTCCAATTCCAAGTTTCATATTATAAGAAATAGCTAATTGGGCGTGTTCTAAATTTCCTGTGAAGCAATGAAAAATTCCGAATAAATCATCACTTTTCTCTTCTTCTAAAATTTCGAAAACCTCATCGAACGCCTCTCTACAATGAATAACGATAGGTAATTTATGTGTTTTTGCTAGTTGAATTTGTTTTCTGAAAGCATCTTGCTGAATCCCTAACGTCGATTTATCCCAATACAAATCGATTCCAATCTCGCCTATAGCATAATATTTATGCTGACTAAGTACATCTTCTACATGCCTAAGTTCTTCTTTGTAGTTATCTTTTACATGTGTTGGATGCAAACCTGACATTAAAAAAGTGTGTTCAGGAAAATCTTGCTTTAACTGAAGCATACGTTCTGTATACGTAGAATCTATAGCGGGAATAAAAAACCGAGTGATTCCTGCATTGATGGCGCGATGTATCATATCGTGTCTATCTTCATCAAAGGCTTCGCTATACAAATGTGTGTGTGTGTCTGTAATAATCATTCTGCAAAATTAATGGTTTTACATTACTATCTTTGCTTAAATTATTTTTTTAGATGACTACACTCCAAGAATTTTTATTAGGTAGAGATTACGTAAAAATTAAACTAAAACTAACTAAAACGAATCATTTTGAAATAAAAGCAACAATTAATGGCAAAAAAGGAGTGTTTATTTTAGACACTGGTGCTTCTAGTTCTTGTGTTGGTTTTGAAGCTATAGAACGTTTTAATTTAAAAGTCAAGGATTCTAAAATCAAGGCTGCTGGAGCTGGAGCTACCGATATGGTGACTCAATTATCTAAAAAGAATATTATAAAAATTGGGAAATGGGAAAAAGATAAATTATCTCTAATTCTCTTTAATATGGTTCATGTTAATACTGCTCTAATTAATCATAATTCTAAACCCGTAGACGGAATTATAGGTGCAGATATTCTTAAAAAAGGAAAAGGCATTATAGATTACGACCGGAAGTATCTTTATTTGAAGAAGGATATAGTAAAATAAGATTTTTGTATCTTTAAAATCTCTTAATTTATACTCTCTAAGCATGAAATCTTCAATAGTTATAGCAGACGACCACCCATTAATGCTTACCGGTATGTCGAATTATCTAACTTCTATAGACTATAATATTGTTGGAAAAGCTTCAGACGGCCAAGCAGCATATAACTTAATTGTTAAACTTAAGCCTGAAATTGCCATTTTAGATATAAGAATGCCACATAGAACAGGTTTAGAGATTGCCCACGATTGTAAAAAAAATGAGATTTCAACAAAAATAATTTTAATCACTTTTGATAAGTGTCAAGATGTCTACGAACAAGCTAAAGAATTAAATATTTACGGCTACATCTTAAAAGAATTTGCGGTAGAAGAAATTGAAAATTGTATTGAAAGCGTAAGAAACAATACACCTTATTTTAGTCAGGACATTGTTCCTAATTTAGAAAAATCGGATACAGAAACAGATTTAAAAGCTTTAAATAAGCTAACAAAAACAGAAATAAAAATTATAAAACTTATCTCTCAAAACAAGACAAGTATAGAAATTTCGGAAATACTAAATGTCTCTTATCGCACTATAGACAAGCACCGAAGCAACATTGTTAACAAATTAAAACTACAAGGAAAACATAATGCTTTGTTTATCTGGGCGACCAATAATAAAGACATTTTATAAAAATACGTATAACCACGTATTTTTTAAAAGAATAATATCTCATACCTTTATAGTGCTATTAATTAGTTCTTAGGGAGAATTATTTAGAGAACTCTGCATTGTAATGGTGCAGAGTTTTTTTTAGACCACTTTTACAACAAACTAACTATAATACGAAAACAACCAACTTAACCGACCAGATTTTCAAATTTGCTCTAAGACTACAATTACTTTGACTTATGGACGATAAAATCAAACCTCAGTTCTTTTCACTTATTATAGGCCTATGTATTCTTGCTTTAATAATTATTGGACTAAACTTATTAGTGTTAAACTTGTAAAAACTTAAATATAAAAGGGCAATCTCACGATTGCCCTTTTATATTTATAATCAAAAAATTAAGTTCGCTCTATAATTCTAAAGCTCTCTTAACATCGTTATTCATTAAGAATTCTTGTGGATTTTCTAAAGCTTCTTTTACAGCAACTAAGAATCCTACACTTTCCTTACCATCAATAATTCTATGGTCGTAAGATAACGCAACATACATAATTGGTCTAATAACCACTTGACCATCTACAGCAACTGGGCGCTCTACAATGTTGTGCATTCCTAAAATTCCACTTTGAGGTGGGTTAATTATAGGCGTAGATAACATACTTCCAAACACACCACCATTTGTAATAGTGAATGTTCCACCAGTCATTTCATCTACTGTAATCTGACCATCTCTTGCACGAAGTGCTAAACGCTTTACTTCAGCCTCAACACCTCTAAAACTTAAGTTTTCTGCATTTCTAATTACAGGAACCATTAGTCCTTTTGGTCCAGATACCGCAATACTAATATCGCAAAAATCGTAAGACAACATTTCTTTACCGTCCATCATAGAGTTAACAGCAGGATACATTTCTAATGCTCTAACTACTGCTAAAGTAAAGAAACTCATAAATCCTAAACCAACACCATGTTTTGCTTTAAACGCTTCTTTATATTCGTTTCTTAAAGCAAAAATTGGCGACATGTCTACTTCGTTAAACGTAGTAAGCATTGCTGTTTCATTTTTAACAGCCACTAAACGTTCTGCAACTTTACGGCGTAACATAGATAATTTAGAACGCGACTCTCCTCTATTTCCTCCAGTTGGAGTTCCCATAGATGGTTTAGCTTGAACAGCATCTTCTTTTGTTACACGACCAGCTTTACCTGTACCCACTATACTCGCAGCATCCATACCTTTTTCTGCTAAAATCTTTTTAGCGGCAGGGCTTGCTGTACCAGAAGCATATGTTTTTTCTGCAACAGGAGCTGCTTTAGGAGCCTCTGCCTTTGGAGCAGGAGCTTCTTCTTTTTTAGTTTCTGCTGGTGCATCACCCTCTGGTTTTGCAGCACTTGTATCTATTAAACATACAACCTCACCAACGGCAACAGCATCTCCTTCTTCTGCTTTAAGCGTTATAATTCCGCTTTCTTCAGCAGGAAGTTCTAGTGTTGCTTTATCACTATCAACCTCAGCAATTGCTTGATCTTTCTCTACATAATCACCATCTTGTACTAACCATGTTGCTATTTCAACTTCTGTGATTGACTCTCCAGGAGAAGGTACTTTCATTTCTAAAATCATCGTTCAATATTTTAGTTTAATCTTATTTTATAAATTATCGTTGGTTGTTTTTTGTCTTATCGAAAACATAATCGATTACTTCTTTATGACGGCGTTTAGATCGTGTAGAACTACCCGCTGCTGGTGCACCGTAAGGGCGTCTAGCTACAAATCTAAATGATTTAGCTTCCTCAAAATGCATTAGCATATGTGCATAAGCTCCCATATTTCTAGGTTCTTCTTGTGCCCAAACTATTTCTTCTGCATTACTGTATTTTGCAATTGTTTCTCTCATAGCCGTTGCTGGTAATGGGAATAATTGTTCTATACGCACCAATGCTACATCATCTCTTCCTTCCGCTTCTTTTACTTCTAATAAATCGTAATAGAATTTACCAGTTACAAAAACAAGTGATTTTACTTTATCTGCTTTTGCTTCTGCATCATCTATTAACATTTGGAAACTTCCGTTTGCAAATTCATCTACAGTAGATACTACTTTTGGATGACGTAATAAACTCTTAGGTGTGAAAACAATTAATGGTTTTCTAAAGTTAGATTTCATTTGTTTACGTAACAAATGATAGATATTGGCAGGTGTAGTACAATCTGCAACAAACATATTGTCTTTTGCACATAATTGTAAATAACGCTCCATACGTGCCGATGAGTGCTCTGCACCTTGACCTTCATAACCATGAGGTAACAACATGACCAATCCGTTTTGAAGTTTCCACTTATCTTCTGCTGCAGAAATATATTGGTCTAACATAATTTGTGCTCCATTACTGAAATCTCCAAACTGTGCTTCCCAAATAGTTAGTGTTTTTGGACTCGCCATAGCATAACCATAATCGAAACCTACAACACCATATTCTGATAACAATGAATTATAAATAAAGAATTTACCTTGTGTGTCGCTTAAATTATTTAGCAATACAACTTCTTCTTCACTGTCTTCTACTTTTATTACAGCGTGACGGTGAGAGAATGTACCACGCTCTACATCTTGACCAGACATTCTAACATCGAAACCTTCTTCTAAAAGTGTTCCGTAAGCTAAATGTTCTGCCATAGCCCAATCTAATCTATCTTCTTCGAACATTGTTTTTCTAGTTTGCACTAGACGTTCAATTTTACGAATGAATTTTTTTTCTGAAGGTAGTTCTGAAATTACACCTGCAATTTGAGTTAATTTATCTTTAGATACTGTAGTATCTACAGGTTTCATCATATCTTGTTCGGTTACACGAACAAAATCTTGCCACTCATCTTGCATAAACGGTGTAATTACCGTTTTGTCTTCTTTTCTAGAATCTTCTAATTCTTCTTCTAGACTCGCCTTATAATCGGCTTCTAATTTATTAACATAGTCCTTATCGATAATTCCTGCATTGATTAATTTCTCTGCATAAATATCTCTCGGGTTTTTATGTTTAGCAATAGCTTTATATAGTTTAGGCTGAGTAAAACGAGGTTCATCACCTTCGTTGTGCCCATACTTTCTATATCCTAATAAATCTATAAACACATCGCGTTTAAAGTGCATTCTAAAATCTAATGCAAATAATGTTGCGTGTACAACAGCTTCAACATCGTCTGCATTTACGTGTAATACTGGCGATAATGTTACTTTAGCAACATCTGTACAATACGTACTAGAACGTGCATCTAAATAGTTTGTTGTAAACCCGATTTGGTTATTTACAACAATATGAAGTGTACCGTTAGTTTTATAACCATCTAATTGTGCCATTTGCACGATTTCGTAAACTAAACCTTGACCTGCTATAGCAGCATCACCATGAACTACTATAGGTAGTACTTGAGATGGGTCTTCTGAATACTTGTCGTCTTGTTTAGCACGTACAATACCTTCTACTACTGCTCCAACCGTTTCTAAGTGAGATGGATTAGGCGCAATATTTAAGTTTATTTTTTTTCCGCTATTGGTTTCACGATTACTTGTCCAACCTAAGTGATATTTAACATCACCATCAAAGATTTCTTCTTCGTAATCTTTACCATCGAATTCACTAAAGATGTCTTTAGCCGATTTACCAAAGATATTTGTAAGTGTACTTAAACGACCACGGTGAGCCATACCCATTACAAATTCTTTTACACCATAATCTGCTGCTTTTTCAATTACTGCGTCTAGTGCTGGAATTAAAGATTCTCCACCTTCTAGTGAGAAACGTTTCTGACCAACGTATTTAGTGTGTAAGAAACTTTCAAAAGAAACCGCTTCGTTTAACTTTTTAAGTATATGCTTTTTCTGATTCGCATCGAAGTTAGGCTGATTATCATTAACATTTAGTTTGCTCTGAATCCAAGCTTTACGCTCTGGGTTCCTAACATACATGTATTCTATACCAATAGAATCGCAGTATATTTTTTCTAAATGATTAATAATTTCTTGTAGCGTTTGAGAGCCGATACCTAAGATTTCACCTGCTGAAAAAACAGTGTTTAAATCGCTATTAGATAATCCGAAATTTTCTAAAGCCAGTGTTGGCGAATAGGTTCTACGATCGCGAACAGGATTTGTTTTAGTAAACAAATGTCCTCTGGTACGGTAACCAGCGATTAATTGAACAACTTGAAATTCTTTAGTTAGATTTTCTGAGACGTGATCGCAGGAGAAATTCTCCATTTGTTCTTCGTCTACGATATCGTTTTCGCTACCAAAATCATAACCTTGAAAGAAAGCTCTCCAACTAGGCTCTACAGAATCAGGGTTTTGTAAGTATTGGTCGTATAGTTCAGCAAAGTATGCTGTGGGTGCTGCGTTTAAAAAGGAATATTTATCCATTATATTATTTGAGAAATTCTCGCTTTGACAAAATTTTGTCAAAAATACAATTTTTACTAAACTTAGGTGTAATTTTATTATATTTATAACAGTATTTTACTCACTTTTTTTTCGAACTATGACCAAAAACAACTCATTTATTATTAATAACACAATCTTAATCCTAATATTTACATTGTGTTTTAAGAATATTTCTGCACAAACCGCAAGTTTTTCAGATAATATTAAATTTGGAGGAGGTATTGGACTAAGTTTTGGGAGTAATTTTTTTAGCGGAACCTTAGAGCCTTCTGCCATCTATCAAGTCAATCCTCAATTTGCTTTTGGTGCCGGATTAAACTTTACTTACAACTCTCAAAAAGATTTTTATAAATCGACTATTCTTGGTGGTACACTTACGGGCCTTTTTAACCCGATACCAAATATTCAACTCTCTGCTGAATACCAACAATTACATGTAAATAGAAAATACGACAACGACTTAATACTTTATCAAGATGAAAAATACTGGTCTCCAGCACTACTTCTTGGTATAGGTTACCAAACTAACCATGTAACCGTTGGTGTGCGTTACGATGTACTTTACGATGATTATAAGAGTATCTACGCTTCACCATGGGCACCATTTATTAGAGTATATTTCTAACCGATTGGGTTAATTTCTAGAATTTTAATTTTGTAGTTTTCAGAAAAAATAAAAACATGGAAAAACTACTCAGAATTATTGGAGCTGCTTGGGGCGCTAAAAAAATAGGTGGCGGAAAATGCGGTTGTATTGGAACAGTTGTTGTATTCCTAATCTTATATTGGTTATTAGGCGCTGTCTTTAATATGTTTTAACCAAAATCCTTATTATACATAGATTCCCTTAATTTAGAAATATGTTAATACATTATTCTGGTATATATAGATAAGACAACTTAAAGTAAAGAACCTATTATTCAATACTAGGTTCTAATTCTTATTTATATTGATGTTTAAACCACACTTTTTGCCATTCGCGTTTCAGTATTAGAAACGCAACTTCTTCAGACAACTTTAAGGTATCGCTACCATCTAAAGTTTTAATTTGCTCCTCAGAAACATCAATAATGTACAGCAGATTTAAATATTCAGCAAAAGCATTTTGAATTAACTGATACACGGCTTCATGAAGCTGAAGTTTTAATTCGTCTGGAAGAATAGTTTGCTCCACATCGAAATCGACATTTGCCAACCGGAAATCTTTATTAAGTTGAAATACCAAATTACCGTATAACTCGTATTGCAACGATGTATTCAACAAGTCTTGTATAGTTTCTAAATTTTTCACAACAGACGTTTAAACCTTACGGGTCATTAAATTTTCACCAAAGGCTTTTAATAAATTCTTTTTATCTGTACTTATATCTAAAGTCTCTAACACAGAAAAGGCTTGTTTTGTATAGTTTTCAATTTCTTTAGTTGTAGCATCTGCAGCGCCACTACTAAGAAATAAATTTTTTACAGACTGAACCTTATCATTACTGTCTGTTGGACTTATACTAAACAAATCTTGAAGTTCTTGCTGCTGTTCGGCTTCAGAAAACTCTAATGCTTTTAAATATAAGAAGGTTTTTTTATTCTCTATTATATCTCCTCCTACTTGTTTTCCAAATGTTTTTGGGTCTCCAAAAGCATCCAGATAATCGTCTTGTAATTGAAAGGCAATTCCTAAATTTCTACCAAAACTATAAATCCCTTGCTGTTCTACTTCCGAAGCCCTAGCTACGATCGCTCCCATTTGCATGGCAGCACCTACCAAAACAGCGGTTTTAAACTCAATCATTTTTAAATATTCCGGAATTGTAACATCATCACGATTTTCGAAATCGACGTCGTATTGCTGACCCTCGCAAACTTCTAAAGCTGTTTTACTAAATAACTTTGCTAAATCTCTAAAGACTTCAGGCTCGTAATTTTCGAACAGTTGATAGGCCATAATTAACATCGCATCTCCAGATAAAATCCCTGTATTAACATCCCATTTTTCGTGAACCGTTTGATTTCCACGACGTAAAGGCGCATCGTCCATAATATCGTCATGCACTAACGAGAAGTTATGAAACACCTCTATGCTTAAAGCTGCATTAAGCGCAAGCTTATAATCGGTGTTAAAGATTTCGGCAGACATTAATGTTAAAACAGGTCTTAAACGCTTTCCACCTAAATTTAAGATATAAGTTATCGGTTCGTATAAAGATTGCGGCTCTCTATCCGTTTTATAGTCCTTTAAGAAGGAAATAAATTCCTCTTGATAAAATAGTATGTTTTGCATAGGACAAAAATAACAGAATAAACGAAATAATAGCAAAGTGTTTAGTCAATGTTAACATAGCATTAAAACTTTGGAAACTTTATTTGTTTCTAAAGTTTCCTTGTCTATATTTGCACCGAATTTAAAAGCGAATGAAAAACAAAATAATAATGAAATCGGCAGAGTTATTCTCGAATCTAGGATTTAAGAGTGTAACTATGGACGATATTGCGAACGAGATGGGAATCTCTAAAAAAACCATTTACCAATATTTCGCAACAAAAACAAAGCTCGTTGAAGCAACTGCTATTTTCAAATTTGAATGTATTTCTGAATCGATTGATGATATCTTTAAGTTAGAAGCCAATCCTATTGACGAACTTTTCAACACCAAGGATTTTATCATCAGTCACATGAAAAACCAAAAGATATCTATAGAATATCAGTTTAAAAAATACTATCCAAAAATTTATTCCATTGTAAAACAAAAACAATTTGAAGCGATGAATAAATGTGTTAGCGATAATTTAAATCGCGGTATACATGCTGGACTTTATAGAACGAACTTAAATGTAGATTTTATTTCTAGAATATACTTCAGTGCTATGGGCTCTATGAAGGATAACGAAATATTCCCTACAGATCAGTTCAACTTAGAAGACTCACTTAGTCACTACCTAGAATACCATCTAAGAGGAATTTGTACCCCTAAGGGCTTAGATTTTTTAAATAAAAAAACACAACAATCAAAAATCCAATAATGAGAAACAAACTAATCATATTATTTAGTTTATGTCTAAATGTTGCGGTCTTCGCTCAAGAGACTCCCGTTGCCTTTAGTTTACAAGAGGCCATAGATTATGCCTTAATACATAACAGAACAGTAAAAAATGCTGCTAGAGACATAGAAATCGCCGAAGAGCAAAAATGGGAAACTACAGCTACGGGTTTACCACAAATTAGTGCTAATGTCGATTATCAAAACTGGATTAAACAACAAGTATCGTTACTTCCAGGAGAAATTGCAGGAGGCCCTGCAGGTACATTTATTCCAGTAGAATTTAGCCCTAAACAAAACATTGGCGCTATGGCTACTTTAAACCAGTTATTGTTCGACGGGTCGTACATTGTAGGTTTACAAGCCGCAAAAGTCTATTTAGAAATTTCTGAAAATTCTAAAGTCAAAACAGACCTTGAAGTACGTAAAGCAGTAATAAATGCCTACGGAAATGTATTACTAACAGAAGAAAGTCTACAGATTCTAGAAAGTAATAAAGCCATACTAGAATCTAATTTAGATGAAATTCAAAAAACATTTGAAAATGGTCTAGAAGAAGAAGAAAGTGTAGAACAAATTAAAATTACATTGTCTGGTTTAATTAGCGATTTAAACAATGTAAAACGTTTAAATGTGTTATCGTATCAAATGTTAAACATCACATTAGGTATCGATTTAAATACAGATACAACGCTTACAGACGACCTTGAAGTTCTAGCTTTACAATACACATCTTTAGAAGCGTTGGCTGCCGACGAAAGTGTAGAAAACACCATCGATTATCGTATTGCCGAAAACGATGTGGAAACAAAAGATTTATTCGTAAAATTAGCTATGAGTGATGGGATGCCAACACTAAGCGCCTTTGTAAATGGTGGGTATAGCGCTTTCGGCGAAGATTTTGGCTTTTTTAATAACAATCAAAAATGGTACGGTTCTTCAATGTTTGGTGTGAATTTAAGTATTCCTATTTTTAGTTCTTTAGGACGTTCTGCCGCAACACAACAAGCTAGAATAGATTTAGAGATAGCAAATGAGAATTTAATTGATACCGAGCAACAACTTAAATTTCAAATCGCAACTGCTAAAAGCGAATACCAATACGCCATTGAAGATTATTCTAATAAAAAAGAAAATTTAGAATTAGCAGAACGTATAGAACGTAAAAACGAAACTAAATTTTTTGAAGGAATTTCTTCAAGTTTCGATTTACGTCAAGCACAAACTCAGTTATATTCTGCGCAACAAGAATATCTTCAATCCATGCTAGACATCATCAACAAAAAAGCTGAATTAGACGCTATTTTAAGCAATTTAAACAACTAAAAAACACAACAATGAAACACATATATACACTAGCCGCACTTACTTTTCTATTCATTTCTTGCGGAGGAAAAGAAAAATCTGTAGATGAAATTTTAGCCGAAGGTAACTTAGAAAACATTCGTGCCAAACGTACAGAGTTAGAAACACAGCAAATTGCATTAAGTGATCAAATTAAATTAATCGATGAAAAAATTGAATCGCTAGACGACACCAAAAAACTACCATTAGTAACAACGGTTAAGGCGGTTTCAGAAAACTTTGTACACTATTTAGAATTACAAGGAAGTGTGCAAACCAAACAAAATATTGTGATTTACCCAGAAACATCTGGAATTCTTCAGAATGTATTTGTTAAAGAAGGACAAACAGTTAGTAAAGGACAAGCTCTAGCTAAAATAGACGATGGTGGATTAGAACAACAAGTGGCGCAAATGGAAATTCAATTGGCTTTAGCCGAAACCACTTTCGAACGTCAGAAACGTCTTTGGGACCAAAAGATTGGTAGTGAAATTCAGTTTCTTCAAGCTAAATCATCGTACGAAGCTCAAGAGCAATCGGTAAATCAGTTAAAATCTCAATTGGCTAAAACAACAATTGTAGCACCTTTTTCTGGTGTAATCGACGATATTATTACAGACCAAGGTAGTGTTGTTATGCCAGGACAGTCGCAATTAATCCGAATTGTGAATCTTAAAGATATGTATATCGAAACAGAAGTTCCAGAAAATTACATCACAGATGTGGTAGAAGGAAAACAAGTAAAAGTTGAATTTCCAGTTTTAGGAACATCTGTAGAAACAAAAATACGTCAGGCTAGTAATTTTATTAACCCAGCAAACAGAACTTTTAAAGTTGAAGTTGCTGTACCAAATAAAGAAAAGAACATTAAGCCTAACCTAACTGCAAAACTTAGAATTAACGATTACACCAACGAAAATGCGGTATTAATTCCGTTAAGTATCATTTCTGAAAACGCAAACGGCGAACAATATATTTATGCTGTAAAAAACAAAGAGGCTAACGACGAAGGTGTTGCAGAACGCGTAATTATTAAAACCGGAAAAACGCAAGGCGATATCATAGAAGTACTAAGCGGTATCGAAGCGGGTACAGAAATTATTAATGAAGGTGCGCGTAGTGTTAGAGACGGACAAACAGTAAAAGTTATTAAATATTAAGCCTAAATCATGACAAAACACAAAAAGAAAATCGACAAAGAATTCGGAATGTCGTCGTGGGCAATTAATAACAAAACCACGATATATGTGTTAATGGCTGTAATTTTCTATTTAGGAATTACTGCTTATTACCACATGCCTCGTGAAAGTTTCCCAGAAGTTGTAGAAACAAAAATATACGTGAGTTCAATATATCCTGGAAACACTGCAGAAGATATTGAAAAACTAATAACAGACCCTTTAGAAGACAAGTTAAAAACCATAAGTAATGTCGTAGAAATCACATCTACATCTCAGGAAGATTACTCTATGATTATTGTAGAATTCGACGAAGATATTTCTGTTGAAGCTGCAAAACAAAAGGTTAAAGACGAAATAGATTCTGAAACCGCTGGCGAAGACTGGCCTACATTTAACGATGCTAAGGTAGAGCCTAATGCGTTCGATTTAAACCTATCGGAAGAAATGCCAATTCTTAACATTAACATCTCTGGAGATTATCCAGTAGATAAATTAAAAGATTTTGGTGAATATCTTCAAGATGAAATTGAAGACCTTGCAGAAATTAAGCAAGTAGACATTCGTGGTGCTCAAGAAAAGGAAGTAGAAATTGCGGTAGATATTTATAAAATGATGGCTGCCCAGGTGAGTTTCGACGATGTTATTAATACCGTTCGTGGAGGAAACGTAACCATGTCTGCCGGAAATTTAATTACTAGCGGACAACGCCGTACTATTCGAATTTTAGGTGAAGTTGAAGACCCTGAATTGCTTAATAATTTTGTTATTAAAGCCGATAACGGCAACCCTATTTACTTGAAAGATGTCGCTAGCGTCTCGTTTAAAGAAAAAGACAGAACAACGTATGCTCGAGAATTCGGACACCGTGTTGTAATGTTAGATGTTAAAAAACGAGCAGGAAAAAACATGGTAGATGCTGCAGAACAAATTCAACAAATTGTTGCCGATACCAAAGAAAATGTATTCCCAGCAGATTTAACCGTAACTATTACAAACGACCAATCTTCGGTTACTATTGGGGCAGTAGACGATTTGGTAAACAATATTATTTTTGGTGTTATCCTTGTAATTACAGTATTAATGTTCTTCTTAGGATTTAAAAATGCACTTTTTGTAGGGTTCGCCATCCCGATGTCTATGTTTATGTCTTTAATGATATTAGACTTCTTGGGTTACACATTAAACACTATGGTATTGTTTGGTCTTATTATGGGACTAGGAATGCTAGTAGATAACGGTATTGTGGTTGTAGAAAACGTATATCGTTTAATGGACGAGGAAGGCATGAGCCGAAAGAAAGCTGCTAAAGTTGGTATTGGCGAAATTGCTTTCCCAATTATCATTTCTACAGCAACTACAGTGGCCGCGTTTATTCCGCTAGGACTTTGGCCTGGAGTTATGGGAAAATTTATGATTCTTCTTCCTATTACACTATCAACCGTACTAGGGTCTTCCCTAATCGTTGCCATTTTCTTTAACTCGGTATTGGTATCTAAATTCATGACTATTGAAGATGTCGATATGCCTTTAAAGAATATTATTACAGTAACAAGTATTGTTTCGGCAATTGGTATACTTATTTTAATATTTGGAGGAGACTACAGAGGATTAGGAGGATTAATGCTTTTCACCTCAGCTATGCTATGGATTTACAGATTGTTTTTACGTAAAATGGCAAACACCTTCCAAACTAAAATCTTGGTTAAGTTCGAGAATCTGTACGAACGTGAATTACGTCGTGCCCTTAGCAAAAAGTGGCCTGCATTTATTACCATTATTACGTTTGTAGGTTTAATTGTTTCATTTATCGCTTTTGGTGCTTCCTTAGCATCTCAACGTACTAAAGTTGAATTTTTTCCAGATAACAAACCCAATCAGATTATTGTATATATAGAATATCCTGAAGGAACTGATATCGAAAAAACAAATACAATCACTAAGGAAATAGAGAAAAAAGTATACGCCGTTCTCGATGATGACGAATATAAAGATGGCGACTATAATTTCTTAGTAGAAAGTGCCGTTTCGCAAGTTGGTGAAGGTGCTGGAAATCCACAAACCGATGGAGGTTCGGCAGCAGAAATGCCTCATAAAGCTAAAATTACAGCGTCTATGCGTGAGTACAAATTTAGACGTGGTGCAGATAGTGAATTACTACGTCAAAAAGTACAAAAAGCATTAGTTGGTATTTATCCTGGAGTTTTAATTTCTGTTGAAAAAGATCAAAACGGACCGCCAGCAGGTTCTCCTATTAATATTGAAATAGAAGGAAACGATTACGATCAACTTATAGGTTTAGCTCAAAACATGCGCGATTTTATCAACGAAAAAAATATCGCAGGTATCGACGAATTAAAGATTGATGTTAACAAAGGCAAACCAACCATGTTGGTAGAAGTAGACCGTGCAAAATCTGGAGAACTAGGCGTTAGTGCTAGTCAAGTAGGAACACAGTTACGTAATTCTATTTTTGGTAGTAAAGCTGGTGTTTACAAAGAAGACGGAGACGATTACGATATCTATGTGCGTTTTAATGAAGCCAATAGATATAACACAAGTGCCATTTTTAATCAGAAAATTACATTTAGAGACAATACGGGGAAAATTAAAGAAATCCCGGTGTCGGCTGTAGCAAAACAAAGCAACACTTCAGGTTATAATGCCATTAAACACAAAGACACAAAACGTGTGGTAACTGTGTATTCTGCTTTATCTCCTGGATATACAGACGCCGCAGCTATTGTGAGTCAGATACAAAGAGAAATGAAAACGTTCACTAATTTACCTGCCGATGTGAAAATTGATTACACAGGTCAGATTGAAGAGCAAAATAAGCAAATGAAATTTTTATTAGGTGCATTCTTCACTGGACTATCGCTTATCTTTTTCATCCTGATTTTCCAATTCAATTCGGTATCTAAGCCAGGAATAATTATGTTGGCTATTTTCTTAAGTTTTATCGGAGTATTTGGTGGATTAGTAATTACCGGAGATGCTTTTGTGATTATGATGACCATGATGGGAATTATATCACTAGCAGGTATTGTAGTAAACAACGGAGTTGTACTTCTAGATTACGCCCAACTGCTTATAGACAGAAAGAAAATTCAATTAGGTTTAAATGATGATGAATACTTAGAACATGATGATTTTTACGAGTGTATTGTACAAGCAGGAAAAGCACGTTTACGTCCCGTATTATTAACAGCAATCACAACTATTTTAGGACTTATTCCATTAGCAATCGGATTAAATATTAACTTCTTTACATTGGTTAGCGATTTTAATCCTAACATTTATATTGGAGGAGATAACGTGGTATTCTGGGGACCTTTAGCTTGGACTGTAATTTACGGACTATTTGTAGCTACATTCCTAACCTTGATTGTTGTACCGGTATTTTTCTACCTAATTACAAAATTTAAGGTATGGTTATCTAAAAAACGTATCGTTTCTGTAAATACCTAACATTACGTTTAAATAACAAACTAAAAAATCCGAAGTATAATGCTTCGGATTTTTTAGTTTATAATCATTTATCTTCATTAAATTTGCACAGCAAAAATTTAGATATGTATAGAAGTAATAATTGTGGCGAACTAAGATCGTCTCATATAAATAATGAAGTAACACTTTCAGGTTGGGTACAAAAAGTACGTGACAAAGGATTTATGGTTTGGGTAGATTTACGCGACCGTTACGGTATTACTCAACTTATTTTTGATGAAGAACGCACACCTAAAGCCATGATGGATCAGGCTCAGAAATTGGGTCGTGAGTACGTTATTCAAGTTAAGGGAACAGTTATAGAGCGTGATTCTAAAAACCCAAATATTCCTACTGGAGATATTGAAATTTTAGTTTCTGAATTAACAATTTTAAATACTTCTTTAACGCCTCCTTTTACTATTGACGATAAAACCGATGGTGGGGAAGAATTACGCATGAAATATCGTTACTTAGATATCCGTCGTAATCCTGTAAAAAACAACTTAATTTTCCGTCATAAAGTAACTCAAGAGGTTAGAAATTTCCTTTCTAATCAAGACTTTATTGAAGTGGAAACACCATACTTAATTAAATCGACTCCAGAAGGGGCTCGTGATTTTGTTGTGCCTTCTAGAATGAACGAAGGACAATTTTACGCTTTACCACAATCGCCACAAACCTTTAAACAATTGCTTATGGTTGGAGGTATGGATAAATATTTTCAAATTGTAAAGTGTTTTAGAGATGAGGATTTACGTGCCGACAGACAGCCAGAATTTACACAAATAGACTGTGAAATGGCGTTTGTAGAGCAAGACGATATTTTAGATGTATTTGAAGGGTTAACACGTCACTTACTTAAAGAAGTTAATGGTGTAGAGATTGAAAAATTCCCAAGAATGCTTTACGACGATGCGATGCGTTTATACGGAAACGATAAACCAGACATCCGTTTCGGAATGGAGTTTGGAGAATTAAACGCGGTAACACAACATAAAGACTTTAAAGTTTTTAATGATGCCGAACTTGTTGTTGGTATAGCAGTTCCTGGCGGAAACAGTTACACTCGTAAAGAAATAGACAAATTAATCGAATGGGTAAAGCGTCCGCAAGTTGGAGCTTTAGGTATGATTTATTCGCGTTGTAATGACGATGGATCATTTAAATCTTCTGTAGATAAATTTTACGATCAAGACGATTTAGCAAAATGGGCTGAAATTACAAATGCCAAAGCAGGCGATTTAGTGTGTGTACTTTCTGGACCAAAAGATAAAGTGCGCGCACAATTAAGCGCCTTACGTATGGAGTTAGCAGAACGTTTAGGATTAAGAGACCCTAAAGTATTTGCTCCGCTATGGGTTATGGACTTCCCGCTTTTAGAATGGGATGAAGACACTGAGCGTTACCACGCCATGCACCACCCATTTACATCTCCAAAACCAGGACAAATAGAATTATTAGATACTAATCCTGGAGAAGTAAAAGCCAATGCTTACGATTTAGTTTTAAATGGTAATGAAATTGGAGGAGGTTCTATTCGTATTCACGATAAAGCGACGCAAGCTATCATGTTAAAACACTTAGGCTTCTCTGAAGAAGATGCAAGAGCACAATTCGGATTCTTAATGGACGCTTTTGAATATGGTGCACCACCACACGGTGGGTTAGCATTTGGTCTAGACCGCTTGGTAGCAATTTTAGGCGGACAAGAAACCATTCGGGATTTTATTGCATTCCCAAAAAACAATTCTGGTCGAGATGTTATGATTGATGCGCCATCAAGAATAGACGATGAACAGCTTGACGAGCTTAGCTTAAAATTAAACATAAAATCATAAAAAATTAAATCCCGCCTATGCGGGATTTTTAAACTTTAATTATGCCAACTCAAAAAAAATCACTGCTTACAAGATTTCTTCTTTGGAAAACGAAACATGTTAGCCATAGGAATTTTGTGTATTTTTTAAGTATTGTTGTCGGTTTAATTGCAGGTTTAGGTGCTGTAATTCTTAAAAATTCTACGCACTACATTCAACATCTCATAGAAACTAAAGTGGTTAGTGGCTACCATCACCCGTTTTACTTTCTGTTTCCTCTAGTAGGTTTAACTTTAACGTATTTGGTAAAAAAATATGTTGTTCGCCAAGAATTTGGTCATGGAATTCCTTCGACACTTCGCGCCATTGCGAAGAAAAAAGGAATTATGAGACAATATCAAATGTTTTCAGCATTGTTAACCGCTCCTTTAACGGTCGGATTTGGTGGATCTGTAGGTTTAGAAGGACCAACGGTATCTACTGCAGCTGCGATAAGCTCTAACATCTCTAGATTGTTTCATACCAACCAAGCAACACGTACTTTATTAATGGGGTGTGCAGCGGCCGGTGCTATAGCTTGTATTTTTAAAGCTCCCATTGCAGCCATAATTTTTGCGATTGAAGTGTTTAGTTTAGACCTAACGTTAATCTCTTTATTACCGCTTCTAATATCGTCCATTTCGGGTGTTTTATTATCGTATTTTTTCTACGGTTCAGATACGATTTTACCGTTCCAATTGGTTGATGTTTTCACACTCGAACAAGTTCCTTTTTTTATAATCTTTGGTATTTTAGCAGCACTAACATCCATTTACTTCACTAAGGTTTATGCCTTCTTTCACGATTTATTTGACAACATTAAGTCGCCTATTAAACGATTACTAATTGGAGGAATAGGTCTAGGTGTTATCGTATTTTTTATTCCACCACTTTATGGTGAAGGATTTGAAGTGATAAACAATATGGTTACTGGTAATTTTAACGATGTTGTTACCGACAACTTCTTACATATAGACATTACAAACAATTGGGCCATTCTAGCTTTATTATTAGGATTAATAATATTTAAAGTGATAGCAAGTGCGCTTACTTTTGGAGCCGGTGGTATTGGTGGTATCTTCTCTCCTAGTCTGTTCATGGGCTCTGTTTTAGGCTTCGGGTTTGCTAAATTCATAAATACTTTAGGCTTTTTTAAGCTGCATTTATCCGAGAGTAATTTCACACTAGTTGGTATGGCAGGTGTTCTTGGAGGTGTCTTACAAGCCCCACTAACCGCTATTTTCTTAATTGCAGAATTAACTGGTGGTTATAAATTATTTATCCCGTTAATGATTACGGTTGTTATTTGTTTTATTGTTACCAAATACTTCTTACCATATTCTGTGTACAGCATGGAGTTGGCTAGAAAAGGGGATTTAATTACGCACGACAAAGATCAAGCTGTATTAACGTTAATGAATATTGAAGCTTTAATTGAAACCAAGTTTGTAAAAGTTAGCCCAGATATGAACTTAGGCGACATCGTGCATAAAGCTGTGGTAAAATCTAATCGAAACATATTCCCTGTTATTAATGTGAAGACTAAAAAAATTGAGGGTATTATTCTGCTGGATGATATTAGACCTATTATGTTCGATCAAACCTTATATAAAGAAGTGGTAGCACGTGATGTGATGCAAGCGCCACCAGAAATCATCGATTTACACAACGACAGGATGAAAGATATTATGAAGAAGTTTCAAGATTCTGGTGCATGGAACTTACCGGTTATTAGAGATGATAAATATATCGGATTCATTTCTAAATCAAAATTACTTACCGCGTATCGTCGTCAGCTTATTAATTTCACAAGCTAACGCCTGAAAACGAAATCTAATTACGAGTTTTTTTTAGTATTTTTATACTATGCCATTTAGCACAAAACCCCTTCTTCGCCAATTTTTAATTTGGAAATACAAACATATTTCCGAACGGCAGTTTGTTTATATCCTTAGTATACTTATTGGCTTTTTATCAGGAATGGGCACGGTAATTCTTAAAAACCTCACCTATTTTATTCGTTCACTTTTTGACTTAGATATATTTAAAGATTCAGAAAGCGCCTTATACTTTGTACTTCCAATTATTGGTCTTTTACTGGTTTACATTATTAAACAAACCTGGCTAAAAAAACATATCGGACACGGTATTTCATCAACTTTGCATGCCATTTCAAAACTCAACGGTATCATTCCTAGATATAATATTTACGCCTCTTTAATTACAGCGCCATTAACTGCTGGATTTGGGGGATCTGTAGGATTACAAGGGCCTGCCGTTAGTATAGGTGCAGCATTGGGTTCCAACACCGCCCAATTGTTTCATATGAATACAAAAACCAGAATGCTTTTAATAGGTTGTGCGGCTGCCGGCGCTATGGCTTCCATGTTTAAAGCGCCGTTAGCAGCAATAGTTTTTGCTGTCGAAATTTTTAGCCTGGATATTGCTTTTGTTTCTTTAGTTCCGCTTTTACTAGCGTCTATTTCGGCTGTGGTCACCTCCTATTTGTTTTTAGGAACCGATGTTCTACTTAATTTTAAATTGATAGAACAATTTATGGTTGAAGACATCCCGTTTTACATCCTGCTAGGTTTGGTAACTGCATTGGCATCTATCTATTTTTCGAAAGTATTTTTCGCCATTACAGCCTTCTTTAAGCAATTTGAAAGTCGGGCTTTGCGTCTTTTAATAGGAGGTGTTGCCATTGGTACCATGTTGTATTTTATTCCTCAACTTTACGGTGAAGGTTACGGCCTTATGAATAATCTTTTAAAAGGCGATCACATCACTGCCATTGGGCACACGCCTTTTAATGTAGATTTATCAAACATTTGGATTGTTATTCTTCTGCTTTTAGGGATTTCGGCATTTAAAGCCATTGCCATGACCACTACTTTTGGAGCCGGAGGTGTAGGTGGTATTTTTATCCCAACGCTTGTTATGGGCTCTACATTAGGACATGCATGCGCTAAAATAATTAACAATATAGGATTTGGTTTTCATGTCTCCGAAACCAATTTTACACTTATTGGCATGACCGGACTCATGGCAGGCGTACTTCATGCCCCGCTTACAGCGATTTTCCTTATTGCTGAAATTACAAGTGGTTACGAGTTATTTGTGCCTTTAATGATAGTTTCTGCCATTTCGTTTGCCATTACAAAACACTATGTATCTCACTCTATTTATACCATGAAATTGGCCGAACGTGGTGAACTTATGACACACGATAAAGATAAAAATGTACTCATGGTTTTGGATATTGATAAGGTTATTGAAAAAAATTTTATCATTTTAAAACCCGATATGAAACTTGGGCATATTTTAAAAAATGCAGTGTCTAAATCATCACGAAACCACTTTCCTGTTGTTAATGACAACCATGAATTTTTAGGATCGTTAAGGTTAGACGACATTAGACATATTATGTTTGACATAGATAAGTACGACACCGTTAATGTCTCAAACCTAATGCAAGTACCTGTAAGTCTAATTGATTACGATAAAGATTCCATGAACGTAATTATGGATAAATTTAAAACAAGCGGCGCATGGAATTTACCAGTAATTAAAAATGAAAAATACTATGGCTACATCTCTAAATCGAAGCTTTTAACGGCCTATAGACATCAACTTATAGAATTTACAAGTTAAAGTTATAAGAGTAATAAACTTCAAATAGTTACGCCAATCCTATAAATCCACACTACATCACTTAACACCGAAACCATATTAAATAGTATCGCATTTAATATTATAAGCGAGGCAAACGACTAAATAGTTATAACTAATTGGTACTTTTAACGGCTTATAAATATCAATTAATAAATAGTACAAATTAACATGAAGCAACTCATCATTATATTAGGTCTTCTTGCCTTTGGAAGTATTTTCTCAGGTTTAATTTTTGACTTGCCTTACTCTGAAAAACTTATTGGCTTTGGAGTTGTGGGGTTATTTTTAGTTGTGTTCCCTATATTTTCTTATTACCGATGGAAAAACAAAGACCCTAAAGATTATATGCTGACTAAGGAGAATTTAGAAAAGATGCGAGAAAAAGAAGGTGACGAAAGAAAACTTTAATTCAAGTTTCGTTTTTCAACAAAAAACCGCTTCATTAACGCCGAAGCCTCTTCTGCCATAACACCGCCTTTAACAATGGTTTTAGGATGCAACTTTGTATTTAAATTTATACAACCGCGATCTTCGTCTCTTGCGCCATACACTATTTTAGAAATCTGACTCCAATACAAGGCACCACCACACATCTGACAAGGTTCTAAGGTGACATACAACGTACATTTTTTAAGATATTTACCACCTAAATAATTAGCAGCTGCTGTAATGGCTTGCATTTCTGCATGTGCTGTAACATCGGTTAAGGTTTCGGTTAAATTATGAGCTCTTGCAATAATTTTATTATCTATAACAATTACAGCTCCAACAGGAATTTCGCCTTTATCGAAGGCAGTCTCAGCTTCCTGAAACGCTTTCTTCATAAAATAAGTATCATCAAAAATATTTTCCATAATGTAAAAATACAATTTCAAAACGTACATTTGTATCTGTATGACACAATTACTACAACAAATAGACTCTCCTAAAGATCTTCGTAAGTTAGCAAAAGAAGATTTACCTTTTTTAGCAAAGGAACTACGCGATTTCATTATTCATATAGTAGCTACTAAAGAAGGCCATTTAGGTGCTAGTTTGGGTGTTGTAGAACTTACAATTGCTTTACATTATGTATTTAACACGCCTGATGATATTGTAATTTGGGATGTAGGGCACCAAGCTTACGTTCATAAAATTCTTACCGAACGTAAATCACAATTCGAAACCAATAGACAATTAGGAGGATTAAGCGGCTTCCCAAAACGAGATGAAAGTAAATATGATGCTTTTGGCGTTGGCCATTCATCGACTTCCATTTCAGCAGCTCTAGGTATGGCTATCGGATCGAAACTTAAAGGCGATTTTAACACGCACCACATTGCTGTTATTGGAGATGCTTCTATTGCTAGCGGCATGGCCTTTGAAGGACTTAATCATGCTGGTGTTACCGATACTAACTTATTAGTGATTTTAAATGACAACGCCATTGGAATTGACCCCAGTGTAGGTGCTTTAAAAATGTATTTAACCAATGTTAAAAAAGGAACGCAGAAACAAGATAATATTTTTGAAGCTCTAAATTTTAACTATTCAGGTCCAATAGATGGTCACGATTTACCAAAAATAATTTCAGAATTAGAACGCTTAAAAACGGTTTCCGGACCTAAGTTTCTTCATTTAATTACCACAAAAGGAAAAGGTTTAAAACAAGCCGAATTAGACCAAGTAAAATATCATGCGCCTGGAAAATTCGATGCTAAAACCGGTGATTTATTTGCTAAATCTAAAACCATAGTCCCTCCAAAATTTCAAGATGTTTTTGGAAAGTCAATTGTAGAACTGGCCAGAACTAACGAAAAAATAATTGGTATTACTCCGGCGATGCCAACAGGAAGCTCTTTAAAATATATGATGGAGCAATTACCCGAACGTGCTTTCGATGTCGGTATTGCAGAACAACATGCTGTAACCTTATCGGCTGGCTTGGCTACACAAGGCTTTATTCCGTTTTGCAATATTTACTCCACCTTTTTACAGCGTGCTTACGACCAAATTATT
Source organism: Formosa agariphila KMM 3901 (assembly GCF_000723205.1). Classification (NCBI taxonomy): domain Bacteria; kingdom Pseudomonadati; phylum Bacteroidota; class Flavobacteriia; order Flavobacteriales; family Flavobacteriaceae; genus Formosa; species Formosa agariphila. The sequence continues at coordinate 213,542 of NZ_HG315671.1, read as the reverse complement.
CACGATGTAGCAATACAAAACTTACCCGTTATTTTCTGTTTAGATCGCGCTGGATTAGTAGGTGAAGATGGCGCTACGCATCAAGGTGTTTTCGATTTGGCTTATTTAAGATGTATTCCAAACCTCATCATTTTTGCACCTCGAAATGAAGTTGAATTACGAAACATGATGTATACTGCTCAATTAGGTTTAAAACATCCAATCGCCATTCGGTATCCGCGTGGTAGAGGTCGAGAACTGAATTGGAAACAACCTTTTTCTAAACTAGAAATTGGAAAAGGAGAAATGCTTAAACAAGGAACAAAGATTGCTATTTTAAGTATAGGGACAATAGCTTATAACATTGAAGACGCATTGAGATTATTAGAACAAAATCAGCAAGATGATATTGCCGTTTACAATATGCGATTTGTAAAACCTTTAGACGAGAGCTTGTTGCATACTATTTTAAGAACACACATTAAAATATTCACTATTGAAGATGGTACTATTTTAGGTGGATTTGGAAGTACTGTGTTAGAATTCGCTTCGAAACACAAATATACTACCAACATTGAAATTCTAGGAATACCTGATACTTTTATTGAACAAGGCACTGTAAATGAACTTCAAAAGTCTCTACATCTTGACGCTGAATCTTTAGCTAAATTGTTTTCCAAGAATTTATAACACATTAAAGTCAGCATATATTTAAAACAAAAAAGAGGAACGACCAGCGCTCCTCTTTAATATATTTGATAGTGTTTATAAATTTATTTGATTATAAACTTTTTAACTGTAGTTGTTGCCCCTTCTGTAAATCGAGCTAAATACATACCCGATGCTACATTTAAAGTAATATCGGTAGCAGTGTTTCCGCTTAAATTAAGATTCTTCACATAAACAGATTGTCCGCTTAAATTAAAAATCTGAAGATTTACTTCTCCTAAGTTCGTTTTAGAATTCACTTTAAACTCACCATTAGACACTGTAGGATATAATGAAATACCTGATGCCAACACATTGTCTTCTACGCTTAAAGATTCTCCTGTAAATTTACCTGAGAACACTCCTCTTCCGTAAGTCGCAGCATAAATGGTATTATCCTCTCTTAAATCTAAATCTAATACTTTTACGTTACTCATTCCGTTAAAGGCAGATACCCAAGTTGGTGAATCGTTTGAGAAATTTGCTGTATACCAAACTCCTAATTCTGTACCAACAACAACTTCTTCTAAGTTTAAAGGATTCTGAAGAATTGTTTTTACAGGCATATCTGGCAAGTTTCCATCCTTCTGCTTCCATGTTGTTCCGCCATCGTTAGTAGACCAAATATTATTAACACCGTAATTATGGAAGGTTACAAAAATAGTGTTAGAAGACCCACCGAATTCAATATCAGAAATACTTCCTAAAAATTGAGGTGAAGATATATCTTCCCATGTTTGTGAAGACTCGGTACTTGCATTACCTACTTTCAATAATTTTCCATTCTCTAAACCTAAATACAACGTACTATGATCCCCGGTTGTCTCGTGTGGAGACACTGCCATTGCAGTTGGTGAAGCGTTTAAGAATGCTGCATTACTAATAGTATCTACAACAAAACCTGTTTCTCCCTCCTCTACTTTAGTTCTGAAAGCGATGTAAGAATAATTATTTCCTGAAGAAAAATTAGAAAACAAATAATCTAATCTCGAGTCTAAAGCCTGAATGTTAATAAACTCTCCATTACTCGCTTCCTCTTCATCTTCAAATATAGTCGTTCTAACTCCTGTACGGTAGTCAATTTTTGTGATGAGGGCATTGTACACATAATTTGTAATTAAATATGTATCCTCTCCATCTTGATCGAAGAATGTTGCTGCACCATCACCACCTGTAATATCTGTTGTTGAATTTATACCTGGGCTAACAACCCCTTGAAACAATTGGTTTCCGTTATCTTGAGATCCTGCAAGAATTAACTCTGATTTAAATGGTGAGGTTGGAGATATTGCAACCGTATAAAATTGCGTTACATTGTATCCGTTATTTCGAGCCTCTGCATTTTCACCTGAAGCAGATGAGTAATACACACCACCATCATTTCCAAACACCATTTTAGAACTATCGTTATTACCAAAAACAATAGCATGTTGATCGGCGTGTACATTGGCTAAATCGTCATAACCATACCAGTGACTTAACTGATTCCATACTACACCACCGTTTTCACTTTTAAACAAATCTATTCCACCTACAAAAACGGTTTCGTCGTTTTTTGGATCTGTTTTTATCACTAAATTATAATACGCCTGATTTCTACAAAAATCGTCAGCACTCATATTAGGATCTACATCATCAGGTAAAGGCAATTCTGTTATGGTTGCAAATCCATCTGTGGTTTTTTGCATAATTACAGGATCTTCTGTGCCCTCGGCTAAAACGTAAATTTTATTTGGATTTGTTGGAGAAGTTGCAATTTGAGTACGACTTCCTTCTAAAGTATGTTTTACTGTAAAGACATTTCCTTCTTTAGACGATAATATGGTACCACCGCCATCGCTGTAATACAAGCTATTTCGAGTGGCTACCCAAACCGTATTATCTGCTCCTAATTCAATATCATTAGGTTCAAAACGACTTCCATTTTCCGATAAAGGTAAACTTACAGCAGACCAGTTTGAACCAGCATCTACAGATTTATAAAGTCCGAAATCATCTGGACCTAAAAGCGTAAATGGACTAGAATCGAAATATGCTGTAGAACCTGCTGCAATATAGACCTCAGACACTCCATTATTATCTCTAACTAATACGTCATTTATATGCTGATTTCCATTCAACACATAATATCCAGCGAAACTACTATATCTTATTTTTACATTTACGGTATCTCCAGAATCTATTGCCGAACGTATGTCACTACCAGCACTCATAGAAATCATAACAGATGGAATAGTAATAGCGTTATTTGTATCGGTTCCACCCATTCCTATGGGAGCTCCCGCTTCGTTATTAATAACCACTACTCCAATTGCACCTGCATCTTGCACATATTTTACTTTATCTATAAATCCACAATTTCCTCTGTAGATTAATGCGATTTTGCCTTTAACTTCTGCATTGTTTGTAATGCGACCACAGGCTTCATACGGCGATGCACTGCCATCTGATGCCATTACTAAATCTCCTGTAACAGTATTTCGTGGTCCAAAATCTGCTGTTTCTGCAACATTTCGATTAGCTATTTCACTTGGTGAATTTACAGTAACACTTGCTGCTGTTTGAATTACAGTTTCTCCTTCGGCACCACCAAATACATGGGTCCAAGAGTTTCCACCATCGGTAGATTTCCATACACCGTTTCCATTTACATCACCCTGAACATAAGACTCTCCAGTACCAACGTACATAATTTTAGAATTATTAGGATCGACAGCAATAGATGAAATATTTAAATTTTCAGGAATATTTACACTCGTCCAAACCGAAGACGCATTAGATATGTTTGTGTTTTTCCATAATCCACCACTTACTCCTCCAGCAAAAACTGTTTCGTTAGATGAGTCGTTTGGATCGAAGATAATTGCACGCGTACGGCCACCAACGTTATTTGGACCACGCTCTACCCAATTATTATTAGAATCGTCACCAGGAATTCGACCTTGAGCTAAATCGGATTTACGCTGAGTAATTAATTCTTTTTGAATAGTAGCTAAATTTTCTGGTGTTGGATGTCCAAGTGCAGGATTCATGGTAAGCTCCCACAAACGTTCCATGTAGCGTTTTGGAGGTAACCCTTTATTAGCGCGTTCCTTTTTTGTAAGTTCTTGCGTATTCTTAAAAGGACTATTCTCTAAGAATTTTTTATGAGACGCCTTCAATGCTTCTATTGAAGGTTCTTTAGTATTATCAGACTTTTCTTTGTTCGCACAACTGATTGAACAAATTAAAGTGATAATTAACACAAGTACTATTGGTAATTTTTTAGTCATATATGGATTGTTTATTGATTTAGCGACACAAATATATTATTATCGTGTTTTTAATCGTGTTTTCCTAAAAACTTTCTGAAAATTAAAATGGCCTGACTATCAGAAAATAAAGAGACGTGATGACATACATTTAACAATCTTAAATATAAATCGTCTTCACTAAAATTAATTGTTTGTGGAAGTGTTTTTAAAATTAGACCATCGTAACTAGATGCATTACCATTATAACTATTATTAACCGCAGTAATATAGGTGTCTAATAGTTTTGAAATAACAGCATAACCAGAAATTTCTTTATCTAAAACTTCCCGTGATTGGTAAATTTTTTCAACACTAATTTTTATAATGTCATTTATTTGAGCTTCATATTTGCTTTTATCTAATAAAGATACACCAAAACTTCCATTTAAAATAGCCTCTTCATTAGCCACAAAAACAGTAATCGCTTCATTTATTAGCGTATTAATAGCTAATGCTCTTAAATAGCTAATTCGATCTTGTGTATTATTTAATTGATGATATTTATTGATATCGATAACATCTTTAACTAATTTAATAAGATATTCTAGAGCGAATTCCTCTTCAATTAAACCTAAATTAATTCCATCTTCAAAATCGATTATGGTATAACAAATATCGTCTGCTGCTTCAACCAAATAAGCTAAAGGATGCCTTTTAAAGCTCACATTGCCGTTTGCTCCATTCTCTATTAACCCCAATTCTTGAGCAATATCTATAAATGCTGCTTTCTCACTTTGAAAAAAACCATATTTTTTATCGGATACATCTCGAGTTGGTTTTATAGGCAGCGATTCTTTAGGGTATTTAATAAACGTTCCTAAAGTGGCATAACACAAACGTAATCCGCCTTCGCGCCCCTGACGACTCTGAGTTAAAATTTTAAATCCGTTTGCATTCCCTTCAAAATCGCATAAATCCTGGTATTGTTTAGGTGTAAGCGCGTCTTTATATTGAAGACCTAGACCTGTTTTAAAATATTCCCCTATCGATTTTTCACCAGAATGACCGAATGGCGGATTTCCAATATCGTGCGCTAAAGCTGCCGATGCCACTATGGCTCCAAAATCGTTGGGCAAGTATCCGTGTTCTAATTTAAGCTCTGGATATTTCAGTAGTAATTTTTCTCCTATTTTACGTCCTAAAGACCTCGCAACCACGCTAACTTCAAGACTATGAGTTAAACGCGTATGCACAAAATCTGTCTGCGACATAGGAATAACTTGTGTTTTATCTTGTAAACTTCTAAATTCTGAAGAAAATATTACACGGTCGTAATCTACTTCAAACCCTAAACGCGTTTCATCTTGATCCTTCCTTAACCGTTTATTAACATCTCCAAAACGTTTTAGAGACAATAATTGTTCCCAATTCATAGTATAATTTTAAGTCCTCGCAATATACCACTTTCTATTATACATAGCACTTTGCACTATATTTAACAATTTTGTATAACGCCGCTATGTTAACGTAATGTTTACAAAAACTAAAAAAATCATAAATCTTCTAACTTTAAGTTAACCTTTTTATCACTTATCATTAACCCGTGATTCTAGCTGATTCGAAAAAACAGAAGTTTATTTGCGCCAATGAAAATAAACGACAAAATGAAACAATTTTTAATAGCTTTAGTATTTTTAACTACCGCGTTTTCTTACTCCCAAGACACCGGTTCTATAGTAGGTAAATTATTAGATAAGGAATATAATAATGAGCCACTTGCATTTGCTAACATCTTAATTAAAGGCACCACAAAAGGAACTACATCTGATATGGATGGAGTTTATGCTTTTACAGATATAGCTCCAGGGACATACACTGTAATTTATAGTTTTGTGGGTTACCAAACTCAAGAAGTGCCAGTAGAAGTTACTGCAGGTAATGCAACACAAATAGACATTACAATGGTTGCTAGCGCTGCGGCGTTAGACGAGGTTGTAATTCAAACTACTACAAGAAAAGAAAGTGAAACTGCTTTATTATTAGACCAGAAAAAAGCAGTAGTAATTAAAGAAAGTATTGGAGCAGAACGTTTACGTGCACTGGGTGTTACAGATGCTGCAACAGCTACTTCTAAAATATCTGGAGTAACAAGAAGCGAAGGTTCTGGCGAGGTTTATATTCGTGGTCTAGGTGATAGATATCTTTCTACAACCATGAATGGTTTGCCAATACCATCTGATGATGTTAATAATAAAAACATCAATCTAAATCTATTTTCTACAAATATGATTGAAAATGTAGGAATCACTAAAACCTACACCACTTCTAGTTATGCAGATCAAAGTTCTGGAAATGCAGACATAACATCTAAAGGGTACTCTAAAAAAGAATTATCTATTGGTGTAGCTTCTGGATACAATACAAACTTATTTGGTGTAAATAATTTCAAGAAAAGTGTAATTTCTAATGATGTAACTTTTGGTTTTCATAAGAAAAAATATGCTTTAGTAGATTTAATTACAAGACAAGGTTGGGATGCAGAACACCAAAAAAACTTTGGTAACTACGGTATCTCTTTACATGGAGGTACTAAATTTGATGTGTTTGGTAAACAATTAAAATTATTTGTTGCTGGTTCTCATTCAAAAAAATACAGCTATCAAGAAGGTGTTTTTAGAAGCTTTAGATCGAACATTTTAGATAATGAATTTACAGACACAGAACTTTCTAACACTAATATAAACTCTACAGGTTACATAAATTTAGCTTTAAAATTAAATAACAATAATAATATTAGAGTAAGTAGTTTATCTGTAAACAAGAGTGATGATAATGTTTACGAACAAGGTAGAAACGGAGAAGGTTATGTATTTGACCAAGATCCTCAAGAAGATGGTGCTTTTGTAAGAGACCAAAACTTTAAACAAACAACCTTGTTAATTAATCAAATTGAAGGTACTCACAATATTACAGACCGTAATACCTTAAAGTGGGCTGCTGGATATAATTATGTGCTAGCTCAAGAGCCAAATAGAATTAGAAACGAAGCTAACATCTTAGATCCTAACACTGTTCAATATGCACACGTAGGTGATTTTCAACAAAGAAAATCTGACCAAAAAATTGAAGACAACGAATACAATGCTTATATAACAGACGCTATTGAATTAGGTAAGTTTGATGACGACGCCAATACAAGACCTTTAAAACTACATTTTGGTGCAGATTATCGCCATAAAGAACGTTTATTCGACTCGCAGTTTGTTGGTGTAAGAGCACGTGATTTTCAAGTTCCTACTGTAGATGATTTTTCTCAAACATTTACTACAGAAAACTTCAACAATGGCTTAGTTCTTCGTGAAAGAGACGAAGACCTTTACGATGCTGATTTAACTATTATGGCTGGGTTTGCTAATTTAGATTTCGGTTTAAATAAAAAATTCTCTGGTAACTTAGGAGTACGTTTCGAAAGAGACGAAATAAATGTACTTTGGGATGTTGCCAACTACGTGGGACGTGTTGGATCTATAAAAAAAGAATATACAGAGTTTTACCCAAGTGTTAATTTAAAATATGAATTAAATGAAAACCAGTTCCTTCGTTTAGCTTCAAGTTTAACACAAACACTTCCAGAATTTAAAGAATTAGCACCTTTCGAATACGTATCGCCTACGGGACGTGTAACTCGTGGAGATCCAAATTTAGAAAAATCGGATGTGTTTAACCTAGACTTAAAATGGGAATTCTTTCCAAGAAATAGCGAACTTATCTCTGCAACAGCATTCTATAAGCAAATTAAAAACCCAATTAACTTAGCTCAAACAAGAGGTTCTTCTGGGATCTTTCAATACTCAAATACTGGAGAAGCTGCAGATGTATTAGGTTTAGAACTTGAAGCTCGATTAGATTTAATTACTAACGAAGATGAGGAAACACTATTAAACATAAATGCCAATGTTACCAAAATGTGGTTTACTCAAGATTTACTAGAAGACTACCAGTACAATAGCATTACTGAAACAGATTTACAAGGTGCTTCAGATTTAATTATAAACGGATCTATAAGTTATAACAGTCAAACAGAAAAAGAATTTATAGCAACATTAACGGGTAACTATTCTTCCGATAAAATATTTGCATTAGGTTCTCCTGAAGATTTTTCAAACAGCGCAGTTTTATATAATGACGCTATTATAGAAAAAGGATTTGTAACTCTAGATTTAGTAGTAAGCAAACAAATTACAGACAACTTATTAATAAAGTTTGCAGGTACAAACCTATTAAATCCTGAAATAAAACAAACTCAGGAAATAAGAAATATTAACTCTGGTATAGAAAGTAACGAAACCGTTCTTTCATACAAAAAAGGTAGCGTTTTAAGCTTAGGATTAAAATACACTTTCTAGTAATATTAACTTAACAAATAACCTAAAACACTGTTAAAACGTAACTTTTCATTAATACTAGGTTAAAGCTAAGCAAACACCTTACCCCTTTCTTTGCACAACAAAACATTTATAAAATTAAACAAAAATTGATATGAAAAAATTAGTCTTAAATTTCTTTAAAGTGGCTGGATTAGTTTCAGCTGTCGCTTTTACGAGTTGTAGTTCTGATGATCCAGAATCTATTGGACCAGAGCAATCAGATGTTATTACAAATCTTGAAGACGGTATTTTAAATGGTAAGCTACAAGAAAATTATTCTTTAAATGCAGGTACACAATACCAATTAACTGGATCATTTATTATTGACGAAAATGCAGTACTAAACATTCCTGCTGGAACAAAAATTATTGCAGAAGATGGTGGAACAGATGTTTACATTGCAACTTTAAGAGGAGGAACAATAAACATTAACGGTACAGAGAGCAATCCTGTTATTATGTCTTCTTTAGATGCTGAACCAGGAGACTGGGGTGGATTAACACTTTGTGGTAATGCGCCAACTACAGCTGGTGTAGATGCATCTGCTGAAGTAGGTGGTTTTATCTATGGTGGAACAAACGATAGTGATAGCTCAGGAATTATTAGATATTTACAAATTTCTGGAACAGGTGCTCAAATTAACTCAGAATCTCAATACAACGGTATTTCTTTTTATGGTGTTGGATCTGGTACAATTGTAGATAACATTGCAGTTATTAATGGTTCTGATGATGGTGTTGAATTTTTTGGAGGAACTGTAAGTGTATCTAACTTATACTTAGAAAACCTTGATGATGATGCTATCGACTGGACAGAAGGATGGAATGGATCTGTAAACAAAGCTTACATCTCTAACACAATTTCTGGTTTCTCTACAGTTTTCGAAGGAGATAAAGAAAATGGAAACCCTAAATTTAACAACATTACAGCTATTTCAACTGTTGGAGGAACGGCTTTACAATTCAAAAAAGAATCTGGAGGAACAATCACTAACCTTTCTTTAAGTGGTTATGATGTAGATTTAGATATGAAAGATGGAGGTGCTACATCTAATGTTGTATTTTCTGATGGTTACACACCTGTAGCTCTTGCTACTGAAGAAGGAGACTTTTTCTACGCTTTAAACACTTCAGTTGTACCAACTGTTAACGTAGACGACTTTTCATGGGTAGACACAAATGTTTCTCTTGAAAGTAATGTATTACAAGGTGCAGTTACAGGAGATGTTACTTTAGATGCTTCTATTAGCTACACATTAAACTCATCTTACATTGTTCAAGATGGTGGAAAATTAACTATTCCTGCAGGTACAAAAATTACTGCTAGAGATGGTGGAACAGGTGTTTACATCGCTGTATTAAAAGGAGGTTTAATTGACATTCAAGGAACAGAATCTAATCCTGTGGTAATGGCATCTGTTAACGGTGAACCAGGAGACTGGGGAGGATTAACAATCTGTGGAAACGCTACAACTACTGCTGGTGAGGATGCGACTGCTGAAATTGGTGGTTTTATTTACGGAGGAAATGATGATGCAGATAACTCTGGATCTATTAAAAACTTAGTAATTAAAGGCACTGGTGCTCAAATTAACTCAGAATCTCAATACAATGGTGTATCACTTTACGCTGTAGGTTCTGAAACTGTTATAGAAAATATTGCTGTAATTAACGGAGCAGATGATGGTATTGAATTTTTTGGTGGAACTGTTTCTGCAAAAAACTTATACTTCGACAATAACGATGATGATTCTGTAGACTGGACAGAAGGATGGAATGGTACTGTAACAAATGCTTACATCACTCATACTAAAGAAGGTTTCTCTACTGTTTTTGAAGGAGATAAAGACAATAACAACCCTAAGTTTGTAAACATCACAGCTATTTCTACTGTTGGTGGAACTGCATTACAATTTAAAAAACAATCAGGTGGAACAATCACTAACTTATACTTAAGTGGTTACGATCTAAATATCGACATGAAAGATGGTGGTGATTTAGCTAACGTAATTATTGATGGTGAAGCTGCTACAACAACTGATGCTTATGACGATGGAACTCAAGTAGACATTTCAACTTGGTCTTGGATTGAAGCAGGTTTATAATAACTTACTTTTTACATACAAAAAAAGCATCCTGAAAAGGATGCTTTTTTTGTATGTATATATGTTTTGTTTATTGACTTACAACACGAGTGCTTTTGTTATCCCATTCACTAACACTTGCAATAGCATTGTTTGAATAGTCTACTTCTTTTAAAGTATCTTCTCCCCAGAAAAACCATTTTCCAACTTTTTCGCCATTGTTATAATTTGCAGCAGTAAGTTTCTTTCCTGAAGTATCATATTGTTTCCATTCTCCCTGTAACTTACCATCTAATGTGTAAAAACCTGTTTGGCTTACTACACCATTATCATGAAAATAAGTAGCCTCAATTAATTGAGTATTCTCATTTAAAGTTAATTCTTTTTTATCTTGTCCGAATGACACAACAGTCATTAATAACGCTAGTAGAAATATTATTTTCGTTTTCATCTTCTTAGGTATTTTAAGTTCTATACCTCAAAGATAAGCAATTATTAACACTGAAGCAATGATTTGGTAACATTAATTTAACATTGAGATTTATTTTATTGATTTACAACACATTATCATGTTAACTTTACAAAACAACACTTAATATTAACATAATAATCTCTTCATATATAGTTCAAACACAATAACGATCTTTACAAAAATTCATATAACTATTAGTTTTTGTCGACTATTTATCATGAACAAAGAACTGTCTTTTTATTAAGGCAGTTCTTATTTTTGTAAGGTGTTATAATAACAAATAAATTCTTCTACACAAAAACACTTGAGCAACTTAACATGTTGATTGTCAATTATATTAATCACAACCATTAAGTCTAAATCAAAAATAATTATACTTTGTTTATTCCTAATGAAGTTATTGCATAGCACCTAACCACTACTGGTATTGTTTATAAATATTACAAAAGGAGAGTACTCATAGTATAAAAATAAGAACTGAAGCTTCTTAAGCTACAGTTTGCAATGTCAAGTCATTTTAAAATAAAAAACAGTATCTTTTATTTTCAAAAACAAAAAGTCGAAAACCGATTCAAAAAATCATAAATAAAATCCAGTCAGATATTTCACATTAATTTTTAACGCGAAAAAACAAACAGATAGGATGAAATTAAATCAAGACTTTACAAAAAACAAACTCAAACGTTATCTAATCGATAATTCTAAACTATATTTTTAACATAAAATGAAATCATAAAAACAGGCTTTTAAAACTTCATTTTATAATTAAAAATCATAACATTAACGTAACATATCAGTCAGAAACACTATAGATATTTGCAATCAATTTCAGAATAAAAAATGGAGAATATATATTTATTGATGATAGTCGCTTTAGCTGTTTTAGCTATTGCAGATTTAGTTGTTGGAGTAAGTAATGATGCCGTGAATTTTTTAAATTCAGCTATAGGTTCTAAAGTTGTTTCTTTTAAGACCATTATGCTTGTTGCGAGTTTAGGTGTTGCTATTGGAGCCATATTCTCGAGCGGAATGATGGAGGTCGCCAGAAAAGGTATTTTTAATCCAGGCGAATTTATGTTTAGCGAAATCATGATTATTTTCATGGCTGTAATGATTACAGATATTTTACTGCTCGATTTCTTTAACACCATTGGGATGCCAACATCTACAACGGTTTCTATTGTATTCGAACTTTTAGGAGCTTCTGTTGCTATTGCTTTAATTAAAATTGGTCATGACGGAGGAAGCTTCGCAGACTTAACAACTTACATAAACACCTCTAAAGCCACACAAATTATTGTAGGTATTTTGCTCTCGGTGGTTATTGCATTCTCCGTTGGTGCATTAGTACAATGGGTTACACGATTATTACTATCTTATAATTTTGAAAAGAAAGCGAAATGGATAGGGGCTTTATTTGGAGGATTTGCTATTACTGCTATTTCTTATTTTATCTTCTTAAAAGGTATTGGAGGAACTGCTTTTGCTAAAGAAAGCTTCTCTATTTTAGGCGGATTAACCATTTCACATTTTATAGAAAATCAAGTTTTTGTTATTCTATTAATTAGTCTTTTATTATGGACTGCGGTGTCTTACATCTACTCTGCCGTATTAAAATTCGATATATATAAACTAATTATTTTAATAGGGACTTTCGCATTAGCTCTAGCTTTTGCAGGAAATGACTTAGTTAACTTTATTGGAGTACCAATTGCAGCATGGCAATCGTACCAAGTTTGGTCTGTATCTGGAGTACCAGCAGATCAATTTGACATGAGTGTTTTATCTGAAGCGGTACAAACACCTACCCTAATGTTATTTGTAGCCGGTATGATTATGGTTGCTACATTATGGTTTTCTAGCAAAGCAAAGGCCGTTGTTAAAACCTCTATAGATTTATCATCAAGCCAAAGTACTAAAGAACGTTTTCAGCCTAATTTCTTGTCTCGAGGATTTGTTCGTGGTGCGGTAGGAATCTCAGAAGTATTCAATTACTTTATACCTAGTAAAACTAAAGAAAAAATAGATAGACGTTTCGAGAAACCAACTATCGAGCTAAAAAGAGATAAAACCTTCGAACTTCCTGCATTCGATGTTGTTCGTGCAGCTGTAAACTTAATGGTAGCAAGTGTACTTATTTCTATTGCAACGTCTATGAAACTACCTTTATCTACTACATACGTAACGTTTATGGTAGCTATGGGATCGTCTTTAGCAGATAAAGCTTGGGGAGCAGAAAGTGCAGTATACCGTGTTGCTGGTGTATTAAACGTTATTGGAGGTTGGTTCTTCACAGCATTAATTGCTTTTATATCTGCAGCTACAATTGCATATTTAATAAATTTACATGTACCATCTATGCTTGCTATATTGCTTTTATTAGCAGTTATTTTATTGGCTAGAAACTATTTGTCTATAAACAAAAAGAATAAGGAACTTAAAGCGGAAGGCCAATTGCTACGTGCTGAAAGCAGCTCTATTCAAGGAGTTATTCACGAAAGTGCGCATAACATTTCTAATGCTATAAGACGTGTAGATAAAATATATAGTAATGCAATAAATGGGTTGTCTAAACAAGATTTAATAGCCTTAAAACAAAACAAAAAGCAAGTTGAAAAACTAGGAAACGAAATTGATGAATTAAGAGACAACATCTTCTATTTCATTAAAAACTTAGACGAATCTAGTATTGCTGCCAGCAACTTTTACATTAACATTTTAGGCTATTTACAGGATATATCTCAATCTTTAGAATACATTTCTAAAGTAAGTTACAAACACGTAAATAACAACCACAAGAAACTAAAATTCAATCAGATTAAAGAATTAAAACAGATTGATAAATCTCTTGAAGAGTTGTTTAAAAACACTAGAATTGCTTTTGAAAAAAGTTCTTTCGAAGAAATTGGAAACATATTAAGTACCAAGAAAACATTATTTAACGAGATAACAGATAAAATTCAGAAACAAGTGGAGCGTACACGAACTGAAGAGGTAAGTCCTAAAAACACGACCTTATACTTTAGTTTACTATTAGAAACAAAAGACCTTCTAACAGCTACCATGAATTTATTAGAAGAATATTATCTAGCACACGATGGTACTCAAATTCCTAAAATCTTAAAACAAGAAGAAGAGGAATAGACCAGCAGTATTTATACTATAGTCTACAACGCAGGGCGCCGATTAACTAAGTTAATAACGGTACGACCGTCGCGTCGTCGTACGTAGTAGTACGTTAAACGTAAAAGTAAAGTAACGTAAACGTAAGGTTAACGTACGTTTTACCTTTAAACTTAAACTTAAACTAAACTAATACATTATTCTAACTAACAACTAATATAATTACGTCTGTCGAATTACTTACACAGAAGTAATCTTCTAACATTACAATTGTCATTCTACTTCTAATATACGTATACATTATTTAATTAAAATTAACTAAATTAAATAATAATAATACAGCTAACAATAATTAGTGTAATTAGTACATTTTAACTTACTATAAAAATAAAATTAAATTAACTAATTAAAGTAATAGTAGAATATATAATACTTATATTTATACTATATTTAGTACTTATGTATTAAGACTTGTTATTGTTAAGAGTTAGAGTAGTAACCTAAAACGGTACCAACTACAAACGGACTTACTCTTGGGGTAAATTAGGGGTAAATTTAAAAACGGTAAAGTAAGTAAGTACGTAAATTAAAACTAAACTTACTTTAACACCTACTACGAAGGCGTGGTCGGTCGTCTCGTCTAAAGGCCGAACACGAGGGAGTAGCG